>NZ_JAPCIM010000039.1:0-305 GCF_025910055.1 Pantoea sp. JV6 | reverse complement strand
GCCGGTAACGCCGAGCCGGGCGCGGTGATCGTGATCACCGATCCGGTCAGCGACAGCGTGACCAGCACGGTGGCGGATGCTGACGGTCACTGGAGCATCCAGCCGAATCCGGCGGGCGTGGACGCCAAAGACGTCGTGGTGGAAGCCACCGACGAGGCGGGCAACAGCAACAGCGTTGTGATCGACGGCCCCGGCGACAGCACGCCGCCGGATAACCAGACCTCAGGCCTGGTCATCGACAGCATCACCCTGACGGACGACGTCGGTGCGATCACCGGCGAGATTGCCAGCGGCTCGGTCACCGA
>NZ_JAPCIM010000038.1:0-377 GCF_025910055.1 Pantoea sp. JV6 | reverse complement strand
ACGCAGTACTCCCACACCCGGTAGCTGCCCGCCAGGCGCGTCTCCACATTGACCCCGTACTCCTTCAGCAGCGTCTGCACAATCTGCGGCACCGTCTGGCTCTGGAAGATGCGCAGGTTGCGGTCGCGCTTCATCGGCCACAGGTCCGGCTCGACCGTCAGCTCATAGACCGCGTAGCGGGTGCCGCTCAGCTCCTGGCTGCGCACCGCCACCCGGGTGATTTTGCCGTTGAGGTAGCGCGGGCTCAGCGCGTTCATCAGCCCGTCGGTCGGCAGCGTAAACGTCACCGGCTTCCCCAGCAGGGCGTGGCGGTCGATGCGCGCGTCGGTGGCCAGCAGTTCAGCGGTGAGCACAAACGGACGGGACAGCGTCTCGGT
>NZ_JAPCIM010000037.1:0-386 GCF_025910055.1 Pantoea sp. JV6 | reverse complement strand
CGAGCAGAAAAAACCTCTACAGGCTTGTAGCTCAGGTGGTTAGAGCGCACCCCTGATAAGGGTGAGGTCGGTGGTTCAAGTCCACTCAGGCCTACCAAATTTCTTCTCATGCTGCGTTATGCGCGCGGTCGTTTACCTGAGTAAACGTCCCTTCCGCATGCCTTGCCTGAAAAGAAATTGCATCCTTCTCCTGAAGAATGTAACTCGGTTGAGTGGTAGTAGTGGTCTCTGCAGTAACTGTATGGGGCTATAGCTCAGCTGGGAGAGCGCCTGCCTTGCACGCAGGAGGTCAGCGGTTCGATCCCGCTTAGCTCCACCATACCGTTTATCTGTTTTTTTCTGAAATACCTCAGAGCATACCGGCGACGGTGTGCTGCGACGTATTA
>NZ_JAPCIM010000036.1:0-498 GCF_025910055.1 Pantoea sp. JV6 | reverse complement strand
GCTGTTAATGCCTTCCCAGGCTTTTTGCCCTTCACCGTCAGTCAGCAGCTCCGGCATTCCATTGGCCGCATTATGGAACAAGTAAATCTCCGGGCTTTCCACACCATCAATACGCGCCAGTGGTTCATAGCTCTGGCTGTCGCTGTAAACGTAGGTCAGCGGGATCCCGTCGTGGATTTCCTGCAGCAGGCGGTAGCCTTCCCACACAAAGCGCGTCGTGACGGCGTTGCCAGACGGCCTGCCCTGCAACAGCTGCTGGCTGGTTTTACTGATGCGGCGTCCCAGCGGATCGTAGCGGAAACTCACCTTAGTGCGCGGCTTATTGCGGTCACGTGGCTCGCTGATCACATCCGTCAGGCGATGCTCCCCATCATAGCGATAACGCCAGCGGGTATGCCCGTCATCTTTCTCAGTGGTACGGCCATGAATGTCATATTGCCAGCGGATACCGTTCAGTTCTTTGACACGGTTATGCATGACATGAGCGGCACTATGGCA
>NZ_JAPCIM010000035.1:0-511 GCF_025910055.1 Pantoea sp. JV6 | reverse complement strand
CACCGCCGCGACCGTCAGGGCGTGCGCCCCGCTGCTCATCGCGCTGTCCGGCGTCCAGCTCCACTTGCCGTCCGCCTCTACCGCTGCGCTGCCGATCAGCTTGCCACTGTCGTAGATATTGACGTAACTGATGTCTGCGGTAGTCGTGCCTGAGTAGGTCGGACGTGCATCGTCAGTGACAGAGCCATCTTCAATCTTGCCCTGTACCGGACCGACGTCATCTGTCAGTGTGATGCTGTCCGCCACCAAACCCGATGTCTGGTTATCCGGCACCGAGGTGTCAACGGTAAAGCTCCAGTCGCCGTCTGCCTGCGGGCCCTCATTGCCCGCCGCGTCCACCGCCGCAACCGTCAGGTCGTGAGAGGTGCCGTCCGCCATATCCTGCTCCGGCGTCCAGCTCCACTTGCCGTCCGCCTCCACCGCTGCGCTGCCGACGAACTCGCCGTTGTCATAGATATTGACGTGATCGATGTCGGCGGTTGCGTCGCCGGAAAGAGTCGGCCGCGCGTCA
>NZ_JAPCIM010000034.1:0-552 GCF_025910055.1 Pantoea sp. JV6 | reverse complement strand
TCGCCTTCCTCCCCGCTGAAAGTACTTTACAACCCGAAGGCCTTCTTCATACACGCGGCATGGCTGCATCAGGCTTGCGCCCATTGTGCAATATTCCCCACTGCTGCCTCCCGTAGGAGTCTGGACCGTGTCTCAGTTCCAGTGTGGCTGGTCATCCTCTCAGACCAGCTAGGGATCGTCGCCTAGGTGGGCCATTACCCCGCCTACTAGCTAATCCCATCTGGGTTCATCCGATAGTGAGAGGCCCGAAGGTCCCCCTCTTTGGTCTTGCGACGTTATGCGGTATTAGCCACCGTTTCCAGTGGTTATCCCCCTCTATCGGGCAGATCCCCAGACATTACTCACCCGTCCGCCACTCGTCACCCAAGGAGCAAGCTCCTCTGTGCTACCGTCCGACTTGCATGTGTTAGGCCTGCCGCCAGCGTTCAATCTGAGCCATGATCAAACTCTTCAATTTAAGTTTGATTTGCTTAAACAAGTTAAGCGGTGCTCATCTGTAAAACGTCATAATGAATTTCATTATGTGTTCACTCGTGAGGCTTGATATTTTTT
>NZ_JAPCIM010000033.1:0-938 GCF_025910055.1 Pantoea sp. JV6 | reverse complement strand
GACGCGGCGGGCAATGAAGGCCCGCAGGTAAGCGGCACGGCGGATGCGGCGTGGGACTTCAGCGTCCTGACCAGCGCCCCGGCGCAGCCGGCGATTGAAAACGTGGTGGACGACTACAGCCAGGGCGAAGACGCGGACAGCGGCTTCCTGCAGAAGGGCCAGTTCACCAACGACGGCACGCTGACGCTGAACGGCACCGCGGGCGCGGGGCTGACGGTCATCGTGTGGGCCACGGATGCGGACGGCAACCGGGTAAACGCGGGGTCGGGCGTGGCGGATGACAACGGCCGCTGGAGCATTACCACGGCGGCGCTGGGCGAGGACGGCCGCTATGACCTGACGGCGACGGCGGTGAACGCGGCGGGGGTTTCCTCGGCGGAGACCGGCGCGTTTAACGTGGTGCTGGACACCGTGGCACCGGAGGCGGCCGTGGCGGCGCTGATGGACGCCCAGGGTGAGGTGCAGGGCGAAGTCGCCAGCGGCGGGGTAACCGACGACCGCGCGCCGGTGCTGAAGGGCACGGCGGAAGCGGGCGCGACGGTGACGGTATATCTGGACAACAGCAGCACGCCGGCAGGCAGCACGGTGGCGGACGCGGACGGCAACTGGACACTGGCGCTGGGCACGCTGACGGACGGGGAGCACAGCTGGCAGGTGAAGGTGACGGACGCGGCGGGGAACGAAACCCGCGGCGAGCGCGCAACCTTCAGGCTGGACAGCAGCAGCGTGGAGCTGAGCATTGACCAGGCGAACGACGATGCGGGAAGCATCACCGGCGCGGTACTGAACGGCGGCCTGACCGACGACAGCACGCCGGAGCTGCAGGGCACGGCGGCGGCGGGCGCGGTGGTGACCATCAGCGACCAATCGGGCGCGGTGCTGGGCAGCAGCACGGCAAACAGCAGCGGCGTATGGACGTTCGCGGTGGCGGAGCTGGC
>NZ_JAPCIM010000031.1:0-1209 GCF_025910055.1 Pantoea sp. JV6 | reverse complement strand
TAAAATCGGCACCGAGCAGCAGGTGAACCAGCGCACGGCCAACAATCAGGACAGCCCGCAGGTGATCGCGCTGACCGACGGCGGCTTTCTGATTGTCTACGAGTCCAACGTTAACGGACTGGACAACAGCGGCGACGGCGTGATGGCGCGCCGCTACGGCGCCGACGGCCAGGCGGTGACCGACGAGTTCCAGGTGAACACCACCTACAGCGGTGCACAGAACCGTCCGGGTGCGATGGCAACCGCCGACGGCGGCTACATCATCAGCTGGGAAGACCAGGGCACAGGCATCGTGCAGCGCAGCTACGGGGCGGATAACCAGCCGGTGACGGGCGAAGTGACGGTGGCAACCGGCAAGGGCATGGGCAGCTCCGGCGGGCCGGAAATGGCGGCCTTTACCGATGCGGCGCACGGCGGCATGTACGTGACCGTGTGGAACGCCACCAGCGGTCCGGGTGACACCAGCGGCAGCGGGGTTGTCGGGCAGATTTTTGCCGCAGACGGCACGCCACTGGGGGGGAACTTCCAGGTGAACACCACCACGGACAGCTCCCAGAACTATCCGGACGTTATCACCCTGAACGACGGCAGCATCGTGGTGTTCTGGGACAGCAGCGACAGCGGCACCAGCAACTCTGACATCCGCGCAGTGCACTACCGCGTGGATGCCGCCACCGGAACGCTGACGCTGGTCGGCAGCGGTGACTTCATCGTCAACAGCTACACCAGCGGCAAGCAGTATAAGCCGGTCGGCGTGGCGCTGGATGATGGCGGCTACCTGCTTATCTGGGGCTCCGAAGGCGGCGACGGGGATGGCTCGGCCATCTACGCACAGCGCTTTGATGCGAACGATAACAGGGTGGGACGCGAGTTCCTGGTGAACACCACCACGAGCGGCAACCAGGGTACCGGTGGCGACTCGGTGGATGCAACGCACATCTTTGACGCCGTGCTGACCGCGGACGGCAGCGTATACGTGACGTGGCAGTCGGACAACGTGGACGGTTCGGGAACCGGCATTGAAGGTATCGTGATTGACGTGGATGCGGCGTTCTACTCCGAGTACACGGTGAACACCACCACCACGGGAGCGCAGACGGTCTCGTCGGTAGCCAGCCTGCCGGACGGCGGCGCCATCGTGGTGTGGCAGTCGGCGAGCGGAGACGGCTCCGGCAGCTGCGTCAAGGGTCAGCTGCTGGATGCGAAAGG
>NZ_JAPCIM010000030.1:0-1282 GCF_025910055.1 Pantoea sp. JV6 | reverse complement strand
TACCGCCGCGACCGTCAGGGCGTGCGCCCCGCTGCTCATCGCGCTGTCCGGCGTCCAGCTCCACTTGCCGTCCGCCTCTACCGCTGCGCTGCCGATCAGCTTGCCACTGTCGTAGATATTGACGCTGACCACACCCTGCGCTATTCCTGCCGTGCTCACGCTACCGCTGTAGGTCGGGCGTGCATCATCAGTCGTTGCACCGTCGGCGATCTCGCCCCGTACCGGACCGACGTCATCGGTCAGCGTGATGCTGCTGTCTGTAAAGGCGTCGGTATCCGGCGCAGTGGTGTCGACGGTAAAGCTCCAGCCATCGTCATCAGTGCCGCTCACCTGCGGGCCTTCGTTACCCGCCGCGTCCACCGCCGCAACCGTCAGGTCGTGAGAGGCGCCGTCCGCCATATCCTGCTCCGGCGTCCAGCTCCACTTGCCGTCCACGCCGACAGCTGCGCTGCCGATAAGCTGGCCGTTGTCATAGATGTTGACGTGATCGATGTCGGCGGTTGCGTCGCCGGAAAGGGTCGGCCGTGCGTCGTCGGTGACGCTGCCATCCAGGATCTCGCCGGTAATCGCACCGACGTCGTCGGTCAGGGTGATGCTGTCGATGACCAGGCCCGAGGTCTGGTTATCCGGCGGCGTGCTGTCTGTCGGGCCGTCGATCACAACGCTGTTGCTGTTGCCCGCCTCGTCGGTGGCTTCCACCACGACGTCTTTGGCGTCCACGCCCGCCGGATTCGGCTGGATGCTCCAGTGGCCGTCCGCGTCCGCCACCGTGCTGGTCACGCTGTCGCTGACCGGATCGGTGATCACGATCACCGCACCCGGCTCGGCGTTACCGGCCAGCTCGTCTTCGGTGTTGTTCGTGATTTCCGGAGCCGCCGTGCTGGTATCCAGCTTAAACGGCCATTCTGCGCCAGGCGCGGAGATGTTTCCTGCCGCGTCCGTGCTAACGGCTTTGATACTATGATCGCCGTCTACCATATTGGTGGTCGGCGTATAGCTCCAGTTGCCCTGCGCATCCGCCCGAACGCTGCCCAGCACGCTGTCGCCGTCATACAGCGTAACCAGCGAACCTTTTTCCGCCTTGCCGGTAAAGGTCGGTGCCGGATCGTCCGTTACGCCACCACTGGTCGTAGACGTGCCCTGTACAGTGCCTACATCGTCAATCATCCCGGTGATGGTCGGCAGGACAGGTACGATGGTGTCAACGGTCAGGGTAAATTTCGCCTCGCTGCTGTTGCCCGCTTCGTTGGTTACCGATGCCGTAAAGACGTGCTCACCGTCT
>NZ_JAPCIM010000003.1:0-554489 GCF_025910055.1 Pantoea sp. JV6 | reverse complement strand
ACCGCGTGAGCGGCGCGAGGACGGCCCGGCAGCAGCAGAGGTGCGCTGGCCCGCACTGCGGCTCGCTCGCCCGGAAAAAAAGGCTGTCACGTTTAACCGTGACAGCCTTTACAAATCTAATCTTAACTGATCAGCATTGCGCCAGCGGCGGGTTTTTTATTTTGTGAAGCAGAGTCTGGATCAGGAAACATACGCCTGCTTACGCCAGATGAAACTGCTCTACCGTCTGTGACAGCTGCTGCGCCTGATCCTCCAGCGAACTGGCGGCAGCCGACATCTGCTGCACCAGCGCGGCATTCTGCTGGGTGACGCCATCCATTTCATTGACGGCAATCGTTACCTGGCTGATGCCACGCGCCTGTTCGCTTGATGCTGTAACAATCTCACCGATAATCTCCTGCACCGAATTCACCGCCTGCATCATCTCCTGCATGGTTTTACCGGCATCGTTTACCAGCCGGACGCCGCTCTCGACCCGCACGCTCGACTCTTCAATCAGTGCGCCGATCTCTTTCACCGCGTTCGCGCTGCGCTGGGCCAGATTACGCACTTCAGAAGCCACCACGGCAAAACCGCGTCCCTGCTCACCGGCGCGTGCAGCCTCCACCGCCGCGTTCAGCGCCAGAATATTGGTCTGGAAGGCGATACTGTTAATCATGGTGGTAATGTCGCCGATCTTTTTCGAACTGTCATCGATCTGCGCCATGGTCTGCACCACCTCACCCACCAGCGAGGCACCACGACTGGCGATGTGGGTAGCGTTTTCAGTCAGGCTGGTCGCCTGCTGCGCGTTATCGGCATTCAGGCGAATCGTGGCGCTGATCTGCTCCATGCTGGCTGCGGTCTGCTCCAGCGCGGCGGCCTGTTGTTCGGTGCGTGACGCCAGATTGAGGTTTCCGCTGGCAATTTCACCCGCCCCCTGGCGTACTGATTCACTGGAATCTTTAATCTGCCCGACAATCTGCCGGAGCTGGCTTTGCATGGTATCCAGGGCGAAAAAGAGGCTGCTGCGATCGCCGTTTTTCACCACAATCGCGTTATCCAGCTTGCCATCGGCGACGGCCAGCGCAATATGCGCCGCTTCAGCCGGCTCGCCACCAATCGGACGCAGCACTTTACGGCTGAACAGCATGCCCAGCACCGTCCCGACCAGCAGAACGCTCACGACCATCAGGATCACCGCCCACATCAGCTGCCGGTTTGAGGCGGCCATCACCTGACTGACCGGCGCCACCACGCCCAGATACCAGGGTTTGTCGCTGTTACCTATCATCACCGGCTGCCAGGTGACTAAAGCGTCTTCACCCAGCACGGCATCAAATCGCTGGACGACTTTTGACGTAAAACCCTCTTTTTCGCCTTTCCAGGGCTTCCCGGCTTCATCTTTCACCGGCGAAGAGACCACATTCCCGCCGTGAGAAAGCAGCAGCGCATAGCCGCTTCCCTGCCAGGGTTTGATCTGATTCACTTTCTGTTGCAGTGATGCCAGTGAAATGTCAGAGGTAACAATCGCCTTTAGTGTGCCCTGATCGATAATCGCGGCGGCGACGGAGGTGAGCAATGTTGGCACGCCGTTATAGGCATAGCTATAGGGTTCTGTGAGCGTATCTTTTTGTGTTTTTTGCGGGATCAGATAGTAATCGCCCTGACCCGGTGTCAGATAGGAGAGCAGCGGATGCATCGCGTAAGTACCTGACGCGTCACGATCGACAAAAAAGGCATAACGGCCCTGCGGTGCCTGACCCGGCTGTGAAGCGAACTCGGTATCACGGCCATCAAACGCATTCTGTTCAAATATCACTGACATCGACAGATAGTCAGGGTTAGCACGCAGCGCATACTCCATCACCTTATCGGCCGCTTTGCGATCGGTAATACCAGCGTGGGGCAAGGCAATCAGACTTTGTCCAAGGTGACTCGCGACATCACGTGCATGGCTCAATTCCTGCTGTACCTGTAAGGCACGGCTCTGCGCAATCTGCTGCAGATATTGTTCGGCCAGCGCCTTCTGCTCTTTACCGGATTGCCAGCTGAGAACCCCAATCGTCACGGTAAATCCCAGCACTATCGTTAAACCACCCATGATCAGCATCTGGGCACGGGTACTCATTCTTTTCTTATGTGTTAACTGACTGACCATAGTGCTTCCCCTGAAATTTACCTGGCTCAATACCTCCTTGTAGTTATGGTGCTCCTGAGATCATCTATCGGCGGCGTTTTTTTGAACTTTAATGGCCATTTCCCCGCCGTGATGGGGGTCTCACAGCGCGTGATTACGGGAAGTTGATCGCAAAGGGATTATGGCGCTGCGCATGAACGGCCTTTTTTTGATCTGCAACAATACTGGTGCCCGCCATTACTGTCAGTTTATGTCAACAGTTGCTGTAGCCCCCTTATCGCAGTGGAGATAGAACAATGATCGGTAAATCAGGATTAGCTGTCGGGATGGTTGTCTGGCTGGCGTATGTCGCCTGGATCGTTCACTACTATTCAGACACCTTTATGCAGTTCTCCCGCTAAGCAAACAGGACCTTCGGGTCCTTTTTTTTGCCCATAATTCCGCGTGATTAGCCTGTGAGCCAAATATTCGCTATTATCGACTCATTCCGTGAGCCGAATAACCTCTTTTATTCGGCTCATCCACCCTTAGCGTGAGCCGATTATGAGCGTTACCTGGATCTGGCAACAGCCGGACTGGCCCCATTTTCAGTGGCAGGACGCAGTGCTGTTACCGCGCCTGCGCCATCTGCAGCAGCAGCGCGGATTGCTGTTGGGCCGTGCCAGCCTGCATTCAGACAGTGAAACCCAGACGCTGGATACCCTGCTCAGCAATATCCTCTCCTCTTCCGCGATTGAAGAGGAGCGGGTCAACGTGCAATCGGTCCGCTCATCGCTGGCGCGTCGGTTAGGCGTGACGGAAGAGCAGCCCTATCCGGTCTCCGATCGTTCAGAAGGCCTGGCTGCCATGATGCTCGATGCCATCAACAACCGCAGCCAGCCGCTGACGCCTGAGCGTCTCTGTCAGTGGCATCGCTGGCTTTTCCCGGCCGATGAGTGGACGGTGCAGCGCCTGAGCGTCGGCACGCTGCGCGGCAGTGAGCCGATGCAGGTCATCTCAGGTCGCATCGATCGTCCCACGGTGCATTTTGAAGCGCCGCCGCGACAGGGACTGGAGCCGCAGCTGGCGCAGTTTATTGAGTGGTTCAACAGCAGTCAGCATGATGTGATGCTGGACCCGTTGCTGCGCGCCGCCATCTGCCACCTCTGGTTTGTCACCCTGCACCCTTTTGATGATGGTAATGGTCGTATCACGCGTGCGTTAACCGATCTGGCGCTGGCGCAGGCCGACAGTCAGAGCATCCGGCTGTATGCCATGTCACCCGCCATTCTGACGCAGCGTGCCGGTTATTACCGCATCCTTGAGCAGACGCAGAAAGGCGGCCTGGATATCACCCACTGGCTGGTGTGGTTTCTTGATATCCTGGATGAGAGTCTGCAACAGGCGATGAACGTCATCGATCGCACTCAGATTAAAGCGCGTTTCTGGCTGCGGCATCAGGGGATGGGATTGAGTCCGGAACAGGTGAAAGTGCTGAACCGGCTGCTGGATGGCGGCGAGCAGGGTTTCGAACTGGGGATCAGCGCCAGCCAGTATCAGAAGGTCGCCAAAGTGAGTAAAGCCACCGCGACCCGTCATCTGGCCGATCTGGTTGAAAAAGGCTGCCTTTACCGGCTCGAAGGCGGAGGCAGGAGTACCCGCTATCAGGTTAACACCCGCGAGACGCCCTGAGCCAGGCTGTTTTAACTGCTAACCGGGAGTACATCGCGATCGTTGTGATGTACTCCTGAGTGCGGGAATTACTCTTTAAGTGAAGCCCCGTTGGTCGCAATGACCTCTTTATACCAGTAAAAGCTTTTCTTCCGGCTGCGGGCCAGCGAACCTTCCCCGGTATCATCGCGGTCAACATAAATAAAACCGTAACGCTTAGACAATTCGGCTTTTGATGCGCTGACAAGATCGATTGGCCCCCAGCTGGTATAACCCATGACCTCCACGCCATCGTCAATGGCCTCACGCACCTGAACCAGATGATCGTTGAGGTAGCTGATGCGATAATCATCCTGCACGACGCCCGTTGCATCCGGTATGTCTTTGGCGCCCAGTCCGTTCTCAACAATAAAAAGCGGCTTCTGATAACGATCCCACAGCAGATTCAGTAAGGTCCGCAAGCCCACCGGGTCAATCTGCCAGCCCCATTCAGAACTCTGCAGGTGAGGATTTGGCACCATACTCAGAATGTTACCCCGCATCTGCTGATTCAGTGCTTCATCGGCGGTCACGCAACCGGACATGTAATAGCTGAACGAGATAAAATCGACGGTCGACTGGAGTATCTGACGATCGGTATCCGTGATATCCAGCTGAATATTATTCTCACGAAAGAACCGCAACATATAGCCCGGATAAACACCACGGCACTGAACATCGCCAAAAAATTGCCATTTCCGGTTCTCCTGCAGCGCTTCCAGCACATCATCAGGCTTACAACTGAGTGGATAGACCAGCCCTCCCAGCAGCATATTGCCAATGCTGGCATTCGGGTTAATCTCGCGACAGGCTTTCACCGCCAGCGCACTGGCGACCAGTTGATGATGAATTGCCTGATACACCTCAGCTTTGCTGCTGGTTCCCGGCAGACCCACACCGGTCATTGGCGCGTGAAGCGACATGTTAATTTCGTTAAAGGTCAGCCAGAGTCTGACTTTCTGCCGGTAGCGGGCAAACACCGTACGGGCATAATGCTCAAAGAAGCCAATCACCTGACGGTTACCCCAGCCACCATACTGCTTCACCAGGTGCCAGGGCATCTCATAGTGTGACAACGTAACAAGTGGGGTGATATGATGTGCGGCCAGCTCATCGAATAACCGGTCATAAAAGGCCAGACCAGCCTCGTTGGGCTGTTGCTCGTCACCGTTCGGGAAGATGCGCGTCCATGCGATTGAAACCCGCAGACAGCTGAACCCCATCTCTGCAAACAGCCTGATATCGTCCGGATAGCGGTGGTAAAAGTCGATCGCGATGTCTTTGAGGCTTTGGCTGCCCTCAACGCGCTCCGATACCGGGCCAAAGATTCCCTGTGGCTGAACGTCTGAGGTTGAGAGGCCTTTGCCCTCTTCTCGCCATGCGCCTTCAACCTGATTAGCGGCAACAGCACCGCCCCATAAAAATGAATCCGGGAAAGTTTTCATCCTGTTCTCCTTTTATTGACGAGTGACGCTGAGTAAAGGCGTACCTGCAGTGACCGCGGTCCCTGCAACAGTCATCACCTCAGGATACTCATCGCTGTTAGTGATAATGATCGGTGTTGCCAGGTCATATCCGGCATCGAGAATGGCCTGACGATCGAACTCCAGCAGCAGATCGCCGGCCCTGAACGCGTCGCCCACTTTTACATGTGCCGTGAAAGGTTTGCCGTCGAGCCTGACGGTATCGATACCCACATGGATCAACAGCTTAATCCCGCTGTGACTCAGCAGCCCTATGGCGTGTCGGGTCTGAAACAGGGAGGCCACCTCACCCGCAAAAGGCGCAATCACTTTGTTGTCGGAAGGGATGATGGCCACACCCTGTCCCAGCAGGCCACTGGCGAAGGTTGGATCGGGAATCTGACCAAGCCCCAAAACGGTGCCTGTCATCGGTGACAGAATGTCATCTTCGCCAGGGGTAATCGGGAACGCTGCGTCTGGCGCCGTGTTTCGGGGCATACCGGCTACCAGCGTCATGCCGCAACCCAGTATCAGCCCGAGTAGCGTCCCGGCAATACCGCCCCATAACGTGGAATCCACACCGCTAGGTGGGATCATCTGTGCGATGGTAAAGATGTTGGCAAAACCAAATGAATAAACGTGGGTGCTGCTGAGGCCGACAATGGCACCGCCAATAGCGCCCGCCACGCAGCCAAAGATAAAGGGACGGCGCAGCGGCAGATTAACGCCATAGACAGCCGGTTCAGTGATACCAAAGATCCCTGCGGTCACGGATGAACCCGCCAGCATCTTCTGTCGTGCATCCCGACTGCGCAGAAACACCCCCAGCGCCGCGCCAACCTGGCCCATGACAGCAGGCAACAGCATAGGCAGCATTGAGTCATGCCCCAGTACGGCAAGATTGTTGATCATCAGTGGCACCAGTCCCCAGTGCAAACCAAAAATCACACAGACCTGCCACAACGCGCCCAGGGCAGCACCAGCCAGCCAGGGTGCCAGCGCATAAATCCACTGGTAGCCGTTCGCCAGTATCTGACTTAAGCCCGTGGCCAGTGGGCCAATCACCAGGAAGGTCAGCGGCACGGTGACGCTCAGACAGATCAGTGGCGCAAAGAAGTTTTTCATGGAGGCGGGAAGTCGCCGGCTGCTCTGCTTTTCCAGCCAGCAACTTACCCACGCGGCGAGAATAATCGGGATAACGGACGCACTGTAATTAAACCAGGTTACAGGGATGCCAAGAAACGCGTCCGTCATTTCACCTGACTGCTGGCTGGCATTAAAAGCTGCAATCATCGTCGGGTGGGTCAGCGCCCCACCAATCACCATGGTAATAAAGGGATTGCCGCCAAATTTCTTCCCGGCGGTGTAGCCCAGCACCAGAGGAAAGAAGAAAAACAGGGCATCACTGGCTGCAAACCAGATTTTATACGTTCCACTTTCAACAGAAAGCCAGCCACAGACCACGGCCAGCGCCAGTAAACCTTTTAGGATCCCTGAGGCGGCGAGAATGCCGATAAACGGGGTAAAAATGCCTGACACAATGTCGATCAGATGGTTGAAAACATTACCCCCGGTCTTTTCCCCTTCTGTTGCTGCAGAAAGCTCATCAGCCAGCCCCGCTTCACTACGCACAGCCTGCCAGACATCATGAACGTGGTTGCCAATCACCACCTGAAACTGCCCGCCGCTTTCAACGACCATAATAACGCCCGGATTTTTCTTCAGTCCTTCAGCATCGGCTTTATGGTTGTCTTTCAGTTTGAAGCGTAACCGGGTGGCACAATGAACCAGACTTACGATGTTCTCCCGGCCACCAATATGGCTGAGGATATCTTGTGCCAGCGTGTGATATTCCATCTCGATTTCCTTACAACCGATGCCTGCGGACATCAGTTAACTGAGCCAAAAATGAAAAAAACCTGAGAACGTCCTCCTTTCAGAGTTCGCGCTCAGGTTTTGCCTGCGTTAAGCAGTAACAATCCGGTTTATAGAGCTTATTGCCCCTCTTTTCTCACCCGTTCGATGTTAATGGCGAGAAACATAATCTCTTCCGCGGTCAGCTCACGCTGATAGCTTTGTTGCAGATGCTGCGCGATTTTCACCGCACATTTCCAGGCTTTGGGATAGTTATCTTTTACGGCTGTATGCAGCGATACATCGTCATCGTTCACCACGGTACGCGTCAGCATCCGCTGAGCAAAAAACTTCAGATGAGTGACAAAACGCTGGTAACTCAGCGACGATTCGATGTACTCCAGCTGCAGTTGATACTTCACCAGTTGCAGAATCTCCTGCATAACCCGGGTGACATGCATCACTTCCGGCATTTCATTATTGAGCTGCGCCGTCACCAGATGTAGCGCGATAAAGCCGGCTTCATCCTCCGCGAGTTCGACATTCAGACGACGTGAAATGATAGCCCTGGCCTCCTGACCCAGTTCGAACTCTTTGGGGTAGAGGCGTTTGATATCCCACAGCAACACATTTTTAATTGCCAGACCTTTTTTCTGCCTTTCAATGGCAAAGTAGCAGTGGTCGGTCAACGTGATATACAGGCTCTCCTGCAATGTCCCCAGACGTTGTGTTGCCAGATCAATAATGCGGTCGCAGGTGGTCATCACTTCAGGAGGGATCTGGTGTAACAACTCCTCCAGACGACGTACCAGCAGATCACTTTGCAGCGCAAATACCTTCTCAATGTGCGCAGCGTTGAGACTGTCACCGATGCGCTTCTGGAAAGCCAGTCCACGCCCCATCACGACCTGTTCGCGTCCCTGCTCATCCTGAACCATCACCACGTTGTTATTAAGAATTTTGGCGATTTTCATCGGAACCCCAGAAACAAAAAAACCTGACATCCGACAGAGGCCAGAAGTCAGGTTTTGCCTGCCTAAGCAGTAACAATCCAGTTCGGGAACTCTATCAGTTTTAGTCGTGACCTCAATCTGTCAGGGCAAAAAGCGTGACAGCGATCGAAATCCTCTTATTAACTTAAAAAGTGACTACCGTGTTGAGTTCAGTCACCCAGGCATCCTGCGTGTGGCGATACCCGCCGGACGAGACCAGTATTAAAGCCGGGGGTGCGGTTCCGGGCAGCAAAAGGGGTATGACGCTCAGTGGAATGAAAACTCACGTTATGGGAGGAAGATGGTCATGCGAGGAAGGTCGTCTGAAAAAGCGACTAATGGACTGCAGTGTTCATTAACTGCCATTTAGCGACTAAAAACACACCGCTTTGAACGCTTTTGTCACTGATCACAATGTTTTGATTTATCGGACGAAAAGCCCTTAATGTGTGAAATCGTTCTGTTGAGCGTCAGAGCCCGTTATGCAGGGTAAAAGAGTGGAAGGAAGACTATCTGTAAAAAAGTTAGCAGGAGAACAGCTCAAACCGCTATTCAGAAACAGCAACGCCGGAAGGTTCGCTTCCGGCGCTGTTGAGATTACGCAGCTTTAACGGCGCGTACTTTCTTTGCAGCAGGCTCTTCCTGCGACTCATCCGCGCTATCGTCTGAGACAGCTTCTGGCTGAGAGACGGGTGCTGCTGCCGCTTCCGGCAGTTTGCTGGTGCGCAGAATATGCTGAACCGCATCTTTTTGCTCTGCAATCAGCAGGCCCAGCGTTTCCGCCTGAGATTCATCCAGTGCAGGTTGATGCTGTAACAGCCAGTCGGTGAAGGCTTCGGCCATATCGAGCATTTTGTCGTAGGCATCGGCCTCTTTCTTATTGGCAAACGTCATCTTCTCTTCACCCTTTCTGACTACTACAAATTTTGTTTCAACAGCCATCTTCTCGCCCTCAGGTACTGTGTATGCATACAGTATATCATGCCGATCCTGCTTTGCCAGCAGAGAATAGAGTTTATCGGTTGTGCACGGGCTAACCTTAACCTGGCACAGGCTTTTTTCATTTTTCCTGACGCATTCTCCGCCGCGAGGGCCGGCGGCTACACCAGCAGCTCTTCAAGAAACATCGCCAATGCCTTACGGGGATCGTCCTCTTCCGAGACGATCACCTCAATCCCCCACTGCCCCAGCACCTCTTTGGCCACCGGGTTGTTCCGGTTAGTGAACAGGTACGATTTTGGCCGGGCGGTTGCCAGCCCGGTGCGGCCCCACATCTTGGTCAGACGGTAAAACAGCAGGCGAATATTGAAATCACTTATGCTGTAGCCGACAAACAGTACTGAGTTGCCCATCACATCGTGAGTCAGTTTGATGTCGAGCGGCGAATCAAAATAGAGGCGTTCAAAATAGCTGCTCTCATCGAGCACGATTGAGGTGTCATCATCAAAATCACCGTGCAGCTTGATGATGTGACGCTTATCTTCAGTGAGAGAAACCAGGTCCGCGGCGTTTGCCACTTTATAATAGGGTACGCCGTGCGCTTCATGCGCCGCTTCCAGCCAGCGATCGTAATTGGTGGTGTAGATACGCGAAAAGTTACCCTGGGTAATCATGGTATGAATTTCAGAAGAGCGGACATCAATATCGGGGCGATGCCATTCGCGATCCATCCAGCTGCGCAGCGGGCCAAGCGAACCTTTTTTCTGTTTGTAATACTCCGCCAGCGACAGGTGCGTGCCATAGGTATTAAAGATTTTTGGATCGTAACCCAGCTCATTAGCAAGATGCGCAATCAGTTCATGCCACTCGGGCAGGCCAAAATTGCGCGAAATACCGGCACCGGCAAACAGAATCAGTTTGCCGGAATCATAGGCGCGTTTGAGTTCAGGTTTCATGCCATGCCCCGCGAGGTTTTTAAAAAGGTGGCGAAGCGATCCAGCGCGATGCGCCGCATCGAGATCTCATTCTTGAGTTCGCCCATTTCAGCAAACGTCTGCTCATAGCCTTCGGGAATAAAGACGCAGTCCCACTGAAAGCCACGCGTTCCGGCAGGTTTCGCGGCGATAGTGCCGCGCAGTTCACCCGAAAACTGGTACATTTTGCGGCCATCGCAGTAGCCCAGCACCGTTTTGGCCGTCACGGCCTGGCTGTCGAGCCCCTGCACCAGCGCGGTAAAGCGCTCAGCGTCCAGGCGGTTCCAGAAGATGCGGGTCAGACCGGCGGGCAGGCCATTGAGGCCATCCAGATAGAGGCCGGTATGCTCTACAAATAGCGGTCGCCCAATCAGCGAAAAGGCTTTGGTCAGTTTGTCGCGTACCAGGTCGAGTTCGTTTTCAGTCTGAATTTCTTCGATGCGACGGGCGATGGGCAGAACTTCGACCCCGACAGGTTCGAGTATTTTGCGCACCTCCGCCAGCTTTTGCTCATTGGCAGAAAGGAATCTGATTTTCATGGGGCTTCCAGGTCAATTACTCCGCCACGCAGTGAGGATTTTACGGAAACAGGCGGGCAGGATAAATCACTAACGCTGGAGAGTGTAGTTCAATTCTGTGCTCATCAGGTTGAAGTGCGCAGAACCGGCCGCAGCAGGCGAGCCGATTCTGCAGACTCAGTAAACAATGCCGGGTGGATTCACCGTGGACTGAGTGATGGCCTCATCCTGTTCGCCCCAGCGTGCCAGCACCTGCTGATACTGCCCGCCTGCGATGGTGCCATCCAGCGCAGCCTGCAGCGCGGGTGCCAGGCCATTGCCCTTTTTGGTGGTCACGGCTACCCAGGCGCGAAACGGTCCGCTGCCAACCAGCTTTGTCTGTCCGCGTGACGCCACTTTCCAGGCCGCCATCGAGTGAGGGCCAAACATCGCATCTGCCCGTCCCGACAGTAGCGTCAGCGTCGCGGAGGCATCATCAGTCAGGTAAATCGGAGTTACCGCAGGCAGACCTTTAGCCCGGTTCTGCTCATCCCAGCTCAGTAAAATACGCTCCTGATTGGTGCCCGAGGCGACGATAATCCGCTTACCGGCAATATCCGCCGGACTATTAATCTTGCTGATATGACTGTCGCTTTTCACCGCAAAAGCGTGGTTGTCGGCGCGATACGTCGCAAAATCGAACTTCTTCTTGCGCTCTTCGGTCACGGCAATATTGAACATCGCAACATCATAGCGTCCGGCGCTGATGCCCAGCGGCCAGTCCTCCCAGGAAGCCGGAACCAGCCTGAGTTTCAGCCCCAGGCTATCAGCAAGGAGTCGGGCGATATCGGGATCGCTGCCGATCCGCGTGACGTTATCAGACGCCAGCAGCGACAGCGGCGGCGAGTTGGTCGCCGAGGTAGCGACCGTCAGGGTGCCCGGTTCAATAAAGCGGTAATTGTCTGGAATTTGAGCAATAGCCTGCGGATTGGCCGGGGCATGAATCGGCGTCTCGTTTTGCAGGACATCGAGCTTCTCAGCCGCAGAACAGGCCAGCGCCGGAAGCAGCGTCAGAACCGTTAACGTTAATGCCCTCATAACACGCGCGCCAGAAAACGGCGGGTGCGCTCATGACGCGGATTATTGAGCACCTGGGTGGTGCTGCCCTGTTCCACAATCCGACCATCCACCATAAAGACCACGTTATCCGCCACTTCCCGGGCAAAGCCGATCTCATGCGTCACAATCACCAGCGTAGTGCCGGAACGCGCCAGCTTTTTAATTACATCCAGCACTTCGCCCACCAGTTCAGGATCCAGCGCCGAGGTCGGCTCATCGAACAACATGACCCGTGGATTGAGCATCAGCGCACGCGCAATCGCGATGCGCTGTTGCTGCCCGCCCGACAGGTGACGCGGCCACGCATCGGCTTTATGCCGCAGGCCCACAATATCCAGCAGTTCGCCCGCACGCTGTATCGCTTCCGGTTTCGTTAACTGACGATGGGCAATCGGCGCTTCAATCAGGTTATCCAGCACGCTGAGGTGTGGGAACAGATTGAAGTTCTGGAACACGTAGCCGACGTTGATGCGCTGGCGCAGAATCGCCTTCTCTTTCAGTTCATACAGCTTATTGCCGCGCTGCTGATAGCCGATGTAGTCGCCATCAATCTGAATAAATCCTTCGTCGACCCGTTCCAGATGATTGATGGTGCGCAGCAGCGTGGATTTACCGGAGCCGGACGGCCCGAGGATCACCGTGACGGACCCCGGTGCCAGTGACAGCGATACATCATCCAGCGCTTTATGTTTACCAAATCGTTTACTGACGCCGGTGATGCTGATGGCACCGGTAGTGTGTGAGGTGCGGTAATCAATGGCTTCGGACATGGCTGATCTCCTCGGTCGGATGAAGTGGCGTGACGCGGTTGCGCCATTGTCGCCAGCGCGACGGTTGCGGTTCACGGGTGACGCTGCGGGCCATCCAGCGTTCGGCGTTGTACTGAATCACGGACAACACGGTGGTGATAATCAGATACCAGGCAGCACCGACCATCAGCAGTGGGATCACTTCCTGATTGCGGTTGTAGATCATCTGGATGGTGTAGAACAGCTCCGGCATCGCCAGCACATAAACCACGGATGTGCCTTTCGCCAGACTGATGATCTCGTTGAACGCGGTGGGGATAATGGCGCGCAGCGCCTGCGGCAGAATGATGCGGAAAGTGCGGCGTGTGGCGGAGAGACCCAGCGCGGACGCGGCCTCTACCTGACCGTGATCGACGCCGAGGATCCCGCCGCGAATAATTTCCGCGCTGTAGGCCGCCTGCACCAGCGTCAGACCGATAACGGCTGCCTGAAACTGCCCCAGCACGTTAATCGTCTGATACGCCCCCCAGGAGAGGCCGGTAAACGGAATGCCGACAGACAGGGTGTCGTAGAGATAGGAGAAGTTATAAAGAATGATCAGCACCACAATCAGTGGCAGTGACCTGAACAGCCAGATATAACCCCATGCCAGCGTGCTCAGCAGCCAGGATGAGGAGAGACGTGCCAGCGCCAGCAGACCACCCAGAAACAGACTGAATATCGTACCCAGCAGCGTCAGCAGCAGCGTCTGACCCAGACCGTGCAGGATCACCGGGTCAAAGAACCAGCGGGCAAACACGCTCCATTCCCAGCGCGGATTAAAGGCCACTGACTGCACCACGCCTGCCAGAATAAACAGCGCAACGATAGCCCCTGCCGTGCGTGCCGGGTAGCGTGCCGGCACCACCTGCAGATGTTGATGTTTGCTCATGGTCACCTCTTAACTTGCCGCGGCGACGTTATAGACGCCGATCACTTTGATAAAACGCAGTCGTCCGTCGTGCGGCGGCTGGCCATAACGCTCCAGATCCCCGCTGAGATCGAACTGTGGCTGATAACCGTGACCGGTATAGAGCCGCACCGCCTCCGGCTGACGGAAGCCGGTGGTGAGAAACAGCCGCTGATAGCCCGCCTGTAAAGCGCGACGCTCCAGCTCCTGTAACACCACCAGCGCCAGCCCCTGACGACGCAGATCGCTGCGGGTCCAGATGCGCTTCAGCTCGGCGGTCTGCGGGTCATAGGGTTTATAAGCGCCCATCGCGATGATCTCGCCGTCACGCTCCAGCACGATAAACAGCCCCTGCGGCGGCAGATACCATTCGGTCAGCTCCTGTTCCAGCTCGTTACGACGGGAAAAGTAGTCGCCATAGCGTGCGGAATATTCGCCAAACAGGCCGCCCAGGATCGGTTGCAACTCCGGCGCGTCGGGTGAAACTTCGCGAAAAGTGGATTCACTCATGGTCAGCTCCTTAGTCGCCCAGCCCGGCGGGATTGATTTCAGAACGATCGATCTTCTCAACACCTTCACCCCAGCGGTTCAGCACCTTCTGATAGTCACCGTTGCCGATCACACCGTTCAGCGCGGTGCTGATCGGTTCCGCCAGACCGCTGCCTTTCTTCACGGTAACGGCAATGTGCGCCGCTTTGGGCCAGCCGCCATCGACGCTGCCGACCAGACGGGTTTTACCGGTCAGTGCCGCTTTCCAGGCACCAATCACATTGGGACCAAAGTAGGCATCAGCCCGGCCAGCCTGCAGCGCCAGCGTCTGTGCGGCATCATCTTTGGTATATACCGGCGTAAAGGCTTTCAGTCCCTTTGCCTGATTCTCTTTATCCCACGCCAGCAGAATCGCCTCCTGATTTGTGCCGGATCCCACAATGATCCTCAGCCCGGCAATATCTTCTGCTTTGGTCAGTGACTTTATCGGGCTGCTGGTTTTGACATAAAAGCCCAGTGAATCTTTGCGGTAGGTGGCGAAGTCGAACTTCTCTTTACGATCTTTGGTCACGGTAATGTTGGAGATCGCCGCGTCATACTTGCCCGAGGCCACGCCCAGCGGCCAGTCTTCCCAGGACGCTGGCACCACGTTGAGTTTTAATCCCAGGCTGTCAGCCACCAGCCGGGCAATATCCACTTCGCTGCCAAGCAGGGTTTTGTTGTCATCGGAAAACACCGTTAACGGCGGGGAGTTCAGCGCTGCGACTGCCACGGTAAAGGAACCCGGCACCACAAAACGATGACCCGCAGGCAGTTGCGCGATCGCCTCCGGATTCTTCACGGTATTGATCGGCGCTTTGTTAGCTTCAAGGCTGACGCGCTGGCCGTTATAGGAGACGCTGGTATCTTCAGCCAGCGCATGGCTACTGGCCGCCAGAATAAGCAGGGCGATAAGACGCGATGTTTTGTTCATGGCTTGTGCTCTTATTGTGAGGTGAACTGATTAACGGGTTGTTTCAGGGCGAAGCTGTCACGAAGCGTGCTGCCCGGATAGTCGCGGCGCGTCAGGCCGCGAGCCTGCAAAATCGGCACCACGCGGTCGACAAAACGTTCAAAGGTATCGGGCGTGCCGCCATTAATGATGAAGCCGTCAGTAGCCTGGGTTTCAAACCAGAGCTGCAGGCCATCCGCCACCTCTTCCGGCGTGCCGTGAAACAGCGGGCGTGGCGTTGCCGCTTCCAGTGCGGCCTGGCGCAGGGTATGCCCATGCTGCTGTGCTTTGCGTTTGATCTCGTCGGTGGTGCTGCGGAAGCTGTTCTGACCGATGTCACCGATATCCGGGAACGGCTGATCCAGCGGGTACTGAGAGAAGTCGTGATGGTCGAAGAAACGCCCGAGGTAGTTAAGCGCATCGGTAATCGACACCAGCGCCGCCGTGGTCTGATACTGGCGTTCCACGTCCTCGGCATCATCGCCAACAATCACGCTGACACCCTGGAAGATGTGCAAATCGTCTGGCTGACGGCCATTCGCCACCAGTTGCTGTTTCACATCCTGGTAAAATGCCTGCGCCTCTTCACGCGTCGGCTGATGGGTGAAGATGGCGTCAGCATGACGCGCCGCCAGTTTTTTACCGTCGTCGGACGCGCCCGCCTGGAAGATAATCGGACGACCCTGCGGCGTGCGGGCGATGTTCAGCGGCCCCTGTACCTGGAAGAAATCACCGTGATGATCGAGCGTGTGCAGCTTCGCCGGATCGAAAAATTGTCCGCTCGCCTTATCACGCACAAAAGCATCCTGCTCCCACGAATCCCACAATCCTTTCACCACCTGCAGATACTCATCGGCAATGCGGTAACGCAATGCGTGCTCCGGGTGCTGCTGGCGTGAGAAGTTTTTGGCCGAGCCTTCCAGCGGTGACGTCACCACGTTCCAGCCTGCACGCCCGCCACTGAGATGATCAAGGCTGGCAAACTGACGCGCCACGGTGAAGGGCTCGCTGTAAGAGGTCGATACCGTGCCAACCAGCCCCAGATGTTCAGTGACGCCCGCCAGCGCCGAGAGCAGCGTCAGCGGCTCAAAGCGATTCAGAAAGTGCGGGATCGACTTTTCATTAATAAACAACCCGTCGGCGACAAACAGAAAATCGAGTTTGCCCTGCTCCGCCTTGCGGGCGATTTTTTTGGCGTAATCCAGATTAATACTGGCATCGGCCTGCGCCGCCGGATGGCGCCAGGCGGACATGTTTCCCGATGCGCCATGCAGAATGGTACCCAGCCGAAGTTGTCTTGTGGTCATGATGCTCTCTCTTTTTTAGTCGTAGCGATGCCCGACGACGGTGGTCAGAACCGTCGTGCTTTAGCGGGTTGCAGATGAATTCAGTTCAGAATGGCTTCCCGACATCGCGCGTTAAGATGTTGCAGCGCCTGGCGGGCCAGTCGGGCGAAGTAGTCGGCGGCGGGCGCAATCAGCGCCTCATCCGGGGTAAAGCTGGCATGGTGCAGACCAAAGTCACTGGCGCTGCCGATGCTGACAAACGCCCCCGGCACCTGTTGCAGATAGAAGGCAAAATCCTCACCCAGCAGATGGAGATCGGCGGTCTGCACCCGATAGCCCGCCTGCTGCGCCACTTCGCTGCTGAAGGTCGCCCAGTGCGCATCGTTGATCAGCACTGGCGGGCCAGGATGCCAGCTCAGGGTTGCCTGCGCGCCATTGGCGTCGGCGAAGTGCTCAACCAGCGTGCGCACCCGCTGTTCCAGTTCGGCGCGCACCTGTAAATCGTGTGTTCGGGCCGTGCCGCCAAACTCAACGCCGCCGGGTAATACATTCCAGCTTTTGCCGCCGTCGATGCGGGTAATGCTCAGTACCAGACTGTCCAGGGCACTGAAGCTGCGGCTGGTGAGTCCCTGTAACGCCTGGATAATCTGGCTGGCCGTCACAATGCTGTCGACACCCTGCTCCGGATACGCGGCATGTGCGCCTTTGCCGGTGACGCGAATAATAAATTTGTCAGCGTTGGCGTAGAACGCCCCGCTGCGGGTGGCAAAGGTACCGACGGGCAGCGAAGGCTCGTTGTGCATCCCGAAGATAGCCTGCACCTCATCCAGTACGCCTGCCTCAATGAACTGACGCGCGCCGCGCGCTATCTCTTCAGCGGGCTGGAACAGGATGCGCACCCGGCCAGCTAACCGATCGGCCTGTGCGTTGAGCTTTAAGGCCGCACCCAGCATCACCGCGCTGTGCAGGTCATGACCGCAGGCGTGCATCACGCCAGGATGGCGGGAGTGAAAACGCACCCCGCTCGCCTCATGGATCGGCAGCGCATCGATGTCGGCGCGCAGCGCGATCACCGTCTCTCCGCTGCCAATTTCTGCCACCAGGCCGGTTTCCAGTGGATAGTCCAGCAGCCGGATGCCCGCCGCCTGCAACCAGCCCCGCAGTCGCGCGGTGGTGGCAAATTCCTGACCCGACAGCTCCGGCCAGGTGTGCAGTTCGCGTCGCCATTCAATCAGTTGTGACTCAGGGTTCATGATGACTCTCCACTGACGGGGATTCAGGCTGCGACCAGATGATGCGTGGCCAGCAGTTCAAGTGACTGCAGACGTGCAACCGGCTCAGTAATCGGCGTGTCGATAACAAACTCATCAATGTCAAAATTATGATGCAGCGCGTCCAGCTGGGCATGAACCTGCGCCGCCGTGCCTTTCAGAAGTGACGGCGTGCGCGGCTCAATCTGATAATCGCGGTATCCACCCTGACGCACATAGCGCTCCGCCTGTTCAAGACTGGCGACGTTGACGCTCGGGCCATCTTTCACCGCTACATGATAGTGACGAAGATTGGCTACCAGCAGGTCAGCCCCGGCGGGTGAGTCGGCCACCACCACCTGCACGGCCACCAGGGCGCGCTGACCCTGGCTCAGGCGGGAGTAAGTACTCAGCGCATGCTCCAGCAACTGGCGGTCACCATTGAGGTGAGCGGCAAAGACAAACTGCCAGCCCAGACTGGCGGCCAGCCGGGCGCTCTCTTCACTGGCACCCAGCAGAAAACGGTTCGCCGGACGTGGCGGCAGTGGCGTGGCGGCTAAACCCTCGTCATCAGGATCAGCCTGACCGGGCTTCAGCCAGCTATCCAGCAGTTGAAGCTGTTCGGCAAAGCTCCCTTTTTTAGCAGCATCAACACCCTGTTGCAGCGCATGGGTGGAGAGTGGAAGTCCGCCCGGCGCTTTGCCCACGCCGAGGTCAATGCGGCCCGGTGCCAGCGAAGCGAGCAGATTAAAGTTCTCTGCCACTTTATAAGGGCTGTAGTGCTGCAACATCACGCCGCCCGATCCGACGCGAATATGTCGTGTCTGGGCAATGATCCAGGCAATCAATACCTCAGGTGAAGGACTGGCCAGCTGCGCGGTGTTGTGATGTTCCGCCAGCCAGAAGCGGTGATAACCCCACTCCTCTGCCCGCTGCGCCATCTGCAGCGTGCGCTGCAGCGCCGCGGTGGGTGATTCACCCTGCAGCACGGGCGCTTTATCTAACAGACTTAATCGATATGCCATTCACCTGGTCCTTGTTCATTCCGGTTGCAGACCAGTGTGCTGCGCAGTCGATCATTGGTAAAACATCATATTGTTTTATGCATTATTGATTTCGTCATAATGGAGAACAGTGAGAAGTGAAAGAGGGAAAACGGGCACTGAAACAGGTAATCAGGTAGATATTTTGCGTATAACGCTATTCGTTGCCTGATATTAAGGTGAGTAAAATCGGCGAACTGGCAAAGGTTTGCAGAAAATCGTCTTACGTATGGAGAGATGACAGCTGTTGTTAGCCGCGACTGCAGAAATTCAGACAGCCTGAATTCATGGCATTGAAATACATTCTTCACAGGATGTTGAAGCACGGGTCGCCAGATAGATAAATAAGCATATGAAGAATGCAATTGAGTCAGAGATAACTCATTGCAACTGCCAGATGATTTACAGGACCTTATACATTATCCGGAATTAAGATCCTCTACTGTAATGAGAGGTGTAAACCGGGCATGAATCTGTCTGATAGGGTCATATCTGGGCACAGCAAAGCATTGAGCCCAGAAACAAGATTATTTTTCTAAGGCCGTTGCGAATTTTGTTTCAACGGGAAAAATCGGGTGTTGATAAGCGCCACATTGACTTCACATGGAACGCCGTCGTCGAGATAAACAGTTTCATTAAGCTGAATGACAGCATCCCCTTCCGCTAAATTAAGCAGTGTAAGCGACTGTGTATCCGTAAGATTGACGGCCGTTAAATGCTGGTCCCTTAGCTGCACTTTCTTACCGGTAACTTCTTCAATGTAGGCATATTTTGACAGTTCCAGCTTGCTGAACTCCATGCTGCTAAACATATTAACCGGCAGGTGAATATGTTCCAGAGCTACCGGGATGTCATCGAAACACATCAGGCGTAAAATTTTATAGATCTGATCGCTGTTTTTAATACGCAGCGCCTGAGCGATATCAGCAGAAGGAACCTTGATTATGCTGACCGATATGATTTTCCTTACACCTTTATGACCATTTCTTTGCGCCTGATAATCAAAAGGTGAAAGCACATGATATCGGTTCGCCTGGCTACTCATTTCCGTGGAACCGACAAAAATACCCGACCCTTTAACCCGGTAAATTCTCTGCTGCTCCACCAGAATGCGTGTGGCTTCACGCACCGTTGCGCGAGTAATGCCGATACTTTTGGCAATTGATATTTCGGTATCCAGTTTCTCTCCGGGTCGAAGGCCATCATCCTTAATTTTATTGAGGATGTAATCAACAACCTCTTTTTGTTTTTCAGTAATGCCATCAACCATTGGCTTTCTTCCCGTTTGAGTGAAGGACAGACTCCCTCTAATCCGTGTCAGTACAGTTCTGCCTGACATTGCCGGATGAGTACCACTTCCGCTAGCTGAATATGTGATCAACTTATCAAATTGGCACTGATGTTAAGCCTGATAAGCAATATTTTAACTTTACATGTTGTGTCCGTACACGTCGAAGGACATCATCAGGATGACTAGACACCTTTAACATGTACAGATGTGATGACCGTTGTGAAATATAACCCCATCTGAACAATGAGAAAATATTTTTTTAATAACTCCATGAAAATCATGACTTTTAAGGATGTTACCTCCTTTTACTACATTCGATTTTTGTATCGCTCTGCTGACAAAAAGTTTATCTAAAAAAGTGATAACGGGGTTTTTGAGGGAAACTGACTGTACATACTCAGGAATTTATGAAAAATCGGAATGCATAACAGGCCCTGTTCCGGTTGAGAAAATTTTATATGAGATGGGTTATGCGCAACCGGGAGCAGGCAAACGCCACACGGTTTATGCGTTTAGTTAAATTTTATTGCGCATTTAAACAGGAGGAGTAAGACGATGTCACACCTGGCTAAGTGGTTAAATAACGAGAAAATCCAGTACGTCGAAAGCGTGACTGACTGGCAGGAAGCGTTAGTTATTGCGGGACGTCCTCTGCTCAGTGAGGGCGCAATATCGCAGGATTATATTGATGCGATTATTCAGCAAAAAGAGGAGATCGGCCCCTTTTTTGTCATCGCGCCGCAGATTGCCATGCCCCACGCACGCCCGGAACAGGGCGCACACAAACTGGGGTTGTCGATTGTGCTGCTGGGTACAGCAGTGAAATTTGACTCCGAAGAAAACGACCCGGTGAAGGCTATTTTCATGTTTGCCGCACCGGACAGTAATAGCCATATCGAAATGATCTCCCATCTGGCGGAAGTGCTGTCCGATGAAGAGATCATGGCGCAGATATTCAATGCGAGCAGCAAAGAAGCGCTCATGACGATTTTATCAGGCGTTTAGTCTGCCCGTTGAAACGCGACTTTTAATCATTAGTTAATGAGGTTTGATATGAAAATTATGGCGGTGTGTGGTTCAGGTTTAGGCAGCAGCTTCATGATGGAAATGAACATCAAGAAAGTGCTTAAAACGATCGGTGTTGAAGCTGAAGTGGAACATTCGGATCTCGGCTCTGTCACCCCCGATGTGGCGGATGTTTTTGTTATGGCCAAAGACATTGCTTATAGCGCAAACCTTCCTGAACAGAAGGTCATCATCATTAATAACATCATTGACCTGAAAGAAGTGGAGCAGAAAATACGTGAGTATTTTGAGAAAAAGTGACGCTAATAATTAGATAAACACCTTACCCTCGAGGTTAATATGTTTACTCAAAATCTTTTGCAGTTCGTCGTCGACGTGCTGAAAGTGCCCTCTATATTAGTCGGACTGGTGGCATTTTTCGGACTGATTGCGCAGAAGAAGCCGTTTCCTGATGTTATCAAGGGCACGGTAAAAACTATTCTGGGCTTCCTGGTGCTGGCAGGCGGTGCGACCGTTCTGGTCGGTTCACTGACGCCACTGGGCGACATTTTCAAACATGCGTTTGATGTTCAGGGCATCATTCCTAATAACGAAGCGATGGTCTCTATCGCTCTGGCAAAATATGGTGCGCCTACCACGATGATCATGGCCTTCGGCATGGTCGCCAACATCGTTGTCGCTCGCTTCACCCGACTGAAATATATCTACCTCTCAGGGCATGTGACGTTCTATATGGCCTGTATGATCGCGATTATTTTATCGGTTGCCGGTTTTGAAGGTATTCAGCTTATTTACACCGGGTCACTGCTGTTGGGCATTCTGATGGCCACCTTCCCGGCGATCGCCCAGCCCTATATGCGTAAGATCATTGGTGGCGACCATGTCGCGCTGGCGCATACCGGGACAATTGGCTATGTCTTATCAGGCTGGATCGGCTCTTTGGTAGGCAAAGGATCTAAATCCACCGAAGAGATGAACATGCCAAAAAACCTCAGTTTTTTGCGTGACAGTACCATCTCGATCTCTCTGACGATGATGATTATCTACTTAATCCTGTCGGTGTCTGCCGGTAAAGAATATGTAGAGGCTAATTTCAGCAATGGTCAGAACTACCTTGTTTACTCCTTTATCCAGGCCATTACCTTCGCGGCGGGTGTCTTTATCATTCTGCAGGGTGTGCGCTTAATCCTGGCTGAAATTGTCCCTGCCTTTACCGGCTTTTCAGAAAAACTGGTTCCGGAAGCCAGACCGGCGCTGGATTGCCCGATTGTTTTCCCCTACGCCCCGAATGCGGTGCTGGTTGGCTTTATCTCCAGCTTTGTCGGTGGCCTGGTGGGGCTGTTTGTTCTCGGTCAGCTGCATTGGGTATTGATTCTGCCGGGTGTGGTTCCTCACTTCTTCTGTGGCGCTACGGCTGGCGTGTTTGGTAATGCGACCGGCGGCAAGCGTGGGGCGATTTGCGGTGCCTTTGCTCATGGCCTGTTAATTACCTTCCTGCCTGTCGCCCTGCTGCCGGTACTCGGACAGATAGGGCTGACCAACACCACCTTCTCGGATACCGACTTCGGCGTCACCGGCATCCTGCTGGGTAATATGGCTCACTTTATGGATAAGGGAACCATTACCATGATTATCACCGGCATTTTTGGCTTGTTAGTGATTTATAACTTTACGGCTACAAAGAAGACACCTGTAGAAACGAATGCAGGGTAATAGTAACGCTTAATGGCAACCAGAAAGGGCAATGAGCGCTTTCTGGTTGTTTGCGGAATACCTTCATCATTCAGTTTCCAGAAAAAAAACCGCACTCATATAAGTTCAGGCTAAGTTATTCAGCGAATGCTTCAAACGGCAGGTTAAAACGCGCTGCCAGTCGGGCTTTATGTTTATCCGTCAAAGGACGATCACCACGCAGGATACGACTGACATAAGAGCGCTGCCCTATTTCATCCGCAAAAGAGGATTGAGTCAGGCCGTGCTGATCCATGATGACTCGCAAAAGTGCCACTCCGCGCGGAATAGCATCAGTACGCGCGTTAAACGCAGCGAACTCAGGGGCGCTGTTTTCGTATCGGGCGACCTTATCAGACAGTATCTCTACTAACGGGCTGTCCGGCTGGTGCTCAACCAGATATTCAACCAGTTCCAGCGCCTGCTCGTAGTCCCTTTTATCGGTACTGCCTCCCAGAAAGGGAACAATTCTGACCAGGTCATTGGTCGCCTGGATTGCTTCGGTAATCATTCTTTACTCTCCCGGTACTTCTTCACCAGCTTGTCATATTCCGCATGCGTCACGATGTGTTTGATAAAAATTTTGCCGCGATCAAAGTCAGCATAAAACATGATTCTCAGGCTGTTTCCGCCCACATCGATTACCCACCACTTTTCCCGGTACTTCATGCGGTCAAGGCTCTGAAAGCGAATTTTCAGCGCATCTGGCGTGGCAAAGTTTTCGTCCCTTAGGACCAGATAAGCCGCATCCAGTGCGGAGGCATGATTTGGATAAATTATTGCCGCTTCCCTGAACGGCCCTCTTGAGATGATATGCATTTTTCTCTCAAACTTTCCATGTTGGAAACATTCTAACCCACAAAGCTAATGTTTCCAACATGGAACACACGCAGATGAGTTCTGAATGAATTGCTGGCGCTAAACCTCATAAAAAAAGGACTATTCCGATCCAGAAAAGTGATCAACATCACATTTTCAACATTAGACATACTAATAAATAAAATTTAACAACAAAACATTTGAATGATAATGATTAACATTTACACTCTCATCCGCATATAACAAAGCGTTTAACGCTGCCAAATCCACAAATAATATGCGGTATTTACTCTTTTTAAGGTGAAAACACTAATCCATTTAATGGTCAGGGTTTTTATCTGGTTAGTTAGCTTTATGTTTACTGGAGTTGTTGAGCGGACATCCAACGCTGCTGACCTTACGTCGGCAGGGTCACTGGTATTAACGCACAGGAACTGAACATGCTTTTACGCTCATCCACTCAGGCGGCACAGGATCTCGCGCCAGCATCCAATGCCAGCGGTGCCGAAACGGCTATTTTTAACGATCAGCAACTGGCGGCCTGGTCGCAGCAGACTCAGGAGGTGCTGGCGCTGATGACCCGTACCGTTATCGGCGTTGAGAAGCCTTTCAGCGGTATCCTGCCCCATGAACTGGCGGCGGAATTCAGTGAGGTCGATCTCGATCGTCCGCTGGGTAACAACGATGACGCACTGACAGAGCTGAGTCAGCTCTATCTGCGTGACGCCGTCTGGTTTCACCACCCTAAATATCTGGCGCACCTGAACTGCCCGGTCGTGCTGCCCTCTCTGATGGCTGAGCAGATTATGGCGGCGGTGAATAGCTCGGTCGACACCTGGGATCAGAGCGCAGGCGGTACGCTGATTGAGCAGAAGGTGATCGACTGGACGCTTGGCCGCATCGGCCTGCCTGCCGGATCTGATGGGATTTTCACCAGCGGCGGCACCCAATCCAACCTGATGGCAATGCTGCTGGCGCGTGATAGCTGGTGCGCGGCACATCATCCGGGGCATCTGATTAAGCATCGCGGCCTGCCTGAGACCGCGTCGAAATGGCGAGTGTTTACCTCCAAACTCAGCCACTTCAGCATCCAGAAATCGATGGCGATTTTAGGGCTGGGCTATGACGCAGTTATCGCCGTTGATCACGACGCCCACTACCGTATGGACGCAGCGTGCCTGGCTGAGGAGATCGAAAAATGTCGCAGTGAAGGGCTGATCCCGATTGCTGTGGTTGCCACCAGCGGCACCACGGACTTTGGCAGCATCGATCCACTGCCGGAGATTGCCCGTCTCTGTGACAATTATGGTTTGTGGATGCACGTTGACGCCGCTTACGGCTGTGGGCTGCTGGTCTCAGAGAATCATCGCTCACGCCTGAATGGCATTGAACGGGCTGATTCCGTCACCGTCGATTATCACAAATCTTTCTTCCAGACCGTCAGCTGCGGTGCGTTCTTTGTGCGGGACAGCCACAACCTGAAGCATGTCACGCACCATGCAGATTACCTGAATCCGCTCAGCGCCCAGCAGGAAGGCACGCCGAATCTGGTCAACAAAAGCATTCAGACCACCCGCCGATTTGATGCGCTAAAAATGTGGCTGACCCTTCGCGTGATGGGTCCGGCGGCGCTGGGTGACGCTTTCGATACGCTGATAGAGCTGACACAGGCGGCTCATGAGCGGTTAACTGCGCATCCTGCTATCGAAGTGCTGCACGCGCCTGAGCTGACCACCCAGATTTTCCGCTACGTGCCCGGCAAAAACGCCAGCGACGCACAGATCGACGAAATCAACGCCGCTATCCGTAAAGCGCTCTTCCGCTCCGGCAACGCAGTGATTGCCGGAACCAAAGTCGATGGGCGTCAGTACCTGAAATTCACCCTGTTAAATCCCACCACGACCATCGCCGACATCGAAGATGTGCTGAGCCTGATCGCGCACTATGGCCGCGAGCAGGTACGTGCGTCTGCGCTGAACGCGGCGAAACAGTGAGAGCTCTGAAATGAATAATTCCGTTTACGATTTTATTGGTATCGGTATCGGCCCTTTCAACCTGAGTCTGGCCTGTCTGAGTGAGCCGGTTGAGGGACTGAACGGTCTTTTCCTGGATGAGAACCCGGGCTTTGACTGGCACACCGGCATGATGCTGGAAAATGCCCATCTGCAGACGCCGTTTATGGCCGATCTGGTGACACTCGCCGATCCGACCAGCCCTTACAGCCTGCTTAACTACATGAAGGAAAAGGGGAAATTATACTCTTTTTATATCCGTGAAGACTTCTTCCTGATGCGCAAAGAGTATAATCAGTACTGCCAGTGGGCCAGTTCACGGCTCTCTAATCTGCGCTGGAACAGCCACGTTGAGTATGTCAGCTACGATGAGGCGGCTGGCGTCTATCAACTCCAGGTCACCGACACCCGGAATGGTCAGAAACAGAACTATCTGGCACGACATCTGATCCTCGGCACCGGGCCTAAAGCCTGGATGCCGGAGTGCAGCCAGCCGCACCGCCAGCGCCTGACGCACTCAAGCCACTATCTGGTCAACAAAGCGGAACTGCAGCAGAAGCGTTCCATCACCGTGCTGGGCAGCGGCCAGAGCGCGGCAGAAATCTACTACGACCTGCTGACCGATATCGACCGCTTTGGCTATCAGCTCAACTGGATCACCCGCGCGCCGCGCTTCTATCCGCTGGAGTACACCAAGCTCACGCTGGAGATGACCTCGCCGGAGTGGGTAGACTATTTCCACGCGCTGCCCGCCAGCACCCGGGACGAACTGAATGCGCGCCACAAGAATCTCTACAAAGGCATCAACAGCAGCCTGATTAACGACATTTATGACCTGATGTATGTCAAACAGCTCGATGGCGATCTGAACGTTAACCTGTTTACTCACTCGGCGCTGACCGCTATGCGCTGGCTGCCACAGGGAGAGTTCGAGCTGACGCTGCATCAGGAGGAGCAGGATTGCACCTTCACCCGTCGCACCGAAGGACTGGTGATGGCGACCGGCTATCACTACCAGCCACCGATGTTTTTAGAGGGCATCAACGCCCGCCTGCGCTGGGATGACAAAGGCCGCTACGACGTGCAGCGCAACTACAGCATCGATTATCACAATCAGATCTTCGTGCAGAACGCCGAACTGCACACCCACGGTTTTGTTACGCCGGATCTCGGCATGGCCTGCTACCGCAACTCGGTGCTGCTGCGCGAACTGACAGGACGCGAGGTCTACCCGATCGAGCGTCAGATTGCCTTCCAGACCTTCCCGGCTAAATCGGAGCACTGAGATGAGTTCACAAACACTGTTCAGCGCCGCCCGCCCCGCAGGCCAGTTCACCCTGAGGCCCATGCTCGCCAGCGATGCGCCGCTGATTCATAGCTGGGTCACCCGCGATTACGCCCGCTTCTGGGGTATGCAGCAGCAGAGCCTGAATCAGGTCGCTGAGTTCTATGAGACGCTGACTGCAGCCGATCCCCATGCTGCGCTGATTGGTTGCTGCAACGACCAGCCGGTCTGCCTGATTGAGTGCTATCGCGCCAGCGACGATGAGGTCGGCAAATTTTATCCTGCCGCACCCGATGATTACGGCATGCATATTCTGATTGCCCCCGCCAGCCAGCCGATCAGAGCCTTCAGCTGGCAGGTCTTCACGCTGGTGATGGACTACATGTTCAGCCGCCCCGAGGTGCGCCGCGTGGTGGTAGAGCCAGATGTGCGCAATGAGAAGATTCACGTGCTGAATAAGCGTGCCGGGTTCCGCTATCAGCACACCATCGACATGGGTCATAAAACCGCCTGGCTGGCCTTTTGCCAGCGGGAAGATTATCAACACGCGTTACTGCAGGAGTCGCAGACTATGAACACCCCCTCTTCGCTGATGAACGGTACACATCTGACGGGCGACCACTGGGCGCAGGCAAACCGCATGCTAATCCGTAAAGCGATTGCCGAGTTCGCGCATGAGAAAATCATTACGCCACAGGAGTCGGGCAACGGCAGCTATCAGCTTGCGGTGCCAGGCGGTGAAGCGAGCTACCATTTCCGGGCGTCGCGGCTGGCGCTGGATCACTGGGAAATCGACGCCGGCTCACTGCGCAAGCAGGAGAACGGTCGTGATCTGCCGCTGGATGCGCTGAAATTTATCGTGGAGTTTAACGGGGAGATCGGTATTACACAGGCACTGCTGGCGACCTACATGGAAGAGATCAGCAGCACGCTGTGCAGCAGCGTTTATAAGCTGCAGAAGAATAATCCTGACAGCCAGGCGCTGGTCTCAGCCGATTTCCAGACGGTGGAAGCGGCGATGACCGAAGGCCATCCCTGCTTTGTTGCCAACAACGGGCGTATTGGCTTCGATGCCCATGATTATCTGGCGTATGCGCCCGAGGCCGCCGCGCCCGTTCACCTCATCTGGGTCGCGGTTCATCGCCGCAACGCCCATTTCTCCAGCCTCAGCGAGCTGAGCTATGAGCAGTTGATGCGTGATGAACTGGGCGACACCACCCTGGAGCAGTTTACTGCGCAGCTGGTGAATAAAGGGCTGGCGGTTGAGGAGTATATCCTGATGCCGGTGCATCCGTGGCAGTGGCAGAACAAACTGCTGACCGTATTTGCGGCGGACATCGCCAGTCACGATATTGTTTATCTCGGCACCGGAGACGATGCTTACCAGGCGCAGCAGTCGATCCGCACCTTCTTTAACCGCAGCCAGCCCACGAAGCGCTACGTGAAAACCGCCCTGTCGGTGCTGAACATGGGCTTTATGCGCGGACTGTCCCCCTACTATATGGCGACAACGCCTGCGATAAACGGCTGGCTGGAACAACTGGTTGCTGGCGATGCGTGGCTGAATCGCTGTGATTTCCGCATCCTGCGCGAAGTCGCGGCGGTCGGCTATCACAACCGCTACTATGAGCAGGCGATCAAAGGCGACTCCGCCTATAAAAAGATGTTCGCTGCGCTGTGGCGGGATAATCCTGCGGCCAGCCTGCAGCCCGGCCAGCGTCTGATGACCATGGCCTCTTTCCTGCACGTCGATCACCATCAGCAGGCACTGCTGCCAGCGCTGATAGCGGATTCTGGTTTGCCCGCGAAGCAGTGGATAGAACGCTACCTGACCTGCTATCTCAGCCCGCTGCTGCACTGCTTCTATCAGCATGACCTGGTGTTTATGCCGCACGGTGAAAACCTCATCATGCTGCTGGAGAACAACGTGCCGGTCAGTGCATACATGAAGGATATCGGCGAAGAGATCGCCGTGATGAATCCGGATGCGGTGCTGCCGGAAGGCGTGCAGCGTCTGGCGGTGGATGTGCCGGAGAACCTGAAGCTGCTCTCGATCTTCACCGATGTGTTTGACTGCATCTTCCGCTTTATCAGCGCGATTCTGCATCAGTCAGGAACGCTGCCGGAGGAAGAGTTCTGGCAGGCGGTGGCGCAGTGCGTGAAGGATTACCAGCAGGCGCACCCGGAGCATGCCACTAAGTTCGCGCGCTATGACATGTTCGCGCCGGAGTTTACCCGCTCCTGTCTGAACCGCCTGCAGCTGGCGAATAACCAGCAGATGATAAACCTCGCCGATCCCGCTGAGAACCTCAAGTTCGCCGGAACGCTGAATAACCCGATCGCCCGCTGGCGATAAGCGTTACACCGTCACGCTGAAATTATGCGGTCACCCTGGTGGCCGCTTTTTTAATGGCTTTATCGCAGGTATCCGTAATGGTTTCTTTTGAACCGGTCGCGCAACTGACCCGACGACATCTGATCTTCCCGCTGTCGCTGGTGTTGTTTGAGTTCGCTACCTATATCGCTCACGACATGATCCAGCCCGGCATGCTGCTGGTGACTCAGGAATTTAAGGTTGGGCCGGAGTGGGTCTCTACTTCGCTCACCGCCTATCTGGCCGGTGGCATTATGCTGCAATGGCTGCTTGGCCCCCTCTCTGACCGTATCGGGCGGCGTCCGGTGCTACTTAGCGGCGTGGCCTTTTTTATGCTCTCGTGTGTGGCGACGCACTGGGTGCAAAGCATTGAGCAGTTCGTCCTGCTGCGTTTTCTGCAGGGCGTCAGCCTCTGTTTTATTGGCGCGGTAGGCTACGCGGCGGTGCAGGAGGCGTTTACGGAATCGCTCAGCATCAAAATGATGGCGCTGATGGCCAACGTCGCCCTGCTGGCCCCGCTGGCCGGTCCGCTGGCGGGCGCGGCTTTTCTTACCGTGGGTGAATGGCGCACCCTGTTCTGGCTGATTGGCGCTATTGCGGCGCTGGCGCTGGCAGGTCTGTGGTATGCGATGCCCGAAACCGCAGGTGACCGGCAGAAACCGCTGTCGCTGCGATCGATTATCAGCGGTTACGCGGCATTGCTGAAGGATCGTCAGGTGATGCGCGGCTCGCTGGCCATCGGGCTGGTCACCGTGCCCTGCATCGCATGGGTCGCATTGTCGCCGGTGATATTAATCCACGATGCGGGACTCAGCCGCATCGGCTATGCGTTGTTACAGCTGCCGGTCTTCGCCGCCATGATTGCGGGCAACCTGACGCTGGGACGCTTATCCAGCCGTCTGCCCATTGAACAGCCGTTACGGCTCGGTGCCTGGCCGGTGGTCTGCGGGCTGGCAATCGCAGTAACCGCTACCGTGCTAAATCCGCAAAGCTATCTGTGGCTGACTGCCGGAATTAGCCTCTACGGCTTCGGTGCCGGGCTGGTCAGTGCCGGACTTTATCGCATGACGCTTTTTTCCAGCAGCGCCGGAAAAGGCAGCGTGGCAGCGATGCTCGGCATGGTGAGTATTCTGATCATCGCGCTGGGCATTGAAGCAGCCAAAACCGCCTATTTTAGTTACGGCACCGGCGGCTTCAGTGTGGTGAACCTGATCTGCGGTCTGCTGTGGCTGGTTCTGGTCAGCGCTTTTCTGCGTGCAGACCAGCGGAAATTGTGCACGGAATAATCGAATATATTTAGCAGTGCGATATAGTACTTGCCCGCACTGCTAACCATAAAGAATCCGATTACGGCATCATTAAAGCGTGATCGCCGCACCATACCCTTACAATATCCATGGTTATAATCTTTCTGATTTGAGGATTCTTAAGAGTGCTTCCTGGTTTTTATAACAGGAATGCCACTTTTGTGACATCGGTGTCAGAAGCATTGTCTCGCTAAGCTGTTGAGCGGTAAGTATGACCAGAAAAATGACAAAACAACTATCGGCCTTCTGAACCGCCCATTTCAGATCTGGAATTTTTAACATCAATAAGGAGAAGTAATGCGACAGAGAGTCATTGTGTGCCCGGTCATTCAAAATGAGGGTAAATATTTGCTATGTAAAATGGCATCTGACAGGGGTGTTTTTCCTGGACAGTGGGCTTTGCCAGGCGGCGGAATGGAGCCAGGTGAAACAATCGAAGAAGCATTAAAGCGGGAAATCAGGGAAGAATTAGGCGAGGCGCTCAAGATAACAAATATCACACCCTGGACGTTTCGGGATGATGTCAGAATCAAAACCTATTCTGATGGAATGACTGAAGAAATTTATATGATCTATCTTATCTTTGATTGTCTGAGCGCAAACCGAACAATAACCTTCAATGAAGAGTTTCAGGAGATTATCTGGGTAGAACCTGAGGCTTTAAAAAACATTGATCTGAATGAAGCCACCCGGATTACGTTTAGCCAAAAAGGACTTATCTGAATATGCATTGCAGGATCTCCTTAAAAGTCTATCGATAACTTAAGTACGATTTTAGCTAAACGGGGCAGTTCTTATGCAACGGAAAACTTCAGCGTTTTCTGGCATGTCCAGTGTTTCAACACTGCCTCATCTTACACTCTATTCATGGGCTCCCTGCTCTGGCAATGGATGCCGATTTACACTTTGAACGTTTATCTTAGGTCATCCCATTCAGACTAATATCAACCACCCAATCCCGCATTTATTTTTTTCAGATAAGCTTTGACCAAATCGTTACTTTATCTGTGTGTTGCGTCATTCGATGATGATTCCGCCTGCTGAGGCAATTGATAACAAAGGAATTCACCATGAAGACGTTATTTCCCCTTAAACCACGCGCACAAACGCTGGTTTTTACTTTACTTGCCGGGACTCTGACCTTTAACGCGGTGGCTGCACCGGTCAAAGGCGGTACGCTGATTTATCTTGAACAGCAGGCACATACCAACCTCTATCCGCCTGCCGGCGGCTTTTACCCTAATGGCGGCATTCTCAATCAGATCACCGATAAATTAACCTGGCAGAATCCCGAAACGCTGCAGGTTGAACCCTGGATTGCGGAAAGCTGGACTACCAACGCAGACAAAACTGAATACACCTTTAAATTACGGCCTGGCGTGACTTTTTCCGATGGCACACCATTAGATGCGAACGCGGTGGCGAAAAACTTTGATACCTACGGGCTGGGAAATAAAGCGCTGCGCCTGCCGGTATCGGAAGTGATTAATAACTATGAACGCAGCGAAGTGATCGACCCGCTGACGGTGAAATTCTATTTTAAAAAGCCCTCACCCGGATTTTTGCAGGGCACCGCCACCATTGGCTCTGGCCTGGTCTCGCTGAGTACCCTGTCGCGCAGTTTCGATCAGCTTGGTGATGCGCGTCATATCATTGGCTCCGGCCCGTTTGTGGTCAGTGATGAGAAACTCGGTCGGGAGGTGGATCTGGTAGCGCGTAAAGATTATCAGTGGGGACCGAAAAACATTCAGCAGCAAGGTCCGGCCAATCTGGATGCGATAAAAGTGATCGTGACGCCGGAAGACAGCGTGCGCATCGGTGCACTGCTGGCGGGCCAGGCAGGCCTGATCCGTCAGGTGCAGGCCTACGACGAGAAGCAGGCTAAAGATCAGAACTTCCCGGTTTATGCCGCGCCGACCCGTGGCGTAAACGACAGCCTCAGCTTCCGTCCGGATAATTCGCTGGTCAGCGATATCCGGGTGCGTCAGGCGCTGCTGCACGCCACCAATGCCAAACAGGTGGTTGAGACGCTCTTCTCGCCGAACTATCCGCAGGCAACCTCGGTCGTGGCCACCACCGCCGCCGGCTACGTCAATCTGGCGGACAAACTCACTTTTGATCTGGCAAAAGCGAAGGCATTGCTGGACCAGTCGGGCTGGCAACCGGGTGCCGATGGCATCCGTGAAAAAGCAGGCCAGCGGCTGGCGTTAACCGTTTATGAATCACTGCCGCAACCGCAAAACAAAGAGGTGCTGCAACTGGTGGCGCAGCAGTGGCGCCAGGCGGGCGTCGCCCTCAGCGTTAAAGCGGGCGATGCTGGCAGCAAAACGCTGGATAACCTCGACCCCCTTAAGACCCCGCTGAACGTCACCGAAGTCGGCCGCGCCGATCCCGACGTGATCAAAAGCAGCTTCTACCCGGCTAACCGCGACAACCTGCTGCAGAAAGGCGGCTCCAGCGACAAAGTGAAAAACTTCCGCGATGACAAGCTGAACCAGCTGCTGGTAGCCATCTCCGCTGAAGTTGACCCGGCAAAACGTTTACAGCTGACCGGTGACGTTCAGCGTTATCTGCTGGACCAGGCCTATGTGATTCCGATCTTCGAAGAGCCGCAGGTCTATGCCGGTGCGCCCTGGCTGAAAGGGGTCAGTTTTGAAGCGGTGGGCCGTCCGGCACTCTATGGCGCCTGGCTGGAAAAACAGTAACCGGAGGTGAGGATGCGTCATTATCTGCTGCAACGCGCTGGCCTGGGGGTATTGGTCCTGTGGGCCGCGTTTACCCTGTCGTTTGTGCTGCTGCAGGTGCTGCCAGGCGATGCGGTCCTGATCAAATTTCAGAATCCGGATCTCGGCCTGAGTCCGCAGCAGATTGCTGAGATGCGTCAGGCCTATGGCGCGGACAGCCCGCTGTGGCAGCAATATCTGCACACGCTGGTGGCGATGCTGCACGGCGACTTCGGCTATTCGGTGCAGGCGGGCGTGCCGGTCAGTGAACTGCTGACCAGCAATCTGCCTGGCACGCTGCGACTGGCCCTGTGCGGCTTTTTGCTGGCGACACTGCTGGCATTCGTGCTGGCGACACTGTCGCGGCTGCCTGCCCTGCGCGGCCTGCGTAATCTGCTGCAGTCACTGCCCGCGCTGTTTATCTCAGTGCCGACCTTCTGGCTCGGCATAGCCCTGATTCAGCTCTTCTCATTCCAGCTGCGCTGGATCCCGGTAATCAATCCCTCACCGTGGCAGGGACTGATTCTGCCCATTATTACGGTCGCCGTTCCGATCTCAGCGCCGCTGGCTCAGATTCTGTTGCGCAGCATCGATGAGGTCTCAACCCGGCCTTTTGTGGCGGTGGCGCGCGCCAAAGGGGCCAGCGAGCACTCTGTGCTGTGGCGGCACATCCTGCGCAACGCCATGCTGCCGGTGCTCACCGTGGCGGGCCTGCTGCTGGGAGAACTGATTGCCGGTGCGCTGATCACCGAAACGGTGTTTGGCCTGGGTGGTCTGGGACAGCTGACGCAGCAGGCGGTGAACAATCAGGATGTGGCGGTGTTGCAGGCGGTGGTGATGATCTCCGCGCTGGGTTTTGTGGTGATCAACCTGCTGGTGGATCTGCTGATGCCGCTCTTTGACCCGCGCTTACAGCTGTTACGAGGTGCAACATGAGTCTGGTTGATTACGCTGCTGCGCGGCAACCCGTGGCGGCAAAGATGCGCACTTTACAGTTCTCGCCGGGCCTGTGGCTCGCCGTTTCAGTCATGCTGCTGGCCGTACTGGCGGCCCTGTTCCCGGCCCTCTTTACCCAGGCCAGCCCGATTGAAGGCGTTGCGGGTGCACAGCGACTCGCACCGCAGGCCGGACACTGGCTCGGCACCGATCAGCTTGGCCGCGATCTCTTTGCCCGCATCGTTTACGGCGCGTCACATTCACTCTCCGCCGCCGTCATGGCGGTGGCGATCGGACTGCTGGCTGGTACCGCGCTGGGTCTGGTGGCAGGAGCTATCGGTGGCAAAACTGAATCAATTGTGATGCGCGCAGTGGATGTCCTGCTGGCGATTCCGGCGTTGCTGCTCTCTCTGAGCGTACTGATTTTACTCGGCTTCGGCACCCTGAATGCCGCATTAGCAGTGGGCATTGCCTCCATCGCCAGCTTCGCCCGACTGGCACGCGCCGAAGTGGTACGCATCCGTCACAGCGAGTATGTCGAAGCGGCTTACGGCAGTGGCGGCCGCTTTTTCAGCGTGCTGTGGCGTCACATTCTGCCCAATGCGCTGACGCCGGTGATCGCCTATGCCGCCCTGCAATTTGGTCAGGCGATTCTGGCGCTGTCGACTCTGAGCTTCCTCGGCTACGGCACCCCACCGCCGGTGCCGGAATGGGGTCTGTTAATCGCTGAAGGGCGTAATTATCTGGCTACCGCCTGGTGGCTGACCACTTTTCCTGGTGTGGTGGTGGTCGCTGTGGTGCTCGCAGCCAACCGCATCAGCCAGCAACTTTCAGGAGGACGCCGATGAGCGCTCAGCCGTTACTCGCGGTCAACAATCTGACGCTAAGCTATCGCAGCGGCAACCGTTGGCAGCCGGTGGTACATAATGTCAGCTTCGAGCTGCAGCCCGGTGAGATGGTGGCGCTGGTCGGGGAGTCCGGCTCCGGTAAAACCACCACCGCACAGGCGATAATGGGTCTGATGGCGGAAAATGGCCGTCGCGAAGGGGGAGAGATCCTGCTCAACGGCGTGGATATCAGTCAGTGGTCGCAAAAGCGTTTCGATACGCTGCGCGGGGCGCGCATCAGTCTGGTACCGCAGGATCCCGGTAATTCCCTGAACCCGGTGAAAACGGTCGGCGAACAGGTGGAAGAGATCCTGCGACTGCATCTGAAATTACCGTCAGCGCAGCGCCAGCAGCGAGTGATTGACCTGCTGAATCGCGTCGGACTTAGCCATCCGGAACAGCGGGTTAAGCAGTATCCGCATCAGCTGTCGGGCGGCATGAAGCAGCGGGTATTGATCGCCATTGCCCTCGCCCTGCAGCCGGAGATCATTATTGCGGATGAGCCGACCAGCGCGCTGGATGTCACGGTGCAAAAGCGCATTCTCGATCTGCTGGACAACCTGCGGCAGGAATCCCGCACCGCCGTGCTGTTTGTCACCCACGACCTGGCGCTGGCGGCGCAACGCGCAGATCGTATTATCGTGTTTCGTCACGGCGAGATTCAGGAATCGGGCCGCACTGAACAGGTTATCAGCGCGCCTGCTCATCCTTATACCCGTCAGTTACTGAATGATGCGGCACCGCAGCGACCCGCCAGAGTTAAATCTGCAACCGCCCGTTTTTCTGCCCCCGCCATCCGGGCAACCGGCGTGATGAAAAGCTTTTCGCTGGGCAAACAGCAGCGTTTGCAGGCGCTGAACCAGGTCAGCTTTCAGGTGGCGCGCGGCACTACGCATGCACTGGTAGGCGAATCCGGCTCAGGCAAAACCACGCTGGCGCGCATCGTTATGGGTTTTGAAACCGCAGACAGCGGCGAGGTGACGCTGGATGGCATCGTGGTCAACGGATTACGCGGCGAGGCGCTGCGTCAGCTGCGGCGGAAGATCCAGTTTGTCTATCAGAACCCATTTGCCTCGCTCGATCCGCGTCAGACGCTATATGCAATTATCGAAGAGCCACTGCGTAATTTTGAGCGACTGAGCCGCAGTCAGCGCCGTGAGCGCGTAGAAGGGATGACCACGCGGGTGGCGCTGCCGCTCTCTCTTCTGTCACGTCATCCTCACGAACTTTCCGGCGGACAGCGGCAGCGTGTGGCGCTTGCGCGGGCACTGATCTGCAAGCCGGAGATTCTGGTACTGGATGAGGCGACCTCGGCGCTGGATGTCACGGTGCAGGCGCAAATCCTCGACCTGTTGCAGCAGCTCCAGGCCGAACTGGGTCTGACCTATCTGTTTATCACGCACGACCTGGCGACGGTGCGGCAGATTGCCGACAGCGTCACGGTGTTAAAAGCGGGCGAAGTCGCAGAGCAAGGTGACGTTGTCACTATCTTCAGTGCGCCACAGCATCCTTATACCCGGGAATTAATGGCTGCCATTCCTCCGCTTATTCCCTTAACCCACAAGGAGTCAGCATGAGCCGACATCTCGGATTTTTTACCCGGCTGCTGGATAAGGTGCCGGCGAAACAGCGCTATCAGCTTGCCACCGAGCAGATCCAGCATGCCGAACGCTGCGGATTTGATAATGCGTGGATTGCTCAGCACCATTTTCATCAGGATGAGGGGGGTCTGCCGTCGCCGCTGCTCTTCCTGGCGCATGTCGCCGCGCAGACCCGCACCATCCGGCTCGGCACCGCCATCATCACCCTGCCGATGGAAAATGCGCTGCGGGTGGCTGAAGATGCCGCAGTACTGGATCTGCTGGCAGATGGGCGGCTGGAGATCGGGCTGGGCTCCGGTGGCACGCCGGATTCGTTTTTGCCGTTTGGTCTGACCTTTGCCGAGCGCGGTGCCGCTTTTGCCGACCATCTGCATACGCTGCTCAGCGCCTGGCGCGGGGATTCACTGGGGCATCCTGATAATCATCTCTATCCCGCCGCGCCGCAACTTGCCGGACGGGTGTGGATCGCCACCTTCTCGGTTGAGGGCGCAATCCGTGCCGCTCAGGGCGGCCATGGCCTGATGCTGTCCCGCACCCAGCCGCGCCCGGCGGGCCAGTCTGAGCTGCCGCTGGATGCATTGCAGAATCCGCTGATCGATGCCTATCTTGCGGCACTTCCTGCGGGAACCACTCCGCGCATCCTCGCCTCCCGTACCGCATTCGTGGCCGATTCTGACCGCTATGCCCGTCAGATAGCTGAACCGGGAATTCGTCAGCAGGCTGCGCAGTATCGTGGTGAATTACGCGGTGAACGCTTTGATGACCTGCTGGCGCAGTTTGATGCCCATGTTGGCGGCATCGATCAGGTGCAGCACTCGCTGGCGCAGGACAGCGCACTGGCGCGCGTCACCGACATCTCATTTCAGGTGCATTCGGTTGAGCCTTCGCATGCCGACACGCTGCGCTCGATTGAACTGATTGCCCAACATCTTGCGCCCACGCTTCGTGCCGCTGGCGAACCTCACAGGAGAATTTCATGAATCAACCTGACGATTTGATCGCCACACTGGCAGATATCGATCCCGATTCCGAACTGGCCCATGCGCGCCAGACACGTCACGCCGCCACACAACATGCTCAGGGTAGCTACACCCTGTTGTTTAGCCAGGGTGATGAAGATTTTCCGCTGGCGGAGCGCCGTCTGCTGGCCGCTCAGGTTGCCGGCTGGCATGCACAACCCGGCCTGCAGGCGCACTACCAGCCACAGGAGAGTCTGGCCGGGAGTGTTCGGATCAACGCGGCACAGGCTTTTGCCCATCGCCTGACCTTTGAGCCGGTTACTGCTGCTCCCGCGCATCTGGAGGCTTTGAAACAGGCGGGCTGGAGCCTGCGCGGCATTGTCACACTGGCACAGCTGGTGGCATTTGTCAGTTTTCAGAGCCGGTTGCTGGCGGGTCTGCGCAGCTTACAGGGCGATGAGGCGTCGGGTGAGGTTGCCCCGGTAGTCGCCGGTCACTGGCACGAGGCCTTACATACCGCCAGCGGCAAAACTGCCCTGACCGCGTTTACGCAACAGGAACTCGGCTGGGAGCCCTGGCTGCCGGCAAAACCGCTGTCGGAATTCAGCGAGGAAGAGCAGGCGACACTGGCAAAATTCGGTCACACCGACTCCGACTATTTTCGCCTGCTGGCGCGCAATCTGCCGTTGCTGGAGCAGCGCACCCTGACCGATAAAGGCATTTTTTATACCGCAGGAGGGCTGCCACGCGCCGAGCGCGAACTGGCTGCCACCGTGGTGAGTAAGGTCAACGGCTGCATTTACTGCGCCTCAGTCCATGCGCGTAAAGCCAGCCAGCTCTCAAAGCAGGATGAAGCGGTACAGAAGCTGCTGAATGTTGCACCCGGCGCGGTGTTATCTCACGGACACGCCGCGCGCTGGCAGGCGATCATCGCATTCTCAGCAGCGCTGTCGCTGACCCCTGCCCAGCCGACACAGTCGCAGCTCTCTGCACTGCGTGAACAGGGTCTGGATACGCTCGCCCTGCTCGATCTGATTCAATCAACCGCCTTTTTTGCCTGGGCTAATCGCCTGATGCTGACGCTGGGCGAACCTTTTCTGCCGGAACAACAGGGATAATCATGACTTTGCCTTTAACCGACCAACTGGTGCAGTGGCGTCGCGAACTGCATCAGCATCCTGAACTTTCGAATCATGAATTTGCCACCACGGAACGTATTACCCGCTGGCTGGAGCAGGCCGGGATCCGGCTGTTGCCGCTGGGGCTGAAAACCGGCGTCGTGGCTGAAATCGGTCATGGCGAACCCCTGATCGCCCTGCGCGCGGATATCGATGCGTTACCGATTGAAGAAACCACCGAACGCCCGTGGCGATCACAGCAGCCGGGCGTGATGCACGCCTGTGGTCACGACGTTCACAGCGCCGTGATGCTCGGCGTGGCGTTGCAGCTGAAACAGCAGGAAGACACACTGCAAGGCCGGGTACGGATTCTGTTTCAGCCCGCTGAAGAGACCTTTAATGGCGCACGTCAGCTGATTGATGCCGGTGCGCTGGAAGGCGTTCACGCGATATTTGGCCTGCACAACGCGCCCGACCTGCCGCTGGGCACACTGCGTAGCCGGGCGGGTGCGTTTTATGCCAACGTAGACCGCTTTGTTATCCGCATTGAGGGCAAAGGCGCCCATGCCGCACGACCGCAGGAGGGCATCGATTCGATTGTGATTGCCAGCCATATCGTAACGGCTCTGCAGACCCTGCCGAGCCGGGTGTTCAGCTCGCTGGAAACGGTGGTGCTGAGCGTGACGCGCTTTACCGCCGGTAATACCTGGAACGTGCTGCCACAAAGCGTTGAGCTGGAGGGCACCGTGCGCACCCACAACGGCGAAATTCGGGCCCAGATCCCGCACCGCATGCGATCCCTGATTCAGGGTATTGCCGCCGGGTTTGGTGCGACCGCCGAACTGGAGTGGACTGAAGGACCGCCGGCCCTGATTAACACGCCAGGCTGGGTGGATGTTGCTCTGGACGTTGCCCAACAGAGTGGCTATCTCGCGGAGCACGCTGAGTCGCCGCAGATGGGCGGAGAAGATTTTGCCTTCTATCTGCAGCAGGTGCCGGGGGCATTTGTCAGCATCGGCAGTGCCAGCGAATTTGGTCTGCATCACGCCGCCTTCGATCCTGATGAAGCGTTGATTGGCCCGGCGGTGGACTACTTCACGCAGCTGGTGCCGCGCGCGTTGCAGATTGTGGCGGCGCAATGACGAAAAAAAGGAGTGCTGCTATGTCAGTTCAGGTTCCACAACCGATTCTTGATCATGCTGTGATTAACGTGGCCGACCAGCTCGACAGCGCCAGCGCGCGCTTCCGAAGGCTCGGCTTTCAGCTCACTGAACGGGGTCATCACTCGCTGGGATCGAGTAATCACTTGGCTATTTTTGGTGAGAACTACCTGGAACTGCTGGGCTATGAGACGGGCAAAGGGAGCCAGCGCGCCGATCTCTGGCAATCGCCGCTGGGATTGAGCGGTCTGGTGTGGAAAAGCAGCGATGCAGAGAGTGAGTTTCAGCATCTGCAACGGCAGGATCTGGATGGCGATCCGCCAGCGGCTTTTCATCGTCCGGTTACCCTGCCCGACGGTTCGGTGAGTGAAGCGCACTTTAGGACCGTACGGATTCGCCCTTCGCTGGTACCCAATGGCCGCAGCTTTTTTTGCCAGCATCTGACGCCCGAAGCAGTATGGCAGCCGGCATGGCAGCGTCACCCCAATGGCGTGCGTAATATCAGTGAGTTTGTGATTGTCGCGCAGGATCCGGCGCTTTCAGCGCTGGTCTATAGCCGCCTGTTTGGGGCCGCTAAAGTGCTCGCCTGTCCCGAAGGCGCCTTTGTCCTGCGCGCGGGTGCTGCCACGGTTCGTTTTGCTTCGGCAGACTATGCGCAGCAGCGATTTGGCCCGCTGCCGGAAGACTATGATGGCAGCGCCCGCATGGTCGCGCTGGGTTTTGAGACGGAAGATCTCGACCTGGTGAAACGCGCGCTGGTGAAGGGTGAAATTGCCTTTCAGGAGCAGCCCGAGGCGATTGTGGTGGAGTCGGCAGAAGGTTTTAACCTGGCACTGCGTTTTACCTGAGTGCAGATTCAGGAGGTGATGAAAAACGCCTCAAGTGAGGCGTTTCTTCAGAGCACGGACCGATAAAATATAAAGACTTATCGAATCTTAATAGTCCATCGCAGCACGCTTAAATCAGAAAAACAGAGATGGCGACAGGCCAAACCGGGCGCATAATGCCCGGATATGCGACACAGTCAACTGACGTTCGCCGCTGAGGATTCGGCTAACCAGCGATTTTTTACCGATCTCATTTTCGAAGTCGCTCAGGCTAAGATTGTGTTGCTCAATAAGCACGCGCAGAATGCCGGGGCCTGTGCTGATTTCATTTTGACGTGCATTAAACTCGGCCAGCTCCGGATCTTTATCTTCATAGTGAGCAATGCGCGCGCAAAGCAGGTCAACCAGCGGATTATCCGGCTCATGTTCAATCAGATATTCGACCAGTTCCAGTGCTTCTTCATAATCCTCGCGCTGGCTGCTGCCAGCCAGCAGCGGTACCGCTTCAGCGAGCTCATTTGACAGCCTGATAGCTTCAGTATTCATTCGGTAACCTCCCGATATTTTTTAACAAGCTTGTCGTACTCAGCGTGCGTGCAGATATGCTTAATAAAGATTTTACTTCGCTCAAAATCCGCGAAGAACATCACGCGCAACTGGTTGCCACTCACGTCGATGACCCACCATTTAGCACGATATTTCATACGATCAAGGCTTGCATAAAGCGCTTTAAGATCGTCAGGACCACTGAAATCGCCTTGCCTGAGATGGCGATAAAGCAGATTAAGTGCGGCCGCTGCATTAGGATATTTTCTGGCCGCCTCATCAAACGGCACACGTGAAATAACATGCATTCCATTGGCTCCTGACTGTTTCCATTATGGAAACCATCCTGTCACAATCCAGCCATGTTGACAAGATGGAAACGTGTTAAATTTGCGTACTCAGTAGAGAAAATACGGCAAAAACTAATGTAAAACGGTGATTAAGGCATAATCGGCACGTGGTTTGGATGACCGGTTATCTCTGGTAATAACCAAAAGGTAAGAGCAATATTGTGATCTGATGTCTGCTAACAACACTGCCTATGCAATGAAGACTTATTCACCACAAGTTTCGCCAACTGAGGTGATATAAATAATTGCACTCTGATTTGAAATAAAAAAACGCCTCAACTGAGGCGTTTTTCACAGGCTTTACAACGACACAAATCAGAAGGTGTAGCTGGCGGTCACTGAGAAATTACGCGGTTCGCCGTAGACTACAGAGCTGGCCACGTTAGTGTCATACTCTTTGTCGAACAGGTTATTGAGGTTGCCCTGCAGCGACAGATTTTTGTTCACCTGATAACGGGCGAAGAGATCAACCAGCGCATAGCTGCCCTGACGGGCACGCCAGGTGCCATTGCCTTCCGGGCCACCGACATCATTCCAGATATGTGTCTGCCAGTTCACACCGCCACCCAGCGTCAGCTGCTGCAACGTCGGCAGGCGATAGCTGCTGAACAGGTTAAAGCTGGTCTGCGGCAGTTGCGGGTTAAAGGTGCTGCCATCGCGGTTTTCCGCAATGTAGCGCGTGCCGCCCAGGGTCATCTGCCAGTTGTCGGTTAATGCGCCGTTGACTTCAAACTCCACGCCACGACTCACCACGCCTTTACGGCCAATGTACGCGACATCACCTGACCCCTGAACCGTCTGAGTGGTTGCTTCACCGACATTATTCAGCTCGGTGCGGAATACCGAAATCGAGGTGGTGAAGCGACTGTCCATCCAGTCAGATTTCAGGCCTGCCTCGTAGTTTTTGCCGATAACGGGCGACAGGAAAGCGCCGCTGGCATCGCGATAGTCCTGTGGCTGGAACACCGAGGTATAGCTGGCGTAAGCCGACCAGTTTTCAGCGAAGTCATAAATCAATCCGCCGTAAGGGGTGGTGTTATTTTCTTCCATTTCACCACCAGGCGTTTCACGGTTCCAGTTGGTGTAACGAGCACCGATAATCAGGTGCAGCGGATCGGCGAGCGACAGACGGGTCGCCATATAAGTCGATTTCTGGCGAACCAGTTGGGTATCGCTGGCTGGCAGACGCGGCGTCCAGGCTGATTCCGGATACTGACCGTTAAACTCGTTGTAGTTGCCCAGCGACTCCGATGAGATATTCTCAAAGGTACTGAAGTACTTGTTATCCTGGCGGGTGTAATTGACGCCGACCATCAGCTCATGCTGACGACCCAGCAGTTCATAAGGACCGCTGGCGAAGGCATCAACGGCATCCACTTTGCGTTTACCGGTGTTGTAACCAGTCCCGCCTACCACCGGATAGTTGGCATAGGAAGAGACGCCCGCCCCGGTGTTACGATCGAAATAGCCATCAAGATAGATCTGCTTACTGTCGAGGCGCATCTCGTTGTGCGCGCCGTTCAGTGTGATGTTCCAGCCGTTGTCGAAGTCCTGTTTCAGGTTCACAAAGACTTTACGGTTCTCTTTATCGTTGTAGGCCCAGTCAGGTGCGGTGTTGTAGCCGCGTCGGGTATGTATCTGCGTGCCGTCTGTGTACCAGCGCGGTGCGCCACCCCACATGGTGGAATCCGTATTGACCTGGCTGAATTCATAGCCGACCGAAAGCGTGGCAGAGTCGGTCAGGTCAGCGTCAACCACGCCATAGATGAACTGTTTTTTGGCGCCATAGCGCTCTATGAAGCTGTTGTTATCCTGCCATCCCGCGATCAGCCGGCCACGAACATTGCCGGAGTCACTGAGCGGAGCCGAGATATCGGCCACATAACGCTGCTTATTCCAGCTGCCGTAACTGGCGGAGACGGTGCCGCCGAACTCTTTGCTGTCGGCGTGTTTGCGCACCATATTGATGGCGGCTGATGGATTACCCGGTCCGGTTAACAGACCGGTCGCTCCGCGCACCACTTCAACGCGCTCATACATTGCCATATCGGTCTGCGCATCACCCAGGTTCCAGCGAGCGGCAAAGGCAGTAGGGATACCATCGACCATGTAGTTGTCGATCATAAAGCCGCGAGCATAGTAGTTGGTGCGATCCATATCACCACTGATACCGCGAATACCGGTGGTATTTGCGAGCACATCATTCAGCGACTGGAGTTGCTGATCGGCCATACGCTGTTTACTGACAATGCTGACTGACTGCGGGACATCACGCACGGTGCCCAGCATTTTAGTGCCCGCACGGGTAACCGGTACGCTGTAATCGGTGGCGGGCGAAGCGGCTACGGCATCATCGGCTGACGCGCTGACCGTCATAGTCTGGTTATCGCTGGCAGCGGGTGCGCCGGTCTCTGCGGCATGAGCAGCGTTATGCGCCAGCGACGAGGCGACGATGACAGCCAGCAAGGAGAAGCGGAATGGACGTTGCAGAGCAGAAGTGTCCGTTGCCCTGGGGTGTTGAAGATCGAAAGCGTTCATTAATTCCTCAATTATCTTTATGTTTTTATGCTGCCACTGTCACGACCATGCTTCCTGCGGACATCGCTGCCCTGCTTATGGTTTGAGGAACCAGAAACCTTTCCCTGAGCGCCTGCGCGCGGGTGTGATGAACTTCTAAAACAAATGAGAAATATACGCATTGCGATTATCATTGCAAGATTTTGTTAGCAAACAATACGAATTTTTTCAGGGAATTGTCTGCGTGTGAAAGACGGCTGGAAGATGATAAAGACAGGGAGGCGTTTATAGGGTCAGCACGCCTGCTGACTTGTCAGAGCAACAGGGCTGCTGCATCATTATTTGTTAAAGATAAAATCCTGTAATGGCCGTTCATTGAACTGTAGTTGTCACTCCTGATGCCACAATATCTGCCTTAAATCTTTTATCACCTTATTTAACACCAGATATTGCAGGAATTCGTACGTGCGCAAAATTTCAACTCTTAAAGCGCTGATAACGACCACCGTTTTCAGTGTTTTTTCAGTCCACTCCGCCACACTTGTAGAGAGCGTGAGTGCGGGCTGGGATAATTTCAGTGATAAAGTCGCCACAACCTGGCAGCAGCCTGAAGGTTACGACTTTTATCTGCCCGCGATTACCTGGCACAACCGTGCCACTTACGATCGTGAACACATCAATAAATATAATGAAAGACCCTGGGGCGCGGGCGGAGGTATCTCCCGCTACGATGAAAAAGGGAACTGGAACGGCATCTACTTAATGGCGTTTAAGGACTCCTTTAATAAATGGGAACCCTTTGGTGGCTATGGCTGGGTGGCAACCTGGCGTCCGCTGGCCGACCAGAATTTTCACTGGGGTGCGGGTTACACGGCGGGCTTTACCGCACGGCACAACTGGGATTATATTCCGGTGCCTGCGCTACTGCCGCTGGCCTCTGTCGGCTATGGCGATCTCGATTTCCAGATGACCTATATTCCCGGCACCCATAACAACGGCAACGTCTATTTTGCCTGGCTGCGCTACCACTTCTGATAGTTGCCGATATAAGCGTTAGCGTGACATCGCCATGAGCGAGAGATCGTCCAGCGTGAGGGTTTCGCCATCATAGCGATGACGCAGCAGATGGTAGCTTTCGCATTCAATAATCTGCTCTACCGCGTCCGAAAAGATATTCATGGCGCTGCGCATCTGGCTCAGATAGTCATGGGTGTCATAGACCCGATCGATGCCTTCCAGCGCATGGTTCATGATTTTTCGGGCGACGTCATTGGGCGTGTCGAGCGCTGAGAGTTTTGAACGCGCAGTCCTGCGCAGATCGCGCGGGGTAAACGCCTCCAGTCCCAGCCCACGGGGAGCGCGGATCATCCGGCGAAGTGCCTGATTCAACGCGCCTTTTGACAGCGGCTGTTGCGGATCGCGTGGCGCGGGCACCAGCCAGGGTGAGGCTGGTTCGGCGGCGCGCAGCAATGCTTCGATGCATTGACGCATCAGCGGTGAAATGGGCAGCACATGCTCCCGCTGCGATTTATTGCGTGTACCCTGCATCCACAATCCTAATTGCAGATCGAACTCCGCTTTCTGCGCCTGCACAATTTCATCCGGCCGCCGGGCGCTGACCAGGCATAAACGCAGCGCCCAGCGCGCCTGTTCCGAAAGCGCCCAGTTATCCAGCCCGTGCCAGAACACCCAGATTTCTGCATCGGTGAGTTGCCGACTGCGCGGCGGCGTAGCGCGACCCGCGACATCACGCTTTTTCATTGAAGCGATGGGTGAATGATCGAGATAGCCCTGCATCTCGGCCCAGGCGAGAAATTGTTTGGTCAGCGCGAACACCCGCCGCGCCTCCTCTTTTTTACCGTCGGCGATCAGAATGTTATAGAGCCGGTTAAGGCGTAAGCGGTTCAGCGTTTTGAGTGGCTGCGAACCGATGTTCGGCAGGACATGTTTCAGCAATGAGGAGATGGCGATCTCAGGACGCCGCCGGCTGATCAGCAGCGAGAGTTTTACCCAGACCTTCATCACCTGCTCCACCGTGCCTTCATCGCCAAAATTATCCAGCTCGCTGAGTGAAGCCTTTTTAACCTGCTCCAGCCAGATCAGTACATGGCGGCCTACATGGGCTGAACGCGCAGGGATCTGTGTCAGATCTGGGGTCACATTTATACCTGTTAGACATGAAGAGCGGGCCATTCTATCCATTGTTTATCTATGACTCCAGACCTAATAAGTCTGGAGTCATAAAGACGCGTTCTGATGAAATCTGAGGAAGTTTTCGGGTGATGGACCAACAAGTAAAACTAACGTCACTTCTCCCTTCTGGTCACGGTTATGGCGAATAAATAGCCCATTGTTATGGAATGTAAAGGTGGCTTAGCGCGATATACAATGATAACTATTATCATTATCATACGCATTTGCTTACATGCCTTAATACTTCAGGGAGATTTTCTAAGTGAATGTAACCATGCGTGTCCATAAGCGCCCTGTTGCGCTACTGCTGGCCGGTTTATTGAGTACCTCTGCTAACGGCGCTAATCAGGAAGAGACAGAAAAGCTGGCTGATGATGAGACGATGCTGGTCACTGCTGAACAGGAGCTGAAACAGCAGCCTGGCGTTTCGGTGATCACCTCGCAGGACATTGAGAAAAACCCGCCGGTCAACGACCTTTCCGACATTATCCGTAAAATGCCAGGCGTTAACCTTACCGGCAACAGCGCCAACGGCGTACGCGGTAACAATCGTCAGATCGATATTCGCGGCATGGGGCCGGAAAATACGCTGATTCTGATCGATGGTGTGCCGACCACCTCGCGCAATTCGGTGCGTTATAGCTGGCGCGGCGAGCGCGATTCCCGCGGTGACTCAAACTGGGTACCACCAGAAATGGTTGAACGGATTGAAGTGATTCGTGGACCGGCGGCAGCGCGTTACGGTTCCGGCGCGGCCGGTGGCGTGGTTAATATCATTACCAAACGCCCGACCAATGACTGGAGCGGATCGCTGTCGCTTTATACCAACCAGCCGGAAGATGATAAAGAAGGCGCAACCCGCCGCGCTAACTTTAACCTGAGTGGTCCGCTGGCGGGCGATGCTCTGACCATGCGGCTCTATGGCAACATCAACAAAACCGACAGCGATGCTTTCGACATTAACCAGTCGCACAATGGCTCCGGCGCCGCCGGTCGCGAAGGCGTTCGCAATAAAGACATCAACAGCGTGCTGTCGTGGAAGATTACGCCATTACAGGTGCTGGATTTCAGCTACGGATACAGCCGTCAGGGCAACATTTACACCGGGGATACCCAGTACAGCAACGGTGCCGGTAATGCCTTGATCGAATCTCTCGATGGTTCAGAAACCAACCGTCTGTATCGTCAGACCTGGGGCCTTGCGCATAATGGCATCTGGGACTGGGGACAATCTAAGCTCACCTTTAACTATGAAAAAACCAATAACACCCGCCTGAATGAAGGCACGGCGGGTGCGGGTGAAGGCCGGATCAACAGCAACACGTTCTCAACCAGTCGCTTTGAAAGTTACCGGGCAGGAGGCGAAGTCAGCTTCCCGCTGGAACTGCTGCGTGAACAGACCGTTACGCTGGGAGCCGAGTGGAACCGTGATGAGCTGAACGATCCAAATTCAATGAACGGCACCAGTGCGCCTGGCGTATCCATCGACGGTGTCAGTGGTGATGCGGGCAGCCGCAACAGTAAAAACAGCGCAACGCTGAGCTCACTCTATTTTGAAGATAATATTGCTGCGACCGATAGCACTGAAGTGATCCCCGGTCTGCGTTTTGATTATCACGACACCTTTGGTGCGAACTGGAGTCCGTCGCTCAATATTTCTCAGGCTCTGGGAGAAAGTTTTACCCTGAAAGCGGGTATCGCCCGTGCGTTTAAAGCCCCTAACCTTTATCAGTCCAGCGAAGGCTATTTACTGGCGACGCGGGGAAATGGCTGTCCGATCAACGTTACCCGTGGCAGTTGCTATCTGCTGGGCAATGAAAATCTCGATCCTGAAGTCAGCGTTAATAAAGAGCTGGGTATCGAGTTCAGCCAGGATGGCTATATTGCGGGTATCACCTGGTTCCGCAATGACTATAAAAACAAAATTGTCTCCGGGACGGAGGTGTTGGGTTACGCCTCTAATGGCAACAACATCCTGCAATGGAGTAACGGCGGCAAAGCGGTAGTGGAAGGTCTGGAAGGCAATTTCACTATCCCGCTGGTCAGTGACGAGCTGGAGTGGCGGACTAACGCAACTTATATGATCGAGTCGAAGGATAAAAAGACCGGCAATCCGCTGTCGATTATTCCTGAATACACGATCAATACAATGCTGGACTGGCAGGTGACGCAGGATTTCTCCACTAATCTGAACTGGACAATGTATGGTCGTCAGAAACCACGCCAGTATGCGGAATCCCGCACAGAAAGCAATTCAATGTCGAATCGCGAAGTCGGCGCTTATTCAGTATTTGGGGTCAATTTTAATTATGACATCACCAAAAATCTGCGTGCCAATGCGGGTATTAATAACCTGCTGGATAAGCAGCTATATCGCGAAGCTGATGGCGCATCAACCTATAACGAGCCGGGACGCGCTTATTATGCCGGGCTGACAATGTCCTTCTGATCTGCAGCAGCGCTTCCCGGTGGAGGCGCTGTTTTTTCGTCGTCGTCGAAAAACCTCCTGTTTACACTCCCCCCGATTTATCTTCTCAATGCTAATCTCTGGCTGCCCCTTAACGAGCCGGAAAGTATCTGGCTCACGGGTATGGCATTAAATACTTACATTCCCTCTGGAAAGCGTAACGACAGGTAACTAATGTCGTGATTCCTGTATCCCGGCCAGCGAAACACCCCAGAGTGCGGCTATGCTCTGTCGGGTTCAACCTGCAACTATAACTAACTATCAGGATATTAAGTGATGAAAAAATTATCAGTTATCGTTATTGCTACCGGACTGTTTTTGTCGGTGAATTTACAGGCTAATGCCCAGGGCTGTCTTAAGGGAGCCGCAGTAGGCGGCGTCGCAGGTCATGTTGCTCATCATGGTGTGGCCGGTGCCGCAGCGGGCTGCGCAGTTGGTCATCATATGGCGAAGAAAAAACAGAAAGAGGCTGAGCAAAATCAGCAGTCTCAAAAATAAGCTGAGGTTGTAGCATCGATGTAAATCAGCCGATTACCGGGCAATGATGATGTCCGGTGATCGCTGAGTGATAACTATTCTGACTCTGTTGCATCGCTAAAGTATGGCGCATTAAGGGCGGCCGGTTATGGTAATTATGTTTATTTGAACTCGATGTCTTTAAAGGTGCAGTGATTTAGGTGAGTGACCAGAAATTTGAATAAGGTACGCCTATTTTTAATTCAGACAGTGGAAAACGTCTTTTGAAAAAACGTCCTTTATCGACCCAGCCGCACAATGCCATGCCATCTTCATATTCAATTACCACCATTATTCTTCTTCTTTTTCTTCGCCGAACAATGGTGCCCACTTCAATCATGCGGATGCCTTAACCGCACTATTGCCGGTTACGTCATGGGTATCTGAAAGTATCGTTCTGACAATGAAGTCATTACTTTTTCTCAGATCTCCAATCTCTGGCTGGAGTTTTCCATATATCCGCATACCTTCCAGCATCATGAAAATGCTTTGAGCCATGACTCGCGCATCTTCATCCTGGCGAAATACCCGCTGATCCTGGCCTCTTTTTAAGATATTCTCTAACTCGTTAATTAAACGGTTAAATTTAAAGGAAACTTTGCCTTTAACCTCTTCGTCTCCGGGTAAAAGTTCACTGGCTGCCGCAATAGTAAAGCACCCTTTCTCTCCGGCAGGAGCAGATGATAACTGAGCCACAAATTCGAGCGTTTCTCGCAATGCAGCTTCTGGCGACATTTCTGCATTTCGTTTCACTGTCCTTGAAATGCCTTCATCCATATATCGCTGCAAAGCAGCCAGATAAATAGCACGCTTATCGGGATAAAGTTTATAGATGCTGGCACTTGCAAGACCTGATGCTTTCATAAGATCAGCCATAGATGTTGCCTGATATCCCTTCTGCCAGAAGCATTCAAGTGCGGTGTTGAGGAACGTCTCTGGATCGAATTCTCTGGGTCTGCCTGCTGATGCTTTCATAAGGTTCTCCTGTTTTGAAGGTTGATTGTAGATCGATCAATCTACAATTAAAAGGCTTTATCTAAACCTTGTGTTAAAAGTCATGCTTTTTGCCTGGTAAAATTTAATGCTGAGTCAGTGGACAGGCACAGGTGAGTCATTGGCCGCCTTCTGGCGGCGGCAGGCAAATACTTATAATGGGATTACAGTCTGGACCTGATGCTGAAAAACGTAGGGATCTGATAGCAACTCATATTCTTCATCGTCCGGATAGGTAACGGCAATCTGATACTGTTCGCCTGCAAAGGCTTTGATGGCTTCTAAATCTTCCCAGTACGTCGCAAGGAAGAAATGCTCCCATTCGCCCTGCGTTTCTCTGCGTACATAGGCTCCCAGATTCCCTGGTGTCGCTTCTGAATGTTCAACACCAGTCTCCTGCAAGTGAGTTGCAAAACCTTCGGCGTGCCTGACCGGTACGCATCCGTGCCATGTTCTGACAATCATGTTGCTATCCTCATGTTGTTGAAGTGTTTTTACCATAACATGACAATGCAGGAACAGCGATTCATTCTCTGGGGTGGATAATGGGATGTTATTTAACTACGCACCGGCCAGTTAAGGATTCTCATGCAACAAAAAATGCCGGAGCTCAGTGGTAACTTCTTCTGGTGCTTCTTCAGCCATATGGTGACCGCTGGCTATCGCTTTACCCCGAACATGCGGTGCCCAGGATTTCCAGATACCCAATACATCACCGTAAATATCTTCCAGATCATCATATTTTGACCATAAACAGAGTGTCGGGCATTCAATCAATCGCCCATTCTGACGATCATAAAGCTCATGCTCTTTGTCTATAGTAAGACCGGCACGATAATCCTCGATCATCCCATGTACAGTCTCCGGATCGTGTATAGCTCGCCTGAATTCAATGTATTCATCATTCCCCATTGTTTCGGGCTGGCCTCCATACCATTTGTCCGGATCGGCTAAAATTGCCAGCTCGGGTTTTTCAGGCTGAGCGAAGAAGAACCAGTGATACCACTGTCGGGCAAACTTCTCATTACACCGGTTGAGCGCTTCAAGTATGGGTATACAATCCAGTACAGCAAGTCGTGTAATTCGCTCAGGGTAATCAAGTGCAGCCCTATATGCTGTATAACTACCTCTGTCATGTCCCACCAGCGCGAATTGATCGAAACCTAACTGGCTCATCAACTCAATACAATCTTTCGCTTTAGCTCGCTTAGAAGAACCAGCATGATTGGGCTCATCTGCAGGTTTAGATGAGCGGCCAAATCCCCTTAAATCGGGACAAACCACGGTAAAAGATTCGGCAAGTTGCGGAGCCACCTTTGACCAGGTTACGTGGGTGCGGGGGTGTCCATGCAACAGCAAAACCGGAGGACCATTACCTCCATAGCGAACATTTAGCACTGCTTCAGAAAGTCTGATTTGTGTATGAGTAAATCCCTCAAACATTTTTTGATACCCGCGCCATGAATTTATAAAAATTATAGGCTGATGTCAGCTGATGTATCTTTATTGCAACGGCTTAATACTGTGAAGACTGAATCAATTCAACCAACTCCGGGATACTCGTTTGTGTTAAAACAATGTTTCAAGGCAACCAGGCCTGAAACATGACGGAGCAGAAATGAGAACGCAAAAGCGATGTATGGGTTATGTGGCCATCGTGGTTGATGACTATGATCGGGCAATTGAGTATTACACCGAAAAGCTGGGTTTTACCCTTGTTGAGGATACACCGCAGCCAGGTAAACGCTGGGTTGTAGTTACACCTGACCCTGAAAGCGACTGCAATCTTCTTCTGGCTCGCGCTTCAAATGACAGACAGGAAGGTTTTATCGGCAATCAGTGCGGCGGAAGAGTATTCCTTTTTCTGCAGACGGATGACTTCTGGCGAGACTACAAAGCCATGAAATCGAAAGGCGTCACATTCTCCCAGGAGCCTCGTGAAGAGGAGTACGGAACCGTGGTGGTATTTGAAGATCTTTATGGCAACCGCTGGGACCTTTATCAGAACAGGCAGAATTAAAAACCAAAGCCAGTTGTGTATCAGGCATTCAGATGAACAATCAAAGCACGAACCCTGCGGGGATACTTCAGATCAGCGGGGAGTGTTTTTGAAGCATCCCCTGAGCACTCTGCTATCAATTAAGCGCTCGCGAGCAACAGAGCGCCGTGTGATAGCAGACTTACTTTCCTCACAAGCAATAACGCTCAGATCCGCAAATCAGTTTCACTAATCCAGCGATCTATCCGATATTTTTAGCTGCGCCCTGGCATTATAAAAACGACGATAGGATAAATAGACAGCAATGATCGTTGACAGACTGGCAGTTCCTATCAGCATAAACGTGACCATAATCTGATACTTAATCGCCTTGAGCGGATCTATTCCGGCGAAAATCAGTCCGGACATCATCCCTGGCAGGCTGACCAGTCCGACAGTTTTGGCAGCGTCCACCGTCGGCATCATGGCTGTACGAATGCTGTCGGCAATAATGCGGCCCGATGCCAGCTTCACCGATGCGCCAAGGCTCAGCATCTCCATAATTTTCTGCTGGTTGTCGCTGAAGCGCTGGTTCAGGTTGCTGTAACAGAGCCCTACTGCGACCATAGCATTACCGGCGATCATGCCCGTGATGGGGATGACCTGCATCGGAACAAACGCTATCGCCCCGCTCAGCACCAGAATCGTCAGCGTGATAACGGTGCCACTAAAAATAGCGACAAACGATATCGTAAAGGGGTTATCAATATTTCGACCGCGTTTACGGGCGTTGATCGCGGCATTAACGCAGATAAACAGCACCATCAATACCGTCAGCCAGCTGTTATTAACATCGAATATCGACTTTAATACAAAGCCGACAATGACCAGCTGAATTATCGCCCGGGATACACTCCAGAGAATATCTTTGCTCATGCCGAGCTTTTCTTTCTGGCTGATAAGCAGCGCTATGGCCACCAGCGTCAGTGACAGCAAAATCGAGGTGTCACTGATATTATGCTGATTCACGCTTATTCTCCTTTTCTGGCGGCTCAAGGCGAAGCACCTGCTCAGCCTGCTGAATATCGTTAACATCATGGCTGATCCGCACCACGGCTACCTTTTCTTCAGCTGCCATCCGGTGAATCAGTGAAAGTACTGACAGTCTGTTCTCTTCATCAAGGGCGCTGGTGACTTCATCCAGCAACAGCACCTCAGGCATAAATTGCAGATTGCGCAGTAGTCCGACACGCTGCTTTTCTCCGCCTGAAAGTTGTTCAACAGGTTTATTCAGCATATCCGGAGAGAGATTTACGCTTTCCAGCGCAGCAACAAGTTTGTCCCGCTGAGGTTTCTGACGGCGAATCTGCCATGGCAGCGCCAGGTTGTCATATACCGTCTGACCAAACAGTTGCGGCGTCTGAAAGCAGTACGAGACCTGCTGGCGATAAACCTCTGCTCTCAGCGTGGTGATATCACTGTTCCTGAAGAAAAGTTGCCCCGAGTTGGGGGTAATCAGCGAAGCAAGGATTTTGAGGAAAGTACTTTTTCCGCTTCCGGATGGGCCGGTCAGCAAGACGCAATCACCCTGATATAACTGCAGGGAGACCGGTTTCAGTAGCTGACGATCCCCGACTGAAAAAGCGACATCCTGCACATCCAGCAGGGGTGAAACTCTGTCCATATTTACGCCTCAGGACCTGACAAAATGAGTGTTGGCATTATCAAAAAAAGCAGGAGTTACCCTTCACAGGCAGATTACCGGTACTGCATGTTGCAACGCACTCAAACTGCTGGCGTGGGCGCGGCAAGGCAAATGTATATCAGGCTAGGAAATATAAGGCATTTAATTGCAGCTATGTATCTTCTGAGTAAAAAATCAGTGTGTAAAGGTGTCCGCCAGCCAAAATTCAATATGATCCTGCGCGAGGAAGTGACAGGCAGCGGGTTTGGATCAGAGTGGCAGACACGCTGCCACCCGACAATTATTTGTTTTTCCAGCTGGTTGAAACCGGGTTGGTTACGGTGTTTTTTTCCTGAGTATAGGTGCCGTTCTGCTGCGCAATGGCTTCACCGGTATCCACAATGGCATTCTGAATAAAGACGTTCTGCCTGTCACCTCTGATAAAAGTTAACTGATGAAAAGCCGTTTTATTGCCCCAGTCAGCAGAAGGCAGAGAGATAAAACGCACGGTGAAAGTTTCATCATCAAACTTGCCCTGCATAACGTAAACGCCGTAGTGGTTTTCGCCCTGAGAAATGATTTTATAGGTACCGTTGTCGTAATAATAAATCTCCGCATCCGGAAACGGCTTTTTGTCATACATTTTTCGGTAGTGCAGCACCTGTTTGATGGTGGGCTGGCCGAAGCTGACGGTGAGGTTTTTACCATCTGCCGACGTCGTCAGACCTTCAGCGTGAACACTGCTCATCAGCATTAACAGACTTGTAGCGGCCATTGCGGTTGCTTTCACTCTCTTTCTCCTCAGCGGATTATGGGGACAACAAACGTATAAGATCCCAGAACTTACACGGTGTGGAGGGTCTGTTGAAGAGGCAGACAACACATTATTACACAATGTTATAATCACGCCCTGTAACCTGCGGTGGTGAGCCGTAGTTGGCCGGGTTGCCCGCTATCGAAAGCCATCCTGTGCGGAATAAGACGGTTATCAAACTGAAAGTAAAAAATAACCGCCAGGCTGGCGTTTAAAGTTCGCTAGTGACGCTTAGCATCGCAACGCAACGCAGTGGAAAGATGTTAAACCGTTTAAATGATTATCGGTCTGCTACCGTCCGCTATAACAAAACGGCGCAGACCGATCTTTCGCTGGCAAATCCGGGCTGAATCCTGCTCTTTTACAGAAAATCAGGCACTAAGCGCAGACAGCCCAGGGCAAGGGGAACGTTTATTTCAGCGGTTCCGGCAGCGTTACGATCCACAACTCGCTGTCCGACTCCGGTTTCTTCAGCGGCTTCACGCCGATCGTCGTTGCAACCGGCTCACCCTCTACAGTAAGTTCCCCCTTTTCGTTCAGCCGATAATCCTTGCGCTTCTTACCTTCCACCGGATTTTGCATGACCGTTTTCACGCCGAAGTCATTGTCATTGGCGACCGCCAGCGTTTTACTGTCGATCAGCGCCAGTCCTTCGGCCTTCTCCTGCTGCCAGCCGAGTTGACGTAAATCGACCACCAGCGTTTTAGCTGCGAGCTTAATTCCTCGCTGCGCCAGCGCTTTCTCGTCGTCAGACTCCGGATAATCACCAGGCTTATCGAATGCGGCAAGATCGGTAGCCGCACTCAGATCCACCTTATAGATAAGGTTGCGCATCGCGTCATTTTTATCGCTGCCTTGTTCAATCAAGAGAATATGCTGATTATCGAGCGCCACGATATCGCCAATTTTGGCGTCGCTGTTTTTACTATAAGCCTCGCTGTCGATAGGGTATCCATACATCACGGTTTTCCCGGTCGCCGGATCGAAGCTCACCAGCCGGGTAAAGCGCGCCTGCTTTTTACTTTTACCGTTGATATCCAGCGTACTCTGCACCGCGGCGATGATGCGCCCGTCCGGCATACGGGTAAGCCCTTCAAAACCACGATTAGGCTGACGCCACTTAAGAATATTCGGCAGTCCGCCCGCAATGGATTTTTCCCCTTCATTAGCCTGCGGCCCGTGAATCGCCAGAATCTTTCCGCGTTGATCAACGTTAATCAGAAATGGGCCATATTCGTCGCACAACCAGTACCCGCCCTTCCCGTCCGGCGTAATGCCTTCCGTATCCAGACCACGGTTATCGCCCTTCAGCACTTTCAGTGTGTCGCTTAACGCGACTTCATTGGTTGAGCCGATGACACCATCCTGTAGCGGCAATCCGTTAATATTGCCCTTGTCGTCATGCAGCGGTCGGGCATCCGTGGCTTCTGCTTTGCCGTTCTGCACCCGAATATTCATCAGCAGCGGAGCGAAGTCTGGCGTGACGAAAATTTTTGACTCATGTTTGCCCACATCGGGTGAGTCGGCATTCGGCCCACGATCGGTGACGGTCGCGAAGGTGAGCGCATCCCCCTGCTTACCGGTAAAAAGCAAACCGGAGCCGATTCCCACCGGCAAACCATCCGGAAACGCACTGGCGAACGCGCCGTTATAGCTAACGCGCGTACCTTCCGGAAAACTGACGATATAGTGCTCAGCCTGAGGTTGCGCCGCAAGACCAGAAAACGAGAGCGCACAACTGATAACTAAAGAAATCGTTTTTATTTTCATAATATTAAATCCATGAGGAAAAGCTGACAGCGTAAAGAACATAAATGACAGGAAAATGATATTTGCGGTAAAAACGGACAGCTAACAGGTTGATTTTGCCACCGTTAAGGCGCCGGCTGGGGAGGTGTTGAACGTAGAGTGAACGTTGATTTGTGCGCAACGCTGTCTGCTCAGTGCCAGGAGCTGACATTGGCAGAAAAATGATTGTTATTCATCACCCTATTGCTATCATCATGCACTTCCGGATGTGAACCACAGATGAGAAAGCTTGCGGGCTACTTACTATCCAGATATTTGCTCTGAGGTGCTGAGTAACTCCCAGAGCAAGTTCGCATAATGAAATGTGAACCCACTCCGGGAGAATTTTCATAGGGTGAAACTGCGAACTGAACTGATGTTCTGGTTACAGTAAATCAAAGACATGCTGTGGTATCTCTTCACCAGAACATCCCTGTATTTACCTGTGGTAAGTGTTAATCAATGTGTGATGTTTATTGTTCAGGCGATTTTTCTATGCCGCTAGCAGAATTACTTATTCGCATCTGAAGACGAGAAATGTGTCCGGTGATATCTGCCGTTCTTTCCGCTAATCCCCGGATAGCACTGGCGATAACAGAAAATCCACGGCCATGTACACCTGCCCTCGCGGCTTCGATACTGGCGTTCAGTGAAATGAGTTTGATCTGCGCAGCAATAATCCCGTTTTCAGAGACGAGTTCGGCAATTTCTTTTGCGGTTTCGGCGGTCTGAATGTTTCGCCTGACTTCGCTTTCCTCATGTCGCCCACGGTCTTTACGGCCCTGAATATCAATAAGCGCGCCGACGGCACGCAAAGGGGTACCATCAGGTGCACGTTTAGTCTGCCCGCGGGCCTGAAACCACCGGTATTCACCACTTCGCAGTTTAAGACGATATTCAATATCAAAACCGGTTTTACCACTGAAGTCCATCAGGTGGCTGACGAAAGCATCGAGCGCATTCTGTTTGTCATCCGGGTGAAGGCGTGATGCCCAGCTGTCCATCACATCAGGGAACTCTTCAATGGTTTCAAAACCCAGCAGCTTCCTGAACTGCGGTGACCACCAGAATACGTTATCGGGATTCAGGGGATTTCCGCCAATAATATCCAGATCCCAGAGGCCGTCATTAAGCATTTCGCGCGACAGGTCAAAACGGGTGGAGACAATATCAAACTGGCGGGACTGGGACGTTTCTTCTTCTGTATTCTCTATAACGGCAACCAGGCGCGGCGGCGTAAATTCACGACTGTATGATGCACGAATGCAAAACCACTGAAAGGTATTTGCGCCAGTTTTTATCAGGCAGCGTAACAGCTTTTCATCACCGCTATGTTTGAGTGTATGACTTATCAAACCTTTGAACGCTTCCCGGAAATCCGCATGGATCATCTGGATCAGCGAAGAGAGCCCGACCTCCTTCTGCAGAGGCAATCCCATAAGCTGGCGTGCTTCAGGTGAAACAAATGCAGGCGCGTCACTTTTAAGATCGGTCGTCTCAACATACCAATAGCCTTTCTGGCTGAGGTTCATAATACATTTCAGCAGCGTGGTATCACTGTGATCCACATCCAGCGTTTCATCGATAAATTTCTCAGCGATATCCATCGTTGTCGGCTCTTTGGCGGACTGTTTCCGGAATAAATTCAGCATTATTTCTCCTGGTGAGCATATACAGGCATAAAAATATGCCTGAAAGGGTTATCGGCAGAACCTTCTGGATATTCAGTTAAAGGTCGCTGGTTTGAATTAATACTGTAACAAGATGCTATAGATAGCTCGCCAGCTATAGCTACCGGAACAGAGATGATGGATGAGCATTACCACCAGCGTGCTAAATGTATTTTTTTGAAATCATGTGGCACAAAATTATCTTTGGTCTATGATATCTGAAAAATTTCAGGCCTTATAATCCCGACGCTCCGACTCCCAACGAAATTTACGTTGAAATGTTACTCTTAGTTTTGATACGCGGTTGTGGATTGATACTAGCTGGCTATCGCGGATATTAAATGAGTGGTTTAGCTGTGGCATGTCACTTCTGCTGACAGGCGAAAACCCGCACATTACTTATTGATATCCATAGGTATACTTCAGCAATTCATAAGAGAAACTGGCTGCTGATCATATTGGATGTATTAACAGGGTTTAATATTTAACTTAAGCGATATTTTTATGAGATTGGTTTCACTTTGTTTCTGGCTTACCATACCAGATACCATCAGCCTCATGCAGACCCGTGAGTTAAATAAGTATGGCATTTTATGTTCATGAACTTTCCCCGCTCACTGACATTATAGCTATGTGTATCGCACTTAATAACCATAGACAATTTAAGGCCTCCGCAAAATGACGTTTGCAAAAGATTAATTTTTCCGCCACAAACAAAACAGGGTTTTAAAAAAGGTTTTCTATTCCATTCCCGCTCAGGTCATCAATGCCTTACAGAAATACGTTTCAGGATATTTAAATGAATGAAAAATTGAAAGATGCTGATGCTCGTGCAGCTTGTCAGCAGCTAATTAAATCGGGCGAGTTTAAACCTTTTTTTCAGCCGATAGTCTCACTTGAGGATCAGCGCGTAGTAGGTTTTGAATTGCTGGCACGGCGTATTTTGCCCGAAGGGCTTATCGTATCTCCGGCTGAGTTCATTCCGGCTATGGAACATCATGGGTTACTCAATGAGCTGATGACAAGTCTGGCCGCTCAGGGATTCATGACAGCGAGCACCTGGCCAGAACACCAGTTTCTGTCTTTAAACGTTTCTCCTTCACAACTGAACGGTAAGCACCTTCCCGAAATTTTAAGAAAACTGGCTGAACGTTATCAGTTCAGCCTTTCGCGGCTCAGGATAGAAATCACCGAGACAGCATTGATCGATGATATAGAGACGGCTCATGCAGAACTCGAAGCATTGTCTGAAATGGGTTGTATGATTGCTATGGATGACTTTGGCACCGGCTGTTCAAGCCTTGCCTGGCTTATCCAGCTTCCCGCCAGCACGATTAAGATGGATGGCAGTTTTATTCGTTCAATGCTTCAGAAAAAGGATAGCCGGAAAATTATCTCCAGCGTAGTCGGTTTGGGCCGCAGCCTGGATATGGACGTCATTGCTGAGGGTGTTGAAACAGAGGAACAGGCTGAGATGTTGCGGGGTATCGGCTGCGCTTATGCACAAGGCTACTTATTCAGCAGGCCGATCCCGGCTGAAGAAACACATAATTTTCTCACCGCTGGCTCTGGCCGTAAATTTCATAGTCGTGTGGCACGAATGTCTCTTGAGCAGCGCGCGCATCAGATTTCATCGATGTATGCTGCGCCTGACACCTCTATCTGTTTTCTCAGCCCTGAACTGATGATTGTTGACGCAAGTGATACCTTTGCAGCGCGGGTTGGCTGGCCAATGCAGGACATTACCCATCGCCATATTTTTGAAGTGATACCGTCTCAAGCTGAGAAGCTGCTTTGGTTGCAGGATTTCAGGACAAAAGGTCTTCCTTACCCTCCGTTTGAGGTAAAGCTGCCCGGCGGTAGCACCGATTTGGTTATGATTACGCGGGTGGAGGATGAGGCAAAAGATTTACTGGGGTTTTGTGTGTTTGGCTTTAACATTGACCGTCAGAACAACCTTGTTCAGCCTTAGTGCCAGTTCACAACATCATCTGATATTTCCCGGCCGCCAGCTTAATTTTACCGAGGCAGGCTTCGGTTTCAGGTTATTAGTTGAAGATGGGGAAAATGTCCGCTTAGTGCCAGAAGCAGTAGTTGCGAACAACATTCTGTGTGAATCAATGGTAAGCAGGTCACATGTTCTTTGACCTATTTAAACGTTTTACCCTACAGAATGGAGGCATTTCCTGGCCTGTTTTCGATTAATGCTGCCCTTTTACTTCAGGCCCAGTTTGACTGCCAGCCGATGAAGATTACCCGGATCTAATTCCAGCTTTCTAGCCGCCTTAGCCCACACCCGATCGCAGCTTTCATAGACCTGTTTGATGTAATCGTACTGAAATTTTCGCGTTGCCTCGCTGAGGTTCATCACTGGCGCTGCTAGCAACGTTTTGATCGGTTCTGCATGAATAGCCCCGCTATTCTCCAGTTGGAAATGTTGCGGAAGCAGAATAACTTCGCCGTTGCGTGATTCGGCCTGCGCGATAATCACGGCGCGGTATATGGCATGTTCCAGCTCGCGCACATTTCCTGGCCAGCTCGCGGCTTGCAGCATAGTGCGGCAGCCAGAACTTAGCGCAACGCTTAACAGACCAAATTTAACCCGACACTTTTCACAGAAATAGCCCGCCAGCAGCACGATATCGTCCCGACGCTCATTCAGCGACGGGACGAACAGCGGAAAGACGCTAAGGCGATGATAAAGATCAGCCCTGAATTTGCCATCGGTCACCGCCTTACGCATATCGAGGTTAGTTGCGGCGATAATGCGCACATCAACGGTAAGCGGCTTATCTTCGCCCACCCGCTGCAGATCGCCGTACTGCAGCACACGTAAAAGCTTGGCCTGCAGCGAAAGCGGCAGCTCTCCGATTTCGTCAAGAAATAGCGTACCTTTGTCCGCCAACTCGAATTTGCCCGGCCGATCGTGAATGGCACCCGTGAACGCTCCTTTGACATGTCCAAACAGCTCGCTCTCCGCCACGCTTTCGGGCAGGGCTGCACAGTTCAAATATACCAGTGGCCGCGCTGCGCGCTGAGATTGTTGGTGAATAGCCTGAGCAATCAGCTCTTTACCGGTGCCGGTTTCGCCCATGATCAGCACGCTGAGATCAGAAGGAGCAACCACTCCAATCTGCTGTTTGAGGTGCGCTAACGCCGCCGAATCACCGATGATTTCCACCTCTTCGTTCTCTTCGGGTCGGTGTGGTGACGGTGTAAAGGATGAGGCGGGTTTTTCTAAACGCTCCATCAGCAAGGCATTGTTCAGTGCGCCCGCCATCAGGCTCGCCAGCACTCGTAACTCTTCATCGCTGTATTCATCAAACTGAGTGGCATTAATGCCATCCAGCGTCAGGGCACCGATCAGCGTTTGTCCGATAAAAAGTGGCATGCCGACACAGGCATGAACGTGTAAATCACCTTGATCGGGAATCAATCCATCATAGGGATCGGGTAAATCGCTGTCGGCGGGAAAGCGCACCACATCGCCAGCGCGCGCGATGGCCTCAAGCCGTGGATGAACATCAAGATTGAATCGCCGCCCCATCACATCCGGTGCCAGACCCGCGGTGGCCAGCGGACGAAACTGCTGATTCTCGTAGCGTAACAGCGCGGTCGCATCACAGTTTAGCGCGCCGTGGATGCTGTTAATCATCCGCATAAACCGATCGCGTCCGTGCACACCATTTTGAATATCGACAGCCAGCGCCGCCAGCGTTTCAACAGAAAGCGTCATATTGTCCCCTGCACATGAATTGTCTCAATGACAACTAAACGCATTGTATTTAGCACAATCCCGTTTTGCCTGTTTGATGCAAATCAACGTGTTAAGTAATGGCATGGAATATGCCTTATCAGATTAGATAATGTAGCTTAGGAGTATGACCATGTCAGAGCAACAAAGCAGCCAGGCGCTTAACACACAACAAATTGCAATAGCCGCTGACGCCCTGCGTTGGGCGACATTTGGCAGCGGCGGCCGCGGGCTGGCGTTCACTTACCGACAAACGTCGCCAGAACGCCTGCATTTTGAAACCGAATATGCCGGACGTAAAGCCTGGGTTGATTTAGATATCCCTTACACCCCACTGTCACTTATCGTTGCCGGTGCGCTGCTGTTGCAACAGCTGAACACTTATGTCGGATAACACTATGAAACATTTAGATGAAGTCCTCAAAACAGTTGATGAAGCCATTCGCAACAATGTCATCCACGATATGAATGTGCTGCTGTGCGAACTCAGCGACGACCATCAGCTCACTCGCGAAGAGCGCTTTACCCAACAGCAGCGTCTGCGCGTTGCGGTATTTAAACACAGCACTGAGAAAGATGAGCTCGCCGAACAACGCCGCGTCTGGCTTACCCAGGGCGGCATCATCTGCTATCAGGAGGCCCAACATGGCTCATATCATCCCTAAACATTTTGTACATACCCGCTCAACACCTTTCTGGGATAAAAAGAGTGTGCCGCAAGCGCTTTTGACACATCACAACACGAAAAAAGGCGTATATGGCAGGCTTTCAGTTATGTGCGGTGCGGTGAAATATTTTGGTTTCTCTGGTGAACACGAGACAGAACACGAAATGAAACCACCATTATCGCCGGACAGTTTGGCATCAGCCCGCCGCAATACTGGCACCGCATTGAGTTGTTAAGAGATGACACTTATTTCAATCTTGAATTTTTTGCAGACCCAGACGTTGCATTAGATGGCGACGGATTTGAACGCGAGGTTCATATTCCGGAATCATCAAAATAAGCCATATCACTGACCCGCTGCGGCGGGTTTTTTATGTCACATATATTGTCATTTTAACAATTCGATGTCATTAGCACAAAATATGCCAGTGTAATTTTAACAATGAAATTAATGTAAATACAAAAATATCAGCAACTTAAAAACTGGCACATTTGATGCAAAACTGGTGTGAAACCAACTTACGCTAACAGGGCATCAAATGAACATTCTTGTAAAAAACAATATTTTTTGGGTTGGAAAACGTGACTGGGAAGTTGAGCACTTTCACGGCAAAGAGTACAAGATGCAGCGGGGCACCAGCTATAACAGCTACCTTATTCGCGAAGCAAAGAACGTCCTGATCGATACTGTTGATCTGAAATTTCGCACTGATTTTGTTAAAAATCTGGCAGAAGAAATTGATCTGAAAAAAATCGATGCCATCGTAATTAACCATGCCGAAGAAGACCATTCTGGCGCACTCGCCGAACTGCTGGCGCTGATCCCAGGCACGCCGATTTACTGCACTGCTAATGGTGTCGATTCCATTAATGGTCATCACCACCATCCTGAATGGAATTTTAACGTGGTTAAAACCGGTGATTCGCTTGATCTCGGCAACGGCAAAAAACTGATTTTTGTTGAAACCCCAATGTTGCACTGGCCGGACAGCATGATGACTTACATGACCGGGGACGCCGTGCTCTTCAGTAATGACGCCTTCGGCCAGCATTATTGCGATGAACATCTGTTTAACGATGAAGTTGACCAACACGAACTGTTTGACCAATGTCAGCGCTATTTTTCCAACATTCTGACGCCTTTTGCACGTCTGGTTACCCTAAAAATCAATGAGATACTCGGCTTTAATTTGCCGGTGAGTATGATTGCGACCTCGCATGGCGTGGTGTGGCGCGATAATCCAACGCAGATTATAGAGCTGTACCTGCAATGGGCTGCGGATTACCAGGAAGATCGCATCACTCTGTTCTACGACACCATGTCTAACAATACCCGCATGATGGCGGATGCTATCGCCGAGGGCATCCGCGAAACCGATCCTCGCGTTGCCGTGAAGGTTTACAACGTCTCCACCCACGACAAAAACGAAATCATTACCTCCTGCTTCCGTTCCAAGGGCATTCTGGTCGGTTCCTCCACCATGAACAATGTGATGATGCCGAAGGTGGCGGGCATGCTGGAAGAGATTACCGGCCTGAAATTCCGCAATAAACGCGCCTCCGCGTTCGGTTCTTATGGCTGGACCGGCGGAGCGGTGGATCGCGTAGCCACCCGCCTGCAGGATGCCGGTTTTGATATGACGATTGCGCTCAAAACTAAGTGGCGTCCCGACCTCTCCGCGCTGGAAGAGTGCCGCGAGCATGGCCGCAAAATCGCCCGTGAATGGGCGCTCATGCCGCTGCCAGTAGCCGTCGTCGCAGCGAATAATGCCGCTGCGGTTATGGCAGCCGCCGTGCCCATAAACCAGGATGGCGTCGGCGTAGTAGAAGCGGGTGAGAACATCGGACAGAAAATGATTTGTACGGTTTGTCAGTGGGTTTACGACCCGGCCGAGGGCGAACCAAATCAGGATGTCGCACCAGGAAACGCATGGGAAGCCGTACCAGACGATTTCTTATGTCCTGGATGCGCGCTGGGTAAATCCGTGTTCGAACCTTACGAGGGCTGAGTCTATGTCAGCAGACATTGTGGTGATTGGCTCAGGTTTCGCCGCCCGCCAGCTGGTCAAAAACATCCGGCATCTGGACAAAAATGTGCCGATTCGCATCATTGCTGCCGACAGCTGTGATGAATATAACAAGCCCGAACTCAGTCATGTTTTCAGTATGGGTTATCGCGCTGAGGCACTCACTCGACAAGCAGCAGCAGACTGGGCGGAAAGCCAGAACATCATGCTGCATCCTTTTACCGTAGTTTCGTGCATTGATACGGCTGCACACATTATCACCACCAGCGCGGGCGATTACATCTATGGCAAGCTGGTACTTGCCACCGGTGCCGAGGCTATCGTACCGGAGATAGAAGGCAGTGATCTGATCTTCACGCTGAACAGTCAGCAGGAATACCGACGCTATGACAAAGCGCTTATTGATGCGCATCAAATACTGATAGTCGGCGGTGGCCTAATCGGCACAGAACTCGCAATGGATTTTAACCGTGCTGGTAAAGCAGTAACGGTAATGGATCGAAGTAACAGCCTTCTTTCAACGCTGTTACCACCGGAAATCAGTGCTCGGCTGCAAAACCGTTTAATGAACAACGGGGTAGAATTTATGTTCGGGCAGGAACTCATTCAAGTCTCCCGGCATAATGATTTACTGGAGGCAAGTTTCAGTAACGGACAGAGAAAGACCTTTGACGCCGTGGTGTGTGCCATTGGCTTACGCCCTAATCTTACGCTGGCGAAGAGTGGTGGGATTAAGACACGTCGTGGGATTGTAGTTGATGACACTCTTGCCACGTCGGTTGCCGATGTCTATGCACTGGGTGATTGTGCAGAAATACAGGGGAAACCGATGCCCTATCTGCAACCAGCAGCCCTTGCGGCAATGACGCTGGCTAAAAATCTTACCGGCCACAACGCCAAACTGATGCTACCAGCCATGTTGATCAAGATTAAAACGCCGGATATGCCGCTTCAGCTGGCGGGCGATCCAGCGAATGCTGCTTATCATTGGGAAATGGCGCTATCCCCGGCAGGCATAATTGCTCAAGGCCGTGACGAAGACGGTGCACTACGGGCATTTGTTGTCAGTGAAGATCATATGAAGCTTGCATTCAGTATGTTGAAGGACATTAAGCTACCGGGCACATCTTAATCAAAGCATTTTATTAACAGATGATGAGACGTATTTATTTTCGCTTAATAAATCGCCGATTTTGCTTACACCAAACAGGCCGGTTTTCTCCGGCCTTTGCTTTCAACTCAATATCAAAGGATGTGACATGATGAATATGCCTGAAGCCCCGACAGTAACTAATATTACCCTTCATAACCCCTCGTCCTGCACTTGTGGCAGAATTATTTGGTTATCAATGCACTGTGATTTCTTCGCAATGAATATTGGAACAAGCGGCAATGATGGGCGAATCAGTGCAAATATCGGGACGTTTTCGCAGAGTAAAATTTTCCCGCCCGAAATGCTCAAGGACGCCGTTGCAACAATATTTTGGGAGATGTGGAATGTCTGGGAACCCGAAGAAGGCATAAAGGTTGTGGCTGAAGGATAGAAAAAAATAGAAATGATACTGATGCGTCCACATGCGCTCTTTACAGAACCATCGCTATGATTTTAAGAGCAACATTATTATCCATAAAGAAAAAAGACAGCGCCACAACATGAATGTTAATTCCCTGGCCGTATTTTCTATAAGCTCCGGTTAATGCCAGAAGCGGAAGTTAACAAGGAGGGGTATTTCGCAGACTCCCATAGAGAAATTAAAAATATGATAACGCGTAAACCCAAGCGGGATGTCAATCTTCAATCAGCATCCCCTTCTGGAGAACCCACAGACAATACTTTCCAGTGGTTAACAACCATGATTGCCTTATTTTTTCAGGTTATTCGTGTACGCAGCGGCAGCAGCGTCATGTGTCTGGCCTGCCGGGGGATTCCACTGAAAGCCTGTCTTTGCCTCGATACCCGGCCGCAGACGCTGCTAGTCGGTGTAATCTTCCCGCGGATGAAAAAACAATGGCGCTTACTGATCAATATAACGCAGCCATGTAGCCCACTTTTCCAGACAGGCCTCTCTGATTTCCTGCGACGTATTATCTGCCATCCACGCCATAAAATTGTCTTTACAGCCCCGTTAAACGACTGCGATTCCGGGTGGGCAAAAACGATTAGAACTTTCAGGGATTTCTCCCTGTTGAACGACGACGACGCGCAGCAGACCGGTCCAGCTTAGTGATAAACCACGGCCAGCCGCTGACAATAATGATTCCACTCAGGATAAGCAGCGTGCCCCAGATGAAGCCCGGCTGAGGCTGCTCGTCGAGAAACAGCATTCCCGCCAGGACACCGAAAACCGGCGTCATGAACGACAATACGCCGAGCTGTGAGGCCAGATAGGTTTTCATCAGGCTGAACCAGGTCAGATAGCTGGCAAACCCGACAATAAAAATCTGGAAAAGCAGGCTCAGGCTTCCGGTGACTCCAGGCCTGAAATGAAGCTGTCCGCTGAACAGTGCGTACAGAAAGAGTAAAATGCAGGCACCTGTGAGCTGATAAAACAGTGTATGCGTTGCCGGTGCCTGGCTCAGCGCAGTACAGCGCACCACGACAGTGGTGGCTCCCCATGCCAGCCCAGCAAGCAGGCCCATCACATCTCCGGTCAGCATTCTCACTGTGTCGCCGGTGCTGCTGCTCCCGGAAAGGAACGCCACCGCAATGCCGATGAACGCAACAACGATGCCTCCCCATTGTGCAGGCATGAGCCGCTCATCAGGATGAAAAAGCTGCAGACCGACAGCGGCAAAGGCAGGCGCAGTGTAGAGAAAAACCGCCATATGGGAGGCAGAGGTATAGCGGAGCCCCTCAGCAACAAACAGGAACTCCAGTGCAAACAGCAGCCCGACCACACATCCAGCCATCAGATAAGGGCGGGACTGACGCAGCGACTCTTTTTTGCAGGTCATTACGACCAGCACAAGCAGAGCGGCAATGCCAGAGCGGAGAGCTACCTGTAACACGGGCGAAATTTCTTCTGCCACGCCTTTGATAGCGACCTGCTGTACTCCCCATATGATGCAGAGCACCGTCATTATTGCGCTTGCGCGCAGATCCGCATTTTTTCGCCTGAACGTCATCTCTGCCTCCTGAAAAAATTCAGTATGGCAGTGACGTGGATAGAGCATATAGTGTGAAAAGGACATCCTGTAGTGTAAAACAGCAGGTAAATGCAGGAATCAATCGGGTTCAGTCATGCTAAACAAAAAGCTTATTTCTCCCCCCTTCACACGTGAACTACCCGGCCCGGCATGGTTCAGGGTAGCTGACATGCCCGCCGGGGCTACCTATCCCGTGCACTCGCACCCCTGGGGTGAGTTTGTCTTTTCCTTCAGCGGAGTTATGGAAGTCAGGCTGGAAGGCGATCACCTCACTGCCCCGGCTAACTATGGTATCTGGCTGCCGCCGGGCGTCGTACATGAAGGGCTGAACCGCTACTCTGCTACCCACTGTTCACTTTACCTGATGCCTGAACTCTGCCTGGGCATGCCTGAAGTGCCCTGCACACTGCAGGTAAATCCTCTTACGATTGCCCTGCTTGAACATCTCCGGCTGCATCCTCTTCTGTCGCCGCTTTCTGAGGAAAACCATCGGCTCCTCGACGTGCTCCGTGACCAGTTGAAAAGCGCACAGCGCTATAAAAATTTTCTGCCCTACACTGATGATCCACTGCTCAAGGGGATTCTGGAAAAACTCGAAAAAAATCTGGCGGATGATACGCCGCTGGCAGAACTGGCTTCTTCATCAGGGACGACAATAAGAACGCTTAACCGGAAATGTCAGGAGGCACTGGGTATGCCGCTGAACGAGTGGCGTCAGCGGATGCGTGTGGTAAAAGCCATGCACCTGCTGGAAAAAGGTGGAAAAGTGGAAAGTGTAGCCTTCGAAGTCGGCTATAACAGCGCGTCGTCGTTTATTGCCATGTTTCAAAGGCAAACGGGGATCACACCCGGACAGGCGATATGTTCACGATCCTCCTTTTGAATGCAGCGTTGTTGCCTGTGAGAAAATAGCGGATCCTGATTCGGGTGATGTAATGATATGGGGGCTTCTATTTGCGCTCACAGCAGATGCAACATCCTTGTTGTTTGTCTGCTTAGTGCCAGACGCGGATATTTATTACAACGCGGTGTATTCATCAACTAATTGCAGCCAATTCACTTTCAATCTTTATGCATCAGCCTGGTCAGCATCTCGCAGAAGGCTTCGCTTGCTGGATTAACGCGGTGTTTATTCAGGCGTAGCAGGCAATCAACCGACGGCAGAGGCATCAATTTCTCAAGTTCAGGCACATTACAAATGGCTTTATCAACACTGCATTGATTGAGTATTCCCACCCCCAGCCCGGTGGTTATCGCCGCAAGCATACCTGCTACTGAAGGACACTCCAGCATCACAGCAAATGGAATATTTGCCTGCCGAAGTTTCTCCTCAGCCAGGTTACGATAATAGCAATCCGGTCCCCAGGTAATAAGCTTCAGGCTCTTATCCGAGTCATGTCGCCAGGCAGGCGTTGCATACCAGTATAATTTTTCACTCCACAATACCTTATCTTCCGTCGATGCCGTGCCCGTGAAATCCTGATGTAAAATGATCTCCAGACTTCCTTCAGAAAAATGCTGACGCAGGAGATGACTTTGCTCCACCACCAGTTGTATATCCACCTCTGGATGGTGGTGAGTGAAGGTTGAAATCACCCCGCATATTTCAGTCATTGAGATGTGTTCAGTGACCCCAATTCGCAGCTTGCCACGCAGCGCCGAAGGCGAAAAATAGGCTACGGCATGATCGTGTTCAGTGAGTATTTTTTCCGCATGTTGCAGCAGAACGCTGCCCTTTTCTGTCGGAACGGCTTTTCCGGCGATGCGCGTTAGTAGCTGGCATTGAAGTTGATCCTCAAGCCGTCTGAGCTTCCAGCTTACAGCGGACTGGCTCAGGTTGAGGAGTAATGCGGCCTTACTCATATTGCCCGTTTGCAGTACGGTCCGGAACACTCTGAGTGAGTCAACGGAGAGTCGTTTATTCATTTTTGTATGACAAAAGTAGGATTACAGCGGGAAAGAATGTCACTGGTGTCATATTCAGTCAACGGATAGCCTGACTGAAACAAACACAACGGAGAAAGCCGATGCCCGCTAATAACCCATTACTGAATGACGACGTTCTGATAAATGGTTGTCGCATTGCGACCGGAGTCCATGGTTCAGGAACACCTCTGGTGCTGGTTCATGGCACGCCCGCACACTCCATAATCTGGCAGTCACTGGTGCCGGTATTTGTCGATGCGGGTTTTCACGTTCATCTGTATGACCTGGCTGGGTTTGGCGCATCAGAGCGTCCTTTGACGGCTGATACCTCGGTTACCGCTCAAGTCAGTTTTCTGCTGAAACTGCTTGAACACTGGCAGCTCGAAAAAACAGATCTTTTTGGTCACGATATCGGCGGGGCCATTTCACTCAGACTGGCGTTCGACAACCCATCCCTTCTGAAGACGCTTACGATTGCCGATATTCCCAGCTACGATTCCTGGCCTTCGCCCACATGGAGAGATATGCGGGATAACTATGCGGATTATGCGCTGATTCCCGCCACTGAGCATTACCGCGCGATGAGTCGCCAGTTAAAGATGGCTGTTTTTAATAAGCATCTTATGACAGAGCAGCGGCTGGAAAATTATCTTGCACCGCTTTGTGGTGTGGTAGGGCAGCCTTCATTTTATCAGCATCAGGTTGCGCACTATAATGAATGTTACACCAGTGACTTTGCAGAAAAATTGCCGCAACTCCGGCTGCCAGTACAGATTTTATGGGGCGCCGAAGATGAATGGCAACCCGTTGAGTATGCAAGGCGTTTGCAGCGCGACATCGTCTCTTCCACGCTGCATATCTTTGAACAGGCCGGACACTTTTTAATGGAAGATGTCCCCTTGCCAGTCGCCGCACAGGTAATTGATTTTGTTAATCAACATAATATGAGGTAGAGCCATGATCCTGATCGGAATGCTGGATTCACCCTATGTCAGACGGGTTGCTATTTACATGAAAGTATTGGGTATTCAATTCGAGCATCGCCCGCTTTCGGTATTCGGCGATTTTGATGCCTTAACGAAAATTAACCCGGCCGTTAAAGTTCCAACGCTTATCACAGATGATAATCAGGTGCTGATCGATTCCACACTAATTATTCATTACCTTGAGAAATATTGCGGTCATTCGCCTGCACCTAAATCAGCGTCCGGAGCGGAAGAACGCCGGGATCTGCATCTTACTGGCTTCGCCCTGGCAGCCTGCGAAAAAGCGGTGCAGATTGTGTACGAACAGCGTCTCAGGCCGGAAGAAAAACAGCATCAGCCCTGGGTGGATCGCGTAACTCAACAATTACATGGCGCCTGGCAGACGCTGGAGAACGGGCTGCGGGAAAGTCATCCTGACATGCTGTCCGTGGCCGGTATCAGCATCGCAGTGGCCTGGAGTTTTACAGAATTGATGCTGCCGGATACTGTCAGCCGTGCGCTGTACCCGGAATTGGCCGGGTTTACATTGCTAGCCGAACAGCGACCGGAATTTCTGGCAACGCCTTTGATTTAATGAGGATGGGTTTTGTATATAAGAGCCCAATGATGCCTTACCTAATGTATAAAGAACTTATAGCTTTAGAATTAGTCGATAGCAAAAGGTGACTCAATGAGCACCAATTGAATATCTTCATACAATATAAATAACTCTTAATAAACTAATAAAGGCAAATAAACGTAACATCCGCTTTTTGCATATAACGGGCAATGCTCTGCTCTATGCCAGAAACGGACGTTTATGATTTTGAATTAAGCATAAAAGTGCATACGATTTCAGAAAGCATTAACTTCCCGATACGGATTACAGAGACAGGCCTGACTCAGTAATAAAAACGATAAAGCAGCGTATTCTCGATGAGAGATATCGGCTGGCCGGCCAGAGTGCCGAGAAATACCCCTGCCTGGTACAGTAACCGGGCAATACCTCTTTCAGTTGCCCCGAATCCAAAGATTCACGTACGACAAAATCGGGCACATAGCTGATACCCATACTGACTGGTCTGCTACACGGATAACAACAATATATGAGTCAGCACCTGATGTCATACTGATGGCTTACGGTTAAACGTGACGGCCGGATTGAGAAATGAGCGATTGAAGAGCGCGAAAAATCTTAAACTTAATCTGATGTTCATCCTGTTAAGTGGCTGAAACACACAGCTAACGCGTTGCGCATATAGATAAATACATTCCCCACTGGAACGATTAACCTGCCACCTGCTGGCCTTTCCTTAAGTCAAATCCGCACCCCACCGCCATGATCGGGTTACACGTCAGTTATTGATAGTACCAGCGAAAACTGGAGTGAAAATAACGCGCGTTATCGTAACCTTAGAACTCTACATTTTTCATTCAAAAACAGTAACTTCTCCTCTGATTACAGTTCGCCTATGCTGGCTGCTCATTAAATTTCACTTCAGAAGGATCTGTTATGTTTGTTGTGCCCGCATCCTACAGTGCAGAGGCTGTTGAGTGCCTTTATGAAGTCATCGGCATACTCAACCTGAACGGCGTACGCTGCCACGTTATCTTTGACAGTCAGGCATCCCGCGCCGCAGTGATCCAGGCGGATGCGACAGAGGAACATGGCGAAATGCGCCATCCTGTGCTGGCCGTGCTGGAAATGGAACGCGTAACGAGTATCAACACTATACTGCGCATCAAATCGTTCTGGACCGATTCCGAGGGCGCTCAATCAGGTGTGGAACCAGGCACTCTGGCAAAAGCGTTATATAAGGCGCTGACAACAAAGAAACATATCACGCTGGTGGGATTGTAGGCATTCTGAAGCCCGTAAAGTACGGGCTGTAACTGTCAGGTGTTGAGAGAGATACACGCCGGGGATGAGCATGATAATTCCACAGGTGCACAAGAGTACTTAATGCTGATCCGCGCATCCTGCCCGATCGGGCGTCCGATGCCCGTGTGAAGATTCCGCTTTATTATTGACGTGTTGATACTGCTCTGTGTGAAGAAACAGAGAATGCCTTGCTGAAGTCCCGGATGCGTTCCTCACGTCCCACGGCAAGGGCAAACAGCACGCCACCCACAATTGAGAACAGCCCCAGAACACCCCATGCCAGCGTCATATCAGTGCCGCCACCCAGATGCTTGAGGTATCCGGCAACAAGGGGGCCGCCAGACTGTCCAATGAAGTTGCTGCATGCGCCGACAAAAGCCACCGCAGGAACCGCTTTCTTTGTCGGGAGAATTTCAGTCAGCCTGACGTAAACCAGCGGCACCAGCATCTTCATTGTCAGGCCGACAAACATGAACAAACCTATCTGAGCCCAGTAATATGACAGCGGCACAAAAGCGGCAGCCAGTAATGCCACACCACAGAGGACGGTGGGAATAGCGGCATGCAGTCGTCGCTCCTGGTTGTACTTATCTGAACGCCGGGTGATATACCAGATGCCCAGCATCGTCATCAGGAAAGGCATCCCGCTGATGAGACCAACCATAAATTCACTGAGCGTGCCATACCCTTTGAGAGCTGTCGGCAGCCAGAGCGTAAAACCGTAAGCGAGCATGCTATGCAGGGAGTAGCCGATCAGCATCAGCCAGAGGGCCGGTATTTTGAGAATGGTCCACCAGGGATCGGATTTCTCATTCCTGTAGTTTGACTGCTCAGCGGCCAGGTCTTTCTGGATATAATCCCGATCTTCGGCACTCAGCCAGCTAGCGGCCTGAATACTTTTAGGAACCAGATAAAACCAGATGATGCAGAACAGCCAGGCCGGTGCACCTTCAATTACCATCATCAGGCGCCAGTTATGATGTGCAAGGATCCAGCCAGATATCGGACCGGCCAGAAACGCGCCCGCACCCAGCTAAGATTCCAGATTCCGAATGCCCGGCCCCGCTCAGGCTTCATAAACCACTGGGCCAGGAACATGGCCGTGGCGGCCTGAATTGGACCTTCAGCGATGCCCAGTAAGAAACGGATCGCTACCAGTTCACCGAAGTTACGCGTCAGGCCGGTAAGCATTGCGCAGGCCCCAAACAGAAACAGGCTGATGCCTGGTATTTTCCGTGATCCAAAACGGAGAGCCAGCCATCCTGCGGTAAACTGCGTGGCGACGTAACCCCAGGCAAATGCGCCGCCAAGCCAGCCGGCTTTAACAGGACTCAGGCCCATTTCAGCTGTTATATGGGGCAGCGCCATGCCTATATTCACCCGATCAAAAAATGAAATGGTATACATGATGAATACAGCAGGTAATATGATTGTCCAGCGTTTATTTCCGATAAGCGCATTACCCTTGAGAGTTTTCTCACTCATGATAACTTCCTCATTTAACACTGTGGCAGGGGGAGGAAATGCTGATTTCAGATTCTTTTAAATATCAGTCAAAATTTTTTATTCATTACCCGAAGGATGTTACGGAGAAATGAGCAGCCTGAGAGCAAAAGGCGCGGATAAACAGGCAAGACGTCAGAATTCATGACTGGCTCTAAATGCCTGATATTTATAAAAACTCCCAGGGCATATTTAATCCAGCAAGACTATCTGAATGTCGACAATTGAACGGATGGCTGATATACCCCCAGGCAGAGTTTATGCTTAAATCAAAGTCAGCTCTTCAACCAGAAATTATTAATAACGCTACCGTTTGTCAGTTCAATAACGCCCTCTCCTCTCAGATTCAGATAAACTTATTCTCGCTGAGGCGTCAGGTTAATTAAGAGATTGATATTTTCCCGCAACCCCTCAACTTAACGAGGGGCGCAGTGACATTAAACATGCCGTAATGTAAGCGGAAACTTATTCAGCCAGCGCCCGCATTTCTTTAATGAGGTCTGATTTGCCTTCGAATCCGATACCCGGCAGTTCCGGCATAATAATATGGCCATCTTCAACTTTCACCGAGTCCGGGAAACCGCCGTAAGGCTGGAAAAGATCGGGATAGCTTTCGTTACCACCCAGACCGAGGCCGGCGGCGATATTCAGGGACATCTGATGGCCGCCATGAGGTATGCAGCGTGACGGTGACCAGCCAAACTGCTCCAGCACATCCAGTGTGCGCAGATACTCAACCAGCCCATAGGAGAGCGCGCAGTCAAATTGCAGATAGTCGCGATCCGGACGCATACCGCCATACCGCAGCAGGTTTCGCGCGTCCTGATGTGAAAAGAGGTTTTCGCCCGTTGCCATTGCGCCTGGATAGAACTCCGACAGGGCTGCCTGCAGAGAATAATCGAGCGGATCGCCAACCTCTTCGTACCAAAAGAGCGGATATTCACGCAGCATTTTTGCGTAGGCAATACCGGTTTCCAGATCAAAGCGACCATTAGCATCAACGGCGAGGCGCGCTTCGCTGCCGATTTCTTCCAGTACGGCCTCAATACGGCGGCGGTCTTCGTCCAGAGAGGCACCACCGATTTTCATTTTCACAACGTTATAGCCGCGGTTCAGGTAGCCGCGCATTTCCTGTCGCAGTGCGCCAGGGTCTTTACCCGGATAGTAGTAACCCCCAGCCGCATAAACGAAGACGCGCGGATTAGCCTCAACGCCCTTCATTTCGGCCAGCAGGCGGAACAGCGGCTTGTTTGTAATTTTTGCCGTTGCATCCCAGATGGCCATGTCCAGGGTTCCCACTGCAACTGAACGCTCGCCATGACCACCAGGCTTTTCGTTGCTCATCATCACAGCCCAGACTTTATGCGGATCCAGGTTGTTACCTTTGGCATTCAGCAGGCTTTCGGGATCGGCTTCCAGGATGCGGTCACGGAAGCGTTCCCGGATGAGGCCACCCTGGCCATAACGGCCGTTAGAGTTAAAGCCGTATCCCACTACACGGCGCCCGTCGACTTCAACATCTGTCACAACGGCGACCAGGCTTGTCGTCATCTTGCTGAAATCGATGTACGCGTTACGAATAGGGGAAGCAATGGGTTTGGTAATTTCTACAACATCAAGGATGCGCATGATCTCTCCGGTAGTTCTCAGTCAAAGACTGTTTTACTAAAATACCTACGCAATCAGTTATGTCATGCCATCTGTTTATCGGCATTCATCGGCACAATGAAGTAGCGTAGTGTTAAAGGACCTGATTGTTCTGTCTGCTATTATCCTAAGCAGTACGTGGGTTCCGTTCTAATGCCAAAGAGGCAGCCTGTAATGCAAAATCGGCATCACCTGGAGTTAACCTGGCTTGAAGACTGTATTGCGCTGGCGCAATCACTCAATTTTTCCCGTGCGGCAGCTTCACGATATGTGACACAGCCTGCATTCAGCCGCAGAATCGTCTCGCTAGAAGAGTGGCTTGGCACGCCAATTTTTGAAAGAAATCGTCGGGGCGTCAGCCTGACCCGCGCCGGAGAGGTTTTCGTCAGGCAGGTGCCGGAACTTATTCGTGCGCTTTATACCCTGAGGAGTGAATCTATCGAGGCCGCAGGAGAGGCCCGGCCGGATGTTATTTTTTCCGCCACGCATGCCCTGTCATTTTCTTTTTTTCCGGCACTGATGCGTAACAACGAAAAAATTGCCCGCTTCGGATCTTTTCGACTGTTATCAGACTCATTAAGTGCCTGCGAACGCATGATTGAGAAAGGTGACGCGCAATTTCTGCTTTCTTATTACCATCCTCATATGCACATTCATCTCGATCAGTCGAAATATCTCAGCGTCCGGCTTGGACAGGAAGTTTTACAGCCGTATTCACGATGCGATCCGACAACGCGTGAGCCTCTATTCCATGCGTCAGGCGGTAAGAAGTTTCCTTTCCTCTCCTATTCTGCTGAATCCGGCCTGGGCCGCATCCTGTCTAATACCTCACAGGTTAACCGGGCCAGACGCGGAATGGATATTGCTTTCACGGCCGATCTTGCTGCCACCTTACTCGCCATGGTCAAAGCCGGAGACGGCATCGCATGGCTGCCGGAAACACTGGCAGCTCAGGATGTTGATGCTGGCTCGATTGCCGTTGCAGCTAATAAGGAGAGCGCACTCTGGATACCCATAGAGATCCGGCTGTTCAGACCCGCAGCGAGGATGTCCCGGGCGGTAGAAGCGTTGTGGGAAATTTTCTTAGATGGCCAAATCTGAGCGGAAAACCATTTTGCGCTAATCGCGACGACATCTGAAATGAATAAAGCGAGAACACATCAGAACCACAAGCTGACGCTCTAAGTGGCCTGACAAGCAGAGTAGCACAAACTACCCATATCAATATAAACACCGCTTGCCTTCATGCGACCGACCGGAGATTAACTAGCTTGCGCTGCGGTTTCCCGGTTTTCACGCATGACATCGACTGGGTAAGACGTCCCAGGCACTATAAGCAGGTAATCGGGATAACCGATGATGGGAATGAAATCGGGTATTAAATCAAGTGGGTTAAACAGTATAGGCTGCGACAGTCAACGCCAGCACTTCAGCGAGCATCGGCGTGCGGAGATCGCGGGCGGCAAGCCATAACGCGTGCAGTCCCGTTTGATGTCTCACACCCATTGTCTGGTGTCAGCAATAAGTTTGATACTCACTAACAGGCATTAACTTATTGAGACGTGCTTACTTTACGCTTCCGCACAGTTGCTCTCTGACAGGCACAAGCTTCGTGCTGAAACTAAGCGCCGTTCTCTGTCACTCAACAACGTTCAGTGCATTAGCATCCCAGGCTTTCATCGCGGTTGATACCGCCGAATCGAGTTCATTGCCGGTTGCGCCATCACGGGCTTCAGTCGACAGGCCGATCTCAAAACTGTGAAGGGTCGTGGCCAGCGCGCGCACGTCGGTATCGAAAGCCAGGAGTCCCGCCTCTTTCGCTCTTGTGACACATCGCAAAAATCCCGCCCTGGTCCGATCGCGCTGCGCTGCCAGAATCTCACGAATGTGCTCGTTCGCTGGCGAACAAGTATTAACGGATAGCGCAATCAGGCAACCACTGGGATGCCCCTGTTCTGTCTGCATTTTTGCAGAACGACGCAACGCCAGTTCAATAGCGTCACGGGGTTCAAGCGTGTCATCCCATAGGCAATCGTTAACCTGACCAAAAGTCGTCATATAACAATCGACAACCTCCTCAAACAGCGCTTCTTTTGAACCAAACGCGGCGTAAAAACTTGGGGCGGTGATGCCGTTGCCGAGGTTTGACTTGAGCATGGCAAGCGAAGTGGACTCGTAACCATGCTGCCAGAAAAGGGTCATCGCCTGACGAATTGCCTCTTCCCGGTCAAATGTCCGTGGGCGTCCCATCTGAGCCATATCCGCTCCTTTTTCGCTTATCGTATATAAATACTAATCGATACATATATACTTGACAAGCCTCAGTGTGCCCTATACTTTCTGATATATACCGATCGGTATATATATATTGTAAAACCCGTTATCCGGAGGGTTTCGCAATTTTTAGTCGTTACAAACTAAAAAAGGGGCCAACGTGCACGCCAATACAGTATTCAGTGAGACCACAACACAACGGGGTCTGCCAATGGCTTCCCTGCTGGCATTTGCCATGACAGGCTTTATTGCCATCCTGACCGAGACCCTTCCGGCGGGTTTACTTCCGGAAATTGGAATGGGTCTTGACGTATCTCAGGTGATGGCGGGTCAGCTGGTCAGCATTTATGCGCTGGGTTCGCTACTCGCGGCAATCCCTCTGACGGTTCTGACCAGTGGCTGGCGTCGTAAAAAGGTACTATTACTCGCCGTAGGTACCTTCCTGATTTTCAACACTATTACCACCCTTTCGTTCAGTTACTGGCTGACGATGGCAGCCCGATTCATGTCGGGTGTGGCTGCAGGACTTGCATGGGGAATTCTGGCGGGCTATGCCCGCCGCCTCGTTCCTGCTGAAATGCAGGGCCGCGCTCTCGCTATTGCTATGGTTGGAATACCGGTTGCCCTGTCCCTTGGAACCCCGGCTGGCGCATGGCTTGGCAGCACGATGGGATGGAGAGTCCCCTTTGGTATCATGGCAGCATTGGCAGTCATTCTGTTCATCTGGACATGGGTGGCGGTTCCTGACCTGCCGGGACAGCAGGCCGACCGCCGACTACCGGTATGGCAAGTTTTCCAGATGCCCGGAGTCAGACCTGTTCTGGCGGTTATCTTTCTATGGATGACGGCACACAATATTCTTTATACATTCATCGGACCGTTCCTGCAGTTGTCGGGGCTGACCGGAAATGTCGGGCTTATCCTGCTGATTTTTGGCATTGCGGCACTTATTGGCATCTGGATAACCGGGATGCTGGTGGATCGCCATCTGCGCAATCTGGTTCTGCTCAGTCTGGCGGCACTGGCGGCGGTTTCTGTGGCACTCGCCGCAGGCATGCGGGAACAGATTGTGGTCTTTCTGGCCGTCATCGTATGGGGATGGTCGTTTGGCGGCGCGTCAACTCAGATGCAGACGGCTGCCGCTGATGCGGCAGGCAATCATGTCGATGTCGTTCAGGCAATGGTGACAACTGCCTGGAATCTGGCTATCGCAAGCGGCGGCGTCATTGGTGGTCTGCTTCTCAATAATGCCGGTGCGGTATCTTTCCCATGGGCGCTACTGATCTTTATGGCTGTTGCGTTGATTATCGCCTGGTGCGCGAAAAAGCATGCTTTCAGGCCCGGTGCAAGAGAACCTTTAGTAAAATAGTAACTTCCAGGGACGTCCGGAACGGACGCCCCGTTTTGGCACCAACCGCCTGCTTTGGATATCTAAAAGAGACCTCAGTTATTTAAGTCGTCCATTTGGGCACTCTTTAAACAGAACTATCGGATTCGTTGCTTCCCGAAATATTCTTTTGTTTTTTGTCTGGAAGACAAGCCATTGAGATAATGCCAGTGAGTACGATGAGTGAACTCATGCCTGCAAAAGCAACCATCAGACTCGCAGCGGCGGCCAGTCCGGAAAGGAGACCAGAAAGTGCTTCAGCAGTATTAGCCAGGGTAGAAAACGTGCCGAATGTCTTGCCTGTGTTCTCTGCAAAAGACCAGGACTGTATGAGTGTCACCAGAAAAATATCAACGAATGCACCACTCATACCAAGGACGAATGCTACCGGCAGCAGAGCCTCGAGCGAATAGAGGGCAATAAATGACATTAAAACCAGTAAAATTCCGTAAAAGAACCAATTGCGCATAACATTCAATGGTGAAATATTTATGGCAAACCGTCCGTAAATGAGACCCCCGGTAATTGTGCCTGCAGCCATTAGAGAAAATATCCAGCTGGTAAATATCTCCCCATTCCCCTGACTGACAGCTACAGCGGGGATAATAAAACGAAGTAATGATCCGGTAAAGAGAATACAAACAGATGAACCAAAAATAGCAATAAATAAGCCAGGAGCTTCCTGAAATAAACTTTTAATGCAGGATAGATTCTCCTGATATACTTGTTTCAATCTGAACGCCGACGTTTTATTCTGTGAATTTTCTGAAAACATACAAAGTATAACAATTTAAATTGCATACGTTAATGTATTGAACATCAGCACCCAGGGCTTGTCTGCCAATGAGAGTATAACTGAACAGTTGATGCGCCAATTGTCTGCCATCCAGCCACCAGCGGAGCCGAAAAATAGAAAAGGAATAAAACGAAAAAAAATAGACGCAGCCGGCAAGAAGATAATTATTATGCGTGTTCTCGAGCACAATAAAAACAAAAACGACCTCATATACATGATCGCCCAACTTCGAGATGAAAAGAGAAGCAAGTAACGTGCGGAAATCTTTAATTTTCAGCCAGTTCATAGAAGTCTATTCCAATATTAAAATCTGAAGCACCTGGTGCAGACACACCCTCTGCAAATTCGATTATGCTAACGTCCCTGAGCATGTAATGTGAGTTTATGTGGGCAATAAACGACGAAGCAAAGCTGAGCGCTATGCCCATACCAATACACATATGCATGCCCGTGCCGAATGATAGTGGCTTTTCTTTTCGCTCCGCAATAAAACGGAATGGGTTATCGAAGACTTTTTCATCGAAGTTAGCCAGTGCCGTGTAAAACATGACTCTGTCACCTTCTTTAAGGTTCTGGCCTCGGAAAATCAGGTCCTGAGCTATTACTCTACCTACAGAAAGAACGGGACTGTATAAGCGAGAAGCTTCTACAACGATATCCCGAACATTGACTGTATTCAACTTCAGGTTGAATTGAGAAATGGCTCAGAGCGCAGCGACAATGAGTGGCATAATGCTGTCGACTTTATCAGCCCCATAACCTCATTGACTACTAATCTTTACGGCAACGCTCTGGCCCCTCTTACAGAGATGCCTCTAAACTAACAGACATTATTCAATTTGTTGATATTGAAGCGCCGCCTGTTAACTCACAGCAAAATATTTCTCCCTGATATTATTACGTTTTTTAGTTAAAAACCTACTGCCCAAGCTGCGTGTTGTAATTAGCGGGCACCCAGCGATAAGCGTTACCTTCATGCTGCACATGGCCCAGGCCAGGGAAGGCGATATGCGCCGCTGCCACCCAGTAGCCCTTATCTGCAGCCTGTTTCAGTACCCTTTCACGTGTAGTGATAGCCTGCTTCTGATTGACATCAAAATGGATGGCCACTTCAGGATCGGGCAATTGCACCGCTTTGGCATGGATGATATCTCCCCACAGCACCAGGGTCTGACCTTCACTCTCTACGCGATAAAGTACGCTACCCGGCGTGTGCCCAGCTGTCGACTCTGCACGGATTCCCCCCGTTAATGTGGCTGGTGCCATAAACGTTTTAAGCAGGCCAGCATTGATGACTGGGCGAAGAGTCCGTTCAGATTCTGCAAAGGTATGGGCCTGACTGGTCTCTACCCTGCTGACGTTAGCCGGATTAAGCCAGAAATCGACATCCCGTTTATCCACGAACACTTCGGCCTTTGGAAAAGCAGGCTTGCCCGCGCGTGAAACACCGCCTGAATGATCGGCATGAATATGGGTTAAGAGTACGGCATCGATCGACTCTGCCGGATAGCCAGCGGCGGCCAGATTAGTCAGCAGATGTCCGCCATTGTGTCCAAAAAGCTCACCGGCCCCGGTGTCGATTAAAATGCGCTTTTTACCATCATCGATAACGAAGGCATTGATTGATGTTTCGGCCTGCGGCGTCATCGAATCTCTGGCCATTGCATGGTTTAGTTTTTCAGGCGAAATGTTAGTCAGTAATTTATTCAGGGGAACGGTTACCGTGCCGTCGGAAACCGCGGTAATGCGTAATTTCCCCAATGTCATCCGGTAATAACCCGGAGCTTGCTGATCCCGTACAGAGGTCTGTTCGGCAGCATAGACCGGACTGAACGCGATAAGAGACGCCACCAGCATCAGTAAAATTTTCATAAATATCTCTCCAGAAAGTTTCATCACAACGTGGTGGGCAGTATCATTACGCAACCTGTATCACTCAAATTGATTAAACTGATGCTCACTATCAGAGAAAATGATTTTCATCGAATCGACCTGAATTTACTGACGGTGTTGTTGGTTCTGAAGCGGGAAGGCAGCGTGTCGCGTGCGGCAGAAAAGCTGCATCTGGGTCAGCCAGCAGTCAGTAATGCACTGGCCCGATTGCGGCTAATGTTCAGCGATCCACTGTTTGTGCGCACGGCGAAAGGCATGGAGCCTACCCCGCGTGCTGAAGCGCTGATCGCTGAGCTGGGCCCGTTAATGGCACAGATGCAGAACGTATTGTTTCAGCCAGCATCCTTCACGCCTTCTGAGGCGACACATGTTTTTCGGATGGGGATGAGCGACTGGGTTGAACGCTGGCTGATGCCGGGACTGTATGCGCGCATCACACGCACCGCTCCCGGCGTGACGCTTCAGGTTACGGCCAGCGATCCCTTCCGGGATGCGGAGCTGGTCGCGCGCGGAGAGATCGATCTTGCCATTTCGGTTGGCGAGAGCACACCCGCCACGCTCCAGCGCGAGAAAATTGTGTCACACAACTTTTGTACGTTGTGGCACCCGGAACAGCTTTCGTTGCATGCACCGCTGACGCTGGAGGATTATGTGGCGCATGATCATCTGCTGGTTTCCTATCGCGGGGCGAACTGGAGCGCCATCGATGACCAGCTTGCGGCATCAGGAAAGGCCCGTTCGATTCGCTACGTGACGCCGCATTTTTCCTCTCTGCCTCCGCTGCTGGCGCGCGCACCCGCGTTAGCCACCGTTCCCGCTGGGCTGTCGGATGAGTGGGTGACGCATTACGGCTTATGCTGTAGCCCGGTACCCATTGAAACACCGGAAATAGCCCTGTCACTGCTCTGGCATAAACGGCTTGATAACGATTTGTCACTGCGCTGGCTCAGGGAAGAACTGCGTAGCGTGATGACAGAACGAACCTGAATAAATTACGGCCTAATTATTTGCTCAATAATCCATTCGCGAAATATTTCCATCGACTGGGTCATCTTTCTGGCTCTCTGCCAAGTTAACCAGTACCCATCATGACCAGAATAAATATTAAATGGTCTGGCGAGCAAACCTTGCTTTATTTCCGTTTGAAACATGACATCAGGTGCCAGTGCCAGGCCGCCAGTGATCATCACAGCATCAATAATAAGGCGTGAAGAATCGAATACAGGTCCATTAATTCTGAATGGGGAAATACCCGCCGCAGCAAACCAGTTATCCCACTCTTCAAGACGGTAAGAACGTAATAACGTCTCGCCGGATATATCACCAGGTTTTGTCAGTCTCTTCGCCGTTTCAGGCCGGCATAACAGGGTCAGCGGCGCATCCAGCAATAGCTGGTTATGCGATGACGCCCATTTACCCGAACCGTATCTTATAGCAAAATCCACTCCCTCTCCGGCAATGCTTACGACATTGTTGTTCGTCTGAATACTCAGTTCGATAGCGGGATGTCTCTGCTGAAAATCTTCAATTTTTGGTAAAAGCCAGCCCAGCGCAAAGGTGCCCACACAGGATATCGTCAGTGCCTCCCTGACTTTACCTCCTTCAAACTGACGATAAGCCTTCTCAATACGATGAAATTCTTCTGAAATTTTTGAGAATAGCAACCGCGCCTCATCGGTCAACTCCAGGCCCCGGGAAAGCCTTTTGAACAAAATCACCCCTAATTTCTCTTCCAGCAGCCTGACCTGCTGACTGACCGCAGCCTGAGAGACAAAGAGTTCCATGCCTGCCCTGGTAAAGTTGAGGTGGCGGGCAGATGCTTCAAATGCACGCAGCGCATTGAGTGGGATATCACTTTTCAAATCAGCCCCCAGAAAAACTTATGACTGGCATCAATTTATACCGTTTTTTCTTACAAGGAAATTGATTTATTTTGGGGCAAATAATTTAAGGGATGCATTTTTTCTGCGTGACTTAAAAGACCCCATGATTTTACTAATGCCAGAATAAGGTAATGCAAGATGATAAACTTTAAAGGAAGCCTGACCGGCATGTTACTGATGGCCGCAACAGGTTGTTCAGTGTCAGCCCATGCTGCTTTTGACCAGCTAACGCTAAAGAGCCAGTTTGAGACACTGGAAAATAAATCTGGTGGCAGACTCGGCGTTACGGTCGTTGACACATCCGATGGTTCTGAATATTCATGGCGGGGCAATGAAAGATTCCCGCTGTGCAGCACAAGTAAAGTAATGGCAGTAGCATCGATATTAAAGAAAAATGAAAGTGACCATAGTTTGCTTGATAAGAAAATTCATATAAATAAAAGCGACATGGTTAATTATAATCCCATCACCCAGAAACATATCGGCTCATCAATGACTGTTGCTGAACTGAGTGCTGCGGCGTTGCAATACAGCGATAATGCCGCGATGAATAAATTACTTGCGTATCTGGGTGGCCCGCAACAGGCTACGCATTTTGCCCGAACAATCGGCGATAAGGCTTTTCGCCTGGACAGAAAGGAACCAGAACTCAATACAGCAATCCCGGATGATGTGCGTGACACTACGACTCCTTCAGCGATGGCTGACACGCTTAATAAGCTTGTTCTCGGCACCGCCCTCAAAGGAGAGCAGCGAGCCAAACTGTCAGAATGGATGAAGGGCAATACAACAGGTGCAAACAGTATTAAAGCAGGCCTGCCGGCTGACTGGATAGTGGCTGATAAAACCGGCAGTGGTGACTATGGCACAACTAATGATATTGCCGTCATCTGGCCGAAGGATCAGGCACCCATCATCCTGACGACCTACTTCACCCAGAAGGACAAAGACGCGGTCGCGCGCAAAGACGTACTGGCCAGTGCGGCAAAACTAGTTGTGGACGCAATCAGTAAATAATTAGCTTCAGCTTCAGATAATCGGCTCAGAGTGGGCCGATTATCTGGCTTTCGCCCCGCTAACCCGCGCACCAGCGAAATACCACTTCAACTCAAAAACTCAGTACCTCGCCCGGCTACTGCTCAGGTGCGGAAAAAAGGCAGGCGACGGCAAGGCTTCCGGGGCTGCTGGCTCAGCGTTCAGCATGCGCAAAAACGACTCAGCCCAGTGATGGCTGTCGTGCATATGCAGTCCCTTCATAAGACGGGCATGCAGAGACCGCCGTTCGTGTAACGGCATCTGCAATGCGCGATGTACCGCACTGGCCATTGCATCAGGATCATAAGGATTGACGATGATGGCACCCTCCATCTGCCCGGCTGCACCGGCAAACTGCGAGAGGATAAGCACCCCGGGATTTTTCGGGTCCTGTAAGGCGATATACATTTTGGCCATCAGGCTCATGCCTGCCATCAACGGCGTCACCAGCGCAACGCGTGAGGCACGATAGATGCCAGCCTGCTCTTCGCGGCTGTAGCCATGAGTCAGATAGTTCACCGGATACCAGTTCATTGTGCCATGCACGCCATTAAGCTCCCCACACAGTGCTTCCAGAGCGTGACCGAGTTCTGACGCATCATGTGCGTGTCCGGCTGCAGGAGGCGCCAGCTGCAACAGCGTGATATTTTTCTGGTAGCAATCATGTTTTCGCAGCAGCACCTCCAGGGTGCTGATTCGGTAAGGCAGACCTGAACTCTCATCAAGATGGCCGCCGCTTAGCACGGTATTTTCGGGCAGGCTTTCGCGGCACTGCATCTCCATGTAAGCACAGCTGTTGCTATCACGCAGAGACTGGACATCGTCAAGGTCAATTCCGACAGGAAACACACCCACCCTGATAATCCGGCCATGAACACGAAAGCTTTGCGCCTCCAGCCGTTCTATACGGAATTCGCTCTCCAGCCAGACCAGGAAGTTATTCATATCCTGCACGGTCTGAAAGCCAATCAGATCACAACATAACAGAGAGTCAGTGAACCAGCGCCATTCGGGTATGGTTTCAAACATTCTGCCAGCGGGGAAAGGCTGATGCAGAAAAATACCCACTAAGTTGGTCAATCCTTCTTCACGGATATAGGTGGCACAGCCTAGCAGATGGTAATCCTGAATCCAGATAACATCGTCGGGTGCGGCGTTTTCGCAGATGGCGCGCGCATAGGCTTTATTGATGTTTTTATATTCCTGATAGCCGCTGGCGGAAAAACGAGCCATGTCCGGACGCTGATGAAAAACAGGCCAGAGCCCTTTGTGAATATAATTGTGGTACCCCTCATTAAGCTCGCCAGGCGTATACGGGAAGGTCACGGTTTCATACTGACCCATCTGCTGCAAGGCGTAGGGTCTTGACGCATCCGGAGGCATCACCCTGCTTTCACCATCCCAGCTAATCCAGACGCCTCCCTGACGGGAAAGGATGCCGTCATAAATTGCAGTAAGCGTCGAACGTTGACATTGATTATGCGAAACAAGAATAAGGCCTGACATGCTGTATTCCTTAAGAACCCGCTGCGGAGAGGCACCAGTGCCTGGCAGCGAGCCGCTATTAATAGGAGGTCGGAGAATAAACTGGAGAAAACCACTCATGAATGTGCACCCTGTCCACTTAATGCCTGCAGACGCTTTTTGCAAAATCGGGTTGTGACCGCCATCGTGTAACGTTGTCACGTAAATGCCCGGTGCCGTTAATTAAACCGAACGGCCTGTAAAAAAGGCGTAAAAAGAGTCTGATGAAGTGTAAAAACGCTGCAAATCACGCGCCCGATATAGCATTAGCGGGCAGCGATGGCGCAAAAAGTCAGTGAGTTGAAGACAGTGAATATACGCGGGTATAAATAAGGCGGGTTGGCCCGGTTCCGCTCACCCTCAAAGCTGGTTTGATAAATGCGTGGCCGGGCCGTTTTATTTCGGAAACAGAGAACTTAAAAATCTCTTTGTTAATTCAGAGCTGAGCGATCATTGTCTGGAATGATACGCCGTTAAAAAATTTGACCTCCCCGACTTTTTTAAATCCCCTTTTCTCATAAAAAGGGACGGCAAGGAGTGAAGACCGTACGCTGATTTCTGAACGCAGTTCGGGAATCGCCCGCTGCCAGAGTGCCCTCGCTACCCCTTTTCGCTGAAATTTCGGATGTACAAAAAGGTATTTAACTAAATTGCCTTCGAAAAGGGTGAGTACGCCTGTCACCTCACCTCTTTCCACGGCAATCAGCCAGAGATAGTCATCTGAAACAATCAACGGCTGAAGCACATCGGGCTTTGTGCTGTCGATGAACCATTGCGGACAGGGCTCTGTCTCTGAAAAATTACATTGCACAGACACAAGCTGTATCAGCTCACTGATGCCTGCCGCATCAGACTCCAACGCCGTTCTGATTTCCATTCTTTTGTCATTCCCCCTGATTAGGTTAAGGCAAGGGCATGGAGGCCTGCCATTCGAAAAGCCATCCACTCCCCTTTTCCGCTGAATCCCGGCCCGAGAACCCGCGTCCTGAAGATTAAAGCAACGTGACTTTGCCCTGGAAAATCACCGGACCGGACGGCCCGCTGAGCCTGGAACCTCCCACCGGCTCCAGACTTACCGCCAGTACCGTCTGATTATCTAACTCGCCAGGGGGTAACCGGAAAACGTTACTGTCGCGATGATTGATCAGCCCCAGAGATTGTGGCGCAGCACTGCCCCTGATCAGCCAGAGCTGCAGGTTTTTATTCTCTGGCAGCGTGATGTTCAGCGCCGAAACCTGAAGGAGTGAAGCTGACTTATCCAGATTCACCACAAACTGTGCATCGGGCTGTGCGCCACTGAGTACCGCAATCGGCTGCAGAGACTGTGGGGCATCCGGCTTGCTTAAATGGGTGAAAATGAGGATGCCAGCCATTGCCGCCGCCAGGCCCCAGCCGAGCCAGAAGCCAGGATGCCTGCGGATTGATGTCGTGCCAGAGACGCCTGCATTCCGGCCAAGATCCTGCTCAATCTGCTGCCAGACCGCAGAAGACGGGATAACGGCGTGTGTGAGCAGGTCAATGCCGCTGAACGCTTTCTGCCAGTGCAGCACCTCTGCAGCAAATAATGAATCGTCATTGAGGCGTTTATCCAGCCGATGACGTGTCACATCGTCGGTAAGGCCAAGCACATATTCGGCCGCAGTGAGATCATGTTGTTCCTGACTAGTCATAAGCCTATGCACTCCCGAAGATGGGTTAACGCGCGACGGATCCAGCTTTTCACCGTCCCTTCAGGCTGACTCATAGAGAGCGCAATCTCACTCTGTGACAGGCCACGATAATAGGCGAGCGAAATGCTTTGTCGCTGCTCAGAGGGTAAGTGCGCCATGCAGTGCTGAAGGCGACGCGCCTCCGCATGACTCGCATCGGCAGGAAGTGGCGTCTGGAAACCTGCTTCCGCTTCGCTGATCTCATCAACGGAACAGCTTCTGTTTTCATGTTTACGAAGGAAATCAATCGCCCGATTTCTGGCGATGTGACTGAGCCAGATATGCGGCTCACTGCGCTTATCGTCGTAATAGTTAGCCGACTGCCAGATTTGGATAAACGTATCGTGAAGGATCTCTTCTGCCCAGTCCCGGCGTCTCACCATTCGCAGAATGATCCCATAGAGTCGGGGCGACAGAACGCGATAAAGCTGCTCAAGAGCAGCTTTATCGCCGACGGCTATCTGATTCATTAAATCGGCCTGAATATGGGGCACATTTTTTGTCATCGGCTTCCCTGTTAAAGGTGTAGCCACCCGATCAGTGGCTACACACAGTATAGGTAACGCTTTACGGCATCAGCACGGTATCAATAACGTCAATCACACCGTTACTCTGATTCACATCATACGTAGTAATACTGGCAATATTGCCCTGAGCATCTTTAAGCTGAATGTTGTGCGGGCCATTTGCCATCACCCACAGTGATTCGCCATTGACCGTTTTCAGCTCGGCTTTGCCTCCTCCCGCTTTGATTTTTTTTTCCAGCGCTTTCATGTCCAGTTTTCCTGCGACCACGTGATAGGTCAGGACACTGGTGAGTTTTTGTTTATTTTCTGGCTTAAGCAGGGAGTCGACCGTGCCCTTAGGCAGTTTTTCAAAGGCGGCATTGGTGGGCGCAAAAACGGTAAACGGCCCCTTCCCTTCAAGTGTCGGGACCAGCCCGGCGGCTTTAACGGCGGCCACCAGCGTGGTGTGGTCTTTCGAGTTAACAGCATTCTCAACAATATTTTTCGATGGGTACATAGCAGCACCGCCGACCATCACCGTGTCGCTGTCCATGCTCGCCGCGTAAGTGGCGCCACTGAAGACTAATGCAGAAAAAATCAGAGTTGGCAGGAATGGTTTCATTTTCACTTCCCTCATTGAGTTAACGGACAGGGCGAGAGCGCCCTTATCTGTTAATACGAATGAGCAGCGAAAACGGATGCAAAAAAATTTAAATTTTTTTAGCGGGGGGTGTTCTGCTTCATGAGAATGCGGATTGATGGGTACAGAACAGCCCTGTTTATGTTGCTCATGCCTGACTTATCGGACTAACGATAAAGCCATGAAGGTAATTACTAAAACGGCTCCTTTCCTTCAAGCTGATACTGCCAATGCGGACATAACGGCGGTTAATGACCATATATTTGTTAAAATGACGGATAAGGTTTACTCCTTCACAAACTCTGCATTTTTCTACGATGGTAAGACGCCAGTGATGCCACGTGTTGATTTAAATGCAACCGCGCCCGACCCATGGAAGTAGAGGTTAATCTTGTGATTTATCATCATTTCCCTCATAAACAAACCTGTTTTTCAAAAGGCTAAAACTTACGGGCGAGGTCAATATGTTTACATTGAATATTTCAGCCTCTGAGCGTCCCGGAATGTCCGCCAAAAGAAAAGCCCTCCGATTGAACTGCACCCCAAAAGTTGGAAACCCGACTGATTAAGGTGCAGTTCAGTGAGCAGTCCTAAGTTTCCCCTTGAATTACGGCTCGCCGTTGTCACGCATTATCTCAACAGCAGGGATGGTTATCGTGAGACGGCTAACCGTTCTGGCGTGGGCCGCACGGCGGTTCGCCGCTGGGTTTCCGCACGGCAGCCGGCATTGACGGGCTGACATGGAAAACGGGTGACTACACTCCTGAGTTCAGGCTGAAGGTTGTCCGCGCCGTCATCAATGATAATCTCTCGCTTCGCGATGCCACTGCTCAGTTTAACCTTCCCAATGAGAGCACCGTTTACCAGTGGGTCAAACGCTTTCAGGCGTCCGGGGCCGGGGCGCTCTCCGGCCTGAAACGCGGAAGACCGAAAAAGCCGGCACCAGAATTTAGGTGCAGACTTCTGATCTACCACCAAAAAAGTATTCCGCTGCTCATTTTTTCCATTAACTACGCTAATTCTCTATAATTGGAGTGTCACCGATATAGCGTAAAGGGATATTATGCTACGTAACTGCCAGGCCAGAACTCTGGATGATATCTACCTCAACGATATTCCCCATATTGTTCCCCCCGATACCGCGTACAGCTATCTTTCAGATACGGCAAATCCCGGACGTATCATTCGTGAGTGGGATTTGCCTGATGGATACTCGCTGCTTGTAAGGCGCTATCTCAGCATGCATTTCCAGCAGCCACATATGGCCTACCGGGACGCGTTGTATGAGGTGAGAAGCGGAAATATCGTTATACTCCGGCGCGAAAGTGGCACAATTTACGGCAGTGTTGCTAACTCAGACGGCAGTCTTATCAGTACGCTGCCGCTTTTTCTGCGTTCTCGCCTTGAAGATGTGATAAGACGACAGCTTGTCCGCCCCGTAGCCACCAGAGGTAATCCGGCTCAGCGCCCACAGACAGGTAATACTATCAACAGCAAAGCTGCGGGAAGGCTTCTGGCCGCTGGCGGGATTTATAATGGCAATCCGGAAGGATTCAGAAAGACCGCCGAACAGTTAGGCGGTGATGCGGTGAAGGGATACGACAGCGTTCTCAACGAAACCACTTCCGGGATGATGGTCGCAGCTGCTTCACTGCTGGTTGTCCGTAACCCAGTTGCTGCGGAAGAATTGACCAGCTATCTGGGAAAATACAAAAAGGCACACGTTCTCCTGGATGATGTCAACGTGTCAGAGTTGAACTATGTTCGCCGTGACCGCGCTGAATATGCCGCGCTACGTGGTGAGTTCAACAGTTCTGTTCGTCCCAACTTCCTCAAATCGATTTCCGGGCACCCTGATGCACTATCAACGTTTGATTCTAACAATCTTCTACGCCTTGCCGATGGTAAAGTGCCGCCCGGTTGGCAGGTTCACCACAAGATCCCACTCGATGACAGTGGAACAAATGCCCTGAATAATCTAATACTTATCCAAAACTCGCCATATCACTCCGCGCTTTCAAAGACACAGGCGATAATCACTAAAGACCTCCCATACAACGCCAGCACTAACGTTTTATGGCCTTCGCCGAACGGCGTAATTTACCCTGTAGGGAAGTGAAAACGATATGAATAACACAATTCAGATAATGGGTATCTTCAAAAATTTGATGATTTCCGATAGTTACCCGATAGCCAGCCCAATAGCACCAGATGTTATTACGGACTTGAAGCGCAATCCTGCGCCAATGGAATGGGATGAAACTAAACGCGGTGTTTACTCGGATATTCAGAAATTAGTGATGACTCGCCAGGACTACGCCGATATGCTCGAAGTCATGGATGGTCTGGAATACAACGGACTCACCCTGTATAGCCTGACGCAGGCAGAGAATGGTGAGTTGGCATGGTCAAATATCTATATCAGGAACATTGATACGCGCGATAATGACGTCTACGTTGATCCCAATCTGACAGACAAACTGCTGATTGGTGAAGATGGAATGTCCGTATTCGTGTACAGCTTCAAAGAGAAGTGTTTTCAGATTCGTGACAAAGCATCAACTGATTACGTTATTGAAGAGTATGAAACCTTCAGCGACCTCTTATCGGCCCTTATCGACATAGTAAAATAAACTTATCTCTGTCTTAGGGCATTGACAATAGAACACCCAAAGTTGATAGAACACAGAATTATAAAATGCTGTTGAAGCCCTCGACCAATATATATCAAGATGGTCGAGGGGATCCTCCGATGAAACAGTGTCCAACATTACGGGGACAGTTCACGATGGAGGGCTTGTACTAATCTGAGAGAAATCACTCCCTGACATCCATTCCGGCAATATGAAACGGACAAATCAGCCGCGTTTCTCCCGCATCTTTCAACGTGAGCTGTAACCATAATGCTTAAATGCGAAAAGCATTCACGGCTTCACGTAAAGCGTGTGCCTGGGCTGAAAGCGACTGTGATGCCGAAGAGGACTCCTCAACCAGCGCGGCGTTATTCTGCGTGACGCCATCCATCTCGTTCACTGCGATGCTGACCTGTGAAATGCCCTGCATCTGTTCAGCTGAGGCGAGTGAGATGTTATCCATCGCGACGGCGAGTTTTCCAACCATCGCATTGATATCAAGAATGCTCTTGCCGGTCCCGGTTGCCACGACAACACCACTTTCAACCTGTGCCACAGCCTCTTCTATCAGATGTTTAATATCTCTGGCTGCCGTTGCACTGCGCTGAGCCAGCGTCCTGACTTCACCCGCGACGACGGCGAAACCTCGACCCTGTTCGCCCGCTCGTGCTGCTTCGACTGCCGCGTTAAGCGCCAGAATGTTGGTCTGAAATGCAATTCCTTCGATAACGGAGGTAATATCCCGGACTTTGACCGCGCTTTTTGAAATATCATTCATCGTCTCTGACATGCGCTGCATATCGTGTTCACCCGAACGCGCCAGCGCAGCGGTTTCACGGGCTGAATCCGCGGTCTGCTGTGCGCCCGCTGCATTACTTTTTACCGTGACCGTAAGCTGCTCAATACTGGCGGCGGTTTCCTGCAAAGCGGCGGCCTGCTGCTCTGTACGGGAAGAGAGTTCAGTATTGCCCTGGGAAATTTCATCAGCTGCCATGGCGACCGAAGCGGAAGAATCTTTAATCTGCGAGACCAGGTCACGCAGATTGCTCTGCATGCTATCCAGAGAAGCCATCATGCTGACGGTATCCCCCTGACGCAGGGTCACTTTTGTCGTCAGATCGCCCGCCGCAATCGCAGCGGCCAGGCCCTGCGCATGCGAAGGTTCTCCACCCAGCTGAGTCTTGATCCAGCGGGTGATCAGCCCACTCATCACAAATCCCATCACAACAAACAGGGTGGTCAGGCCTGCCAGCGTCATATAAACACCGGAGAGCGCCTGCGTGGACGTTTCGGCCGTTTTACTCGTTACCCTCGCCTGATAATCAACCATCCCATCCACTGCATTGCGGTAGTGCGAAAGCGCAGGGATCAGTTCACCACGGAGTTTTTCCGGGAACGGAGTGGCGTTCTGCTTAAACAGGTTTTGCTCTGCCTGATGAAGCGGACCCGCTGCCACTTCAATTTTATTTAATTGCGTGGAAGCCTCTTCTACTTCAGCAAGATTGATCCCCGGAATGCTTTTGGCACCGTTGATAAGCTCGCGAAAATGCGCGGTGGTATTATCACTGTTGGTCTGCAACGCATAGAACTGGGTTTTTATAGTGGCCTCTGCCTGAGGCTGAGTGACTGAAGCCACGGACAGTAAAAGGACAGTTTGCTGAGTTAAATTATCTTTTAGCGTCTGCAGGGCCTGGAGATCGCCCAGCCGCGCGCGCGTCAATTCCTGCTGATCGCTGGCCGTATTGAGTTTAAACCCGGCAAATCCTGTCACAAAAACGCCCGTTAAGATGACTGTGAGGAATGCCGCAGTGAGCATGACGCTTAATTTTATTTTTTTGTTCCGATACATAGGAGACCCCGATGTTTGAATTAATAGGTTATCACCGACGTTCCGCTTCTATGGCTCGCTGGTACTGGATCTGTTATCGGCAGCGGGGAAAGAAATTACAGTAATGAAAGGGGTAAGAAGCGATGATTCCTGGGCTGAGTAAAAGGGTAAATCCCTGACGGATGCCATTAAGGCAGTGAGTGTTATTCTCGTAACTTGTCGCCTGAATGCGGATAAAACTATTCCAGCTTCGCTTGTGGCACTACGGATTTAACAGACTCTTCAGCGTCATTTGAGATGACTGACAATAGAAGTGTCCTCGTGGTGAGAACGGAATCTCAGACCGCAGATATTTCATTAAGGGTGGAGAGCGGCGCAGCCATCAGGTGCATGCGTTTGCAGCTGGAGACGAACAGATAATAAGGCACCTTGCTTTCCGTGATTACCTCAGAGAAAACAGAGATATCGCAGCAACCTATGCTGAGATAAAGCGTGAAGCAGCATCACTCTGTAACAACGATGCTCAACGCTACAGCGCGCTCAAAGCGAACTTTATAGCGCATCATCTACAGCTCGCACTGATTGACCTGAAACGATAGGTACTGACAGGACAGGATATATCCTCCTCACCCCCGTTTTTGATTCCATTCATCCTGACTCAGGGTAAACAGCATGCTTGCGGGCGCATTTTCCACATCATAAATATCCCGGGTATGACGGAGTCCGGCCTTAATCAGAACCTTTTGTGAAGCCAGATGATTCGCTCTTACGATTGCAGAAATTTCAGCCAGTTTTATCTCTTCGAACCCATAACTAACTGCATAGTTCGCAAATTCCGTCGCCAGTCCTTTCCCCCAGGATTCCGGAGAGAAACGATATCCAAGATTATTGATCGTGATATCGGCAAAGCTTCTGATGCTCAATCCCCCAAAACCGATGATTCTTTCTGGATTATCCTGAAGCGAGATAGCCCAACTGCCGAAGCCATTCAATTCCCAGTGACGGATAGAGCGCGATAGCACTTCCCGTGAATGATGGATATCCGGATGTGGGCCCGCGGGATTAAACGTATTCGTCGCAGGGTCGCCGTAGATCCTGTAAAGATCATCGGCATCTGATGGGGTGACTGGCCGAAGAAACAACCGCATAGTGTCTGCCTGCAAAATAAACGCTCTCAGATTAAGAAACGAGTGATCCTGTTTTTATAACGGGAAACGGTGCGGGAAACTATGTAAATCTCTCACCTCATCAGTCTGTTCAGTCAGGCTTGATCTCTTTAATAAGCGCTTCACCCTGATTGTGGATGTTGCCGACTTTGGCTGTAACAGGATGCCAGGTAAAGTCCTTTTCCGGCAATGCGGCTTCATGTGCAATTTCCTGAGCACGTTCTGACGTGGTTTCGGCACTGAGCCATTCGCGTACAGCATCCGCACTTAAAACCAGCGGGCGTCGGTCATGGATATCAACCATGCCTTTATTGCTCGCTGCCGTTACGATAACAAAACCCTCATGCCCATGATCCTTACCATAAGGAGCGTTGCCGATAGCGGCGAAGAACAGCGGTTCTTTCTCTTTGTGGTAAATAAAGTAAGGCTGTTTTTTGTCGCCCTCTCGCTTCCATTCATACCAGCCATTGGCAGGAACAATGGCGCGACCATGCTCCCACAGCGGTTTGAACATGCGTCCCGTCGCAGCGGTTTCACCACGCGCATTGATAAGCGGTTGTTTGTCCCACCACTCCGGACCGTAACCCCAGTAAACCGGATCAAAGTGCAGTTCATTATCCCGCTCATTGAGCAAGAGCACTTTGGTGCCTGGAGCTACGTTAAAGCGGTCTATCGGCTCTGGGTCATAAGTGATTTCATCGGGCTTCAGCTCCAGGGATTCAAAGTAATCGTCTCTGCTGCTGTACTGCGCAAACCGTCCACACATGGGCACCTCCTCTCATAAGGATAGCGCAGCGTTGAACGAGTTAAATAAATCTAAAAAAATTGTTCTTCTGGCTGAAGATATCGTGATTTTTGACGAGAACATAATTAATGAATATGAATAAACTGGAGCAGTAATGAAGGGAATTATTTTAAGTCTGGCTATGGCATCACTGATGGCTGCCTCGTTTACAGCTGATGCGCGCGGCCATCGTGGTGGGGGTGGGCATAGAAGCTACAGCCATAGTTTTAGTTCAGCTTACTCATCACAAACAACGACACCCAGAATCACGAAGAGATATTCCAGCAGCAAGCGAACGGCCAGATATGCTACTGCGGGCGTGGCGGGTTATGGCGCATACCAGGCCCATAACTACACGTCATCCTACGTGCGTGAGAAGGGCCGTCAGGCCGCAAGAAAACCCTCAACGAACAGCTATGACAACCATTATCCAAATCAGCCCCAGGCTCAGCCAGTTAGCCAGAATATGGCACCGACATGTTCACCCTTATCTATGGTAAGCCAGCCGGGCTATACAAACCTGCCTGTATGCCTGGGCAGTGTTAATTGATTTCAAGCCTTGTAGCGATGAAACGACGATGAATTGATATTTTTCAGGAAGACACATTTTACAGAATGCCACTTACCGCACCCCGGAGAGGTCATATTTTAGTGACTTCGTAGGGACACGAACCTTTAATAATATGAGATATAACTCATGACCATAGTTTTTATACCTGCCCTCATCCCATTACTGATGAGAATTGAGAATGAGAAAGGAAGCCCGCTTACTGAGCAGGAAGTCAGTAGCATCCGTGATAATGCCACAACTATCGAAGTGCCGCGTGATGTTGCTCTCGCCATGGCTGAATGCCGCGGTTACTTCGATATCAACCCTGAAAGTTGCTGGGCTGAATGGAGCTTGTACCGGAGTAAAAGTTTGCTGTATGTTGCTGACAACGGATAACTGCATCGCGGTGCACAGTTTTAGCAGCCGGTATCTGACGGCATAGCTTCAGAGCAGCACGGTGCCTTATGGGATTGTGAGTTTAGACATTTAAGAGCAACGCTTAACACTTTCCTTAGCTATGTAATCTTATTGCGGAGCAAAATGTATCGGGATTTCATCCTTCATAAAGGCGGGTCTCATTGGAAAAGTGTGGGCATCTGCAGCTTGTTTGATTGCTTTAATTGCAGCAGCGCACAGAGCTGGATCTCCGCCCTGAACGTTGATGCTTACCGGAGGCTCGCCTTCCGGCTGCCTGATCCTTACATCACATGTTTTACCGCGATAATTATCTGCATCGAAAAACCGATATTGTATTGCTGTAACAGCCTGGCAGAGCCAAAGCTGAGTTTCACGCTCTTGAGTTTGCTGTGGTGTCTGAGATTCACACTGACTTTTAATCTCTGACGCGTCGGGAGTCTTAATTCCCTTTTGTCGGATGTGATTTGTGCTCATATGGCATCCTGAAACTGCCAATGCGGCAGTCAAAGCAATTATTCTTTTCATGATTTCATCCCTGATCTTTGCCCATATTTTATACCATTAATTCTACTGACTTAATATCCACAGCCACCAGAACAACCCAGTACTTCATCTGCTCAGTCATCAGCTACGTTTTCAAAAAAAGACAGTGTTTCGGCGCTTTTTCGGCGGGGCTGCCCTACTGTTACCTGGCAATACACACCTCTCTATTATCTATAAATTTTTCTGTTCCGATGGAATGCGTGGCCGTTGGTCATCATTCTGTACCCTGCTTCAGACGCGCAACAATCTCACCCCTCTTTTCAAACCACGCCGATAACGTTAAGCTATACGAAACATATACGTTTCATATAAGGCTTGCATGGGTATCGTAAAAATCTCCGACCTGATGCATGAGAATCTGCGCATCGCCAGTCAGGCGATGAGCCGCTCAATTAATGCACAGGCAGAACACTGGCTAAAACTCGGTATGCTGGCAGAACTCTATCCACAGCAGACCCAACATCAACTGGCGCAGATGCTAATCCGGCTTGAACTGGAAGGCAGCGCTGATATACGCAATATGCTCCCTAAAGAGAGCCTCACCACACAAGGAGACGTGTCATGAACAGCGTTAAAATTCATACCGCAGCGGAAATCGAAATGGCACGGGCAGCCGGACAGGCTGCGGCTCAGGTGCTGGCGATGATTACACCTCACGTCCGTCCCGGCATCACCACGGAAGAACTGGATGATATCTGTCACGACTTCATCGTGAATGAGCTTAAAGTAACGCCAGCAAACATCGGTTATCACGGTTATACCCGTACCACCTGCACGTCGGTCAATCATGTGGTCTGCCACGGCATCCCGGCCAGCAAAAAACTCAAGGATGGCGATATCGTTAATATCGATGTAGCGATCATCAAAGATGGCTGGTATGGCGATACCAGCCGGATGTACTTTGTCGGCACACCGTCAGTCCGTGCCAAACGTCTGGTCGATATCACCTATCAGTCGATGGTCGCCGGTATCAAAACCGTACGTCCTGGCGCGACGCTGGGCGATGTGGGCGCGGCTATCCAGCGTGTCGCTGAATCGGCTGGCTTCTCGGTGGTGCGTGAATATTGCGGTCACGGTGTCGGCGAAATTTACCACACCGATCCACAGGTGCTGCACTACGGCACGCCGGGCGAAGGAATGCCACTGAAAGCAGGCATGATTTTCACTATCGAACCGATGATTAATGCCGGTAAAGCCGGAACCAGCGTGCTGTCAGATGGCTGGACGGTGGTCACCAAAGATCGTTCGCTCTCGGCGCAATGGGAACATACCGTCGCCGTCACCGATAAGGGTTTTGATTTACTCACGCCCTGGCCTGAAGGCACCGGCGACTACCCGGCGATTTAATCTCTCAGCCTGAGACAGGGGCCTCAGGCTGCATTGTTAACTGCCCCTGACTTCACTCAGCGTTTCCAGCGTGCCGGAATGCCACACCTGCACATCGTTACGTCCGGCGCGCTTGACCTGATACAGCGCCTCATCGGCGCATCTCAGCCATTCATGAATTGTCGCCGCATCGCATGCCGGTGCAATCCCGATACTCACCGAGCACTGAAAGGTGGATGAAGCCGGCAGCCGCAGCAGGGCAATCCCCTGTCTGATCTGCGCTGCCAGCAACATGATGCTGGGTTCATCCGCATCCCGCACAATCACACACAGCTCATCACCGCCAAAGCGGGCAGGTATATCTTTCAGGCCGACGCTGTCACGCAGTAGTGCCGAGATTTCTGCCAGCAGGAAGTCGCCGGCTTCATGCCCGAAGGTGTCGTTAACCTGTTTGAAGTGATCGACATCCAGCAGCATCAGCCAGGCTTTAACCTCACCTCGCTGGGTACGTAAAAACTCGCTTTCAAGCCGCCGCTCAAACAGACGTCGGTTAGGTATTTTCAGACCAGGATCCATCAGCGCAATGCGTTCCAGCTCCTGATTCTTCTTTCGCAGACTCAGGGTCAGATTGTGTGAAACCACGCTGAGCGCCAGCAGATAGCCGCTGGCGAGCGGCAGAGTCAGCCAGACGGTGCGGGTAGAGAAAGTCAGCTGCAAAGGCGCTTTTTCGGCTAACCAGGCCAGTAAAAAGGTCAACAGAAAGGCCTGCAGAGCAGACTTTAGCTGAACCCAACCGCCCGCCGAGTAACGATCAGAGATCAGTACCGCCATAATAATAATTGAGGGAAGCGGACTCAGCGCCATGGTTGCCACCCAGAAGCCGCCGAAAGCGGCATCCAGCGTCAGATTCTTACGTTCAAAACCCGTGGGATCGCGCGATCGCAATGCCAGTCTGAAGGCGGCATAGGGCCAGACAAACGCATTAGTAAATAGCAGTGCGCAGAGTTCCAGGCTTTTTCCCATCTCCATCAATACTGACAGAATGGGCAGGAAACAGAGAAAGGTGCCGAGCTGGCGCATCATGAACATGCGGCGCACAAATCGCGTCGATCGGCGCTTCAGCTGAATATCGTCAGGAGTGTAGTAATTCATATGCAGACTGAAGCAGCAACAGGTTATGGCAGTTTATCGGCAATTAATGAATTAAGGTAAACTATTTACAGAATATTCTTATTGCGGGTCGCGAAGGGAATCTAATCGGGCTTTGACTTGTGTGCCGGGGACGATGGCAGTCAGGGAACAATTGCAGTAATGTGAGAAGATACCGCGCGACATGAATACGCGCGGAAGCTTTTTATCGGCGGCCTTTAACCACTGAGGCAGACCAGTTGAAATCGCTGACTTCACTGGCGGTCATTGAAGAAGGTTTTTTCTTACGCAGCGGTTTTTTCTTCTCCTTCTCAGCCTGCGCCCTCTCCTTCTCCAGTTTGCTGGTCATGATGATCTGACGAGCTTCACTATTGAATTCTTTCTCTTTTTTGCTATCAGGCTCTTTACCGGTTCGTTGACGGTACTTCTCGGCAAGGCCCTTATAGGTTTGCTCGACGGCCAGTCGTTCATCAGCGTTGAACTGATCAATGGAAATCATCTTTTTATCGTTCATAGCGGCGTGTCCTGTGGCGAGTTATTCCGGCAAGTGTACCGCATTTGCGGTCCGTTAACGCAGGGAATGGCATTAATCCGGTGAGCTGCTGATTCCGTCAGCACACGCAGCCCGGTAATTTCTCTGAAACCTGCGCTTAGCCCTGTAAAAAATAGGGTTATCTCTTAATATAAAACTAATGTTCATCAGGTTTACTGGCAGTGACCACGTACTGCCGAGGAGCTGAAGGAATGATAAAAGAGACCGATCGCCTGTCACAGGCACTATTACGGCGGCATGGGATTGGCGTTAAACAGAAACGTATACACTTTCGTGGCAGGGATTTGCTGTTTCAGCTGCATAATGCCCGCTATGAGGTGTTCAATGGCGATCGCTGTATTGCAACCGTCGATACCAACAATATCAATGAAGCCATTAAACAATTTAAAGCGCTGGACCAGACTGGGGAGAAATAGCCATGCCAGACTATCGTCTGTTTCAGAAAGAGCAAACAGTCAGAGCCGTGAACACTGAGCGGCAGGATCAGCAGGACGCGTTAATGGCTGATGGCTATAAGATGGTGTGGGACGTGGTGCATGCCGATAACGACGATGCCGCGCTGCTGCGCTATCAGCAACTGCGTCACGAAGAGGATAATGCTGAGCAGAGTTTCGCAAACGATTCAGTTTTAAGTAGTCTGATGAACCTGATATCCCGCTGAGTCAGTGCGGGGCTGAAGGTATAAAGCCAATGTTACTGTTAATTCATGCTGTGCTGATTAGAATAAAGAAAATTTCCCGAATACAGGTTTCTGATGAAAATCACCATTCATAAAGAAGATGAGCTGTTTATGCACAACTTCTTTGCTGCGCCATGCCACACCGTTGAAACAGACTCACCACAGGCACAACAGATTCAGCAATCGCTTCAGCTGGCCATCCAGCAAAAAGGTGCAGAGGCTGATGGCGACTGGAAACGTAGTCTGACTTTTCTGATTCTGTTTCTCTTTTTATATGCTGCGCTGGGTGCCTCGCTGACGCTTGATCTCAGCACCACTGGCACGCCTCATAAGAGTATTGAATATGCGCTGGAAGCGATTCCGGTGCTGATCGCTTTCTCCGGCTTCTTCATCTCTATTCTCTATCTGTTCCTGACCCGCGCCAGCGCGCGTAAACAGCGTAACTGGGAAAGGACTATCCTGGTGCTGGAGAAATACTCCATCGGAAATCTGTTTAAAGCGACGCATACCCAGGGCGGTGGTACCAGCAACTACTCCGTGCCCAACCTTTCTATTTCGCTCGCGCTGTTTATCTGCCTGACCTGGCTGGTGATTTATAACTATCTGACATTTACCACCAGCGGAGTGTTTGGCAGTGTCATCTCCCTGTTTATCAGCACCATGGTTTATGTGATTCTGGATATTCAGCTGCTTAAGCCTTTTACCCATGTTGTTGAGAAAGAAGAAGCGGAAAAGAGTGACACGGATAAAGAGCAGGATTAACTGCGCCTGGTAAGCGGCAAAACAGATACCCGGTCAATGAGCCGGGTATTTTTTTTTCTAATCAGAACGATCTTGCTGCAAGACCCCTGCTGCACGGAGTTCAATGAGGTGAGTTGATATTAAAACATTTAAGTATGTTGTAACTATAGGCAGGACTTAATCCTTCGGGTTCAGCCCCTGTAAAAGTCAGACGGCCCGCTTTTAAAGCGGGCCGTATTCATCACCAGTGGGTTTTCTGCATATCGATGACAAAACGATATTTCACATCACTGGTCAGCATACGTTCAAAGGCAGTTTCGACCTCTTCACCGGTGATCATCTCAACATCAGCCGTGATGTTGTGCTGACCACAGAAGTCGAGCATCTGCTGCGTCTCCTGAATGCTGCCAATCGATGTGCCACTGATGCTCAGGCGACGAAACACCATCGGTGTCACATTCGGTGACGGATGAGGTTGATCGGGAATGCCCACCAGCACCAGCTGACCATTGGTTTTCAGCGCACCGAGATAAGGATCAAGGTCGTGTGGTGCAGCGACACAGTCCAGAATGATATCCAGTGACGCCTGGCAGTCAGCCATTTGTGCGGCGTCTCGTGAGATCACCACGTTCTTAGCGCCGAGCCGGCGTGCATCTTCCCCTTTCGCCGGAGAAGTCGTAAACAGGGTGACTTCTGCGCCCAGTGCACTGGCCAGTTTAACCGCCATATGGCCCAATCCCCCAAGCCCGACCACACCCACACGATCGCCTGCTTTGACTTTAAAATGCTGCAACGGTGACCAGACGGTCACGCCAGCGCACAGCAGCGGTGCCACCGCATTCAGTGCCAGATTGTCGGGCACCGTGACCACAAAATGCTGGTCGGCGATGACATGCTGCGCATAGCCACCAAATGTCGTATTGCCGGTGTATTTATCCGTACCGTTGTAGGTCGGCGTGAAACCCGCCTCACAATATTGCTCTTCCTGCTGCTGACAGAAATGGCATTCACCGCACGAGTCGACCATCACGCCAACGCCAACCGTATCCCCGGCGGAAAATTTAGTGACGTTGCCGCCCACTGCCACTACGCGTCCGACAATTTCGTGACCGGGAACCAGCGGATAGCGGCTGACTCCCCATTCATTACGGGCCATATGCAGATCGGAGTGACAAACACCGCAGTAAAGAATTTCGATTTTCACATCGTCAGCCTGCAGCTCGCGTAACTCTACCTGGCCTGCCCGCAGCGGCTGGTCTGCCTGGGACGCTATCAGCGCGTTAATTTTCATCTGTTGCCTCTTATCACCTGGTGGTCGTAAAGAAAGCGGCCCACTATAGACATACGGAACCCCATTTGGTAGTAGTTACCTTTTGGTTACCATCATGTCTGGGATGTCACTATGCCGGTCTGGGTTGAAGGAAAACTTTGCTTTTATGCGGATTCACCGCCACGCCGCCTGATGGAACTCTTTTCGGTGAAGTGGAGCACGATGGTGCTGCATGCGCTCTATCACTGGCCGGAAAATCGGGCACGCACGGGTGAACTGGAGCGTAGCCTGCAGGGTATTTCGAAGAAGATGCTGATTCAGACGCTGCGTGAGCTGGAGCAGCGCGGACTGGTGTCGCGTCAGGTGTGGCAGGTGGTGCCACCAAAAGTGGAATACAGCCTCACGCCGTTGGGGCATACCTTTGCCCAGCCGATTGAGCAGATGTATCAGTGGGGACTGGAGAATCAGGCTGCGCTGGATGAAATGGAACATCACGCGCGCAGCCATCAGGAGAGTGGCGGATAGAAGGCCGCCAGTTCTCACGCAGTGCAGGCTTAATCGAACGGGAATTCGCGCGCCAGCACGCGGGAAATGACATTCAGCGCGCCTTCATCATTGTTGCTCTGAGTCTGATAGCGCGCCACGGCAGCGACCGAATCAGCGGCATTGGCCATTGAGAAACTGAAGCAGGCCTGACGCAGCATTTCAATATCATTAGCGCTGTCACCAATCGCCAGCACTTCACAATCGCTGATGCCCCATTTTTCCTGCAGCAACGCAATGCCATGAGCCTTATGGCAGCCGGGAATAATGAGATCAATAAAGCCAAAACCGCTGGATACCGGATGCATGATGTTTTCCAGCTCGCCCAGACTGGAATGCAGTCTTTGCAGCAGTGCATCCACCCCTTCGTGCTCCAGCTTCAGCGAGAATTTGAAAATGGTGTCGTCGATGGCATAGAGGTCATCGCGTTTTTCCAGCCGGTGATAGTGGTTTGCAAGCATTGCCATCACCTCGTCAGAGGTGGATGAATGCATATAGGCGCCGTTGCGTCCACAGACCACGACCGCGATGTCAGGTTCATGCGCCAGGATATCGAGGATCTTATGCGCTTTCTCCTGAGCTAACTCTCCGCAGAAGATCTCTTCATTACAGTCAGAAACCCATGCGCCATTTTCCGCCACGAAAGCGATCTCATCTTTGATGTCGGGAAAATAGCGCTGCAGCTGGTAATACTGATTACCACTGGCCACCACAAAACGGATGCCCTTCTGCTTCAGCAGCGCATACTGACGTGAAAACCGCTGAACGTTGTACTGCTTATTGTCGTCCAGAAAGGTGCCGTCCATATCCACCGCAATCATCTTAACCGCCATCTCGCCTGCCCCTATACGTTCGCCGTTCTGTCCTTTCGGCTGATTGATTTGATTCATAAAGCTTACTCGCTGTGTGGATTAATGAGAATGCAAATAGTGACTTTGCTAACGGCTTTCAGAGCGTTCCGGTTCCGGAGTTGTGTTATCACGCACGTTTTTTTTCGTTAAAAGGATGTTAACCTCAGTCGAATATTACGAATGAAGGTTATTTTAATTACATTCGTAACTCAACCCCCAGATATTCAGGAGCACGAGATGCGTGAAGATTTCCGATCAACCCCTTTACCTGACGACGTCAAAACCGCTATTCGCGAGATGAAACAGCAGTTACGTCAACAGATTGGTGATGTTGATGCCCTTTTCCGTCAGGTTTGCGACAACATCACTGCTGCGATTGCTGAAGCAAAAGCAGATGAAAAGCGCACGGGCAGTGCCTGGCCGGTAGTGCCCATGCAGGACATTGCAGCGGGAAAGGTTTCGGATGAAACCCGGGCGCTGATTAAACGTCGCGGCTGTGTGGTAATTAAGCAGCACTTCACGCGTGAGCAGGCGCTGGCATGGGATAAGTCGATGCTCGACTATCTGGATCACAACCGGTTTGACGAACACTATCGCGGCCCCGGCGATGACTTTTTTGGATCGCTGGCCGCCTCCCGCCCCGAAATCTATCCGATTTACTGGTCACAGGCGCAAATGCAGGCGCGGCAGAGCGCGGCAATGGCTGACGCGCAATCTTTTCTGAACCGGTTATGGAAGTCTGAATCACAGGGCAAGCAGTGGTTTGACCCGGATGTCAGCATTATCTATCCCGATCGCATCCGTCGCCGCTTGCCGGGCACCACCTCGAAGGGATTAGGCGCCCATACCGATTCCGGCGCGCTGGAACGCTGGTTACTCCCCGCGTATCAGCAGGTTTTCAGTAAGCTGTTTCACGGTGATTTTGCCGCTTACGACCCCTGGGATGCAGCTCACCGCACCGAAGTGGATGAGTATGATCTGCCGGGTACCACCAAATGTTCCGTGTTCCGGACCTTTCAGGGCTGGACCGCACTCTCCGATATGATCCCCGGTCAGGGCCTGCTGCACGTGGTGCCGGTGCCGCAGGCGATGGCCTATGTTCTGCTGCGCCCGCTGCTTTCAGACGTACCTGAAGATGAACTGTGCGGCGTCGCGCCGGGCCGGGTGTTGCCCGTTAATGAACAGTGGCATCCGCACCTGATTGCAGGACTCTGTTCGATACCGGCCTTAGAGGCGGGCGATTCGGTATGGTGGCACTGTGATGTGATCCACGCCGTTGCACCGGTTGAAGATCAGCAGGGCTGGGGCAATGTGATGTATATCCCCGCGGCACCTATGTGTGACAAAAACCGCGCCTATGCCCGGCGGGTTGCACAGGCGCTGGAGCAGGGACGTTCGCCGGGAGATTTTCCGCCGGAAGATTATGAAACAGAGTGGGACCAGCGTTTTACGCTGCAGGATCTCAATCTTAACGGACGCCGGTCGCTGGATTTGTCCTGATCCCAATCCCGCGTTGTACACCAGCGCGGGATATCCCTGTTACACTGGAGCTTCTTTTTTTCTGCGAAACGCAATTATGAACCCGCGACATCATCAGATTATTCAACTGGTTAATAGCCGGGGCAGCGTAACGGTCAGTGAACTGGCGCAGCTTACCGGGGTTTCTGAAGTGACGGTGCGGCAGGATCTCACGCTGCTGGAACGCGACCGACTGCTGCGGCGGGTTCACGGTTCCGCGCTGGCGCTGGACAGCGATAACGTCGGCACCCGCATGAATACCCGCTATCCCACTAAGCAGGCGCTGGCACGACATGCGGCCAGCCTGGTTCAGGCGGGTGAATCGGTCTTCATCGAAGGCGGCAGCACCAATGCGCTGCTGGCGCGTGCGCTGGCTGACCGCGCCGATCTTACGCTGATTACCGTCAGTCACTATATTGCCCAGCTTCTTCGGGAAGCCACCTGTGAGGTGATTGTGCTCGGTGGCCTGCTGCAGAAAAGCAGTGAGTCGGTAGTCGGCCCGCTGACGCGGTATTCCATCCAGCAGGTTCATTTTCACCGGGCATTTGTTGGCGTGGATGGCTGGCATCCGGAGACCGGTTTTACCGGCCGCAACATGCTGCGCTGTGATGTGGTGGATGCCGTGCTGGCGAAAGGCGCTGAGAGCTATGCCCTGACCGACGCCTCCAAGTTTGGTCAGATTCACCCCTATCCGCTTTCATCCGGTTTTCAGGTCGGGCACGTGATTACCGATGAGACGCTGGATGCGGCGACGGTAGCGCAGCTCAGGGAACAGGCGATAGAGGTGATACAGATCGCCGCAGGTTAAGCAGAACGGCCGGGGCCTTTAGTAACGGAGTCCCGCAGCATCAGGCTGGCCGTGAAAGGTGCCTGAGTATGCCAGTCTCCGCCATCCAGCATGGTCAGCAGGCGGTTAATCGTCTCATCGATCATCTCAGTGACCGGCAGTTTCATGCTGGATAACGACGGCGTGATGAAGGGCGCCAGCGGAATATCATCGAAGCCAATCACCGAAACCTGCCCGGGTACCGCGATGTTGCATTCAGTCAGACGCTTGATTGCGCCAATCGCCATCTCATCATTACTCGCCACCAGCGCGCTGAATGTCACCCTGCGTTCCAGCAGCTGGTCCACGGCCGCCATACCGCTCTGCGCCGTCCATTTACCGGTCACGATTCGCCGGGAATCGGCTTCAATGCCCTGTGCGGCCAGCGCAGCGTGATAGCCGGAAAGTCGCTCGACGCCGGTCGGCGAATCGAGCGAACCGGTGATAAATGCGATCTCGCGATGCCCCTGATTCAGCAGATGGCTCACCGCCGCAGCGCTGCTGGCGTGCTGATCGCTGTAAATACAGTAGCTATGGTTGACGCGCAGCCGCCGGTTGATCACCAGTATCGGCTGCTTGTGCCGGGAGATAATCGCATCCAGCGCGTCAATAGTCAGGAAGCGCGGATAGATAATGATGCCGTCACAGCGCAGATCGAGCAGAAACTGAATCGCCGCCTCTTCCTGCTCAGCGGTGTGTTTGCCGTCCGCCAGAATCAGTTGGCGGCCCTGCTGCTCCAGTATGCGCGCGGAGTGTGCCATTAGTTCAGTGAAGTAGCTGCCGCTGTAGAGCGTATTGGTGATCACCAGTCCAATGGTCTGAGACGTTTTTGTCGCCAGGTTGCGCGCCAGCAGATTGGGCCGGTATCCGGTTTCGGCAATCGCCTTCAGTACTTTTTCGCGCTTTTCCTTCCCGACATAGCCATTGCCCGAGAGCACACGTGACACTGTCGCTTTTGAGACGCCCGCCCTGTTTGCCACTTCCTGAATCGTTGCCATGGTGATGCTCCTTTGCTGCGTCGTCCTGCAGTCTACCTAAGCCTCTCAATCTTGGAAATATTTACCCCGCCCTTGCACGAAGTTACCAGGCAGCATTAGGTGATGGAGTTCACAAAAAAGAGATCTTGATGATTTTGGCGCTTGTCGGCGCCATGAAAGCACTTCATGATTTTGTGAAACCGGTTTCCTATTTGCCTGCCCGCAGGCGCAAAAACATAAAAACTTTGACCGATTTACCCTACAGAGAAGAGCGATCATGCCCAGAAATTATGCCGAGGTGTCACGCGCCATCGTCGATGCGCTAGGCGGCCTCACCAATATCGAAGCCGTAACCCACTGCATGACCCGCCTGCGGTTTGTGTTGAAAGATGAAAACCAGGTCGACTATCCCCGGCTCAAGGCGATCAATGGCGTTATGGGCGTGGTGCACAACGACACTCAATGCCAGGTGATCATTGGTAACAACGTGTCACAGGCTTATCAGGCGGTGCTGGAGCTGGGATCGCCCGCAGCGACATCGACTGCACCCGTAAAACGTAAAATCACGCTACGAGGCATCGGTGCAGGTATTCTTGATGCGCTGGTGGGCACCATGTCGCCGCTGATTCCGGCCATTATTGGCGGGTCAATGGTTAAGCTGCTGGCGATGATCCTGGATATGGCGGGCGTGTTTGAGAAAGGCTCATCAACGCTGGTCATCCTCAACGTGATTGGCGATGGCGCATTCTTCTTCCTGCCGATCATGGTGGCCGCCTCTGCGGCGCTGAAATTCAAAACGAACATGTCGCTGGCGATCGCCATTGCCGGTGTACTGGTTCATCCCAACTTTGTTGAACTGATGGCGAAAGCGGCACAGGGTCAGGCGGTGGAATTTGCTTACATCCCGGTGACCGCGGTGAAATATACCTATACGGTGATCCCGGCGCTGGTGATGACCTGGATCCTGTCGCACATCGAGCGCGGCGTGGATCGTATTACCCCTGCCGTCACTAAAAACTTCCTGAAACCGATGCTGATTGTGCTGATTGCGGCACCCATCGCGATTGTGCTGATTGGTCCGATTGGCATCTGGATCGGCAGCGGCATCTCCGCGCTGGTCTACACCGTGCATGGCTATCTTGGCTGGCTTTCCGTCGCGATTATGGGCGCAATCTGGCCGCTGCTGGTGATGACCGGGATGCATCGGGTGTTCACCCCCACCATCATCCAGACCATTGCCGAAACCGGCAAAGAGGGCATGGTGATGCCGTCAGAGATTGGTGCCAACCTCTCGCTGGGGGGATCGTCGCTGGCGGTGGCGTTCCGGACCAAAAACCGTGAACTGCGCCAGACCGCGCTGGCAGCGGCGGCATCAGCGATTATTGCCGGCATTTCAGAACCGGCGCTGTATGGCGTTGCGGTCCGCTTAAAACGACCGCTGATCGCCTGTCTGATCAGTGGTTTTATCTGCGGCGCGGTAGCGGGCATTGGCGGGCTGGCCAGCCACTCCATGGCCTCTCCCGGCCTGTTTACCAGCGTACAGTTCTTCGATCCCACCAATCCCATGAGTATTGTCTGGGTCGGTGCGGTCATGGTGTTGTCTGTGGTGCTGTCATTTGTGCTGACGCTGCTGTTAGGTTTTGAAGATATTCCTGAAACCGAACCCGAAATCAAAACCGCACCCGAAAGCGCAACGCAACCTGCGCCCGTTACCGAACGCGCTAACGCGATTAATAGCCACTAAAGGAAAGGGTCACGCTGACCCGGAAAAGAGGATTGCATGTCTGATTCAAGGTTTCCGCAAGGATTTTTATGGGGCGGCGCACTGGCCGCCAACCAGAGTGAAGGCGGTTTTCGTGAAGGCGGAAAGGGCTTAACCACCGTCGACATGATTCCACATGGCCTGCACCGTATGCCGGTCAAACTCGGTCTGGAAAAGCGTTTTACCCTGCGTGACGATGAATTTTATCCCAGCCATGAAGCCATCGATTTTTATCACCGCTATCCGGAAGACATTGCGCTGATGGCGGAGATGGGGTTCAGCGTGTTCCGCACGTCGATTGCCTGGAGCCGTCTCTATCCCAATGGCGATGAACTGACGCCCAATCCGCAAGGCATCGCCTTTTACCGCGCGGTCTTTGAGGAGTGCCGGAAATATAATATCGAACCGCTGGTCACGCTCTGTCACTTTGATGTGCCGATGCATCTGGTGACTGAATATGGCTCGTGGCGCAATCGCAAAATGGTCGACTTTTTTGCCCGCTATGCCCGCAGCTGCTTTGAGGCGTTTGATGGCCTGGTGAAATACTGGCTGACCTTCAATGAGATTAATATCCTGCTGCACAGCCCCTTTTCCGGCGCCGGTCTGGTGTTCGAACCCGGTGAGAACAAGGATCAGGTAAAGTATCAGGCGGCCCATCATGAACTGGTCGCCAGCGCGCTGGTGACGCGCATCGCGCATGAAGTGAATCCGATGAACCAGGTCGGCTGCATGCTGGCAGGCGGCAACTTCTATCCCTGGTCGAGCAAGCCGGAAGATGTCTGGGCTGCGCTGGAAAAGGATCGCGAAAACCTGTTCTTTATTGACGTGCAGGCGCGTGGGGCCTATCCGGCCTACGCCGCCCGCGTATTCCGTGAAAAAGGGGTGACGCTTGAGATCGCTGACGGCGATGACGACATTCTGAAAAACAGCGTCGATTTTGTCTCGTTCAGCTACTACGCCTCACGTTGCGCCTCGGCCGAGATGAACGAGCAGAACAGCAGCGCCGCCAATGTGGTGAAATCCCTGACCAATCCCCATGTACCGCGCAGTGAGTGGGGCTGGGGTATCGATCCGCTAGGCTTACGCATCACGATGAATATGATGTATGACCGCTATCAGAAGCCGCTGTTTCTGGTGGAGAATGGCCTGGGCGCGCGCGATGAGATCGAATCAAATGGCGAGATCAACGATGATTACCGCATCAGCTATCTGCGCGAACATATCCGCGCCATGGGCGACGCGATCGAGGATGGCGTGCCAGTGATGGGTTACACCAGCTGGGGCTGTATCGATCTGGTTGCCGCCTCAACGGGTGAAATGAGCAAGCGCTACGGATTTGTCTATGTTGACCGCGACGACCTGGGTAACGGCACGCTGGCGCGCACGCGGAAGAAATCCTTCTGGTGGTACAAAAAAGTCATTGCCAGTAATGGTGCGGATCTTGAGTGACAACGTCACTTAAAATCTATCGTCATGCTGTTACTGGCGCGACAGCAACGCCGGAACAGAACGCTTATTTCTGCCGTTGTACTCCGGCAGTAATTATCGTATAACCAATGTCTCCGAGGGGTGTCCTGTAATGGGCTGAGATGGCGTAAGCCGAACCCTTTGAACCTGATCTGGGTCATGCCAGCGAAGGGACGGGTCGGCAGATTTTCTGCGTCATCTCCTGCAACATTCCCTGTTCCAGACCGTATGCCCGGATCTCCCTGTTACTGGAGATCCTATGTCACATCCGCTTTTCGACACCGGCTTTTATGGTCGTCTGCGCCAGCAGGCGGGCAGTCAATGGCACGCCTATATCGGGCACGATTTTGTGCGGCAACTCGGTCAGGGCACCCTGCCACCCGCCGCCTTCCGCCACTATCTCACCCAGGATTATCTCTTTCTGTTGCACTTCGCCCGTGCCTGGGGCCTGCTGATCAGCAAACTTTCCGAGCCAGCAGCCTTACGCAGCGCAACGGCATCGCTTAACGCTACCGTCAGCGAACTGCCACTTCACCAGGCTTACTGCCAGCAATGGGGCATCAGCGAGGCGGCTATGGCGAGTGAACCCGAAGCCGTGGAAACGCTCAACTACACCCGCTACGTGCTGGACGTGGGTCACACCGGGGATGCGCTGGAGCTGCTGACCGCGCTGATGCCGTGCGTTGCCGGTTACGCTGAAATTGGCCTGACACTACTTCATGATCCCGCAACCCGCTTTGAGGGGAATCCTTACGCGGCATGGATAGAAAATTACGGCGACGAAGCCTATCTGGCTGGCGTTCGCTCCTCACTTTCACTGTTTGAAACCCTGGCCCGGCAGCGTGCCGGTGAACACCGGTTTCACCCGCTGGCGGAGATCTTCACCACCGCGACCCGGCTGGAAGCCGCTTTCTGGCAGATGGGTCTCAACCATGCTGCCGCCCAGCGGATCAGCTCATGAACCTGCCGTGCAGTCCGGTGCCGCCAGGCATTTCAATTCGCCAGCTCAGTCTGAATTATGGCCAGCAGTCACTCTTCAGCCAGCTTGATCTGGAGATCGCGGGCGGTGCTTTTACCGCTTTACTGGGTGCCAGCGGCGTCGGAAAAAGCAGCCTGATGCGGGTCATTGCTGGTCTGACGCCACCCACCGCCGGGCAGGTCAGCGGCAGCGACGGCCTGCCACTGACCGGACGCATCGCCTGGATGGGGCAACAGGATCTGCTCTATCCGTGGCTGACGGTTGAACAAAATGTCTGCCTCGCCAGTCGCCTGAAAGGTGAAAGGGCCGATCGCGACTGGGCGCAGCATCTGCTGATGCGGGTAGGTCTGAGCCACTCTGCAAACGCGCGACCCGCGACACTTTCCGGCGGGATGCGTCAGCGCGCCGCGCTGGCCCGCACCCTTTACACCCGCCAGCCCGTTGTGCTGATGGATGAGCCCTTCTCCGCACTGGATGCCCTCACCCGCGCTCAGATTCAGACGCTGGCCGCAGAAGTGCTGGTCGGACACACCGTGCTGCTGATTACCCATGACGCCGCTGAAGCCTGTCGGCTCAGTCACCACATGCTGGTGATCGGTTCTGCGGGAATTGAAACCTGCCCGCCCCTGCCGGATCAGCCACCGCGGGCTGCAGACGACATACAGGTATTGCAGAGTCAGGCCGCATTGCTGAAGCAGCTGAGCAGGATAGCGGGATGAGATTACACAAAGGTTTTGCCGGTCTTCACCGTGGAGTGATGCTGTTTGCCGGACTGATTGCGCTGTGGTGGCTCGCCACACTGACTTCGGTTCCGGCCTTTCTGCTGCCCTCACCCGCTGCGGTCGCCATCGCACTGTGGCAAAACGCAGGTTATCTCGGCCATCACACTTTGATTACCCTGACCGAGATCGTCAGCGGCATGGCCCTCGGCGTGCTGCTGGGGAGCGTGCTGGCGCTGGGCATGACCTTTTCGCCGTGGCTGCAGCGCTGGATGATGCCGCTGGTGATCACCACCCAGGCGATTCCGGTTTTTGCCCTGGCGCCGCTGCTGGTGCTCTGGTTTGGTTTCGGCATGGGCGCAAAGGTCGCGATGGCCGTCCTGGTGATCTTCTTCCCGGTGACCTCCGCCTTTTTTGATGGTCTGCGTCGCGTCACGCCCAGCTATCTCGATCTGGCTCGCACGCTGGGCGCATCACCTGCAGCGCAACTGCGCCATGTCCGGCTGTTAGCCGCGCTGCCCGCCCTGGGCTCAGGATTGCGGATGGCGGCAGCCGTCGCGCCAATAGGCGCAATCATCGGTGAATGGGTCGGCTCGGCCGAAGGGCTGGGCTACGTGATGCTGAATGCCAACGCCCGGATGCAGAGCGACCTCTGTTTCGCCGCCTTGTTTATTCTGGTGCTGATGACGCTGGCCCTGTGGCTGACCCTCGACATCCTGCTACGCCGCCTGATTACCTGGGCACCCGAGACACATTAATGACCATACCAATGAGAAAACCCATGACAAAAATGCCTCTGTTTACCCTGCTGTTCAGCGCCACCTTAGCCACACAGGCTCAGGCGATGGAGAAACTGACACTGGTGCTCGACTGGTATATCAATCCCGATCACGCACCCATTATGGTGGCCCAGCAGACCGGCGCGTTTGCGGCAGAAGGGCTGGAGGTTAACATTGTGCCGCCTTCCGATCCGGCGCTGCCGCCGCGTCTGGTGGCAGCCAGGCAGGCGGACTTAGCGATTACCTATCAGCCGCAGCTGCATTTCTTCGCCGATCAGGGATTGCCCTTGATGCGGGTGGGGACGTTGATTAACAGTCCGCTGAATACGCTGATGACGTTAGACGAAACGGTAAAAAAACCAGCCGATTTAAAAGGGAAACGTATCGGCTATTCGGTCAGCGGCATTGAACAGGCGACGCTGGCGACCATGCTGAACCATGATGGCGTTAAGGCCGATCAGGTTAAGCTGGTTAACGTCAATTTCCAGCTCACCAGTGCCCTGATGACCGGGCAGGTGGATGCCGTTATCGGCGGCTATCGCAATATCGAAGCGCTGGAGATGAAACAGCACGGTAAAAAACCGGTAGTCTTCAATGTCGAGGATTATGGTGTTCCGGCCTATGACGAACTGATCATCGTCGCCAACCGTGATGAGGCACACTCGGAGAAAATCAAAAAGTTTTTGCGGGCACTGAAGAAGGGTAATGCGCAGTTGCAGGCGCACCCGGAGGAGAGCTGGCAGGCCTTTGCCCGCGCGCATCCGGAGCTGAACACGCCGCTGAATCATCAGGCATGGCGTGCCACCCTGCCGCTGTTCGCTGCCGATCCGGCAAAACTGGATCGCGCACGCTATCAGGCTTACGAGCAATTTCTGTTTGATAACAAGCTGATTAAAAGCATCACGCCGGTTGAGCGCTACGCCACCGGCAGTGAGTAATATGAGAGCCCGCAACGATCGCTGCGGGCCACTTGTCTAGTGTGACTTCTGATAAAGCCAGTGTTCAATATCGCTGGCTGGCAGCGGTTTTGAAAAGAAGTAGCCCTGGATTTGATCGCAACCGTAAGTTTTCAGCAACGTCAGGGTGGCTTCCGTCTCAACGCCCTCAGCCAGCACGGTGTAGTTCAGCTCTTTCAGCATCTGAATAATGCATCTGACGATGATTTTTGATGCATCATCTTCACCCATACGCGAGATCAGGGATCGGTCGATCTTGATCACATCCAGCGGGATATCCTGCAGATAGCTGATGTTGCTGTAGCCGGTGCCGAAATCATCCAGCGAGATCACAAAGCCGTGTGATTTCAGCGCTTCCAGCCCGCTGATCGCCACATTGGTTTTGGTGATCAGTTCATTCTCCAGACACTCAATGCCCAGAATAGAATTGGGTAACTGAGCCGCCGCTAATTTTGCCACCAGCCGATCGGCAAAATCGGGCTTTGCGAAGTCGCGTTCGCTGACGTTGATCGAAACCGGAATCAGATCGTATTCGCGATCCCAGCGCGCAAGCTGCTCAATGGTGTGATCGATAACCCAGTTGGTCAGATCGGAAATCAGGTTGGTTTTACCCGCTAACGGAATGAATTCTGAAGGGAAAAGCTCGCCCCGCTCAGGATGATTCCAGCGGATAAGCGCCTCCAGCCCGACCGTTTTACCGCTTTTGAGACACACTTTAGGCTGCCAGGCCAGGTAAAGCTCTTCGTCTTTATTCAGCGCCTGAGCCAGATCGTTCATGATCATAAAGTCATCGGTGCGCCGCGAGTCGTAACTCTCTTCAAAACACATTGCACTGATGTTCTCATCAACCGCCTCATGCAGCGCGCTCACGGCCTGACGCACCGTTTCATTGGCATCCATCTGGCCCGGTACAAACTCTGTTTCACCGGTAAAGACATCCAGGTCGAGCGTGATATTTTCCGCCAGATCGGCCTTCATGCCCTTAAACAGGTCGATCATGTTATGTGCGGTATAACGACCCGAGTAGGGCTGAACAATGGCAAAACGGCCTGGAGCGAAAGTATAGAGCGTTTCATTCTCCGGAAGATTGAGCCGGTGAGCGACATCCTGCGCCATCTGCTTTAGCAGTTTCTCCATCGGCGCAATGCCCACCGCACGGGAAAGCTCATAGGCGCGAATGATGTCGAGGCAGTCGATAAGAATCAGGCGAAAGCGGCTCTGTGGTGCGACAAGGGTCAGTTGCTGAATATCACGAATCAGACGTGGGCGATTCGGCAGGTGCGTAATGACGTCGGCAAAACCCGCATTGTTCCAGGCATCCAGAAATGAGGTGACCAGCGTAGCCAGTGAGCGCAGCGTAGCGAGTTTCTCATCCGTAAAGGGATGTGGCTGGGTGTCGGTGACGCAGAGCGTGCCCAGCACCGCGCCGTCTAGGTTCTGCAGCGAGACACCGGCGTAGAAACGAATATGCGGATCGCCTTTCACAAACGGGTGCGTGACAAAGCGCTCATCCAGTAAGGTGTCATACACCACCAGATGTCCCTCACCATCAATGACGTGGCGGCAAAGAGATTCATCACGGGTCGATTGCTTAAGATCGAAGTTGCGGGACGCTTTAATATATTGGTTATGATCGTCAATAATTGAAATGAAGCTGCCAGAAATACCCAGCACCTGGCTGGCGAGATTAACGAATCTTTCCAGCACCTTATCCCGGGCTTCATCCGGGGACAAAAGTGCCTTGATCGCACTCAGACGTTTTACGTCGCTGCCATTTTGCTCGTTATGCACTGAAACCTCTCCTATGCAGGCGCAAAAATCGAAAATAATTTAGCTCAGGAATGCTCAATTAGCGCCCAATTATCAGATAAATAGCGGCTCAATCTGACAGTACTTTCACAATGAAACAGTGTCGCATGATATCTGATCGCTGTCGAAATCATTTAACGCTCTTCTTTCATGTGCGCAACCTGCGGCGACTCCGTCCTGAAGCCCAGACCGATCAGGCGTCCCAGTACAAAACGCAGAAACGGCAGGCGCTGGATAATCGCGGGAACCTTGCTGCTTCCCGTAGGTTTTCTTTTTGCTTTGCTGCGGCTCATTTTGATCTGCAAAAACTGTGTGGCGACGGTAGGGAACTGACGGCGCTTCTGCACTTTTTCCAGATCGCGCAGCTGCAGTTCTCCCCGCTTCAGGGGATCGGTCAAAAGATTCGCCGTCGCTACCGCATCCTGAATCGCCAGATTTACGCCAACCCCACCAATCGGCGACATGGCATGCGCCGCATCACCAATGCAGAGAACCCCGGGCTTCGCCCACTTATCCAGGCGGTCGATACGTATCGTCAACAGTTTGAACGCCTCCCAGCTCTCGATTTCCGCCATACGCGCAGGCCCGAACGGCGACAGTGCGGCAACTTCCGCTTTAAATGCGTCGAGTCCGGCGGCCTGTTTCGCTTCAAACTCCCCTTTCGGAATAGTCAGTCCGCACTGCCAGTAGTCGCCGCGATCGATAACAATAAAGTTCTGGCGTGGCCCTTTATGCCCCATACCCAGATCGGGATCCTGCGGCTGTTTACTTAAGCGGAACCAGATGACATCGCGTGCTGCGCCGAATTCCTGTCCGGTCAGTCCTGCCGCTTTGCGTACGCGTGAATGGCGGCCATCTGCACCGACCACCAGTTTACAGCGGATGTGCAGTTGCTGATTCCCGCGGGAAGCTATCACACCACTGACCTTGCCATTTTCAACATTCAGCGACTCAAAAGAGGTCGACTGCAGCAGGCTGAAGCCCGAATACCGGGCGCTCTGTTCAGCCATATAGTTCAGGAAATCCCACTGCGGCATAAAGGCGATAAAACGGCACTGAACCGGCAGCCGTGAGAAATCGGCCATCGTAATACTCTGTCCGCCGATTTCCGCCTCCAGCTTTTCGGCACGCTGATGCGGCAGCGTCAGGAAAGATTCCAGCAGGCCGAGCTGATGCATAATTTCCAGCGTCGAGGGATGGATGGTGTCACCGCGAAAATCGTGGAGAAAATCGGCGTGCTTTTCGATCACCACCACGCGCAGGCCTGCGCGGGCGAACAGATAACCCAGCATTAATCCGGCCGGGCCACCGCCGACGATACAACAGTCAGCGGTGAGAATTTCAGTGGAATGTGGCTGCATGTCAGCTCCCTGTCACGCCAGTATTGCTATGATTATTGCGTCGACCGTGGCGACATTGCCGCAGTCGGTCGGGGATATTGTGCTCAGGCTAATCACTCAATGCGATTAATATCAACTGAAAACTGCCGAAGACCCGATCCTGTCCTCAGCAGTCAGGAGACCATCATGAACGTGATCCGCAACACGCTGTTTATTCTGCCGCTGTTAAGCCCGCTGATTGTGGCAGCCGCACCCTACGACACGCTGAAGTTTGCGCTGCGTCAGCAGCAGATAACTGACGATCTGCGTCAGAAGTGCCAGTTATCACCAGCCATCTCCGATGAAAAACTGCGTCAGACGTTTCTTAACGATAAGCAGAACCAGAAGCAGAATCAGGTCACGCTGACTGCGGTGGCTCAGGCGCTGAAAAACCAGGATGATCCAGCCTACCGCGAACGCATGGCGCAAGTGGTTTGTCCACCACAGACGAATTAACCCTTTACCCCGATGAAATTGATCCTGACGTTTGTTTTCACCTTATCACTCAGTAAACTGGGGCGCTGGTCTGGTTGAACAAGAATGTCTCTCAATGAATGAAGAATCACCGCAGCCGGTTTATGTTCCCCGCTCCATCGCGGCGCGCAGCCGGATGTTTCGCGCCCTGCTCTATCGTGATAAAACACCGCTGGCGATGCTGTTCTGTGCCGCGCTGGTCGGTACGCTGGTTGGCCTGGCGGGCGTGGCGTTTGCCCGGGCCGTTGAAACAATACAGCAGTGGCGTGCTGACACGCTTATACCATCGCAGTTTCAGGGCTGGATGCTCTACGCCGCCGCCTTTGCCATCTCGGCTCTGCTGGCGATGGTGGGCTATTTTCTCGTCAGGCGCTTTGCTCCCGAAGCGGGTGGCTCCGGTATCCCTGAAATTGAAGGGGCGCTGGAAGAGCTGAGGCCTGTGCGCTGGTGGCGGGTGATTCCGGTGAAGTTCTTTGGCGGCATGGGCACGCTGGGTGCCGGTATGGTGCTGGGCCGGGAAGGCCCGACAGTGCAGCTGGGCGGGAACATTGGCCGCATGGTCATTGATATTCTGGGGATGCGCAGCAATGAGGCACGCCATACGCTGCTGGCAACCGGCGCGGCGGCCGGTCTGGCGGCAGCGTTTAATGCGCCGCTGGCGGGCATCCTGTTTATCATCGAGGAGATGCGTCCGCAATTCCGCTATAACCTGATTTCAATTAAAGCCGTGTTTACCGGTGTGATTATGGCCAGCATTGTGTTCCGCTGTTTCAACGGCGAACAGGCGGTGATCTCCGTCGGCAAGCTGGCTGATGCGCCGGTGCAGACGCTGTGGCTCTATCTGGTGCTCGGGATGATTATCGGTATGGTCGGCGTCCTGTTTAATCGCCTGATATTTATCACGCAGGACATTTTTGCGCGTTTTTATGCCGGTAAAACGGCACGCGTGGTGCTGGCCGGTGCATTGCTGGGCGGCGGCTGCGGTATTCTGGCTCTGCTGTTTGCACCTGGCGCAGGCGGCGGTTCAGAACTGATTCCACAGGCGGTCCATGGCGTCTTTCCGTTCACCCTGCTGCTGATCATCTTTCTGGTCAGGCTGGTGACCACCCTGCTCTGTTTTGGCTCAGGTGCGCCGGGCGGTATTTTTGCGCCGATGCTGGCGCTGGGTACGCTGCTCGGCACAGCCTTTGGGATGGCCATGTCGGACCTCTTCCCGTTTTATCATCTGGAAGCGGGCACCTTTGCTATCGCGGGAATGGGAGCACTGTTTGCGGCGTCGGTAAGGGCACCGCTGACCGGTATCGTACTGGTGCTGGAGATGACCGATAACTATCAGCTGATATTGCCGATGATTATTACCTGTCTGGGCGCTACGCTGCTGGCGCAGTTTCTGGGGGGGAAACCACTCTACTCCTCAATACTGGCCCGCACGCTGGCGCGTCAGGCAGAAGCTACCCGCCCGTAGGGGCGGGTGACCGGCTTAATTACTTACCATCAAAATAGTCAGCAGGCATCTGTCCGGGTGCCTGATTGATCACTTCATCGTTATCTGGACCTTCATTTTTCATATAGGTCACTTTCGCAAACTCTGGAATGATCACATACGGATAAGCCGGGCCTTCATCGCGGAAGCGGTGCATATCCTCAATGAAGTCATTCTGATAACAGATAGTTTTTTCCGGATGCTGACCTTCACCGGCAATCCACTGCGGGAAGAAAATTGTGCCGTGAACCAGGGTGCGATTCAGATCAAACAGCAGGCTGACGCAGGTGCCGGTGGGCTCATGCCAGTCTACTTTGTAGATGCCAGGGGCGAACTGAATCGCATGCATTTTCTGGTTGGTTACCCAGCGGCCACCTACCAGCCCCTGATGAATACGGTAGTCGCAGGTGGTTTCGTTGCGAGCGTACCACTCATATTTCCAGCCATTATCATAGGTATAGACAAAATGTGTACCGACGAACTGTGAAAGATCGCTGGAGATATTCTCTGGAGATTCTGCAGACATTTTAACCTCTGTTTGAATAGCGCACTTAACAGGCGCAGATGAATTTCAAAAGAAAGCTATAGCGCAATAACTCGGTGAATATTGACTATGACGCAGATTGATTTTTTTGCCATCAGAAAACGGAAATGGTTCGCGATGGATAAATAATAATGTCAATAAAAACCCTTCTCACTTCCTTCAGGTCAATAGATGCCGGAAAAACGTTCTTTTTTATATTACCCCTTGAAATATTGGAGAATAGAGTGATCTAAAATGGGATATTTGCCCATCGTAAATCACACAACAAAAAGATGATTCATTATCAGAATTTAATATACTTTAAATAGATTCAACAGCCTATAAGATTATTGCTTATGCATTTCAGCTCTTTTTTATTTGTTTAAATATCGAAATTCCTCTGTCAGATGGACGAGTGAATAATAATAATCTGGTATTTTAACGTATATGATATAAATCAATAAGTTAATCTTAATAACTTAAAATTTAATCTTCCACCAACTTCAAATGAGGATAGATTTATTTTTGCTGACTTAGTGGGATTTTTTGACATTTTTGCGCACGATTTATGCTCAGGCATTCATCAGGTGTCAAAATGACGAGTAGCGCGATACCACTAAAGGCTCTGCTCCTGTGAGGTACAAATCGTCGATCTAGAAAAGGCGCCTCAAACCCGGCAGGTAAACCCTTTTATTATTATCAATCCCGTCAAACTTAAACGGCGCACACTATTGCTGATATTAAACACATAAGGAGGTAGCGTTATGTGAGGGTCACGTTAATGTTAAACCCGGCCGGAACAGGCAACCGACGCGCCGATAACGCGCCGGTCATAAATTGTCAACCTGTTCGCCGGTCAGCGTTTAATTGACCTTGCCGCAGCGACAAGTCCATCCAGCCATTCCTGATGTCCATTGATCATCGGATTAGGTTTAGCGACCGCCAGCTCTTTCGCCGGATTTCCGTTTTGCGTCTCCTGCGTCAGAATGCGTAGCCGGTTTCCTGGCAGCGCTTCAATCAACCAGGCATGAAGAACATCAAGCCGGTCGGCAGCCCCTTCCTCACCCGACCAACCGTGCCAGGCCAGACGTGCTAATTCGCCATTAACTGGCGGAACACATTCCGTTACCTTTGCCTCAACCCGGAAGCCAAAAGTCTCAAAGCAGAAACGCACGTCCTGCTCCAGTACTGGCCCTTTATTGTCATAAAACTGTGCGTTAGCGGAATTAGCATAATATTCAGGCCAGCAAGCGGGGGTGGCCAGCAACGGCCAGACGGCTTCTGGCGTCAGGTCAGTGACAATCACCTCGTTTGAACAGAAATTATCAGTCAGACCCGGGATAAATCCTTCTGGCCAGTGAATCGCGTTCATTTTCATTCTACGTTTTCCTGCCTTGTAACGGTTGCAACGGTAATCAGTGCCGTGGAAAACGCAGTATCTGATCCCTCCATATATAAGGCCAATAGTTATAATTTATCTGTGATATTATTTAAATTAATATCAAGATTTAACCGTGTGTCACAGGGGAAGAATGAACAATCATCTGCTTAACGTTGACCTGAATTTATTAAAAACGCTGGACGTGCTGCTGGATGAACGCAGCGTGACCCGAGCGGCTGAACGTCTGTGCCTGACGCAACCTGCGGTAAGCGGTATGCTGACACGACTGCGTGAAAGTTTTGATGATCCGCTGTTTATCCGGGCTCAACGCGGCATCGTGCCGACTCTGCGGGCGCTGGAACTGGCCGGGCCGGTAAAAGCGATACTGTCGGAGGTGGGAGAATTACTTCAGCCGCAACAGTTTAATCCAGCCCTGTCGCAGATGACGTTACATGTTGCTGCAACAGATTATGCGCTTAGTGCGGTGATTTTACCGTTTATTGCGCATTTACGACGTGAAGCACCAGGTATACGTGTCGCGGTGGTACCCGTGAACAGCGAGACCCTGTCAGGACAATTTGAACATGGGGACGTTGATGTGGCGTTGCTGACGCCAGAGACCACGCCGCCGACATTGCATACGCGGCAACTGTTCAATGAAGAATATGTTTGTCTGCTGAGTGAAAATCATCCTCTGGCGGGCTGTGCGACGCTGTCGCTGGATGAGTTCTGTGCGCAGGATCATGCGCTGGTTTCGTGGCCCGGCGGAAATTTTCATGGGGTTACCGACCAGGCTTTGGCTGCGATTGGCCGGGCCCGCCGGGTAACGCTCTCAGTTTGCAGTTTTCTGGTGCTCCCGGAAATTTTGCGCGTCACTGATTTGGTAAGCGTGGTACCGAAAAGACTGGCGGTCGACACCACGGGTCTGGTCATGTTGCCGCCACCGCTGGTCATCCCCGGCTTCAGTAAAATCATGGCCTGGCATGACCGAACCCATCATCACAAAGGGCATGTGTGGCTGCGTGAACGACTGGCGTCCGTGGCTAAAACGGTGGTGTATTGACAGGGATACCGGACTGCGGCTCACTGTTTCGCGATTTTGTTTAAGCAACAGACAGGATAACGGGGCGGTTTATCGCATTCTCCCCGATGCCAAAAAGGCAAAATCACGCTTTACTATGTCGGTAGCGGGGTAAAAATGGATGCTGGGGAATTCAGGAAAGAGAGTGTTGAACTGAGGAAAAATTAGCAGGGGAATAAATCGCGCGTGAATAACTTTGGTTATTATCGATAAAAGCTGCTTTGATAATGTTAATTACTCATATTTACGTTCTGAAAAGAACTGACAGACATCGTAAAAAGATAAAAGCCCTGACTGAAATAGCCAGGGCTTTTAAGGTACTACAGATTTTACGTTTACCATTAACTAACTTAATTGATAGGTACTACTTCGGTACTGCTATTTATGAACAGATCCTGCGGATAATAATGATCACGATACTTAAATGTCACTATTATTATCGGTTTCAACCACCTGATAGTCTTTCAGGAGACAAAGACAGGTCAGGCCCGTATAAATCTGCACACCCCCATCGCGATATATACTCTTTGATGCGTTGCCTTACTTTCATTACGACGTTTAAACCGCAATCGTATCCTGTCGTAACGTAACGTTCAGAACTACGAGGCCTTACATCATCGCGACGCGATACTACATACTTCTTAAAGACTTACTTCGACTCCATTTAACAGGGTTATCTTAACTAACGAACAGTTTTAAAGAACAATGTTTAACAGAACCACCGACAAGTTCAACTCACAAATTTGTCGGACCTTTTTACTTTACTCGTAACGCTTTTGTTTCCGGTTTATCAGGGCAACTGCACGCCGCTGATGAGTCCTACTTTACGGATATAAAAAACGATGTCAACACTGGTTTTAAAAACATGTTTATATTTGCAGTGAATTTTTCAGGCAATCATTTAGCTCTGAAACGCCCGTAAATTTATTATCAATGTTAAGAAAAATTGAGCCCTAATCTATTCAACCTGAATAATTAAGCAGGTCACTATCTGCCCTGACACTTAACGGTAGCAATAAAAAAGGCGCCCGCAGGCGCCCTCAAAACTCAGCATGCTGTAAAGATCTTTATTTCGCCAGGCTTGCCAGTAAAACCTTCGCGGTTTCGGCTGAGGAACCTGGGTTCTGACCGGTAATCAGCAAACCATCCTGAACCGTATAGGATTGCCAGTCATCACCGCGTGAGTATAGGCCGCCGTTCTGTTTCAGCACATCTTCAACCAGGAACGGCACCACGTCAGTCAGGCCAACGCCCTCTTCTTCACTGTTCGTGAAGCCAGTAACTTTCTTTCCTTTGACCAGAGGCGTGCCATCAGCATTTTTCACATCACGCAGGACACCTGGAGCATGACAGACCAGCGCAACCGGTTTGCCCGCCTGCAGGGTTTGCTCAATCAGCGAAATGGAGTGTTTGTCGTTTGCCAGATCCCATAAAGGACCATGGCCGCCTGGATAGAAAACGGCATCAAACGCTTCCTGATCAACAGTATCAAGCTTGACGGTCGAGGCCAGTACTGCCTGAGCAGCAGAATCGGCATGGAAGCGGCGGGTCTCATCAGTCTGAGAATCGGGTTCATCACTTTTTGGATCGAGTGGAGGCTGTCCGCCCTTCGGTGAAGCCAGGGTAATCTCTACGCCCGCATCAAGAAATGCATAGTAAGGTGCCGCAAGCTCTTCCAGCCAGAAACCGGTCTTCTTGCCAGTGGTGCCCAACTCATCATGCGAGGTCAAAACCATTAAAATTTTCATTTCCGCTCCATATAACAGTTAGTCGGTTTCAGGTGTAAGGATAGTCAGAACCAGCGTCTGAGCCGCTATCTTCTGCGTTGACCCGTTAATCATGGCGGGGTTACGAATATTTATGAAATTTATTTCTTAAATTTCAGTTATTCACATAGCATTATATCTTAATGAAATACGATCTGAATTTACTGCCAGTTTTGCTGGTTATGATGGAGGAGCGCAACGTTACCCGCGCAGCGGAACGGCTTGGCATAACCCAGCCGGCGCTTTCTAATGCATTAAACCGGCTGCGTGAAACGCTCAACGATCCGCTATTTATCCGCGAACGTTACGGGATGCGACCGACGCCGAAAGCGGAACAGCTGGCTCAGGTGGTCGGTGCTGCGCTGTCATCGATCGACAAGGTTATTCTTGGCCAGCAGGACTTTGATCCGCTTCATGCCACCCGGCTCTTCACGCTTGCGCCTAACAGCTATGTCGAATTCATCATGATGCCTGCCATCGTGGCCCGCCTGAGGAGCTGTGCGCCCGGCATCCGACTACGCCTCACTCCTTTTGGCAATGACGTCACTGAAACCGGTGTGATTTCAGGTAATACCGATATGGTGCTGGGTCGTATCGTGGAGCCGCCCGACAATCTCGTCGTTCAGCACCTGATGAATGAAGGTCTGGCCTGCGTGATACGCGCCGATCATCCGCTGGTGGGCGAAAACCTCAGCGCGGAGCAATATGAGCAGCTAAAGCACGTCAACGTTCTGCCACCTGGCCGTATGCGCGCTGGGTTATATCAGGCGCTTGAGCAGCGCGGCCTGCGTCGTCAGGTTGCAGTCTCCGTCACACACTTTCTGGCCGTGCCGGAAATGATTGCGGTCACGGACTACTGCGCGACCCTGCCGCGTTTGATCTGTCAGCATCTTTCACGCGATGAGCGGCTCAGAATCGTTACCGCGCCGGTTGACCTGGGCACCTTCCCGGTTGAAATGGGCTGGCATGCACGCTATCGCGACGATCCTGCCCATCGCTGGTTCAGGACGTTGATTACAGAGACGGCACAGTCGCTGTCTGATCCCCAGATAAACAATTAGCACGATCACCATTGCCGCACTAATAGTTAATATTGATATCATAACCTGAGTTACTATTCTTCTCATCGGAGGCAAACATCCTCCCAATTCATAACTCAGGAATATGACCATGAAAAACGTAAAAGCACTTTCAATCGCCGCACTCGCAGCTCTTTCTCTGATCTCTTTTGGCAGCTTTGCCGAGAGCGTTTCTGTCACCTCATCCACACTGGATGGCGCAGAATCAAAAATTGCAGCTCAGGCTCAGGAACAGGGCGCGCAGTATAAAATTACGGAAGCGAACACCAACAACCGTGTTCACATGACCGCAGAACTGTATAAATAACGGATGGTCGCAAACGGATTTGCCAGAAGAGGCTGCCCAATGGGCAGCCTTTTTTGTGTCCGATCAGGCCAGACGGGCGGCTGGCGCGCTACCGGTGCGCCACCATAGAATCAGCGCTGCCAGCGCAATTGCGCCGAGTACCGCAAACGCGGTGCTGTAGGAATATCGTGCGGCGATCATGCCCGTCATGGCGGGACTCAGCGCGGCACCTGCGCCCTGCATCAGCATAATAACGCTTTGCCCGGCGTTAACATGGCCCGTACCCCGCAGCAGGGAAACAATGTAGCCCGGCACCGCCACACCGAGAATCCCTGCCGCAATACCATCCAGAACCTGAACCGGAATGACAAAAATCGGCCCGGCAAAGCCGGCGGCGAGAACCGCGCGCAGCGGTAATATCATCAGGGCGATCATGATAAACAGGCGATAGCCGTGCGTATCAACCCGTTTAGATACCCACAGCGCGACCGGGATCATCACCAGTTGGGAAATCACCACCGTTGCCGCCGCGTAAAGGCCCGGACTGATCGCCGCCTGGCCGCCTGCCGAGGCGACGCGCATGCTCAGCATCGGCAGCAGTGCGGCATTGGCAAGATGAAACAGCAGCAGCGTCAAACCGGCGATCATCAGCGCCGGGTTTCGCAACAACATTGATAAGTGCAGCGCTGGCTGACGCTCTTCATGCGGTTCATAACCGCGCGCCACATCGTTATCGATCTCATTTCCGCGAATTGCCAGCGTAGCGAAAGCAGCGAAAACCGCCATTACCGTCATAAGAATGAAAACGGCACCCATGCCCCAGTACCAGGCTGAAAAACCGGCCAGCAATGCAGCAATCGTATTCCCGCCATGATTAAACGCCTCGTTGCGTCCCATCTGCTGGTTAAAGCCGCGCTGACCCGTGAGCCCTAAGGTGATCCCCGCCACCGTCGGGCCGATAAACGCCGCAGCCAGGCCTGCTACAACCTGAGAGACCATCGCCGTCCAGGTCTGATTGCTGTACCACAGCAGCAGTGTGGCAACGGTAATCACCAGACAGCCCAGCAGCACAATGATTTTTTTATGACGGGTCGCATCGGCGGCGATCCCTGCCGGTAGCGTGGCAAGTAATCCGGCGATACCGCCACAGGTCATTACCAGACCGATTTCGTCGGGTTGCCAGTGTCGCTCCGTAAGAAAGATGCCCAGAAATGGCCCCAGGCCGTCGCGGACATCGGCCAGAAAAAAGCTCATTAAACAGAGCGCGTAGAGTGAACGCTGAGACATGTTATTTCCCTGGAAGGTAAGTGTTAGAGGCAGTTGCGCTTCGGTTAAAAGGGAAATTATGTGTTACGCCGTGGAAAGTCACCTTTCGTTATAGTAACAAAATGAAAAAGGCCACCCGTAAACGCTACGGATGGCCTTTTTCTATTCACTCAATAACGAGAGCGAACTATTTATCTGTGCCAAAACCCTGCTTCAGCAGTGCTGGCAGTACATTCGGGAAGTAGATGTTTTTATAGTAACCGCTGACGCTTTCGCTCCAGCTCTCACCGTCATTACGACCAATCGTCTTCCAGTGCTGAACCATCTCATCGTTGTAGGCCGCAATCTGCTGCTCCAGACCCTGCGTCTGGTAAATCTCATCATGGCGGAACGTTGCCAGAGGCAGACGTGGTTTCTGATGAGCCGGTTCGTCTACGTGACCGATTACCACACCCGCCACCGGGAAGGTCAGCGGCGGCAGCTCCAGCAGTGAAATCATCGCCTGTGGGTCGCGACGGATACCACCAATTGGCACAATCCCCAGACCTTCGGCACGCGCAGCCGCCATTACCGATCCCAGCGCGATACCGATATCGGTAGAACCCGACACGATACTCTCAATGCTCTGATGGGCGATCTGCTGCTGATCGACAGCGGCCATTCCCACGGCTGATTTATGCATATCCAGCACAAAGGTGATAAACACCGGTGCTTTGGCAATCCACGGCTGACCGCCTGCAATGGCGGCGATCTGTGCGCGACGGCCGGCATCACGCGTGATCACCACAGAAACCTGCTGCGAGTTTACTGATGTCGGTGCGCGATAAGCGGTACTGATAATCCGATCCAGCACAGCTTCATCGACAGGTTGCTCAGTGAAACTGCGTTCACTTTTGTGACTTGTAAAAATATCAATCAGTTCGCTCATGGTTCCTCCCATATAAAGCGCAAGAATAGCAGCAAGTCACAAGGAAAAACTTAACCGCACTGGTCATGCTGTCGCGGCGTTTCTCAGCCTCCCCAGCGGCTTTTAAGATAGCTGACTGCTTGCTGAGTCTGCGGCTGATTCAGATAGTTCTCTCTGAACAGAATCGTGCCATCAATATTGGGGTTCGATTCATTAAGGTCGAGCTGCTTTTTCAGCTCCGGTACGCCGCCCTGCTGTGTCCAGTCAGGCTCAACTTTTGACGGCTCGCCCACTTTATAGAGAGCAAGGCCGATGTAGAGCCGGGTTTTGGTCGGTTTCACGACCTCTGCCCACCAGTTTGCCAGCACGTCGTATCGGGCCGCCTGACGGGAAAATGGCCAGTAGAGCTGAGGTGCAATGTAATCCAGCAAGCCCTGCTGCACCCAGCGGCGGGTATCGGCAAAAGCTTCATCATACGCCGCCGCTCCGCGGGTATCGGAACCGGCAGGATCATGCGACAGATTACGCCAGACGCCCGCCGGGCTGACACCAAACTCCACGTCCGGCTTCAGTTGTTTGATGGTACGTGACACCTGCTCAATCAGCTGCTGAGTATTGTGACGCCGCCAGTCCGCTTTGCTGGCAAACCCCTGACCGTAGCGGCTGAAGGTCTGATTATCGTTGAGCAGTGAACCGGCAGATTCCGCATAGAAGTAGTCATCGAACTGCACACCGTCGATGGGATAACGCGCCACCACCTCGGCCACAATACTGGTGATCCAGTCACGCGCCTCAGGGATACCCGGATCGAGTACATAGCGATCGCCTGCAGTGCGGATCCAGTCGCGATGCAGCACAAAAACGCTGGCCGGATGCAGTGACAGCGTGCGGTTGAGTTCGCTGACGGTAGACGATTTAGTGTTTACCGACACCCGGTAAGGGTTGAACCAGGCATGGACTTTGATACCGCGCTTATGCGCCTCATCCAGCATAAACTGCAGCGGATCATAGCCCGGATCTTCACCAATTTTTCCTGTCAGCATATCTGACCAGGGGAGGATTTTTGAGGGCCAGAGCGCAGTGGCATCAGGCTTAACCTGGAAAAACACCGTGTTGATGCCCAGGCTTTTCAGCTTATCCAGCTTTTCGATCAGCGATTGCTGCTGCTGGCGGATACGCTGCGCCGGACTGGTGCCATTTACCGACGCAACCGGCGGCCAGTCAAGACGTGAAACCGTGGCTAACCAGACGCCCCGCATCGGTTCCTGCGCATGAGGTTGTGCTGGCTTGCCGGGCGTCGGTAACGGCTGTTTCGTCACGGGCGGAAAAGGTGTGACCAGCGATTTCGGCGGCTCAGATGCGCAACTGACCAGCAACAACGCGGCAGCCAGCGCGGCGCCTCGCTTAATAGCCGCACGGGCCGGTGCAGTAAAGGGTTTAAAGGCGATGATAGACTCCAGTATTGTCTGGTCGGGGCGCAAAGAGGAGTATTCTCGGTGACTCTGATTAAATGTCAATGCGTTAGCACAGAGGCGGCAGTAAAACCGCCCTCCTTCAAAAAAAGCGCCCCTGAACCCGCTAGCGCTGCGGAGTGAATACCATTCCGGCTGACGCAAGACAGGCTTTGAGTGTGCCAAACGCATCCTGACACTGCCGCTCATTGACGCAGGCGTAACCCAGCAGCAATCCGCGCGCCTCCTGAGGGTGCATATAATATTGCGAAAGTGGCCGTACTTTGACGCCGCGCTTTAGCGCCTCCGCGGCTATCGCCACGTCATCCGCGCCTGCTGGCAGCGGGATCACCAGATGCAGCCCCGCTTCATGATTGAATGCCGGTAAAAAGGCTGGCCCCAGATAGCGCTCGATCAGCCTGCAGAGAAACTGCCGCCGCTGGCGGTAAAGCAGTCGCATCCGGCGGATATGCTCCATGTAATGGCCCAGCCGGATAAACTCCGCCAGCGCACGCTGAATCAGCAGATGTCCGCCGCGATAGAGTTCTGCCGCGGCGATGCGCAACGGCTGTGCCAGCGGTTTCGGCACCACCATGTAGCCAATGCGCAGCGCGGGATAGAGCGTTTTGCTGAACGTTCCCATGTAAATGACCGGCGCATCCGCTTCCAGCCCCTGCAGTGAGGGATGAGGCTGGCCGGAAAAACGAAATTCGCTGTCGTAGTCATCTTCCACAATCCAGCTCTGATGGCGACGTGCAAGGGTGAGCAATGCCTGACGACGGGCCAGACTCAGATGCACACCCAGCGGATATTGATGAGAGGGCGTCACAAACACCATCTTTGGTGCCGGGCCGCTGTCCGGCACCAGTCCCTGCTCATCCACGGGCATCGCCCGAATCTTCAGGCCATTCATGCGCAGCAGATTGCGCGTTCCCCAGTAGCCTGGCTCCTCCATCCAGACCCGATCGCCAGGATCGCACAACACCCGCGTCACCAGATCAACCGCCTGATGAACCCCTTCGGTGATCAGGATCTGGTCAGCATCGGCCCGCACTGAGCGGGCCACCCGCAGATAATCCACTAGCGCATGGCGCAGATCGGGACAGCCACCGCCGCTGCTGTAGACCAGGCGGTGAACGTCAGGCTCACGGTTCAGACGCGCCTGAATCTGACTGAACAGCTTGTGGGGGAATTCGGTCACATCGGGCGCACCGGGGACAAACGCGCCCCACTGGTAAGGCGATGCTGTCGCGTGCCCCAGCAGACTGGCGCCACGCTTCGACAGCGTTGCCGGTCGTTGCGCCTTCACCGCCTGAAGGTCGGCTATCGCATCACTCTGCAGAGAGTTTTCCGGCAGCGTCTCTGCAATCCAGGTGCCGCTGCCGGTCCGCGCGGTGACATAGCCCTGCGCCATCAGGCTCTCATAAACATGCATAACCGTGTTTCGCGACACGCCCAGCTCGCGCGCCAGATCGCGGGTTGGCGGCAAACGGCTTCCGCGCGGAAACACCTCTTCAGCGATCGCGGCCTGCATGCAGTTCAGCAGCCGCTGATGTAATGAGCCAGTTCTTAAAAACTGTAACCGCGCTAATAGATGATCTGCGTATAAGAGTCGCAATTGGCTCCACCTTTCCTCTGACAATTGGCTCTGGCAACTCACCACGCCTCAGGCATAAATAAACGTGTTTGTCGGGAATTGTAAACACGCATATTAACGAGGTGGAATAAATGAGCGAAAAAAATAACCTGTTGCAGCAGCGCAAAGCACAGGCTCTCCCCAAAGGTATCGGTACGCTGTGCGACTGGTACGTTGCCCGGGCAGAGAACGCCACCTTATGGGATCAGGAGGGTAATAGCTGGATCGACTTCGCGGGCGGCATCGCGGTACTGAACACCGGCCACCGCCATCCACGCATTGAACAGGCGATTGCCGATCAATTAACAAAGTTTACCCATACGGCTTTCCAGATCACCCCTTACGAAAGCTACATCGCACTGGCCGAGCGTATTAATCAGCGGGTTCCCATCGCCGGTGCGGCGAAAACGGCCTTCTTCACCACCGGGGCGGAAGCGGTAGAAAATGCCGTAAAAGTGGCGCGTGCCTATACCCGCCGTCACGGCATCATCACCTTTGGTAACGCATTCCATGGCCGCACCTTTATGACCATGGCGATGACCGGAAAAGTAGCGCCCTACAAGCGGGATTTCGGCCCGATGCCGCCGTCAGTCTTCCATGCACGCTATCCCAGCGCGGTTCAGGGGATCAGCATCGAGGCGGCACTGACCAGCCTTGAAGAAATTTTTACGCAGGACATTGCGCCCCATGACGTCGCCGCGATCGTGCTGGAGCCGGTGCAGGGCGAAGGTGGATTCCATGCGGCACCTGCAGAGTTTATGGTGCAGTTGCGGGAGCTGGCTGACCGTCACGGCATTCTGCTGATTGCGGATGAAGTCCAGAGTGGATTTGCCCGTACCGGCAAGCTGTTTGCCATGGAACACTACCCGGTGAAGGCCGATATCATCACCATGGCGAAAAGCCTGGCAGGCGGGATGCCGCTCTCCGCGGTCGCTGGTCGTGCAGAGGTGATGGATGCACCTGCACCAGGTGGTCTGGGCGGAACATATGCCGGCAACCCGCTGGCTATCGCCTCGGCCCATGCGGTGCTGGATGTAATAGAAGAGGAGCAGCTCTGCCAGCGCGCCGTTGATCTCGGTGCCCGGCTTGAAGCAGAACTTCAGGAACATCAACGCAAACATCCGGACATTGCTGAAGTGCGTGCGCTGGGTTCGATGGTGGCGATGGAGTTCTATCAGGCCAGCACCGCGCAGGCGGTTCAGAAGATGGCGATGGAACAGGGCTTGCTGCTGCTGACCTGCGGAGCCAAAGGCAACGTCATCCGCTTCCTCTACCCGCTCACCATTCCGGATGCGCAGTTCAGCCAGGCGCTGACCATTCTCTCCACGGTGATCGATCACTGTGTCGCACCCGTCGGACATCCCGTCGTCCCGGCCTGATTTCGCTGACGCGTTAACGCAAGTTCATCCCCGTTCGTCCGGCCATCCAGGCCGGACGTCGACAGGAGACGTTTACATGACGATGACTCAGAGTGCGAATGCAGATTCGCTGGCTCAAAACCTGAAACCGCGCCACGTGCGTATGCTCTCAATTGCGGGCGTGATTGGCGCCGGGCTGTTTGTTGGCTCCGGCCATGCTATTTCTGAAGCGGGCCCCGCGGTGCTGATCTCTTATGCCGCTGCCGGTGCGCTGGTGGTCCTGATTATGCGGATGCTGGCCGAGATGGCCGTCGCCTCACCCGATTCAGGCTCGTTCTCAACCTACGCCGATAAAGCGCTGGGACGCTGGGCCGGATTTACCATCGGCTGGCTCTACTGGTGGTTCTGGGTGTTGGTGATCCCGCTGGAAGCCAATGCGGCGGGAACCATTCTTCATGCCTGGTTCCCCGATGTCGCCATCTGGCAGTTCACGTTTGCTATCACCCTGTTGCTGACCATTACCAATCTGCTCAGCGTGAAAAATTATGGTGAGTTTGAGTTCTGGTTTGCATTGATCAAAGTCGTTGCCATCATCCTGTTCCTGGGCGTGGCAGGTGCGGCAGTGTTTGGTCTGCTGCCTGACAGCAATACCAGCGGCCTGTCGCATCTCTATGACACTCACGGATTTATGCCAAATGGTATCGGCGCGGTCGTGGCTGCCATCCTGACCACCATGTTCTCTTTTATGGGCACAGAAATTGTCACGATTGCCGCCGCAGAGTCGAAGAATCCCGGTAAGCAGATTACTCAGGCGACTAACTCCGTCATCTGGCGTATTGCACTGTTCTATCTGCTGTCGATTTTCTTTGTAGTGGCGCTGGTGCCGTGGAATGCACCAGGGCTGGTTGAACAGGGTTCATGGCAGACAGTGTTACAGGCGATGAACATCCCGCACGCCCGACTGATTGTCGATCTGGTGGTGCTGATGGCGGTGTGCAGTTGTCTTAACTCTGCACTTTATACCTCTTCGCGCATGCTCTACTCTCTGTCACGCCGCAAAGATGCACCGTCGGCTGCCTCACGTACCAATCGCAGCGGCACGCCGTGGATTGCTGTGCTGCTCTCTACCGCGGCTGCATTTCTGGCGGTGATCGCCAATTATCTGGCGCCCAGCGTGGTGTTTGAATTTTTACTGGCCACATCGGGAGCGATTGCACTGCTGGTCTATCTGGTGATCGCTGCGTCCCACCTGGTGCTGCGTAAAAAGCGCGAGAAAGCGGGTGAAGTCCTGAGTTACCGGATGTGGTTATTTCCTGGCCTGACGTGGGTCACTATCCTGTTTATCGTCACGGTGCTGATAATCATGTTGTTTGATGCGAAACATCAGGCTGAATTACTGGCAACGGGCGGTTTGACGCTGCTGATTATTACCACCAGCCTGGTGCTGCGTCGTAAAAAGGAGAAGCGTCAGAGCACGAAATATTTTACTCAGCGATCTTCTGACTCTTACTGATCTTCACGCAAGCTTTTTATAAATTAAACCCACCTTTGACAGCAAAGGTGGGTTTTTTTTGCATATCAACAGATGCAACGCGTATTAACCCTCGATTATGCAAGGGATTAATAAGATGCACACATTATCTGCTGATGATGAATATGGTAAACTGAATTCCCCGATGCTGACTTAAAAATTTCAAAAAAGATACTTCACTGGCTCTTAGTGACTTAATGATAAACCCTGTATTGGTTATGGGTTTATATCTTTAGGTTCCATGTCACCGTTGCTGCTAAGGCATTGCACTGTCGTTCAGAATAAAACTTCAGGAGAAGCGTTAAAGATAGGTAACGTAAAGTATCCCTTTGCTCTTTTCAGGATTAAACCAGTGCATTTTTACTTCCAGAGGTAACTTGGTCAGCGATTCGGGATTCATCAGGTCAGCAGTAGTGGCCACAGCCTTACCACTGGCGGGATCAAAACAGTCAAACACGACAGGATTTTGTCCGACATTCATATTACATGAACCATTAGTAATGGCTCCGCTGAAGGTAATAGTGCCAGAATCTGAATCCGCAATAACCGGTCCGGCCAGGGCAATCAGCAGCGTGCTAATGCAGACAGATAAAAAAGATTTCATTGTGCGTCCTCCTGAGTATGTATCACCTGTTATCGGCTCACATTCCCAAAGATTAAGTGCTGAGTGAACGAATAAATGTAAATGTACGAACGCTTAGCCCAATGAAATCCCTTAAAAACCTTTGTTGAGAATAATCCTAATCCAGCCAGCTAACGAGAGTGTAGACCATCGCTGGATAAATTTTCTTTCTTACATTCGTTTTTTTATTATGGCTTTGTAGCAGCAAATCACGGCCGCCTGTGACTTAATGACGCTTTGCAATCGTTAACACGCTATTCATAGCGCCTTCCGTTAGTGGAAAAGGTCATGATTAATGTGACGGTGGTAAACAGCAGGTAACTCTTCGCGCTTTAGATGACTTTACTACGCTGCTATTAAAGGCTTCCGTTGATCATGATTGAACAGTCAATATAAAATATCCGAAGAGAATGTTTATTTTACTCAAGCCATTCTCCTGCTGATTAATATTGCCAAAACACGTTCAGCTTATTCCAGATACTGGCTGAAACGCAGCAGATAACCATCGGGGTCCTGCACCAGAAACTCCCGCTGACAGGCGGTGGTCTCACCGGTGTCATAGTGGTTGTCTCGAAGCGCCTGAAAGAGCGGAACGGCATGCTGCTGCAAACGCGTCAGCACAGCCTGAACATCGTCGACTTCAATCTGGAAATTAATACCTCGCCCCAGCGGCCAGCGTAGATCGGCTACGTTCCAGCCCTGCGGGTGGAACTGCTCAATCATCAATTGCACCTCTCCATAGCAGAGGTAAGCAAAATCAGGCTGCTGGCGCTGTATTCTCACACTGAAACCCAGCACCACGGTGTAAAAATGCAGCGAGGCGGCAAAGTCAGTGACGGTCAGTTCTGGCACCATAGGGTTCCAGTAAAGAGTTTGATTATCACTCATAGTAAGGTTCCATTTTGATCGGTAACTCGCCCCTCTGATCACCGGTTCTGGATTGTGATTTGCAGCTCATCCAGCATCAGCCGCAATGCGGCAGACTGGTGCTCACGCGACAGGTAAAGCCCCCATATGCCGATGCGTTGCGGCTCATAATCGGGCAGTAATTTTACCAGCTTCCCTGTTTCCAGTGCGTGACGAGCCTCCTGCTCAGGCACCATCGCTATCCCGCAATGCGCTATCGCCGCGTCACACAACAGTGAGGAGATACCCGCACTGAAATTTCCTCTGACGGCAACCGCGATTTTCTCCCCGCCAGCCGCCGTAAAATGCCAACTCTGTCCGGCAAATCGACTGTAGTAGAGGCAGTTATGCTGAGCCAGATCGTCCGGGGTTTCCGGGTTACCCCGCGCCTTAAGATACTCAGGTGACGCGCAGAGTACCGAGTGACATTCGCCAAGACGGCGTGCGATCGCCCCCGGCTCTGGCGAGTCGGTGATGCGAATAGCGAGATCGATACGCTCACCAATCAGGCTTACTGGCTGATTGTTAATTTCCAGCTCGATGCGCAGTGCCGGATAACGCGCCAGAAAATCGGGGATCACCGGGCCGACAAGATGAAGAGCCGTAAAGTGGGCGCAGGCGATGCGAAGCGTTCCGGCCGGGACGCCCTGGGTAGTTTCCTGCTGGATCGCCTCTGAGAGCAGGGCCAGCTGACGGGTTTTTTGCAGGATCGCCTCACCGGCAGGCGTAAGGGTCAGCTGGCGCGAAGAGCGATGCAGCAGACGCGTTCCCGCCCACTTTTCCATCTCCTCCAGATAACGGCTGACCATCGGGCGAGAGATCCCCAGCGATCGTGAGGCGGCACTCAGGCTGCCCAGTTCACATATCCGGTTGAAAACGGCTGCCGCCGTGACTCTGTCCATCCACTCCACCTGTTCGGATTATGAAACTCAGCATCTCTGATTGCGGGAATTATAACAGATAGCCAGATGCGTAGAATAGCGCCACTGATACTGAAAATCGCCCGTTACGCCTGCCTGAATCGGGCATTTATCTCTGAGGATCCTCAATGAAAACTAAGCTGTTACCTGTGATGCTGGTGCTGGCCTCGGCCTCCGCCAGCGCGGCCACCCTGCAACTGCAAACCTATAATCCGCAGGAAAAGGGCATCTTTGCCGTCTCCTCAACGCTGGTTAGTGGGCCAACCGAAGCGATTCTGTTTGATGCCCAGTTCAGCACCCAGGACGGTGAAAAACTGGCAGAGATGATTAAAAAGAGCGGAAAAACGTTAAAGGAAATTGTGATCACTTCTGGCGATCCCGATTTCTACTTTGGTCTGGAGCCAATTGTTAAAGCCTGGCCGGACGTGAAGGTGGTTGCCGCGCCGGCGGTGGTGAAGCATATCCAGCAGACGCATGACGCCAAGCTGAAATACTGGGGTCCACAGATGAAGCAGGGCGCGCCGGATAAGGTGTTCGTGCCTGAAGTGACCCATCAGACCCGCTTTAGCGTCGACGGCGAGGTGCTGGAGCTGCGTCATCCGGAGCAATACGCCGCTTATATCTGGATCCCGTCTGCAAGCACCATTCTGGGCGGTACCGCCCTCTCCTCGGGCATTCATGTCTGGACGGCTGACACTCAGACCGTCCAGAGCCGCGCTGAATGGCGTCATATCCTGACCGAAATGCAGACGCTGAACGCGAAGAATGTAATTCCGGGTCACTATCTCGGTGCCCGTCCGGCCGGTTCACAGGCGGTGGATTTCACCCTGAATTATCTGAAGAGTTTTGAGGCGGCGCTGGCGCAACATAAAACCTCAGCGCAGGTGATTACCGCCATGAAAGCCGCCTGGCCAAAACTGGCAGAACCGGCTTCACTGGAACTCAGCGCCAAAGTTAATACCGGCGAGATGAAGTGGTAAACCCCGCTGAGAGGTCAGCTGACTACCAGGTTTGCAACGTTTAAGCAGACCCGGCTGAACCCATTGACCTGATCTAAAGATGCCCGGGCGCTATCTTTTAGCCAGATAGCGCCTGTCATCGCGCGCCTGCAACCGCGCCTCCGCTGGTGAGGGGAAGATATAGTGAAACAGATCGCGGTAAAAACTCAGGTGCTTCAGCAATCCTTCCTGTATGGATTTACTGATGTCTTTGATCAGAAATTCCTGGGTGGTGCTGAAGTTAGTCACGCTAAAAAAGGTTTTGTCATAGACGTTGACCACACCTTCCCATTTCATCACCTGCTCTTCCGGGGAAGCCCCTTCAGAGGCGACAAATATCCCTTTATGGGATTTCACACCCTGCTTGCTGATATAGGTAGTTAACGCATCATAGCCGCGCTTGTTACGCCAGCGGCAGAATTCGTAGGGCACATCGTAATGGGGCAGCACAAAGTCCGGACTACGAAAATGTTCATCACCAATTAACCCATCCAGCGTAACCGTGAAATGCAGAAAGTCCTGCAGGAAGTCGAACTGGCGGGTTTTAGTCAGTGTGACATTAATAGTGTAGTGACCTGCATGCACATACCAGTAATTGGTAAAGCCGGTGACCAGAATACAGAACGCCTGCCAGTCACTGAGTCTTCGATCCCCCGCCAGCCCCCTGAAACGACTGATCATCATCCGTGATTTGGGATGCTGATACGCTTTCAGCAGCGGATCGTTCATACCTTTCAGTAACATCAGGCACACTCCTTGATAGATTGCGCTTATCCTGCCACGCCCTGATCAGGGTGAAAAGTGTCGTTGGTCTGAATGTGACCCCCTTAAGATTGGGCGGGAGGCGTGAACTTATGAGGCGAATTGGGGAAACGGGTGCGCCTGGAGACCTTATAACTCTTAAGTGTGATTTTGCCCTTCTGAAGCTCCCTAAGCTCCTGCACACTTGTCATCACTTCACTGAAAATATCGCGTTCAGTCATGTCTTAACCCTTTTTTGATCACGTTCAGTGCGGTCGCCAAGGCATCACGCTGCTGCTTCGTCAGATCGTCGCGTTGATCTTTATCACAGATAGTAAAGAGAATTTGAGGGCCAATGGAACGAAAACGTATGTTAGTAAAGTAACTGGCTGATAAACATTCACATAATAGACATGAAAAATACCCTATAAATGATTTTTAGATCGTGAAATGGCACTTAATAGGCATTGATGTCTACTAATCGATTTTTTATACGATTATTTTTCTCTTATCGTACATTTCCGTTCAATTGGCCCTCGACCCCAGTTATCAGCACGGCCGCTTCTCTACCGGACAACCCCCAAGAAGAGTGCAGGCACGACCTCAAGAAAATATTTATTCGACTACCGAAGACACTTATGACATAAAAATATACTCTTCCAGTACTTATAAACTTATGGTCAGGGAAATGGGACTAAGATTTCGAAAATCAATAAGTATAATGCCGGGAGTCAGGCTAAACCTCAGTGGTTCAGGTGCGAGCATGAGCGTGGGGCCGCGAGGTGCATCTGTGTCGTTCGGTAAGAGAGGAACATACGCAAACTTTGGTCTGCCAGGCACCGGCCTTAGCTACCGGACACGGCTGGACCGGGCCAGTTCTTCAAGCAGACAGAGAGCACTTCAAGCCGAAGCAAATGGACACCTGCGTGATGAACTTGAGAGGGAAGTCGAGGCGTTAAACAGCGCGGTGGAGGCCATCATTAATATCCATTTGCTGACGCCTGATCCCAGAAACGGGCATACATACTCTGAGTTACTTCATCATTACCGTGAACTGGCACTTAAGCCATACGCAGTACCCGCCCCCATGCGCCCGGATAAACCCGTCCCGTTAGCTGAACCTACACAGCCTGGTGATGATCATGGCCGTGGTTTCATTGGCCGGATGTTCGAATCTGCAGACGCACGTCAGGAACGACAGCGTCTGAATCTGGAAAGATGGCAACGTGAAGTCGAAATGTGCCAGCAGGAAAATGCGCTAACCCTGAAGCGATACCAGACGGCTCGCCAGCTCTGGGCAGAACAATACTCGCACTGGCAGTATGACGCTGCAGAACACGATAAAAAGATTCAGCATGCAGCTGGTGATATCGACCGCCGTTTTGACGCCGACAGCGGGTATTTCGAATCCTTACTGACTGAGGTACTACAGGCAACTGACTGGCCCCGTGAAACGTTAGTGGCCTTCCAGGTTGAACCAGAACGCTCTGCCATCCTGATAGAAGTCGACTGCCCGGAAGTTGAAGATATGCCTACTTCGACGGTTCGGTTAAACGCAAAGGGAACGGAGATTCTGGAAAAGGAAATTTCACAGAAGGCAGTCAGGGAAAGATACGCGCTACACGTTCACGGCATACTGATGCGAGTAGCCGGTATGGCATTCTGTGCCCTTCCCTTTGAGAAGGTAGTTATAAGCGGCTTCACACAGCGCATAAGCAAGCAAAGTGGTTTTCTGGAAGATGAGTATATTGTTTCTGCAAGGATCAACCGACGGGATTTTGAGGGGTTGAATTTCAGCAATCTGGATTACGTCAACCCGGTAGAGGCTTTTGAGCGCTTCGAAGTACAAAGACGCATGAGCTCAACATACCTCTTCCAGCCCATCACGCCATTCAGTGTATAATAAAAACCGGCCTCATGGCCGGTTATGCTTATTCAGCGGCAGATACCCTCTTTACGCGCTGCATCTAACCACTCCCTGAACTCAACCAGCAGCTGGTCATAGAGGTATTCATCGCTCAGGCGATCGTAGTTATCGATCGGGAAAAAGTGGGTGTTATCGACCGGACGTCCGCTAAGGTTGTCGAGCTTCTCCAGAATCCCGTAATTGTTGCCGCCCAGACCAACGAACTTGAAGAATATCGGGCAACCAGAGGATTCGACGATCTTCTCTTTAATTTCACGGGTCTTGTTGATGCCGCCATCTGTGATGAAAACGACATACACTGGCAAGGTTGAATTTCTGAATTCACGAATGATATCAGCCAGCACTGGGGGTTCGTTGTTCGTACCGCCAAGGCCAGGCAGAATTTCCCACATGCCCTTCTTGCCGTCTTTCTGAATCCGTTCAATGTAACCATCCAGATTGTCTAGGGTCACATCTTCATACCGTTTGTGTTTTTCGGCAAAACCCCAGACCGGCATTAAACCATCATCATCGAACTGGACAGCCAGAGCTGCAATCCTTTCTAAAACTTTCTGCACATTGCCTTTCTTGAACTGCGCGGTCATTGACCCGGATGCATCCAGTACAAAGGCAACCTGGGCTTTTACGTCTGAGAGACGATGCTTTTCCAGGCTGACGCGTATGGGTTTCGCCAGGCTGACCAGTGCAGGTGCCTTCGCCAGCTTTTTCTCCAGGCTAACAGTCGTATTTGAGGCAGGAACAGGCGCTGAAGATGGAGCTGGTTCAGGGCTTGCGACATCCACCCCAAAGTGAAGAGCCAGCGGATGCAGACCACCATCAAATCCCTGACCTACAGCTCGAATTTTGAATTGCCCATTGTGGCGATAGATATGGGCTACGATCAGCGCCTTCTCACTTCTTCCCTGCAGCGACACGTTAAATGTATGGCCGTCGACAGTCATTTTGAGCTGTTCAAGTCCATCCAGTGTATCCGGACCGTCAATCACAACGGTCAGGGCAATTTTGGAAACAGATGAGGGAAGAGTGGTCAGATCGACAGCAAAAAAGGTATCACCCTGCTCAGAGCGCATAGTGACACTTTTATTCGCGTTGCTGTTGTTGTTGAAGAAGAGCATATCTTCATCTGAATGCGTTTTATCATTTTCTCCCAGGAGAAAAGCCGATGCATCTAAGTCGCTGCGAAATGTTGTCTTCTGAGTATAGGAGAGGCGAACCTCTATCTGGCTGGCACTAATAACAGTATTCTGACCGGGTAAAAGATCCATATTAATCCCCATTAATCACGTTACACCTGCCAACACAGGCAAAAAAAAGCCCCTTCAAAATGGAAGAGGCTGATACAGCGTTTTTATTTAGATGCTGACGCCATGCTGTGAAGCCAGAGCGGACAGGCCACCCGCAAACCCTTGGCCTACGGCTTTGAACTTCCACTCACCGTTGTGGCGATACAGTTCGCCGAATACCATTGCTGTTTCGGTGCTGGCATCTTCAGACAGGTCGTAACGCGCGATTTCCGCATTGTTGTCTTCGTTCACGATGCGGATGTAAGCGTTAGATACCATGCCGAAGTTTTGCTTACGGGCTTCAGCGTCATAGATGGTGACGGCAAAGACCGCTTTCTGAACGTCAGCCGGTACCGTAGCCAGGGAGATTTTAACCTGTTCATCATCACCCTCGCCTTCACCAGTACGGTTGTCACCCTGGTGAACGACAGAGCCGTCCGGGCTTTTTGCATTGTTGAAGAAAACGAAATGCTGATCGCTCAGCACTTTTCCGTCTGCGCCAACCAGGAATACAGAGGCATCCAGATCGAATGCCTGACCATCAGTCGCACGAGAGTCCCAGCCAAGACCTGCGATTGCTTTGGTCATGGTTGGTGCTTCTTTGGACAGGTTTACGTTACCGCCTTTCGTCAGGTTTACTGCCATGTTTAATTCCTCATTGCTTTTGGCTAATGCCCGGTTAAACCGGGCGTAAGATCAGTGCGTAATGTGAAACTCTATTAAGACGCGTTGATACCGTACTGAGCACAAACTGAACCCAGACCACCAGCATAACCCTGGCCTACGGCACGGAATTTCCATTCCCCAGCATGGCGATACAGTTCGCCAAACAGCATTGCGGTTTCAGTGCTGGCATCCTCAGACAGATCGTAGCGAGCGGCTTCAACATTGCTGTCGTTGTTCACCAGGCGAATGAAGGCATTCGCGACCTGACCGAAAGACTGACGGCGTGTGGTTGCATCGTGGATGGTAACCACGAACACAATTTTGGTCACTTCCTGTGGTACGCGGTTCAGTTCAATAATCAGTGATTCGTCATCGCCTTCACCTTCGCCGGTTCGGTTGTCACCGGTATGGGTAACGGAACCGTCAGAGGATTTCAGGTTGTTGTAGAAGATGAAGTCGTTATCACCACGAACTTTGCCAGCGTCAGTCAGCAGGAAAGCTGATGCATCCAGGTCGAAGTCCTGACCATCGGTAGAGCGGGTATCCCAGCCCAGACCGATTTTCACGTTTTTCAAAGTCGGGTCCACTTTAGAAAGTGATACGTTGCCGCCTTTAGAGAGAGTCACTGCCATGTTGTTATCCTCAAATCGTGTTGGTGCATACCTTGTATGCTGTGATTAACGACGCGGTTAACCGCGCCCTTCTTCTTTATGCTCGTCTTTAGCCGGGAAAAGTAGGCTTACAATGATACCTACTGCCAGTACACCCATAACCACGTAGAGGCTCATAGTCGCACTGATTGAATAGCCGTGATGGAAAAAGTGCTCAGTTGCGTTCAGACCCAGCTTCACGGCGATGAAGAACAGTAAAACGATAACGGCTTTTTCCAAATGAACCAGATACTGCTTCAGTCCCTCAAGCACAAAGTAAAGCGTACGCAAGCCGAGGATAGCGAACATCATGGCGCTGTATACGATCAGTGGCTCACGGCTGACCGCGATGACTGCAGGAACTGAATCGAATGCAAACATCACATCTGAAAGTTCAACAACGGCTAAACAGAGAAGCATCGGGGTTGCGTAACGCGCTGCTTTGGACAAGCGTCCCACCTGAACATCGGCATTTTCTGGTTTAGCCAACTCTGCATCCACTTCCTTCTGGCTGATTACGAATGCATTACCCTTGAGCTTTGGCCAGATAGGATAGAATCGTTTGACCATGCGGTAAGCTAGATGCTGCGAGTAGTCTTCGATTCCATCGTCATCATTGCCGCCTTTCAGCATCATTACCGCAGTCCAGCCCACGATGACTGCGAACACAACTTCCACCCACGGGCCCAGAGCAAGCAGACTGGTACCGATGGCAACGAAAATGCCACGGAACACGATTGCGCCGATAATCCCCCAATACAACACGCGATGACGAAAGTTATTCGGAATGGCGAACCATGAGAAAATAGCCATCATGACAAACAGGTTGTCGACCGACAGCACTTTTTCCAAGGCGTAACCCGTTACGAACAGACTCGCAACTTCCGGACCGTGATGGATGTACAGGAAGCCCGCAAATGCCAGCGCCATGAAGATCCAGAAGACCGACCAGGCTGCAGCGCTCCTCAGAGAGATTGGCTTGTCATGGCGGTGCATGAACAAATCGATAAAAATGGCACCGACTGACAGCAGCAGGAAAACTGCTACTGTCTCGATCGGGAACCCGATGTGGGTGGATTGCATGTGTTTAGCTCCAGAGATTGAAAGTCAGTAACCGTTACAGGCCAAACTCGCTGGTCGTAAAGCCGAGGGCTTCAATGATTTCGCGAGCGTTTGCCATTTCCGTTTCATCAAAATTACCGTCACTTTTCGCCACAGCGATGCCTACACGGACAGCTAACTGTGCCTGCTCTGGTTTATTTTTAAGTGCAAGGATGTACTTCATGGTTTCGCCCTTCCCAACTTCAATGTCGAAATTGAAGGACGTCACCAGCTTGTTGAAAAATTCGATCACTTCAGTAGTGTCGAAGATGCTCAGCTCAGGCGATTCTCGCAGGAACCCCATCATTTTCATCTTCTCTTCAGAACTGACGCCATCGCTTGAGACAGCAATACGAGCGCAGACTGCAACTGTACCTTCCAGGAAGGCGCGGTTTTTGTAGCGCCCAACCTGTTTGGTCAGCTCATCACGACCGGAATTAAATGACTCTTTAAGCTTATTGAAGAAACTCATGTCTAACCCTCTTAGATAACTACTTAGAGCCTGCTTTCCAGTTGAAACCCCAACCGAATGCCTGATCCAGCTCCTGATGTCCGCTGAAATAACGGTTGATACGCTCCACGCGGATCGCACCTCCTTCATTCACCAGACGGGCAATGGCGCACATATTCTGACGGTTGTTACCTTCAGTCATGAACGTTTCAACCGGTGGCTGTCCCGGCACAGTGATGGTCACTGAACCATCGGTGTTTTCCCAGCTAGGTACGCCTTCATAAATAAAGGCAAAAACCAGCACCTCACGGATGTGTTTCCATTCAGAACCGTTGATATGTATCCACTCACCGTCACTGACGGAACCCGTACGATCGTCACCCTGAAGTTCGACATAAGGTTCATTTCGGAAGCTGCCAAACTGATTACCCAGCGCCTGAACAATCGTGCGGTGTCCATCAGAGAGCTCAACAAACGCAGCAAGGTCCAGATCGATACCTTTATTGTTGCTGAAGATGCCTTTGAGGAAGCCGCCGTCAGAGCGACTGTGCTGATTCCAGTTCAGGTTTACGCGTATCTGGCCGTAATCATCCTTTTTCGTCAGGCTGATTGAGGGCTTTTCCTTGGTCAGGCTGACCTTACTCAGGTTAACCTTTGCTGGAGCTGGAGCTGGAGCTGGAGCTGGCGGAGGTGTCGGGCTGGCTGAAGGAGCATCTAAGATATCCACTCCAAAGTGTTCAGCCAGAGGTTGAAGACCCCCGTTAAACCCTTGTGACACAAAGCGGAACTTCCATTCTTCATTACGTCGGTAGAGCTCACCCAGAATCAGCGCCGCCTCAGTACGCCCTGTGAGGTCGACATGACTGCGCAAGATAACGTTGCCATTCGCTTCAACCTGAATCGCCAGGCGCTCGGTCTGAGAAACATTTTTTCCTGCATCACAGGTTGCGGTGAAAGCCACCTTTTGCACATCATGATGCAGCTGCGGCAGATTGACCGAAAACATGATTTCATTACCAGATGAGGAGTAACGGATGGTGCTGTCATCATTCTCTCGCTGGCCGTAAAAAATCATATCCAGATCGCCACGCACCTTACTGTTGTCATACAGACAGAAGGACGACACATCTACGGGTGTGCCGGAGGATATACGCACCACCAGCGACTGGTTAGGAACGGGGGCATTGCCCCCCGGCGTCAGGTTCATTAGCGGGTTACCGCTTGGATATCAGGGATCATGTCCTGAATGGTACGGCCACGCGATGTATTACCGTGAGCGGTAAAGTTCCACTCACCGCCGCTGCGGCTCAGAGAAGCGATGATGACCGCCGTGTGTGAGCCCTGCTCAGTGAGTGTGTATTTAGCCAGCTCTTTGCCCTGCTGATCGACAACGCGGCAGAAAGCATTTTCGACATCATTGAAGCTCTGTCCTGTAAAACTGTTTACTGTGAGGACCAGGTGCTCAACATTTGATGGGAGACGGGACAGGTCAGCGATGATTGTTTCGTCGTCACCATTACCTTCGCCTGTACGGTTGTCACCACTGTGCTGAATTGAGCCATCGTTAGACTTCAGCTGGCGGAACCAGACTGTATCAATAACGTTGCCCGAAGTGCCTAACATGACGCAGCTTGCATCGAGGTCGATGCTGTCACCACCGCCAAGTAACTTGCCAAACAATCCTTTCTTTTTGGCAGGATCCCAGCCGAGGCCGAACTGAATTTGTGAAATTGCGCTGCTGGATTTAGCTAACGAAATCGTCTGATTCTTACTTAAAGATACCATCACATCCCCTTACTGATAGGTGTTATTGCTATAGTAAAATCGTCGATAATTTCAAAGAAAGACAATCATAACATGACTTTTTTCACTCGCAATAATGCAATACTATGGTGACACTTTAATAATGATTATATTGCTGATACAGAAGGCTATTTATTTTATTTATGAAATTAAGTCAAATTATGTAAAGACCTAAATTTTAGTTTAAATACGACAAACCTCAAATAATCATAATATGATTGCTTAAAAAAACAGATATGCCTACACTCACCTAATCGTCATTTCAGCATCAAATCTAAGGAATACTTCAGCATGGCTAAACCTGTATCCATCTGGTTTATGGAGGGCGTATCGTCTCAGAAAGACATGCTTGCCTTAGTGAAAATGGCCCGCACAGAGTTTGACAAGGATTTCAGTATCATTGCGTCCCACCGAAGTGAGCGCCCTGAAATCCTTTCTGAAGCAGATATTGCTTATCTTGAGCCTGATGAAACCGAAGACCTGCTCCCGTTTATTGTCGGCATCTGCAGAAAGCATAATGTCGTCGCCATTCATGCCGGAAAACGTGGGCATCTTCTCGAACGCTATCGTGATGCCATCGAAGAGATGGGCGTAAGGCTGACGACCGGTGCGACGAACCTTGAGACCTTTGAGCTGGCCGATAACAAAGCAGAGTTCAGTATCAGGATGATGATGTATGGTCTGCCATCCGTCGTTTCAGTAAAAGTACAAAGCCCTGATGAACTTGCCAGCGCGCTTGAAGACTTTGAATCCCGGGGGGTGCTGCCATGCATCAAGCCAGTGAAAGGCATTTATGGCTTGGGATTCTGGATCCTCAAGCGCACTGCTAAAACCCTCAGCTTTTATAATAATCCTGACTACCGACAGATACATCCTGATGTCGCGATTGCTTCATTGCAGAGAGCGGAACTGGCCGGAGAAGAGTTACCGATACAGATAGTCATGCCGTATCTTCCCGGACCAGAATGTTCAGTAGACATGCTGGTCGAAAATGGCTGCGTCCTGGCCGCTGTCGCCAGGACTAAAGTCGGTTCATTGCAAACGCTTGAGAACGAGGGACCTGCTTATCAGCTTGCCATCGATTGTGCAAAAGCACTCGGTGCGGACGGATTGATTAACGTGCAGACCCGCAACGATGAAAATAGTATGCCCGTCCTGCTGGAAGCTAATCTCCGCCCGTCTGGAGGAATAGGCTACACAGCTCACAGTGAAGTGAATTTGCCTGGGCTTTATGCATTAAGGCAGCTGGGTATCATTTCTGATGATGACGTCCTGGTAAATGCTTTGCGCTTTAAATCCACCACAGTGATACCCACGCATTCAGTCAAGCCACTGCCGTTTTGCAGCATCACTCCATCACCGACTTCCAATAATTAGAAATAAGGCAGGAAGACATGACCCCTTCACAACAACAGGTTTATCAGCGTGAGCTCACTAGCGGAACTCTGACCGTGAAAACTAACAGCGCGATTGAGCTCGAAATGCTTTTCGACATCGCTCAGCGCAATAATCCTAAACGTGCCTTCCTGTTTGTCAGCAAAGTCCTGGGCCGCCACATCCCGGTTGCACCTGGGTTGATGAAGGAGACCTATGTCCAGCTGGCCGCTGGCATTCCTGCTGACTTACCTGAGCCGGTTCTGTTTATCGGCATGGCAGAAACAGCCGTCGGTCTAGCTGCAGGGGTATTCCGTGAGGCCAGCTCGCGCTTAGCAGAGCCTGTATTTCTGACCAGCACACGTCATCCGGTCGACGGCGAACTACTTTGTGAATTCAAAGAAGATCACAGTCACGCCACAGATCACCTCATCTACCAGCCGGAAGATGACACACTGCGTCGACGTGCATTAAATGCCCGAACTCTGGTTCTTATCGATGATGAAGCCACTACAGGTAAAACGTTTTTGAATCTGTTACAGGCTCTTCGCGATGCGGGTCTTTCGGACGTGACACGTGTGGTAACTGTTACACTCACTGACTGGAGCAACAATGCCATTACCAACAGTTGCCCACTCCCGGTTGACGTCGTCTCGCTCGTGAAAGGGGAGTGGAAATGGGAGCCTCGCCTGAATGCACCCGTCCCAGTTATGCCATCCGTGAACGTCACAGCAACTGGCACAGTTCCTGTGTCCGTTCGCCAGGACTGGGGCCGACTGGGTATGCATGAGACGACGTCTAAACTGGGCAACCATCTCCAGACTGAGCCCGGTGAAACCATTCTCGTTATAGGCTCAGGGGAATTTATCTGGCAGCCCTTCCTGCTGGCTGAACGACTGGAAAATGAAGGAGCAATCGTGAAGTTTAGTTCTCTTACACGTTCTCCCATTGCGCAGGGAATGGCAATTGAGTCAATCATTGCGTTCACCGATAACTACGGTCTCGGTATCCCTAATTTTGTCTATAACGTCGCTCATCAGAGCTTTGAGCGCGTGATTGTCTGCGTTGAAACACCCTGTTCGTCCGTCTGCCCGCAGCTACTCGCTGCACTCAGTAAGGTCGCTCCACGTGTTGAGGTCATTTGCTATGAATAAGCCGCTTGCTCTTTGCGATCTGGATGACACGCTGTTTCAGACGAAACGAAAGATGCTCGATGAAAACAGCCAGATTCCTTATCGCACAGGTGCCCTTGATCGGGAGCTTCAACCAAGAAGCTTTATGTCCGAAGAACAGTCGATGATGGTGGACTGGCTTCTTACAACCGCAGAACTTATTCCAGTTACTGCCCGTGGCACAGAAGAAACTTCACGCGTCCAAATCCCATTTAATTCATGGAAAGTCATGACGCATGGCGCTGTTATCACTAACCCGGACGGATCAATTAACGAAGAATGGGCGCGCGTTGTCAAAACGGCACTGTCAGGTATGCGTGAACAGCTCATTTCATATCAGGAGAGGCTGAGCGCTCAGCTACTGGACTCAGGTGTGAATGCATGGTGCCGCATGAACTATGAATATGACGGCACACCAGTGTATTTCGTCATGAAGCATCAGGACAGTACTCGTATAAAGGAGCTTTTTGACTTTAATGCGAACGCTGTAAAAGCATTTGACACAACAGATTTTTATATTCATCAAAACGGCAACAATGTTGCCTGGATCCCCAACTGTGTTCAAAAGGGGTTGGCCGTTGAGTGGCTTCTAAAGAAACTGCGCGAGGAACGCGGCGCGTTTCCTGTGCTAGGGCTTGGCGACAGCCTCAGCGACCACACATTCATGAAGCACTGCCACTGGTTTGGCATGCCATCCAGAAGTCAGTTTGCTGATGCAGTCAGTCAGAAATTGTTTTAGAGGATAAATCCACATGACTATTCTCGCACCAAAGCCATTTCACGGCTCATACCTCTCAACTGACGTCCAGTTCCTGTTAACGACGGTACAAATGGAAATGACGCCAGTCGACGAAAAAGAACATCTTATTCAGTCTGGACAAAAGCATTATTCCGACATGCTGAGCCAGGAACCAGCCCCGAGTTCTGCACACCTTGAATTGTTTGGCCGTGCACTGGATTTGGGTGCAGCGCGGATGGCGAAGGAAGTACTCAGTCTTGCAAAAGGGCTCGTCAGCCATATTGGCAATACTCCTGTTATCCTGGTGAGCCTGGTTCGTGCCGGTGTGCCATTAGGCGTAATGCTTCAGCGAGCAATGACAGACATGGGTCTGGAATCGCACCACTACGCTATCAGCATCATCCGGGACAGAGGGATTGATACAAAAGCCCTAGATTACATCGAGGCAAAACATGGAACAGGCGGGATCGTGTTTGTTGACGGCTGGACAGGTAAAGGTGCGATAACTAACCAGCTGGTAGAAAGCCTCAAGGGACGAACTGGATACCCTAATATTCCTCGTCTTGCTGTGCTTGCCGACCCGGCAGGTTGCGCCTGGCTGGCCGCATCTGATGATGACTGGTTGATCCCATTTGGCATCATGGGGGCTCCGGTATCGGGAATGGTCTCCCGTTCAGTGTGGACGGAGTCAGGCTTTCATGGATGCATGGAGTGTGGCCACCTCAAGGAATTCGAATGCAGCACAATGTTGGTGGATACTATTGACCATATCAGGAAGAAGCTGTGTGAAGAGGATGTGCCAGTAGCTGCGCCCTTCTCATCTCAAAATAACAATCAGCGTAAGATCAGCCTGCAGGTTATTGACCAGCTGGCAGCAAAGTATGGCATTACAAATATCAACCGCATTAAACCGGGAATCGCTGAAGCGACCCGCGCTGTGCTTCGCAGAGTGCCCGATCACGTGCTTGTTAAAAGTAAAGACGATAAAGATGTGGAGCTGCTTGTGTACCTTGCCGAGCAACGCGGCATCTACATTGAAGAAGTTGGCGAAGCGCTTGGACAGTATCGGGCCGTCACTATCATCAAAAAGGTGGCATGATCATGAGCAAGAACATATCTCCATTCATGCTTGGCGCAACACTCTATATGCCAGCAACTCGCACCGACCTAGCTGAAGTCATCCTTCGTGGCAAGATCCCAGAGCTTCGCTCAATGGTCATTTGCCTGGAAGATGCGGTAAGTGAAGAACAGGTCGATATGGCCCTGTACAACCTTAGTGAACTACTGGATGAACTGAAGCACACAGCTAATCAAGACAGCCCGGATAGTCGCCCATTGGTCTTTATACGCCCCCGTAATGCTCAGATGGCTCGTGAACTCGTCGAAAATTACGATCTGGTGGGAATTGATGGTTTTGTTGTGCCAAAGTTTACCAAATCTAATTTACCCTCCTGGTGGGAAATCATTTCAGCGACGACTCTCGCGCTCATGCCTACGCTTGAGACGCGAGAGGTCTATGACGTACAGGAAATGACTGAGCTTGCGGTTCTGCTTGAAAACCATGCTTGTCGTGATCGCATAGTCGCTTTGCGTATCGGTGGCAATGATTTGATGAGTGTTATTTCTATGCGACATCCGAAGAACATGACACTTTACGATGGCCCCATGGGCTATGTAGTGAAGATGCTGGTATCGGTTTTCGCCACTCGTGGTTTCTCTTTGACTGCGCCCGTCTGCGAGCAAATCGACAACATCGAGTTACTGCAGCGGGAGTTAACTCAGGACGTTGCACACGGTCTGGTGGGTAAAACAGCTATTCACCCTTCGCACCTGAATTTGATTCACCAGGGATTAATGGTCGAGAAAGACGATTATGAGGATGCCCTCCGCATTATCAACTCATCTCAGGCCGTTTTTAAATCGCAGGGAGCGATGTGTGAGCCTGCAACGCATCGCAACTGGGCTGTCTCCGTACTGGAGCAATCCAAGTATTGCGGCATCGCTAAGCAGTTTGAAAATGTAATTTTAGCCTCACGTTAATGAGGCGCGTATTATCCAGAGATATGGTGTGCTATGACCATCAGTCCTAAACAGCTGAGACAATACAAACTGATTGTCTTACTGAGTACAGGAAAGCCCGTGCGTAAGGACACGCTTTTTCAGGAGATGGACTGCTCCGAACCCACGTTTACGCGTGATCTTCGTGAAGTCAGAGAAGAATTTCAGGCTGATATCAAATTTAACAAGGCAACCAGTAAATACCAGTTAGCCTCAAAAGGTACTTTAACTACCAAGTTGTTAAGACATATGCGTGATGTTCTGACCGCACGTCAGCAAGCTGGATTTGCCGGGAGCGTATCCTCAGGAGTAAAGCTTGATAAGGAAGGTAAGAAGCCGGTGTCCCTTTCGCTACGACTTGATGTCATTCGTAAGATTGATAGCTATGCAATCGCGAATGGGCTGAACAGAAGCCAGGTTGTGGAATTGCTCGCAAAGGAAGTACTACCTGTCAGAGAGAAATAGTTATCTCCTAAATCAAAACGGCCAAAAGGCTGGTTTGATTTAGGATTAAAATCCCCATCCGATGTATGAAGTAATTATATTTGATTAGGCATAATATCCGCTCAGCGAAGTGAATATCATGAAGGAATTCTGTTTCAGAATAGAACAGGATTTAGGATCAGGGTCACTAAAATAGGAAGTTAAATCATGCAATTACATGCCTGACATGGGGTTCGAAGGCCAACTGTACGGAAACGTCCGATAAGAGAAAATTAATCGTATAAAAAAACGATTAGTAGACATCAATGCCTATTAAATACCATTTCCCGATTAAAAAAACCATTTACAGGGTAATTTCATGCCTATTATATATCAGGCAGTTAATTCACTAACGTACGTTTTCGTTCCATTCGCCCTCAAATCTCTAAACAGGATGAATTGGCCTTGTGTGTTCATCCAGTAATAGATAACTCTGATCACGCCTCTTGTGCCTGCGCTCATCCATGTATTTTTCTTCTCAACCTTATTCGCTGAAGTTCTGCCCTGTTCCCTGCAACCGCACCAGCTCCTGAGTTAACAACGTTACCAGCTTCCGCACTTTATCCGGGATAAAGCGGGCATCGGGGAACACTGCATAAAGATAGCGGTCGGGAAGCCGCCAGTCCGATAAAACCCGCACCAGTCGGCCGGATGCCAGCGCGTCTGCGCCGATAAGTGTTTGTAACCCACCGATCCCCAGCCCCGCTTCAAGGGCCTGCATCAATGCATCACTGTTGTTAGAGCGAAAAGCACTTTCCACCGGCAAAGACACCCTCGTGGTCGCGGACACCAGCTGCAGCGGCGCATCGGGCGATACGCCGCTAAAACGTATGTGAGGATGGTGCTGCAGGTCACCGGGAGTTTGCGGCGTGCCGTTTCGCGCTATCCACTCAGGGGAAGCCACCAGCACGGTTTCAACCGTGGTGAGTGAACGGGCAGCCAGTGTGGCGGGCGGCGATTCGCTGAGGCGGATTGCCACATCAACGCCTTCACCAATGAGATCCGACAGGCGATCCTCCAGCGCAATATTCAGACGCAGTGCGGGATGCGCCTGCTGGAATGCAATCAGATACGGCATAAGCCGCTGCCCGATGCCGCTCGGTAGTTGCATATAGAGTTTGCCGTGAAGAGGCTGCGACTCAGGCCGTAGTTGCTGCTCCAGCTCTTCCATCGCGCTGAGCAGCTGCCTGACCTGCTGCAGATAATGCTGACCCTGCTCCGTCAGCGCCATTTTGCGGGTGGTGCGGTGCAGCAACACAACCCCCAGCGCCTCTTCAAGCGCGGCAATCTGCTGGCTTACCGCCGACTGCTTCATGCCGTTTTGCCGGGCCGCCGCCGAAAAAGATCCCGCTTCAGCAACCCGGATGAAGGTCTGAATCGCATTCAGTTTGTTCTGCATTTATTGATTTTCCTGATAAGTGACATCCGGTTCAGGGTATTTAATCAGAAATAAACGCAGGTGAGAATTCAGCTTCTCTCTTAACAGGGCAATGATCATGAAAACGACGCAGGATAAGAAGGTTGCGCTGGTGGCGGGTGCCAGCGGGATTGTCGGTCAGCAACTGAGTCAGGCACTGGTAGCAGACCACTGGCAGGTCAAAGCACTGACGCATCGGTCAGACTATGCAGTCAGCGGCACAGAGGTGATTGCGGTTGATCTGCGCGATAGCCAGCAGTGCCAGCAACGGCTGGCATCACTCACCGACGTCACGCATATCTTTTACAGCGCCTGGCTGAACGCTTCTGACTGGGGAACGATGGTCGGGCCAAATCTTGCCATGCTGCAAAATCTGGTTCAGACCATGGAGGATGTCGCCCCACTTGAGCATGTCAGTCTGATGCAGGGATACAAAGTGTATGGCGCCCATCTCGGACGCTTTAAAACGCCGGCGCGGGAAAGCGATCCTGGTGTACCGGGTGCTGAGTTTAACGCCGCGCAGCTGAACTGGCTGACCGCACAACAGCAAGGTAAAGCCTGGCACTGGAGTGCGCTGCGGCCCGGTGTGGTCGGCAGTGACAGGCCGGGCAACAGCATGAACCTGGCGCTGAGCCTGGCGCTGTACGCTTCAATCTGTCGCGCGGCGCGGCTGCCCTTACGCTTTCCCGGTTCGCCGGAAACCTGGCACAGTATGGTCGATTTTACCGATGCCACTCTGCTGGCCGACGCGACGATCTGGGCCGCGCGTACTCCAGACGCACGCAATCAGGCCTTTAATATCAATAATGGCGATCTCTGGCGCTGGAGTGAGCTATGGCCGGTCATTGCAGCGTGGTTTGAACTGGAGATCGCGCCGCCGGTTTCGCTGTCGTTCCGGCAACTATTTCAGGATTATCGTGCGCTGTGGCGGGAAATCGCCGCTGCCGACGCGCTGCTCCAGCCCGATATTCTGGCGCTCAGTGATGGTGTCTTCGCTGATTTTGTTTTTGGCTGGGATTACGACATGTTTGGCGACGGCAGCAAGCTGCGGCGGGCGGGATTCCACGGTTATCGCGCAACGGATAAGATGTTCTGCGATCTGTTTGCCCGCTTCCGGGCGGCCCGGATCATTCCGTGATGATCCGCTGATTACCGATGCAGAGAGCAGGAAAGTCGCTCTCTGCATCGGGCCAGCATTAGCGCCCTTTCTTCTTACGTCCCGGCTGGACAAAGCGCTTGCGTGAGGCACCGTTAGCATCCGCTTTTTCAGCGGGTTTCGCCGCACTCTTCTGCGGTTTTTTAGCGGCGGCCGGTTTCGCCGGAGCTTTAGCTTTCTTCGCTGGTTTATCTTCTGAAGAGGAGTTCTCCAGCAGTTTAAACAGCTCAACGAGTTCGTCGTCAGTGAGATCGCGCCATTCCCCCAGCGGCAATCCCTTGAGATTGACGTTCATGATGCGGGTGCGCTCAAGCTTCGTCACTTCAAAGCCAAAATGCTTACACATACGGCGGATCTGGCGATTCAGCCCCTGGACCAGCGTGATGCGGAAGACAAACGGTGCTTCTTTCTTCACTTTGCACTTTTTGGTCACCGTGCCCAGCATCGGCACGCCCGCGCTCATTCCGGCAATAAACTCATCGGTGATCGGCTTGTCGACCGTAACGACATACTCTTTTTCGTGATTGTTACCGGCCCGCAGTATTTTGTTGACCAGATCACCGTGATTGGTAAGGAAAATCAGCCCCTGAGAATCTTTGTCGAGTCGGCCAATCGGGAAGACGCGCTTGCTGTGATTGACGAAATCGCTGATGTTATCGCGCTCGCCCTCTTCCATGGTGGTGATAATCCCCACCGGCTTATTCAAGGCAATCAGCACCAGATCGTCTTCATCGCGCGGCTCGATAAGCTGACCATTGACCTTCACCACATCGCCTGCAAATACCTGCGCGCCTACAGTGGCGCGTTTGCCGTTAATGAAAACGTTGCCCTGCTCGATGTAACGATCGGCGTCACGACGGGAGCAGATGCCGCTCTCGCTGATGTATTTATTAAGACGAGTTGATGAGTCAGTCAGCATGATTCCTCCAAAAAACGCGGACTATACCTTACCGGCGGGGGCTTGCGAAGTCTTTGCACCGGAAACTTTTGCTCTGCTTTGCCAGCCTGACGGCAGCGGGCATTCACAGATCAATCGCCATCTCAGTACAGCGTAAATCGCTGCCCGCCAGCTTTGACGGATAGAAACTTTCGCCCAGCGGCCGGAAGCCATGCTGCTGGTAAAAACCCACGGCGTTCGGCGTCGACGCGAGCGTCAACCGGCGGTAGCCACGCTGCAGCGCCTCCGCTTTGATGGTGTTGATGATTAGGCCCGCCATTCCCTGTCCGGTGAACCCAGGCAGGGTAAAAATGGCTTCCACGCTGGCGGCGGCAAGGTCCAGCGATCCCATAGCAACCGGTACGTCGTCCGGACCATCAATCACGAAGAAGGGATTCATGCGGATCATTGCGGGAAAGCTGGCGGGCATGCGGTCCGGCGTCCAGGCGGCGAGCACGTCGGGTGGATAAGCATGCTGGCAGCCATGACGGATGGCCAGATTTCTGATGTTCCATAAATGGTGCGCCTCTTCGGGCGATGCCTGTCTGACAATCATAGTGCCCTCCGGCTCTGCAACAGAACCGCTACGTTATCACATCGCTTTGCGGCTATCTGCGAATACCGCCGGGTTCAGTGCCCCTGGCCTCGCCGCAATTACGCGCGGTCATGAAGCGCTGCTGCATCAGCAACCGTGCTGTTTCTGTGTTGCTGCATTTGCAACAGCTCGCTTATGCAAAACTGGATTTTAATCCTTTAACTTCAATTATTTAATCTCTGGCATGGTTACTGCTTGGTCTTTTCTTTTATATCTGAAAGTTTGGAAGATTTAACTGTTCCATTAATCCAGCTATATGCCAGGAGAAAACCATGTCACTGAACCAACCTTTACAGTTCGCCTACTGGGTGCCGAATGTCTCGGGCGGACTGGTGATCAGTCAGATAGAGCAGCGTACCCGCTGGGATGCCGAATACAACCGCAAACTGGCGCAGATCGCTGAACAGGCGGGTTTTGATTACGCGCTGACGCAGATTCGCTTTACTGCAGGATATGGCGCAGATAATCAGCATGAATCGGTCACATTCTCGCAGGATTTACTTAGTCACACCTCGAAATTAAAAGTGATTGCCGCTCTGCTTCCCGGCCCGTGGAATCCGGTATTGGCGGCAAAGCAGATTGCCACTATCAGCCATCTTTATGGTCCACGCATCGCCGTTAATATTGTCAGCGGCTGGTTCCGGGGCGAGTTCAAGGCAATTGGTGAACCCTGGCTCGATCATGAAGAGCGCTATCTGCGTTCAGAAGAGTTTATTCGCTGCCTGCGCGGCATCTGGCGTGAAGAGAGTTTTAGCTTTGCCGGCGATTTTTATCGCTTCCGCGATTACGTGATGAAACCCAAGCCGTTGTCACCGCTCCCGGAAATTTTCCAGGGTGGCAGTTCACGCGCGGCGCGCGACATGGCCGCCAGGGTGTCAGACTGGTATTTTACCAACGGTAATACCCCGGACGGTGTCCGTCTGCAGGTCGCGGATATCCGTGAAAAAGCCGGACGTCATCAGCATCAGGTCAGAATCGGGCTGAACGGTTTTGTGATTGCCCGCGAGAGCGAACAGCAGGCGCAGGCGGTGCTTCATGAGATCATCAGCAAAGCCAACCCGGATGCGGTAAAAGGCTTTCAGCATGAGGTCAAAAATGCTGGCAGTGCCTCACCCGAAGGAGAGGGGAACTGGGCGAAATCGTCGTTTGAGGATCTGGTGCAGTACAACGACGGCTTTAAAACCAATCTGATTGGCACACCGCAGCAGATTGCTGAACGCATTATCGAACTGAAGCAGGCCGGTGTGGATCTGCTGCTGCTGGCATTTCTGCACTTTCATGAAGAGGTCGAATTCTTTGGCCGCGAAGTGATACCGCGGGTCCGCGAACTGGAGGCGCAGGCTTTGATCGAAGCGTGAAAAAGGTACGCCACAGAAGAGAGTTATACCCGACTGCATCCGGGGTGTGATGAACGCTCAGATCTGCTGCAACGTCGCCCGCCGCTATCATTATGAGAGCGACGGACAACGTCTGCAGGGCTTTTCACTCCGCAAAGCAGATCCGTTAAAAGCGGGCGTTAAGCCCGACGTTCCATGTCACCTGATGCATGTCGCTGTTGCCTGTTACCGCCGAGACGCCCGCAAAGGCATTCACCGAGGTGCCAAGCGGCACGCTCGCACCCACCGCCATATCGATCCAGTTATCATCACTGGAATCGCTGCTGCGGGTAAAGGCGGTGCGGGTCGATTTCAGTCCGGCGGTCACCGCCGAATCGCTGTCACCAAACTGGTGATTGTAGCTGACCTGCGCCCAGGGATTGATCAGCAAATCTTTGCTGTCGATACGCCAGCCCACTGCGCCGATTTGAGAGTGCAGCGTCTGGTCGCCAAAGCGCATTGAGGTGCTGCTGTTGCCTTCCTCTTTATAGCCATCGACCTGGGTGTAGTCGAGCGCATAGCTGGCCACCGGGCCAGTAGAAACATAGCTACCCAGCGGCAAATCCCAGCCGGTCTGCAGCCGCATTCCCAGCACCTTACCATTGCTGTTGCCCTTTTCCGTGCGGGTCGCCGGTCCCAGCCTGATCTGACGCTCAATATCATCAAAGTCGAGATCGGCATAATGGGCGTCCGCATTAATCCATCCCCGATCGAGATAATTCAACTGACTCCAGAGTGCCACCAGATTGCCGCGTAAACGGTAATCAAAGCGCGACGAGGGATCCTGACGTTGCGAGGTCGTAGAGAGCATGGCACCGGCCTGCCAGTGATCGGTCAGCTGATAGCCCACACCCACGGTGCCGCTGGCGCTGGTCGCATCGCCATCCTGCAGGCTGTCGCCGCGGAAATCACGCTGCTGCCCGGCATAACCGCCGAAAACAGTAAACTCGCCAGCACTGGCGGGCTGCTGACGCTGCTGCTGCAGATGTCCATCCAGCGTATTGCGCGCATCGCCCACCAGCATCGACGGCGCCTGACTCAGTGCAGCTACCTGCAGCGGCGCATTCAGCACCGACTGAATGTAATCGGCGATCAGCGCATGGACCGCCGGGCTGGGATGCAGTCTGTCTGCAAACAGATACTGCTGTGACTGCGAAAATCCTGTCGTCGAGGAGGTGCAGTCCATCGCCGAGACACCTGGCGGACAGGCCATTCCGGCCGTATTCGTGAGTCCATACAGGCCCGGATTATCGATCACCTCATTAAACAGGCCATTGATATCCACTCGTGCGATGTTCCCGCGTGCGGTCACCAGCCCCTGCTCTTCAGCCTGGTTGTAACGGTCGGTGAGGGCCGCCGCCTCCTGACTCAGTAACTGCCAGGCGGCAATCAGCTGCTGTGCAATGGCATCCCGGATCAGCGGAATTGAAGAGATTTGTCCGGCCGCCTCGCCAAGCGCGGTTTCAATCGCCTGCTCTCTTGCGGCACGGTCAGGCGTAGTGGTGGTGCTCAGCGACTGAAACAGCGCCGCCGTGGCAGGTTGTGCCGCTGGACCAGGCACCTGCAGAATCGCCTGCAGCAGGGCGGGCGTTGCCCCTACATTAGGTACCGTCGGTACAATCACCGTTCCGGCTCCGGCATCCAGCAACCGGCTGACCTGTGAGGCCGCTGCACTGGCGCTGTTATCCACTATCTGCCGGGCAGCGAGAGGGGCAAGAGCCGCCGCCGCTAAATCATTGCCGCCAATCCAGTGAATATAGAGACCATCCGAATCAGCCCGCCCGCCTCGCGCCGCAAGGTAGCTATCAAGCTGATCCTGAGTGTTAAACAGGGGATTAATCGCAGGTACCGCAACTGCGCCACCTTCGGCATAGTTGCTTCCGCCCTGCGATGAAGGGCGCAGGTTATCACCCAGCGACTGCGCTACGATCTCGTCATAGAGCGGATGGGTCGCGCCATCATAGGTAAAGCGCCCGACGTTCCCGCCATCACTCAGGCTATCGCCAAAGACGGTGAGGTCGCTCCAGGCCATCGCAGGGAGCGGCGACAGCAGGCTCAGGGTGGCACAGCAGAAAAGGTATTGCGCGTGAAGGGGTTTCATCAGCAGCTCCGCACAAATCAAATGAAAGTCAGTATGAGTAAGAACCGCACCGGCTGGCGCAGCAAGCTGTAAGCGTAGACGGCTGAGGAAAGGGGTGGCAGAAAATACGGGATCGCGCTCGCAAAGCGGAGAAATTTGACTTAAAGATCAGCCGTGCCGGTTCAGGTGAAATACCGGGAATCCACCACGGCGTCGTTACACTGGCTACTTTTTGCTGGCGGGCTTCAGCCCGCGATTAAGATCCTGTAAACGTTTCATCGTCTTAACGGTACGCTGTGGCAGCGTTGAGGCAACGGACAGGATCAGCATCTCCAGACAGACCATAATCGTGCCGTGCAGGGGAATGCGTCCCTTCTCGCCGCCGCGCGGCACATTGATTACGACATCTGCCTCGCGGGCGAAAAAGGAGTCGGTGGCGTTGGTCAGCAGAATAATCGGAATATCCAGCCGCTTCGCTTCACGTACCACGGTTGTCCCTTCCCGGTGCGCCGACTGTTGCGCCATCATGATCAGCACGTCGCCACGCTGTAGTGCCAGCATCTGCTCTGCCAGTGCAATACCGGCACGGTTAAGGGAAAAGGCGGGCAGCCCGATACGGTTGAGCAGCCGCACGCTGTAGTCCGCCAGAATACCAGAGGCGTTGATGCCGAAAATAGCGACCTGCCGCGCTTCGCCCAGCAGCGCCACGCTATCCGCTACCGCCACCCGATTCTGCGGCTGCGACAGCACCTCACAGGCGTGCCGGTGGCCCTCCAGCACAAAGTCGATGGCGCTGTTCACATCACTGGTCACCTCACTGACGGTGGTAATCATCTTATCTTCAGAGGTCAGCGAAGGACCAAACCAGGCCTTTAGTGTCTGTTTGAGGTCACGCAGTCCGCTAAAGCCCAGCGCCTGAATCGCGCGGATTACAGTGGCATCAGAGGTGTGATTCGCCACAGCGATCTCCATCGCGGTGCTCTCCAGCACCGTTTCCCGCTGCTGATCGATATAGCGTGCCACCGCCAGCAGGCGGGGTGAAAGCTGCTTTTCACGGGCGCGAAGACGTTCTGCCACCACATCCACTCTGTTTTTAACGGGCCTGCTCTGTTTCATGCTGCACCTGCAATTGGGGTTAACGTGTGAAAAGGCTCATCGCTGGTCTGGCTAAATGGAGAGTTTCAGGGCCGGGAGATGTAGTAAAAACGTCATGCTGTTTTATATTTCACCTGAAGAAGATGTGGATTTAACCAAAAACATCACCTCACCATGAAAATATATTGATTATTTTCAATAAGCTAAAACTTCCAGCCAATCTATTTGCCAGCGATAAACGACACGGCAAAAATGTAGTCAATTCTATTCAAATTATGTTTACTACTACAATAGCGGATGTTTGAATGATTCTCAATTACAGATGAGAAAGGTTGTCGTCCGGCCGGCATAATGACCTTGAAGGCCTGATACTGATCTCCTCTGTTTAAACGCTGCATATTGCAGAACACCTCCAGGGTAGACCTGCAAGACAGACAGATTGTCAGTCGTCAGGTCCTTTGCTTCAGATACGAAAAGAAAAATGAAAAACAAAGACTCACGATATCCGGCCCGGCACCCCGCTCTGGTCGTGGCGATCTGCAGCAGCATCATGCTGCCACAGGTCAATGCAGCAACCGACAGCGCCCCGGATATGACCGTGACCGCGGATGCCAGTTCAGAGGGAAATTACAGCGCCAGCCAGAGTAGCGTTGCCAGTAAAATGCCGACCGCGCGGATCGATGAGGCGCAGTCGGTCAGCGTGGTCACGCAGCAGCAACTGGACGATTACCAGGCAAGCTCACTGGCGGATGCGATGCGCTTCGTCAGCGGTGTGACCGAAGCGAACACGCTGGCTGGCACCGAAGATGGCTTTGTACGACGCGGATTTGGCAGCAACGCCGATGGCTCCATCTACCGGGATGGCATCCGCAGCAGTCAGGGATTGAATTTCGATGCCACGACCGAGTGGGTTGAGGTGCTGAAAGGCTCCTCCTCGCTGCTGTATGGCATTCAGAATCCGGGCGGCATTATCAATGTAGTCAGCAAAAAGCCGCAATACAGCTGGCACTCCAGCGTCAGCGGACGTTACGCCAGTGAAGGTGGCGGTGCGGGCACCCTGGATGTCACCGGTCCGCTGGGCAACGGCTTCGCCTTCCGCCTGATCGCCGAAAAGCAAAATCAGGATTACTGGCGCAACTTTGGCAGTGAAGAGCACACACTGCTGGCACCCTCTCTGCAATGGTATGGCGAGCAGGCAAGTTTTCTGATCAGCTATGCCGACTACCGCTATGACATTCCCTACGATCGCGGCACGGCCTTTATCGACGGCAAGCCAATCGACATCGGTTATAAAGATCGGCTGGATGACAAAGCCAATCACGCCTGGGGCCATAACAAAACCCTGAATGCTCATTATGACTGGCAGTTTAATGATGAGTGGCGCACCCGGTTAACCCTGGGCTGGAACCAGCGGCGCTATGACAACAATGAAGTGCGCGTGACGGCGGTGAACGCCAGCAGCGGCGTGGTCACACGTCGCGCCGATGCCAATCGCGGGTTTAACCACAAAACCAAATATCTGAGCTGGGATCTGCTGGGTAATCCCGAAATTCTGGGTATGCAGCATGCGCTGGTGGTGGGCACCGACTATGAGATGAACCAGACTTATCGTGCCCATCAGTATCAGGGCAAGGTCAACCGCCAGTTCAACTATTACTCGCCTGAATATGACCTGCTGTCACCGGTCACGGACGCCAGCACGGAAAATAGCGCAGCCGCCAATAACCTGAACCGCATTCATAGCCGGTCGCTCTACGCCAAAGACAGCATTTCTCTGTCACCCGACTGGATTGTGGTGCTGGGCGGTCGTTATCAGCATTATGAACAGCGCGCCTCGCGCGGATTTAATCCGCAGGTGGAAACCCTGAATGATGAGGGTAATAAGTTTCTGCCGCAGACGGGGGTGATCTACAAATTCACACCTGACCTCTCTTTCTACACCAGCGTCAGCAAGTCGTTTACGCCGTCAACCGACGTGGATGATGATGGCAATGTCGGCAAACCGGAACAGGGCACCAGCTGGGAAGTTGGCAGTAAATGGCAACTCTCGCCGAAACTGTTCGCCACCGTCGCGCTCTATCGGATAGACGAAAAAGCGATGTCGCTGAATATTAATGGCAGCACGCGGGCCATTGATAAAGCCCGATCGACCGGCGCTGAGTTTGAGCTGAACGGCGAAATTGCACCCGGCTGGGATTTAAGTGCGAACTACAGCTATGATCAGGCAGAGATCGTTAATGACCGGGTTAATCCGGATAACAATGGCAATCGTCTGCAGAATGCGCCGCGCCATGCCGGTGCGCTCTATCTCAGTCATGAGATGCAGATCAGCAGCCTGCCCGGCTCGTTCCGGCTCGGTGGTGGTGCTCGCTATGTCGGCAGCCGTGCGGGCGATCCCGATAACAGTTTCACCCTGCCCGACTATGTGGTGGCAGACAGTTTTGTGGCATGGAACAACCGCCTGTTCGGTGAAAAAACGCAGCTGCGTCTGAACATCAATAACCTGTTTAACCAGCACTATTACAGTTCAAGCGGCGGCAACCTGCGCGTCCGTGAAGGTGAAACCCGCAACCTGATGGTACAGGCCCGTGTTGAATTTTAAATCGCTGCGCTGTGCGTTATTAATGCTGAGTGTGATACTGGTCAGCGCTGGCGCACACGCCCGCACGCTGACCGACATCACCGGCCGTAAGGTAGAGATACCCGACCATCCGCAGCGTATTGTGCTGGGTGAAAGCCGGATGCTCTACAGCGTCGCGCTGCTGATGCCCGGCAATCCGCTGCAGCATATCGCTGGCTGGCCACAGGATCTGAAAAAGTATGATCCCCAGACCTGGCAGATTTTTGCCAGTAAGTTTCCGCAGATGGAGGACATTCCGGTACTGGGTCTGGATGGCGTCAATGACATGAATCCCGAACAGGTGATCGCACTGAAACCGGACCTGGTGATCCTGCCGCAGCTGGCGCGCGGCAGTGAAAGCGGAGCAGTGCTGGAGAAGATGCTCAGCGCGGCGCATATCCCGGTGGTGAAGCTCGATCTGCGGGTTGAGCTGCTGAAAAATACCGAGCGCAGCATGACCCTGCTGGGCGAGGTGCTGAATCAGCCCCAGCGGGCTGCTGACTTCAATCGCTTTTACCGCAGCCACATGCAGCGCATTGAGAGCCGACTGGCGGGCTATCACGGTGCTAAACCTAAAGTTCTTTTGCAGCTGCATCTCGGGCGGCGCAGTGAATGCTGCGTGACGTCGGTGAATGGCAACCTGGGTGAGCTGCTGCGCTTTGCCGGGGGCGACAACATTGCCAGTCAGCAGATCAAAGGCGTGTTCGGACGGCTGAGTGAGGAGAGTGTGATTGCGGCACAGCCCGACTTTTACTTCGCCACCGGCACCGGCAGCGCCGATGAAGCGGGAGCCTTAAAACTCGGCCCCGCCGTCACAACAGCGCAGACCCGGCAGAGCCTGCTGGCGCTGACCGGTCAGCAGAATGCGCTGAAGCAGCTGACGGCATTGCGGGACGGTCATGCCGGGGCAATCTGGCACAACTTTTACCTCAGTCCGTGGCACGTGGTAGCGACAGAGTTCTTCGCCACCACGCTCTATCCGCAACTGTTCCGCGATGTCGATCCTGAACAGACATTGCGGCAGCTGTTCCGTGATTTCCTGCCCATCCCCTATTCAGGCAGCTACCTCTATCGGCTCGCACCGGAGGCGACGCCGGGATCAGGCGGCTGATAGCCCGCGATTTTTCACCCGGACGATATCGGCCATCACCGACAGCGCAATCTCCGCCGGGGTTTTGCTGCCGATAGGCAGGCCGATGGGCGCATGGATGCGGTCCAGTTCGGCACGATCCATGCCGGCGATCTGTTGCAGTCGCGTACGTCTTTTCTCGCTGTTTTTCGCCGAGCCCATGATGCCGATATAGAACGCGGGTGTCGCGATCGCCTCCATCATCGTCAGGTCATCAATGCGGGGATCGTGGGTCAGTGCCACAATCGCCACCGCTGCATGCGCCCCGTTCAGCTCCAGCCAGCGCGCCGGATGCTGTGACACCAGCGTCACGTTGTCCGCAGCACTGAAGTGGCTCTCCAGCTCCGTCAGCATCTCCGGTCGGTGCTCACAGACCCGCACATGAAAACCCAGCATCTGCCCGAGCCGGATGCACTCATATGCCACAGTCGAGTAGCCCGCGATCAGCAGTTCCGGTATCGCGCCAACCGGCAGTAACATCTGCTGCTCACTGGCATCCAGCGCAGGCAACACCCTGTCAGGGGCGAGCACTTCCCACTGCGCACGTTCGCCGGGTCGTATCATTTTCACCATCGGCTGCTGTCCGCTCAGCGCGCGCTGCATGGCCGTCAGCAGCGCCAGCGTGGCATCATCGGGCGGCAGAAACTCGATGACGATCTCCAGGCTGCCGCCGCACGGCAGGCTGACGTCAGGACGCATTCCGCCTTCACCGTACCGCACCCGCTGACTGCTGGCGCGATAGGCTCCTGCCGCCAGTTGCGCCAGAAAGTCCTCTTCAATGCAGCCGCCCGACAGCGATCCGCAGTAAGCACCCGTTTCGTTGACCGTCATCAGGGTGCCAGGGGCCCGCGGCGAAGATCCATAGGTGCGCAGCACCGTGCAGAGCCAGACCTGCTGACCCGCCTGGCAGCTGCTCAGTGCCGCATTAATCACACGTTGATCCAGCGTAATCATGAAAATTCCTTTATTAACTGCAGATCGGCAGGGAGATCGATATCACACAAACAGCCGCGATCCTGATGCGGCAACCGGACGGCGAGTGACTTCACCGCCGCCTGCGGCCCGGCATCGCCCTGTAGCGTGCTCAGCATCGGGTAGCAGGGGTTCTGAAAGCCCACCGGATGGCCCGGCCTGCCGTCAATCCACGGCCTGACGATCGGCGCGTAAGCCAGCGCAGCGCTGACGGCGCGGTAACTTTCAGGCGTGACAAACGGCATATCGCCCAGCGCAATCAGCCAGCCGTCATAGTCACGGCTGGCTTTGACACCTGCGGCGATTGATTCGCCCAGCCCGCCGCTGTCACACAGCACCAGGGTAGCCTGCGAGCAGAGCGCCTTAAGCGCAGCGGCGTCCGGGCGCGTGACCACAAACAGGTCAAGACCACTGGCAGCGGCCTGCTCCAGCGTGCGTTGCAGCACCGGTTTGCCATCCAGGTCGGCCAGCAGCTTATGCCCGCCCGCCTGCTGGCGAAAACGGCGACTCAGCCCGGCGGCCAGCACAATCAACGCTATCTTCACTCTTTCTCTCCGCTAAGCGTGAAAAACGGGCGCAGGTTTCAGCCCGCGCCCGCATATCCTCACATCGACCTGCTGGCAGCAGGTCAGGAACAGGCTCAGATAATCTTATCGAGAGTAATAGGTAAGTCGCGCACCCGCTTACCGGTGGCATGGAACACCGCATTACTGATGGCTGCCGCCACGCCCACGATACCCAGCTCACCCACGGCTTTACCGCCCATGGTGGTTGCCTCAAAATCGGGCTCGCCAACGTTGATGGTGGTAATGCTCGGAATGTCTCCGTTAACCGGCACCAGATAGTCGGCCAGGTTGTTGTTGATCACCCGACCATTGCGCGGATCGACGATGCCCTCTTCCATCAGCGCCTGACCGACGCCCATGATCATGCCGCCAATCCACTGGCTGCGCGCCAGTTTAGGGTTGTAGAGACGACCGCTGTCGAGCGCCGCCACCATCCGTTTGACCCGGATAGTGCCGAAATCTTCATCGACCCGCACTTCCACAAACTGCGCGCTCCAGCTGTGGGCCGAGAATTTTTCAGGGCGGCTCATGTCATTAAGGTTGCGCACCATCTTGTCGCGCTCGCTCTGTGACAGATCGTCCGGGAAAGTGCCGCCTTTCACCGTCAGACTCTCCGCCGGTGCCAGGCTTGCCAGCCGGGCAAATGAGACCGCCAGACCGCTGCGCAGATTATGCTGAACCCCGTCGCCTTTCAGCGTGAGCTGAGATGCCGGAGTGCCATTCAGTGGCGACTGTGGTAGCTCGCTGGCGAGTTTCAGCAGCTGGTCGCGCATTCGTCTGGCGGTATCGTTCACCGCCGCGGTCACGTTGCCCGCCAGCTGCGATCCACCTGCGACACCGGCACGCGGCAGCTCGGTATCACCCAGCTGAACCTCGATGGTGGCAGAGGCGACGCCAAGAATGTCGGCAGCGGTCTGCGCCAGGATGGTATAGGTCCCGGTGCCGATATCCGCACCGGCGCACTGCACCACAAATTTACCCTGTGGCGTCAGGATGATTTTTGCCTCAGCCGGCAGTTTGTTGACCGGATAGGTGCCAGAGGCCATGCCCCAGCCAATCAGCTCACGCCCTTCGCGCATCGACCGCGGCGTCATAATGCGCTTATCCCAGCCAAAGGCTTCAGCCCCTTTCTGATAGGCTTCTTTCAGGCGACGCGAACTCCACGGCAGATCGAGCTGATAATCTTTGTCCGCCCAGTTGCGCAGACGCAACTCCAGCGGATCGATATTCAGGGCATAGGCCATCTCATCCATCGCCACTTCAAGACCAAAGGCGCTGGGGTTTTCGCCTGGCGCCCGCATCCAGCCTGGCGTCACGGTATTGATCGGCCTGACCTGATGCTGGGCGGAGACGTTGCCCACCGCATACATGCGGGCGGTGACTTTGCTGCAGTTCTCAGCAAATACATCGATTAATGAGGTTTCACTGAAACTGCGCTGGATAATCGCCTGGATTTTGCCGTCACGCGAGGCACCTAGTTCCAGCTGCTGCGAGGTGGCGGGACGTCCGCCCAGACCGGTAAAGGTCTGCGGTCGGGTCAGCGACACTTTGATCGGACGCTTTAGCGCCCGCGACGCCACACTGGCCAGTGCGACGTGGGTGTAAGGCACCGGCTTGGACCCAAATCCCCCGCCGACATAGGGCGAAATGATCCGCACATCTTCAACGTCAATGCCCATCCACTCGGCGATTTCCACCTGCGCGCCTGCCACCCACTGACTTGGCTCCCAGACGGTAATGCGTCCATCCAGCCACTCAGCGACACAGGCGTGCGGTTCCATCGGCATGTTGTATTCGCGCGGCGTGGTATAGCGCTGGCTCAGACGCACCTCGGCCTGCTGCATCGCCGCCTGTGCATCGCCCATATCGATATCCTGTTTCGATACCGGTTTCGGTTCGACACCCTCATCGGTGGCAAAAATCAGTGCGGGCGAGGTTTCATAGTCGATCTCCACCAGCGAGGCGGCATAAGTTGCCTGCTCAAACGTCTCTGCCACCACCAGACCGATGTTCTGGCCGTTGTGAATAATCACATCGTCCTGAATCGGGGTATAGGTTGACTGCGCCGCGCCGCCGTCTGCAATCGCGGTAGGTTTGTTGATCTTCAGGCTATTCAGATGGGTATAAACCGCCACCACTCCCGAGGCCTGCTGCGCCTTTTCCGTCGACATCCGGCTGATACGGCCGCTGGCAACAGTAGACTGGATCACCACGCCATAGAGCGGATTTTCCGGCTGATGTTCTACCGCATACCGCGCCTCACCGGTGACTTTTACTTTGCCGTCACCCCGCGAGCGCCCGGCGCCCAGTCCCTCAATCGGATCGGTGGTTTCTGGTTCCGCCGTGGCAGTATCGCTGGCACTGGCGCTTTGCATACTCAGCCCCAGGCTGCCCGCCGCTGAGATCGCCGCCGTCGCCTTCAGTAACTCCCGACGTGATTTGTCATTTACGTCACTCATGCGGTTTCTCCTGCTGCCATCAGCGCACGTGCAATCACACGCGGCGCCAGTTTTACTTTATAGGCGTTGTGGGTCAGCGCCTGCGTCTCCTGAATAATCCGTTCTGCCGCCTGGAAGACCGTCTCTTCATTAAACGGCTGGCCCTCCAGCGCCTGCTCCACCGACCTGACCCGCCAGGGTTTGGTGGCGACGCCGCCCAGCGCAATATGGACCTGACGCATCACGCCGTTCTCCAGCGTGAAGCCTGCGGCCGCGCTGGCTGCAGCAAACTCATAAGAGCTGCGGTCACGGACTTTAAGGTAGTGTGAGTGCCGCAGTGACTCGGTTTGCGGCACTTCAATGGCCACAATAATTTCGTCATCGCGCAGATCGTGCTCACGATCAGGTGTGTCACCCGGCAGCAGGAAGAAATCATCAATCGCGATGCGACGGGTTTCGCCCTGCTGATTCTGCAGGACCACGATGGCGTCAAACGCCACCAGCGCCACCGCCAGATCGCCGGGATAGACCGCGATGCAGCTGTCGCTGGCGCCCAGGATGGCATGATTGCTGTTAACGCCATCCAGTGCGGCGCAGCCGGAACCCGGATTGCGTTTGTTGCAGGCGGAAAAGGTCGCCGGATCACGGTAATAGGCGCAACGGGTACGCTGGCGTAAATTACCGCCCAGCGTGGCCATGTTACGAATCTGCGGTGACGCGGCCTGCCACAGGCTGCCGTAGATGGCTGGCGCGTTCTGCTGGCAGGCGGGATGATCCGCCAGGCCGCTCATGGTGACCAGCGCGCCGGCCGTGATCTTATCGTCGTCAAACTCCAGGTTTTTAAGCCCGGTCAATCCAGTGATGCCGATGAGCTGCGGCGGCGTGAAGACCCCACACTTCATCAGATCGAGTTGTGTGGTGCCACCTGCCAGAAACTGGCTGCCAGACTGCTGTTTCAGGGCTGCGGCTTCCTCAGGCGACTGCGCGACTTTCCAGCTGAATTCATTCATGCGGACTCCTTCGCCATCTCTGCTGCGGCCTGTTTAATCGCATCCACAATGTGCGGATATGCTCCACAACGGCAAAGGTTGCCGCTCATATACTCACGGATCTCATCTTCTGAACCCGCATGGCCCTCTTTGATGCAGGCGACGGCGGACATAATCTGACCCGGTGTACAGTAGCCACACTGGAAGGCGTCATTCTCCATAAAGCAGCGCTGCACCGGGTGCAGTTCACCTTCGGTGGAGGCTAGCCCTTCAATGCTGGTCACTTCGGCGCCATCCGCCTGAGCCGCCAGCGTCAGGCAACTCAGCACCCGCTGGCCATTAATCAGTACCGTGCAGGCACCGCACTGCCCCTGATCGCACCCTTTTTTGGTGCCGGTCAGGTTAAGATGCTCACGCAGCGCATCAAGCAGGGTGACACGGGGATCGACCTGCATCTGCTGCGACTGACCATTAACCTGCATTGTTAGCGATATTTTTTCCGACATTGTCTGCTTCCCATTGTTGGGGGCCAAAAGATGTAATTTTTTTTAGGTTTATTTCTGACGGGGTTCGAATCGGGGGAAAATCGTGATAACCCTAATCTTTACGCGCGTATCTCTGCTTTAAGGTTTAGCAGCTTTTTGGCAATTTTGCGGGCAAGCCGGGAAAAGTAAGTGTTATCTGAATGGCGGAGCAAGGTTGAATCAGGATAAATACGTGCTCATACAACGCTCATCTAAATGATTTTATTAATTTTATTGAAAAAAGCTTTTATAGCCGTGGTTCATAGGGTTTATCTGTGCGCCTCATTAATCCTGCCGCGAAATGTGCAACCCTGAAAGACTATTTCGGGTCTGATAGCAGGTCGGGTAGCGAAGCCGCAGTTAACGTCGATAAATCGGCCTGTCCCGACCGGGATAACCGATCAAACAGGTCAGAGGGCCTATGCTGAAAGAAAATTTTAACGATCTGATCTATCTGTTGGTGGTAGCAGAAGAGCGCAGCTTCACCCGGGCAGCGGCAAAGCTGGGTGTGTCGCAGTCGGCACTGAGCCACGCGATTCGCGCTCTTGAAGAGCGTCTTAGCGTCCGGTTGCTGACGCGCACTACACGCAGCGTTGCCCCGACAGAAGCCGGTGAACGGCTGATCACTACCCTCGCCCCGCTGTTCAGCGAGATTGAGTCTGAACTGGTCAATGTCACTGACAGTCAGGGTAAAATCTCCGGCAACATTCGTATCACCGCAGGCGAACATGCGCTCACCTCTACACTCTGGCCGCTGCTCAGGCCCTTTCTTCAGCAATACCCCGATGTCCATGTTGAAGTGTCGGTGGATAACAGTCTGACCGATATTGTCAGCGGCCGTTTCGATGCGGGCGTGCGACTGGGTGAGCAGGTCGAAAAGGATATGGTGGCGGTGCGCATCGGGCCGGACTGGAATATGTGCGTGGTGGCAGCCAGCAGCTATTTTGATCAGCACGGCAGACCTGAGACTCCCTATGATTTACAGCATCATAACTGCATCAACCTGCGGCTGCCGACGCTGGGTGGCCTCTATAACTGGGAGTTTATGCGTGATGGCAAGGAGATCAGGGTCAAAACGCAGGGTCAGTTAATTTTTAATCATCTCGCGTCGCGCATTGATGCGGCACTGAGCGGGATGGGGATCTGCTATGTGCCGCAGGATAGCGTTGCGGAACACCTTAAAAGTGGCCGTCTGGTTCAGGTTTTGGCTGACTGGTGTGAGCCTTTTCCGGGTTATTATCTTTACTATCCCAGCCGCAGACAGCACACCAGCGCCTTTACACGTTTGATTGAAGCGGTGCGCTATCGCGGTTAAGAGAAAGCAGCGATAGCCAGTCAGCTGGCATTAAGCCGCTGGCGTTCAAGCTGCCGCGTTTTGCGACCTGAAATCACCATCGCCACAATAAATACCAGTGCAAACAGCACCACGATCGTGGGTGCTGGCGCGCTGTCGATAAAGAACGAGAGATAGACCCCGCTCAGCGACACCAGCACCGACACCATGACCGCCACCAGCAGCGCATGTGAAAAGCGTCGGGTGAGCAGAACTGCGATAGCACCGGGCGCGATCAGCAGGGAAATCGACAGGATGATCCCTACTGCTTTCAGCGTCGCCACAATGGTCAGCGAGACCATGCAGAGCAGCCCATAATGCAGCCAGCGTGCGGGTAAGCCAGAGACCTGCGCCTGCTGTGGATCAAAACTGAATAGCATAAAATCACGCCATTTCACCGCAATGACCCCAACGATCACCGCTGCGATAAGCGAGGTCTGAATTATGTCAGCGCCCGTAATGCCGAGCATGTCACCAAACAGAATGTGATCAAGATGCACCTCCGGCTTCACGGCTATATAGAGGATCAATCCCACCGCGAACATGCCGGAAAAGACGATTCCCAGCACCGTATCCTGCTTGATACGACTGTTGTCCTGCACAAATCCACTGGCAACGGCACAGAACAGACCGGCGACAAACGCGCCCACCGCCAGCGGCAGCCCGGCCATCCAGGCGAGGACGATGCCAGGGAATACCGCATGGCTCATGGCATCGCCCATCAGCGCCCAGCCTTTCAGTACCAGAAAGACCGACAGCAGCGCACAGGGAATCGCCACCACCAGCGCAATCAGCAACGCGCTGTTCATAAAAGCGAACTGGAAAGGTTCAAAGATCCACATCAGCCAGGCTCCTTTTCGGGACGATGGCGGCCACGACGCCGGTTAGCCAGCAAGCCATGTTTGGGCGCAAAAACAAACGCCAGCAGGAACAGCAACGTCTGCGCCACCACGATGATGCCGCCCGTTGCGCCATCCAGGTAGTAACTCGCCCACGCACCGAGAAAACTGGTGATACTTCCAATCGCTACGGCAATCATCAGCAGACGCGGGAAGCGGTCGGTGAGCATCCAGGCCGTCGCGCCTGGCGTCACCACCAGACAGATCACCAGAAATGCACCGACGGTTTGCAGCGCCGCCACGGTTGAGACTGCCAGCAGGGTAAAGAAGAGGACCTTCAGTCGTTCAGGGCGCAGTCCGATAGCGCGCGCGTGATTCTCATCAAAGAAGGTAACCATCAGATCCTTCCACTTAAACAGCAGAATGATGATCGACAGCCCGCCAATCAGCGCCAGCTGGAGTATATCCGCGGGCGCAATCGCCAGAATATTGCCGAGCACAATGGTCTGAATGTTTACCGCGGTCGGATTGAGCGACACCATAAACAGACCCAGCCCAAAGAAGGAGGAGAAGATCAGGCCGATGATTGCATCTTCTTTTAAGCGGGTGCGCTGATTGAGTAACAGCATACTGCCCGCCGCCAGCCCACCTGAGAGAAACGCGCCCAGCGCAAAGGGCAGTCCCAGCATGTAAGCACCCGCTACGCCCGGCACGATGGAGTGCGACAGCGCATCGCCAATCAGCGACCAGCCTTTAAGCATCAGATAGCAGGAGAGAAACGCACACAGGCCGCCGACCATGGCGGAGACCCACATCGCGTTGAGCATGTAGTGATAACCAAAAGGCTCCAGTAACAGTTCCATGGTCAGTTCCCGTCTTCAGGTGCCGTACGTGGCGCAATAAAAGGCCGCTCATCGTCGGTGATAATCTGATCGTCCAGCCCTTTCACCATTACATGACGCAGCACCCCACTGAACGCGCGCTCAAGGTTGGCGGCGGTAAAGGTGGTGCGGGTCGGGCCGCTGGCCAGAATGGTGCCTTTGACCATCACGGTGTAATCGCAGAACTCCGTGACCGATCCCAGATTATGCGTTGAGACCAGCATCGTCTTGCCTTCATCGCGCAGCTCACCCAGCAGGCTGATGATTCTGGCCTCAGTCTGAACGTCCACGCCGGTAAACGGCTCATCCAGCAGGATAACGCTGCCCTGCTGAGCAATGGCGCGCGCCAGAAATACCCTTTTTTTCTGTCCGCCGGAGAGTTCACCGATTTGCCGATGGCGGTAATCCAGCATATCGACCCGCGCCAGCGCATCACTGACAATCTGCTGGTCGTGTGGTTTGGGTCGACGCAGCAGGCCCATATGACCGTAGCGACCCATCATTACCACATCCTCCACCAGCACCGGAAAAGACCAGTCTACCTCTTCCGACTGCGGCACATACGCCACCAGACTCTGACGCAGTGCTTCACGAGTTGGCATGCCGAGCACCGAGATGCTGCCGCTGGCGAGCCGGACAAAGCCCATCAGCGCTTTGAACAGGGTTGACTTGCCGGAGCCATTCACACCCACCAGCGCCGCAATCGATCCACCCGGCACGCTGAAGCTGGCATCATGCAACGCGGTGTGACCGTTGCGATAGGTCACGGTGACATCCGAAACAACGATGGTGTCTGTCATTGCGCTTTCTCTCCCGCTTTAATGCCCTGCGCCAGCGTCTCAGTGGTGACTCTGAGCAAATCCAGATAGGTCGGCACCGGTCCCTGAGCGTTGCTTAAGGAGTCAACGTAAAGCACCCCACCGTAATGCGCACCCGTTTCCTGTGCGACCTGACGGGCTGGCTTATCCGACACGGTGCTTTCACTGAACACCGCCGGAATAGCATTTTTCTTCACCTGGTCGATCACTTTTCTCACCTGTTGCGGCGTGCCTTGCTGATCAGCATTTACAGGCCACAGGTAGAGTTCTTTCATACCCAGGTCGCGAGCCAGATAGGAGAATGCGCCTTCGCTGGTCACCATCCAGCGTTTATCCTCCGGGATGTCGGCAATCTGCTGGCGAAGCGGATCCAGCGCTGCGGTGATTTTTTGTTTATAGGCAGCTGCGTTCTGACGATAGGTTTCCGCATGCGCCGGGTCATATTTCACCAGCGCATCACGGATATTATCGACATAGATCAACGCATTGTCCGGTGACATCCAGGCGTGCGGATTCGGTTTACCGTTGTAAGGCCCCTCGCCGATACCAATCGGTTTTACCCCGGCAGAGACAATCACTTCCGGCACCCCATCCAGATGCTGATAAAAACGCTCAAACCATCGTTCGAGATTAAGACCGTTCGCCATGATTAACTGCGCACCCTGCGCCCGTTTGATATCGCCGGGCGTCGGCTGATATTCGTGTATTTCAGCACCCGGTTTGGTAATGGAAGTGACTTCGGCCGCATCGCCCGCCACGTTCTTTACCATGTCAGCGATGACCGTAAACGTCGTCACTACCTTAAATTTTTCTGCTGCATAGCTGCTGGTCGCCATCAGGGTTGTCAGTAGCGCACTCAGTAGCATCATGGTTATTTTTCTTTTCGGGACCATAGGGCGATCTCCAGAGGTGATTAAAAACAGAACATAATTAGCATAGGCTATTTTTTATAGCACAGGCTATACCTTTGTAACAGCGAAGGGTTGTGAAGTTTCTTCAGCGTCCGGGCCCGAATGTGAAGTTTTGTAAGCTAGGTGTTTTACTTATTGATATGTAAAAAGTTAATTTCATTGATGGAAAGTTTATGGAAAGCGTGATGTATAGCTATAACCGGGTTTTACGCCTTTCTCATCTGTGGTTGAGTAAACCGCAAAAGCGATAACAGGATTACAAAAAGGCCATCCTGGCTGTGCAATTGACCGAAAAGCGCTCTGACACCTGGCGGCACTCACATGACACGCATAGCAGACCGACAATTAAAATAATCTTATTGATAGGCTGAATTGATTAAGCTTCGTAAATTTTTTTGCTACAGTTAATGTTACTTACCGCAATCACCCAGGAGGATAATTTGTATTTTTCCAGCGACGAAAAAGCGAATGTCATCATTGGCGAAGCCGCAATGAACCTGTTTAATGCCGGTCAGGAAGTGAATGTTGAACTGCTGATTAATGAACTAAGGGTCATGGCTGACTCTGAAGTTAATGAGACTCGCCTTGAGCAGATGCAGCATGCGCTTCAATGGCTGATGGGGTTCAAAACCATCGGTTCCCGCAGCACCGCCCCGGCGAACTGGCTTGCCAAAACCACTGGCAAAGAGCCCGCTGCTCCTGTCTCTGCCGATGACATCTTCTTTAAACACTAATCCATGTGTGCCGTTCCTCTCCGGCCTTAATATTCAGGTCGGAGCGTCGGTGGGGTGTGAATGATACAAGAATCTGGTACAATTTTTACCTCGCTACAAACTCCTCGTAACACCCTGTTTTAAAAGCCTTAGCACTTTTTGCACAAAAAAATTAATCCCAAAAATCCAAAATTCTGTACAAGTTTTGCAAAGATGTATAACTTGCGCATCCAGAGTGCATACATTTAAATCACCTGAGGACAACAACATGCGTCAGAACGGACAAGCCCCGGAAACGATCAGCGATATTGCCCGTTACTTTAATCAGGCCAGCTCACCGTCGCAACAGGAGACGCTGGGTTCGGTTGTGGTGGAAATTCTGCGCGCAGGTCATAGCCTTAGTCGGAAAACGATTTGCAGTAAACTGCTGAGTCGCCTTGAACTGGCTGCCACGCCAGAAGAAGAGAGTCATCTGCATGAACTCATTGCGATGCTGTTTCGTCGCGAAGATTAATGCCCTCTCACGGTCGTGCATGTTAATCAGGACGCCTGTTTCAGCCATCACCCAGGAAGATCTATCCTAGCAATAAAGCCCAGTTCTGCTTCCCGTATCGGGTGCACTAAGTCGCACCCGCTGACGCATACGGACCCGCAGCATGGCCATTGATTCGCAATCAGAGAAGCCAGTATGTACAGAAGTGAAGATGAGAAACTGACAGATGTTATGATCGGCGAAGCCGTTCTGACATTACTCAAGTCAGACAAACCGGTATCCAGCAACGCCTTAATCGCACAGCTCGAACTGATGGCTGCTGATGCTGACGACGCCGTGAAAGTGTCAGTGATTCGCAAAGCCATCACTGAAGTCCGTAATGGTATGGTTGCCGCGCGCAAACGCGTGCAGGGCGACGGTGCCGAACGTGATAACACGGCTCATCGTATGAACAGTGATGGCCCGCCTGAAGGTTCGAAAAAGCACTGATTGAGCGTACTGCGTACCTGATACATGCGGCTAATTTTAAGCGAAGCGGCAGACCTGAACAGAATTTTTAAGGCGGGCTGGGCAAAACGAAAACTGCGCCTACACTCGTTTTTGACTTCAACCATTGCATCTGACCCATTTTCCTCAGAGAAAGAATAATCATGCAGCATTCATCATCAGATTCTTCAATCATTGACTACTTCCGTAGCGCAGGCGATCAGCTTGCTCCGGAAACTGAACTGCTGGGCGCAGTGATTCGTGACATTGTTGCTGATCAGGGACGTGTAACCAATAAAGCGATCATCCTCTATTTGATCGCTGAACTGGAATGCACTTCAGATGTTGTCAGGCTGGATGTGTTACGCAAAACGCTGGAAATCGTGGTTGGCCGCACGCCAGACGATACCGGCATCTGATACGCCATTCTGCGTTACCTCTGGTAACGCAGGATACTCTTCCCCCTTGCCCGCTTTTGTTTCCTTCCCTCACTTTCGCTGTATACCCGATATGCCACACAGAAATTATCCGATATAAAAATTCTTTTGCAGGTTAATGATGTAGCAGGGATTTGATCCCGACGATAACGCTTTTTTGCAATCATGCCAGATGATGATCATTCAGGCTTAATAAGACCTGCCAATGAAAAGGCGAACTTCTTTATCAGAAATTCGCCACCCCTAATGAATAATCAACAGAAAGATCTGACTGACATTTTTAATGCGGTCATCAACCGTCTCGCTGAATAAAAAACAAACGACTCACAAAAAATCCGTTTTAATGGCTGCCAGCAATATGCAATGCCTCTTATTCTCGCCGATGTCAAAGGTAGCAGGGCCGCTATCATGACACAGGCCGGGACAACGCCCGGCATCAGGCCTGGCAACCTTAATGCATCTTACGAGTGAAAAAGCTTATCGCTTCCTGACACAATGCTTTCAGCCTGTTGTCACGCGTCTCTTCGCTCAGGCGAAACAGCGCGTCCGTAATGTCGTGGAAATGAACCGGCTCTCCCGCCTTGATCAAATCACTGACTACCGCACCAACCAGCGCACGGATTTCATTATCGTTGTCGTACTTCACACGACCTCCCGATGGTGTATGCATATACAGTCTATCATTAGCGGGAGCCAAAAAACAAAAAAGCCGTCAAGCGGGAAATATAAGCGAAGCGGCAAAAAGGTTATTAACTATACAACCTCAGAATATTATCTTGCTTTATTTTCACCCCATGCAGCCCTGAAGCTATAAATAGCAAAAACGTGGTAGCAACCGCTGTAATCTATTTATGCCCATGTATATTGAGAGTTGGATAGTTATATATCGCGGAAACAGACTTTTGGCTGAATGTGTTATAAACACTTCTACGACTCACTGTTTGTTGCGATAACCTGCGCGGCAGCTTTCCCGGCCTGATATGTTCTGACCAGCCTTTCACAAATGATCATCTGACAATGGCCAGCAGTATGATAAAACTATCGTCATCCTCTGGTGTCACGAGCAGCACATGGCTAAATTTACCCTGAAACAGATTGCTGCCCAGTCGGGACTCAGTCTGGCGACCATCGACCGGGCCCTGCATCAGCGCGGCAACGTGCATGCCACGACCCAGCACCGAATCCAGCAGGCGATAGCGGACCTGGAACTGATGCAAAAAGCGGGACTCGCCAGGGGAAGAACGATCTATTTCGACGTCATCATGCATACACCTGACCGCTTTCAGCCACTGATACGTGAGGCGTTCAGCAGTCAGATTGCCAGTTTTACTGCCTTTAAACTTCAGCTGCGTTTCCACTTCGGCGCGAATTTGACTGCGGAGGCGATTAACGCGCTGCTAAATAAAAAAGCGTTGCATAGTCACGGCGTCATTCTTAAGGCAGCCTGTTCTGGTGAACTTCATCCCACCCTTGAATCACTGCTGAAACAACGCGTTCCGGTGGTCACCATGATGAGCGACCTGCCCGGCAGCGCGCGCCTGCGCTATATCGGCATGGATAATTTTGATGCCGGTAAAGTGGCGGCTTTTCTGATGTCAAAATGGCTGCGGGTGAGTCGTTCGCATATTGTGGCTGTGACCGGCAGTCACGATTTCATTGGCGAACAGGAGAGAATTCAGGGGTTTCAGCGAGCAATGCAGGAGTTTGCGCCCCAGCATCAGGTGAGCGTGGTGGCAGGCGGTTATGGCATTGACGCCCGGATGCAGCAGTCGGTGACACAGTTTTTGCAGAGACATCCGGATGCAGATGCGGTCTACACAGTCGGTGGCGGTAATCCCGGCATACTGCGCGCTTTTGCCGAACAAAAGCGGACGGTTAACGCTTTTATTGGTCACGATCTCGATCGTGAGAATCGTGCACTGCTGCAGGCCGGTAAAATTGATGCATTAATCGAGCATAATTTACAGCTTGATGCGCTGCACGCTTTCAGAACGCTGCTGGCGTTTCATGGATTTTTGCCCGCCTCAGAACCGCCCGCGCCCTACTCTAAAATTAACATCATCACCCGTTACAACATGACAGCCTGAAAACTGTCAGGCAATTAATGAGCCCGGCTCATAACCGTTTGCCGACTGAGCGGGCTAATCACGCTCCGGCTTGCCGGTTACACTGTGCATGACACGTTAACAACAGGAGTGAGTAATGAAAATTATCGCCAACGGATCGCTGCCTTCGCGTAAGGGACCTGCTGAATATTTTACCGGCACGGTTCGGATTGATGCGCCATTCCAGGCAACCGAACCCGCCCGCGTGGGTGGCGCAACGGTGACTTTTGAACCGGGTGCCCGCACCGCATGGCATACCCATCCACTCGGGCAAACCCTGATCGTCACGCATGGCCAGGGCTGGATTCAGTGTGAGGGTGAAGCCATTCAGGTGATGAACACCGGTGATATCGTCTGGATCCCGGAAAACGTGAAGCACTGGCACGGTGCAACGCCGGATAACGCCATGACGCATATTGCTATCGCTGAGTCACTGAACGGCTCGCCGGTTGACTGGCTGGAGCAGGTCAGCGATCAGCAATATCAGCGCTAAATCAGACGTGCACTCTGTCGCTAAAGTCTGACGTGATCGATCAGCGCCCTCAGCTTGGGGGCCAGGTTTTTACGGCTGGGAAAATAGAGATAGAAGCCGGCAAAGGCAGGCAACCATGCGTCGAGCAGGGTCACCAGTTCGCCACGTGCGATGTAAGGCTGGAAGGTTTCTTCCATGCCAAAGCTGATGCCGCCCCCGGCGCAGGCGGTGCGGATCATCACCCCCATATCGTTGGTGGTGAGTTGCGGATTGACGGCAACATCAAACTCGCGTCCCTGCTCTGCGAACTCCCAGCGATAAGGGGCCAGACCTGGCCCTTTTCGCCAGCCGATGCAGCGATGATTGACCAGATCCTGAGGATGTTGCGGCGTGCCTGCGCGAGCCAGATAGGCGGGTGACGCCACCGCCACCTGACGCTGCGCGGTGGATACCGGCACCGCAATCATATCCTGAGCAATCACCTCCCCCAGCCGCACGCCCGCGTCATAGCGCTGCCCGACAATATCAAACTCCTCATCGGTGACGGTGATATCCACCTCCACCTGCGGGTAAGCGGTAATAAAGCTCGCCAGCAGTTCTCCCCCCAGCATCCGCTCAGCAATCGAGGAGATCGCCAGCCGCAGCTGGCCCCGAGGTTCCGCAGCCAGTTCGGCAATATCGGTCACGGCGCGATTGAGCTGGTTGATCGCCGGCGCCACTTCGGCATAGAGCCGCTGTCCGGCTTCGGTCAGCTGAACCGATCGTGTGGTGCGCTGCATCAGCGTGAGGTTAAGCCTGTCTTCCAGACGTCGCAGACTCTGGCTGATCGCCGGACGCGTAACACCCAATTGTTCTGCGGCCAGCCGGAAATTTCGCGTCTGCGCCACAATCACAAATACTTCGAGAGCATTTTTATCGGCATTCATTGGTCAGATTGAGTTACCAGTGCGTAAAGCGTTCGGTGGATTATCTTTATAATCCAGTCGCCGTATGATCGCCAGTGACAACCTGACTGGAGAAACAAAATGACTCAGAAAGTGATTTTAATTACCGGCGCCTCAAGCGGCATCGGTGCAGGCATTGCACGTGAACTGGTGAAAACAGATGCCATTATGCTGCTGGGTGCGCGGCGGGAAAGCCGCCTGGCCGCGCTGGCTGAAGAGCTGCAGTTCAATGGTGCAGAGGTGGCGATCAAAGCGCTTGATGTAACGCGCCGCGAAGAGGTGACGCAGTTCGTTGAGTATGCGCTGGCGAGATGGGGCCGGGTGGATGTAATGATCAATAACGCCGGTATTATGCCCTTGTCAGCGATGGCGTCGCTGCGGGTGGAAGAGTGGGAACAGATGATCGACGTAAACATCAAAGGGGTGCTGTATGGCATTGCGTCAGTGTTGCCGACCATGCTGGCCCACCAGCGCGGCCACATCATCAACGTCGCGTCGATAGGGGCGCTGGCCGTGTCGCCCACCGCAGCCGTCTACTGCGCCACTAAGTTTGCGGTGCGGGCGATTTCCGACGGATTACGGCAGGAGAACAGCCAGCTACGGGTGACCTGTGTCCATCCCGGTGTGGTGGAGAGCGAGCTGGCATCAACCATTACCGATCCGGCAGCCGCCGAGGCGATGCAGCACTATCGCGCTATCGCGTTGCAGCCGGACGCCATTGGTCGCGCCGTGCGCTATGCCATTGAACAGCCTGAAGAGGTGGATGTGAACGAAATCGTGGTGCGGCCAACCCGAACGCAGCAGTAAGCAACCCGCCCGATGCGCTGTGTGCATCGGGCGGAAGGTTTTACTGTCAGTAGAGGCTTCTGCGGGTACGCTGCACGGTGATGGCGATGGCCGTCAGTGCCACCAGCATAAGAAATATTCCCAGTCCAACCATGGCGTTAAAGCCATAGACTTTGAACAGCAGCAGACCGGCAATACAGCCGCTCAGGAATGAAAACACGGTAGTCAGATGGGTGTGCAGAACCTTCTGGAAAAAGCGACGATCGTCGGTTTCAAGATGCACGGCGTGGGACGTATGGGCAAAGATCCACGAACCCAGCGCAATACCCGCATCGGTCAGCGTGCCGGTAATGTGGGTCGATCTGACGCGGCCATTGGAGAGCTGCGTCGATGTCGCATTATGAATCCCCATTAAAAAGCCCAGCATTAACAGCACTTCCCCGTTAAAGCTTGGCCGGTAGAACACGATCTCAAAGATTGATGCCGCCGTCAGTGCCGCCCCTTCCGCCAGAATGATCAGACAGAATATGGTGCGTAACTTATGTCTGATCCCCACTACCACCGCCAGCCGGGCAACGGTACAACCCAGCACAAAGGCAATAATCAGTGCCATCAAAAACAGCATGGTATGGAGGTCGCTGGTGGTCACTTTCTGGGAGATTTGCGACGTGTTACCGGTCATATGCGATGGAAAAAATCCAAACGCGCCCAGCGCCATGGCATTAAGGATGCCGGCGGTGGTGGCAAGCACCAGCGCCAGCAGTCGATCTTCGGTATGCGAACGAACTTTCTTCTTTTTTATCAGCACAGGCTTCCCCACCTCAGGTGAATGCAAAACGTTCTTATAAGGCTTCTAGCATACAACCTGATGGAAATTATTCCTGTCAGAACCAGATAACTCTGATGAAATAAGCCATTAATTTTGCTGATTTTTATAAAGCTGATTCAGTTTACTTTTAAAAGTGTCAACGACGCGATGATTCACCAGCAGGTGATCACCAGAGAGGCTGATGGTGAACTCAGTCAACGATAAATAGTTGCGCGCCTGTGGACGTAAAGGAGCGATGTGGTTCAGCATCGTCCGCCACCTGATAGCTGACGCCCGGTGTCAGCACGAAACGGCGACCATCTGCCAGTTCAGTGTGCAACTCACCCGCCATGCACAGCAAAATATGGCCCTTTGTGCACCAGTGGTCGGCGACATAGCCTGGTGAATAGTCGACCATCCGCACCCGGATATCGTTAAACTTCACGGTTCGCCAGGTCGCCTGTCCCTGTTCGCCGGGATGAATCGTCTCTTCAATCTGATCCCACTGGGTCAGGCCAAACGGCAGATTTTCTATTTTCATGCAATTCCCTTGAGGTTAAGTGCAGGATAAACGTCAGGCCAGCGCCTGGGTAACAGCCTCTTCCGCGTGGATAAGCGTGGTATCAAACAGTGGCACGCTGGCATCCGTGGCATCCACCAGCAGTGTGATTTCGGTGCAGCCGAGAATAATGGCCTCCGCCCCCTGCGCGACCAGCTGCTGCATGATCTCCCCATAACGGCGACGCGACGCGGGATTGATCTCGCCCAGACAGAGCTCGTGGTAAATCACCTCATGCACAAAAATCCGATCCTCTCTATCCGGCGTGATCACCTCAAGACCAAACTGCTGTTGAAGTCGCCCGCGATAGAAATCCTGTTCCATGGTAAATCGCGTCGCCAGTAATCCGACCTTACGCACCCCGGCCTGCTGAATGCGCCATCCGGTGGCGTCGGCGATATGCAGCAGCGGGATGCCCGTTGCGGCGCTGATTTGTGCTGCCACTTTATGCATGGTGTTGGTACAGAGTACGATGAACTGCGCGCCAGCCCGTTCCAGATTGCGTGCCGCTTCAGCCAGTATCTCTCCCGCCTGCTGCCACTCGCCCGCGGCCTGTAGCTGCTCAATGCGCTGAAAATCCACGCTATAGAGCACCAGCTCCGCCGAGTGCAGGCTGCCCAGCCGCTGTTTAACCAGCTGATTGAGAATACGGTAATAGAGCGCGGTAGACTCCCACGACATACCGCCTAACAGACCAATCACTTTCACAATGCACTCCGGGTTCAGGGGTTTTATTCCAGCATGCCAGATCGACATTGATCGGCAACGGCTTTGTTCAGTTGATACTGTTCTGAGGTCTGAAGCGTCGGGCAATCACCATTAACAGCACAACGCCAGCGCTCATGATCAGCCAGGCCTGAGTCATTGACGTTCCGCTATCACGCACCCAGCCTGCCAGCAGCGGCATCAGAGCCGCAATCAGATATCCGCCTCCCTGTACACGTGACAGCAGAATGCCCGCTTCTCTGGCACTGCGCGCATGATCCAGCGTGACGATCAGCGACAGCGGAAAGAGCGCACCGATGCCCGTACCCAGTAACAGTGAAGAGAGTATCGGCATCGTACCCGGGTAAAAGACCAGACTCAGCAGCCCCAGCAGCAACAGGGCCAGCACGCCGAGCAGCAGCGGACGGCGATCGGGAAAGCGATGTAACGTCGCCGAGACGATGAATCCTGCCACCACTTCGGTTAACGTCAGGGCCGCGAGCAGATAGCCACTGTGGCGAGCACTCCAGCCCAGTTGAATATAGAATGGCGGCAGCCAGGCCAGCACTAATGTATAAGCACCCGTGCCAATGCCGAAAAAGAGCATCAGCAACAGGGTACGCCGCACAGGCAGCGTCGCTGCATCAGAGGCCACGCTCACCTGCGGCGATCGCCTGACTAAAGTCAGCCAGATCAGCAGTGTTACCAGCGTTAACCCGCCGGAAAGCGCCAGCGCGGGTTGCAGGCCCAGCCATGAAAACAGCGGGTCAGCACCGGCAGCAGTCAGTGCCGCGCCCGCCATAATGCCCGTGCTGAACAGCGCCATCAGCGTCGCCGCTGCCTCAGCAAAGCGTTGCCGGATCAGAGCGGGCATCAGCGCCTGTATCACGCCAATCCCTGCGCCCCCCGCCAGCGCGGTGAGCAGCAGTTGAGAGGGAGTAAGCGTAACCCCGCGCCACAGGCAGGCGACCGTCAGACAGAGCAAACCGGCGGCGATTCCCCTTACCGGCCCGATGCGGGCGATCAGCCACGGGCCAGAGAGTGCGGCCAGACCCATCATCGCCACTGGCAGCGTGGTCAGCAGACTGAACGTTGTCGACGACAACCCGGCCTGCAGTTGCAACACCGGGAACAGCGGGCCGATAATCGCCAGCATAGGGCGCAGGTTCAGCCCGATAAGAAAAGCGATCACGGCAAACAGAACGGGGAACAACACCTTATTTTTCATCATCGACGCCTTAAAAGAGGATTGACGATGACAGCACCGGGCTGCCACTATTTATCTTAACGTTAAGATAAATTCCCCCCGGTGTTAAGAGGCTGCGCACAACCCGACAACATAACCACAATATTTAAAGGTGATTTATGCATGACCATATTGATTTCGTTGTCAGTCAGTGGGACGACGCGATGCCCGATCTCGACGCCTCTTCAATGCGGATCTTCGGCAGGGTGCTGCGTCTGATGAAACATCTGGCGAAAGCGCGCAGTCAGGCACTGGAGCCTTTTGGTTTTCAGGAGGGAGAATTTGATGTGCTGGCGACATTGCGACGGGCGGGATCGCCTTTTCGCCTGTCGCCCACCCAGCTCTACCAGGCGCTGCTGGTGACGTCCGGTGCGATGACAAATCGTCTGAACCGGCTGGAGCAGCAGCATCTGATTGAGCGTATTGCCGCGCCAGAGGATAAGCGCAGCATGCTGGTCGGGCTGACGCCGCACGGGCAGCAGCAGATTGAGCATGCACTCCGCGTCCATACCGCTACGCAGGAGGCGGTGCTGGCCCCGCTTGGCGCTTCAGAGCGTGCCGAACTGGAAAGGTTGCTGAAAACGCTGCTGCTGGCGTGTCCAGGCGAAGCGACAGCCGCAGAATAGCGCCGTCAGCGCTGCAGTTCGGCCACCGTCATGGTGAAGATAACCGGCAGGTGATCGGCGCTGGCATAGGCATGCGGCATATCGGTTCGCGCTACGGCTGCACAGCCCTGCTGCACCACCAGGGTCTGCTCACCCACCGTTAAGGCGAGCGTGCCCTGCTCGACATGCAACAGTTCGAGTGTGCCTGAGGAGTGACCGGCAGAACGGAAAGCTTCGCCCGCAAACATCTGCCAGCGCCAGAGCTCGATCATATCCGGCCCACGGGTTCCCGCCAGCAGCTGCGCATAACCGCCCTGCTCGCCCTGCCACAGCCGGGGCATTTCGCTGTTCTCAATCAGCCAGGCGTCAGGCGCATGCGCAACGTTGACGATATCTGCCACCGAGACGCCCAGTGCGGCAGCCACTTTACAGAGAATGGCAATGCTGGGATTGGCGGCACCCTTTTCGATCTCCACCAGCATGCCTTTACTGACGCCAGCCCGGCGGGATAACTCATCCAGCGAGAGTTTCTGACTTTTACGCCAGCTTTTGATGCTGTCCGAAACAGCCTGATTGACACTGGCGACATCGGCACCCGCATCGGTCGTTATATTGACTTTTTTGGTCATCGGTCATTACTATGAAATAAATTAGTCACTGAGAGAGTATCCGATGTTATCTGTTCACCCGTCAATCGATCCTGCTGTTTTCGCGCTCGCTCCCGGCTTTCGTGCCATGAGTATTGTGGTGGAAGCCACACCGATTACCCGACCAGACGTTGCCAGCGATGCAATGAAAAGCGCATGTCAGCAGGTGTTAAATGATGATGCGACGTGGGCAGACGCGCATCTCGCCGCCTGGGCTGAAGTATTTAAAGCCTTTGGTGCCAAAGCGAAACGTACACCCTGTTCGGCAGAAGCATTGCGTAAGCGTGTGCTGCGGGATGGCGCATTGCCTGCCATCGATCCGGTTGTCGATCTCTATAACGCCATCAGCATTCGTTATGCGCTGCCGGTCGGGGGTGAAAATATCGCGGCCTATGCTGGCGAGCCACGTCTGGTGATTGCTGACGGCAGTGAACGTTTCGATACCGTTAAAGAGGGCGAGGTGGTTTATGAGTCGCCAGAACCAGGCGAAGTGATCTGGCGCGACGATCAGGGCGTAACCTGTCGCCGCTGGAACTGGCGTCAGGGTGTAAGAACCCGACTGGATGCCAGCGCGCAGCAGATGTGGTTCATTCTGGAAAGTCTGCCCGCTATGCCGCTCTCCGCGCTGCAACAGGCCAGCGACGATCTGGTTTCGGGATTACAGCAGATGATGCCGGGTGCGCAAATCAGTACGACGCTGATTGAAGCGCCAGCAAACTGAACATTGCCTTAACAGCGGCTGAACAAGGTAAACGGTGAGCAGAAATTGTGGCAGGATACGCGCCCTGCGTCTGGCCATACCCGGCTGACTTAACGGCACTCAACCGGTGACTAAAATGGCTAAAGTAAAATATATCCTGCCCCTGCTGCTGATCCTCGCCCTGGCCGCCTGGTGGTTTATCCCACACGACAGTGAGGAAGATAAGGCGTATTACGTCGCGGTGCTCTGCGCGATTGATCATGATAATAAGCAGCCACTCGACCGGCAGATGCAGAACGTCATTGAAGGCGGCAACTCTGATTATGCGCTGCAAAAAATCACTTATAAATCGGGGCTGGGCCGCAGCGTGATTGCTCGCTGGCAGCAACTGACACCTGATGAACAGCAGCGCGCCGCCCAGGATAACCTCGCCTGCCAGCAGATGCTGAAGCGCTGATTTCTGACGGGCGTGTTCATATCATTAATCATATGATTTCGCGCTGGTCATCATTATGGCCGCGCCCGTCCTGGCTTATCCCTACGCATCTGAAATTACCGTGTTTTTTGTCTACGACTAACAGGTAAGCGGGCTTATGAATCCCTGATAACCTGATGCCGGAGAAATATGGGCTGATGGCTGAGAATCCGGAAATCTCAAAAATTGAGTGAAACTAAAACGGGGATGCTGACAGTGGCACTTACGTCCATAAGCTTTCATTATGCAAAAGCCCGCATTAGCGGGCCCTGAGCGTCATTTCAGTATGTTGTATCTGTAAAGCAAATTTCCGAAATCCTGTTTCATACTAACGAAAAGAAGAATCTGGATAGTATTGTCCACGAAATCGTACAGAACACGATACTCTCCTTCAACATCAAGACGTTCGCGTAACAAAAGCCCGCGCTCTGAAAGATAAGCATTGTAGCGATACCTTTCAGGATCCTGACTGATATTGTCGACTGAATCCATGAGTAGATTATCGACAAATGCAGCCGCTTGCTGCGCCCCAACTGTTCCGCTCTTATAGGACTCAATGTCCTTGAGACACTGTTCAGCCAGAGGCGCGATTACCAGCTGATATTGTTCTGACACTCAAAGCCTCTCTATTATTTTCTTGCGGCACGTAACCTTCCCAGAACGTCTTCAGGGGTCATGCCTTTGCCATCAGCGACTTCCTTTTTAGCTTGCAAGGCCAGCTTGAAAAGGGCGTTTATGTTTCTTTCCTGCTCGATTTCTCTAATCTCAGCCTGACGCTCAGCAGCAGTCTGGATGAAGAGTTCAGAGACGCCGTTTTTTGTTACGTATACTCCTCCTTCGAAGGCGGCAGCATTTCCGAGACTGTCTCTGGCAAGCTTCTGGGACATGGTTTGATTTGAGTTCATACATGATTTCCGATTAGACAGGACGGGTAAAATCAAAGGGATTGCCGGTAGAGCCATCCAGATTTCATCGTTGATTAAAAAATTTCACAGACCGTAAGATTTGAACTGCCCCTCTCTTTTCCGAGGGTCATAGGATGAATATAACCTACGAGTGAAATCGTGTACATATTTATCCACCCTATCCACGTTACTGAATCTGGATGGCAAGGCATCGTCCTGATAGGTTTAAAATCAGAAGGTAGTCATGCTATTCAATGTATTGTATATAGCACGCAACACAGGACCGGCGTTGATGTCTGAAATCGACTGAAATCGTCAAAAGATCGCCTTAACCACTAGCAATCACCTCTTCTGCCTATTGCCGATTTGTTAACACAACCCGCTATCGACTCTCAGCCTGCTTTAATGCCAGTAGCCTGTATGGTATGAAATCACTTAAAAAGAGAAAAATATGACGATGCCAGAACGCAAAAATTACCCGCAACTGGGCGAAGTAAAAGCGCCTTATGTCCACGCAGTGAAGCATGGCGCGACGCTGTATGTCTCAGGACTGACCGCTTTCGGTACGGCGGCTCAGCAGGGAGATATGGCTGAACAGGCAGAAGCCATTTTTAATCAACTCAGGGCGGTTGCCGCGGCTGAGCATACGTCGCTCGCATCGCTGCTGAAGGTCACGATATTCATCACCTCTTTCACAGAGATCACCGCGCTGCGGGAAGTGCTTTATCGCAACTACGGCGAGCATCTGCCCGCCAGCTCACTGGTACAGGTCAGCGGACTTTTCTCCACTGACCTGCGCATAGAGATTGAAGCCATTTTTGCCCTGTGAGTAGAAAGCAGCGGCATTCCCGATGCTAGAGTTGCAGATCCGCGACGGCTGCACCCCGTGCCAGATAACCGATGCGATAGACTTCCTGCTCGCCAGCGGGGCGCTGGTGTGAAGCGTTAACGTCTACTCCCTGCCAGCGGCTCACATCCCAGGCGCTGATCCCTGTTGTTACCGGCAGTGTCGTAAGGTCTGAATGCGGTGGAATCGTCCAGCGGTTCAGCGTTATAAAGCGGGCATCGGCCAGATCCGGCATGTGGGTCAGCCCCTCAAGCGCCAGCCAGCTTTCGATGATCGGCCAGCCAAAATCCCTGACCAGCGTCGCAAAGCCAGGACTTTGCAGGAAACGCTGCATACCACTCGCCTCCCGCCAGAAATAGAGCGGCGCATAACGGTTTTCATTCTGTCCGTCATCATCACGGCAGGTGTAGAGATACGCCTTGGCCACCAGCCCTGGAAAGCCATCAAGCCGGGCTCCGTTCAGACTGATGCGCTGTTCAATGATGCCCATGTCGTAGTCAGCGGGCAGGGTAAAACGGTAGTGCATGATAATCATAACGCCTCCTGTGCCAGCATCCTGCCGCCGCTAAAGCTCCACTCTTCGGTGCTGTTAAACTGAATGATGATCATCACGTCGTCAGGATCGATCGCCATCTCCGCCTGAAGCGTCGTACAAAGTGAATGATAAAACCGTTGCTTCTGTTGGCGGATTCGCGGTCGGCCTGCCATCACCTGAAACAGCACGAAATTATCGCTGCGCCCGCCGCTGAGATAGTGACGATCAAATACCCGCTGTCCGGCGGGCAGCATCTCAATCACCTGAAAGCAATCATGCTCAGGAACGTCAAATTCTGCGACCAGCGCTTGCTGAAGCAGCGTGGAGATCTGATGCAGAGCCGCCTCGCTGTAGCCCTGACGCAGGGTAATTCGGGTAAAGGGCATCAGTGATTATCCTCCAGATAACCCAGCGCGGTGACGGCGGCGGGCCAGCCTGCGTAAAACGCCAGATGCGTGAAGCTCTCCACCAGCTCATCCTGCGTCAGTCCATTTTGCCGGGCGAAATCGATGTGCCACGGCAACTGCTGGACCCGCCCCAGCGCGGTTAACGTTGCCAGCGTCAGCAGGCTGCGTTCACGCGGTGACAGCAGTTCGCGCTGCCAGATATCGCCAAACAGCACCTGCTGTGTCAGTTCGGCCAGTTTTGGCGCGCGCTGCGCCAGTGTTTCCCGATCAAGCGATTTTTTCATTGCACACTCCTCAGTGGTGAGACAGAGTGTCACTCAGGCCTTCAATCCTGAAAATCAAATTAATCAGCTCTTACCATCCATAATTACAGGACAATAATGAACAAGGTACCGGAGTCCCTCGATATGGATGCGCTGCGCAGTTTCGTCGCGGGCATTGATGCCGGCAGCTTTGCCCTGGCGGCACAGCATCTGTGTCGGTCTGCCTCGGCCGTGAGTGCGCAGCTTAAGAAACTGGAGCAGCAATGCGGCACGGCGCTGGTGATGAAAAAAGGGCGGCATGTGCAGCTGACCCGCAGCGGTGAACAGCTGATGAGTTACGCCAGACGCCTGCTGTCGCTGAACGATGAGACATTGCGGGCAGTGAAAGGCGAAGCGTTACAGGGCGAAATACGCATCGGGATGCAGGAGGATTTTGGCGAGGCATTGATGCCGGACATTCTCGGCGCGTTCAACCGGCAGCATCCGGAGGTGATGCTGACCGCACGCGTCGACAGAAATCTGCCGCTGCTTACGGCGCTGGCCCGTCATGAGCTGGATCTGGCGCTGCTGTGGCAGGCAGAGCAGCAGGCTGGCACGCAGTTAATTGGTCAGTGTCCGTTAGCCTGGATACAGCATCCGGCGTTTGATCTGGCGGGATATCTGCAGCGCGGCGAGCCGCTGCCGCTGGTGGCATTCGATGCGCCGTGTGTCATGCGATCGCGCGCCATTGAGGCGCTGGATAAGGCAGGTATTCCGTGGCGGGTTGTGTTCACCAGCCACAGTCTTAGCGGGATCTGGGCGGCATTACAGGCCGGGCTGGGCATCACCCTGCGCACCCGCGCCGGGTTGCCGGAGACGCTGGTGATTGAATCACACCGGCTGCCAATGCCCGGCTATCTGGGTATCGCGCTCGCCCGCTCAGATCAGGGTGACGATCCGGCGCGAGCACTCTTGCAGCATCTGATCACGCAAGCCGCCCTGCCCTTTATTCAGCGCTGACTGCTGTCTGAAATGCCCGCTGAACCAGAGACGAACAGTATTCTGCTGAGATGTCGCGGTCGCCGAACAGAATATGAAACATCACCGGCGCCACGACCACATCGATGATGCGATCAACGTCAAAGCCTGATTCGCCGCGTGCCTCGGCCCGACTTTTCAGTGTTTCAAGATGCTGATAGGTAAACCCACAGCATTTCTGGCTCGCCACTTCAGCCTGACTTCCTATCACATCAGCCAGAAGCTCACGACCGACTTTGGACGACATCTCTTCAGCATACTGCTGGATGAACGCGGTAAGATCGCCGGCCGTCGATCCGGTATCTTCCGGTTCTGCAATGGGCCGCATCCGTGCCACGGCCACATCCGCCAGCAACTGGGACAGATCGCCCCAGCGCCGATAGATCGTGGAAGGTGTCACACCCGCCTGTTCGGCGATCATCGGCACTGTAATAGCTGAACGATCAAGCGTTTCAAGCAACCGGTTAACGGTGTTATGCACTTCCGCCTGAATACGTGCGCTGCGCCCACCCTGCCGAATCATCTCCCTCGCCATCTCTTTCTCCCGCTTTTATCAGCCTCAACGTCATGGTTAAAGCAACGAAGTTGCATTAACAGATAGCGGCAGTGTACCGCATCTCAGGCTGAGCAGGCGCTAATGTGTGCTATCGGGCGATTGAGAATCAAGGCTGCAGTTTACTCAGGACAGATTTAACCGGCTCGGCGGTGAGATGTGACGAACGGTTATCTGATGCGCCTATCCATAAAAGACTGACTGCCATGACTGCTGAAATAAAAATTGTACGAATATCCATAAAGCCTCCCGCTGATTAAGGTGGCTAAAGTAATCCACACAGCGGAGTATTAATCGCGGGATAAGAGAGGGTTTAAAGGGACCTGGTGCGAAAAGGTGGCGCAGATTTCGCCACGCCTGAATCACAAACGGGAAAGATCAAACTTATTCGGTAACGATGTTGCCAGCCGCAAGCCAGTCACGTCGTGTGAGGGTGTACATCAGGCTGGGAGGCAACCCCTCAGGATCGTCGACCTTTTTCAAAAAGGTCAGGCCCGCTTTTTCCAGTACCCGCCGCGAAGCCAGATGGTTTTCGCGCGTCACACCCGTAATGATGCTCAGCCCGGCCTCTTCGAATCCGTAGCGAATGGCTCTGCGGGAAAGCTCGGTGGCATACCCTTTTCCCCAGGCAGCAGGCTCAAACCGGTAACCGAGATTATTCGTCTGACGACCGTCAAACTGGCTTCTGAAAACGCCCCCAAAGCCAATGATTTTATCCGGATGGGCTTTCTCAAATATCGTCCAGTCGCCAAAACCCTGTTCCTGATAGCTCTGTAATATGCGCTCTATGGCCTGAATGGCATACGTTCTGTCGGGCCATGGACCTCGCGGGTTAAATTTATGCGTTTCGGGGTCGCCATAAATTCTGAAGAGGTCGTCAAGATCCTCGCGAAGAGTATATCTGTAGAGCAGCCGCTCTGATTCCCAAACCATCCTGCGCTCCTTTTGGGTGCTGAATAAGCAATCTTTACTCTTTATATCAGCAACTTCTCCTGTCACCAACTCTGTTAATACTCTTAACGAACGGTGGCTAATTTCAGTGCACAAGCCGCGGTTTTCGTGCTCATCTGATTGCAGAAAATGGACCTCTCATCAGAGGCTGTCACTACGTTGTGTTGTGCTTCTGATATTGGTAAAGGGTGGAAAGAGGTTGCCGCCCAGGTAATAAGCTGTTTAAGCGGCGGGAAGACAGATTCACCCGGGGCGATTGCCATAAAGGGTGGCGCACGGGTTCTGAATACGCTGCATGGGTGTTAAAGTGCTGCTTAAACTGGCGCGTCGGGTCTGTGTAGTCTCACCTTCAGCGTCATGAGGATCTGAATAGTGAAAGGAAAGTGCAAAAATGGCTGAACAGAGCAGCATTATCACTGAACTTACCGAACTTGAAGGTCTTTACGGCACGGTCGCCCGGCCCTCTGTCGCTAAAGAAACCGATCATATTCATCCCGCCTATCGTCCGTTTATCGCCGCCTCGCCTTTTGTGGCGCTGGCAACGTCGGGGCCTGAGGGACTGGATGTTTCACCGCGCGGCGATCCGGCCGGATTTATCGAAATCGAAGATGACAAGACCCTGTTATTACCCGACAGACGCGGCAATAACCGCATCGACAGCCTGCGCAACATTCTGCATGACAATCGGGTAGCGCTGCTTTTTCTCATCCCTGGCATTGGCGAGACGTTGCGCGTGAACGGCACGGCAGCAATCAGCACCGACCCGGCGCTGCTTGAGCGCTTTGCCATCAACAATCAGCTGCCAAAAACCGTATTGCGCATCACTGTGGAGAGCGTTTTCTTTCAGTGCAGCCGGGCGATTATTCGCTCCGGATTATGGGATGCCGAAACGCAGATCTCACGGCAGTCGTTGCCCAGCACCGGTTCGATTCTCAAACAGATTGCAGAAATTGATGGCGATGCCTACGACAAAGCGCTGCCCGAACGATTGAAGAACTCACTTTACTGATCGCCGTTCAGGGCCAGGAAGCTTCACTTCATCCGGCGTGCCGATGAGTGAAGTACTTATACTTTCGGAACGGAGATCATCGTGCGCCTGCAGTCACGCCTCTAAGCGCAAACAGCGATAGCGTTACGTAAAGCTCTCCAGTATCTGCTTTGCATGCAGGTAGTCGTAAGAGGTCACTTCAATTTTATTATTACTGAGATCGCTGAAATAGACGGACATCGACACGTCGTGGTCACTGACGCTGGGATTTTATTCTTACGGGGTACAGGCATAAGTTCGTTGAAAGATGAGGCTGCCACCCCGAAAGCCACCGTATGGCCTGGTGGCTGAGATTTTCGCAGGAAAAGAGAGAGGGATGCCCTGTTATTTCTTATGACCAGCGGCCCACCCTGTTCAAACCAGAAGTACAGTGAAGGGTCGCGTTCAAAGCCCAGGATCTCGTTGTACCACTTTTCTGCCTGTTCAATATTTTCAACGTAGAGATGGATATGATCGATCTCAGCTATCTTCATCATCTGGCTCCCTGATTGTTATTAACAGTGAGACTCGCCGAAATATTATTGATAAACAACCCGCAAAGCACATAACAACATGAAATTTAGCATGATTCTTTATGGCAGGCAGAGATTACCCTAAAGGCTCCTGCGACAATAATATTGCTTAGCTTGTTTAATTAAAGCCTCACTTATCCTTTTTTAAGCAGACCAGTGCAAACCTTCCTCGTTCCGCTACAGATTCCGATATATCGGAAGCCAGTTGAGTGGCCATGGAAAAGGCTTCATCACATATATTTTCTAATTCTTTAATCAGCATTTCTCCGGCTATACGCCGTACCATCGGTGAGCGGTCAAGTATGGCCATCCTTAAGATATCAATAAAAGGTCTGGAAACGGCTATTGTTTTTTCTTTTAAAACAGGTACACGCCGTCGTACGCCAAAGGCTTTATCAATCCACTTCCATTCCAGCCCCTCGGACCAGATAATTTTGCCTTCGAACAGGCAGCGGTACGCCTTCGCACGCAGTGAGGGCTGAATGGAGGATTCAGCAATCTCAGACAGAAAATTATCTAATACTGACGTGCGTCCTGCTTGGGTAAAGACAGTCGCAGCAGGTCCCGAAGAAGTGCAGATAAGTCTTTTTTTCAGAGAGGCAGTGACGTTCTCCATTGAAATAATGTCTGTCAGTACCTCGTGTTCCTTCTCACCCGCTCTTCCCCATGAGGTCCAATAGGGAAGCGTTATAAACAAGACATCCACGATAATTTCCGGGTCAGAAGCTTCTGCGATTGAGGGCAGTGCTTCACGGGCGGCTTCTCTGACCTGAGGAACCCAATCATTTAACCTTCTGACGGCTAAGGCAAATAAAAAACTGTTGGGTGCGCCAACTGATAATGTTCGTAATGCGCGTTCCCGCCGAAAACCATCTGCATGACATAAGTCCAGCCACCTGAGAGAACACACCTGCTGAATCTCAGCACCTGTCCGTTTATAACCTGATGCATAAAAAGATGAGTCAATCTGCCAGCGTATTAATCGCTCCCAATCATCAAGACTTTTCAATGGCAGTTGTGACGTTGCAGCCACGAAAGCTGATATATCAGGCCGTATTCTCTGATACAAAATATCGAAGGTGAGTGATTTTTTGACTGCTTCAGTAACTTCCTGTTTAAGGCTTTCCTGCAATAGCATGCGCCCTTTTTCCCCAACTTAAACTTATAAAGGTTTGAGCTTATCTATAAAGTCACGGTGGCCCAAAGTCAACGTGCCTCTGCCAGCACATGAACTCCCGTCGGGAGAGGGTCAGTAAATCAGATATCCTGATAACAGGCTTGCCTCTGTCAAAAATCAGACGTAACACCTTGAATAGCTCTTACCGTTACAAACTCTCAGACAAGCCTTCCACCCTCACCGCAATAAACGTTAAAGCAAAGATATTGCATTAAGGCACAGATAGCCGTATACCTTATTAAAAGCTAATACTTTGCATTAAGGTGATTTCATGAACCCCACATTGACGCCTCAGGCTGCTGCCCGCACCACGCTTTTCAGTTTTACCGGTGCGGCGCTGATCTCCGCCACCAGCAGTGCGCCAACGCCGCTCTACCCACTTTATCGCAGCCTGTTCCATTTGACGCCGACCATGCTGACGCTGATCTTTGGCGCCTATGCTTTCGCGTTGCTGGCCGCGCTACTCACGGTGGGTAAAGTGTCCGACTATACCGGCCGCCGCCCGCTGATGCTGCTGGCGCTGGCGATCAATGCGGTCGCGCTGGTGATCTTTATGTCTGCCGGTTCTGCGACGACCTTAATCGCCGCCCGGCTGGTGCAGGGCTTTGCTACCGGTATTGCCTTACCGACCTTTGGTGCCAGCCTGATTGACGCCAGTAAAACCCGTGGGCAACTGCTGAACTCATTCACCGCCTTTCTGGGGATGACGCTGGGCACGCTGGCGGGCGGCATACTGGTCACCTTTGCGCCCTTTCCCACGGTGACGCTTTACGCGCTGCTGCTGATACTGATGCTGGTTGCCATGGCGCTGTTGCCGCTAATACCAGAAACCATTGCGCCTCAGCCGGGTGTTCTGGCCGCACTGCGACCTCAGGTCAGCATACCGCGACGCGCGCTGGGCCCGCTGTTAATGGTGACGCCGGTTAACATCGCAACCTGGATGCTGGGCGGATTTTACCTTTCACTGATGCCCTCAATGGTGGCGAACGCAACCGGCCTGACATCGCCTTTTATCGGCGGCTCGATTGTGGCGACGCTGATGCTGAGCGCAACGGCAGCAGTATTTCTCTTTCGCCCGTTACCGCCTGCGCGGGCATTAGTTATCGGTACGCTGATGCTGATAGCGGGCGTCAGCGTCACTCTTGCGGGCCTTTCTCTGCACAGTGTGGCCTGGCTCTATCTCGGCACTGCCATTGCGGGTCAGGGATTTGGATCGATTTTCTCCAGCGTGCTGAAGATCATTATGCAGTTAGCTGAAAGTCATGAACGCGCCGGACTGTTCTCCGCCTTTTTGATCAAAAGCTATCTCGCCTTTGCCCTGCCTGCGATTGCCGCCGGAATGGCAGCGCCCCATATCGGGCTGAACCAGACCGCCTGGTTCTATGGCATGACTATTATCGTGCTGGCACTGGTGTCGCTGCTGGCGATCAGAGGTCGCGCTTTAGCCGGAGCGGCCAGTTAATAAACCCGCCCGACGCGGCCAGATATCTGCCGCGTCATCCACAAACGGCAATTTTCACTTACACTCAACGGATTAATTTCAGGCGCAGTTGCTGCGTGATCCGTGAGTATGATGTCGAAATCCCATTCTGATGCGGTTTTAGCCCGGTTTTCATCCGCCACACGACGCTGGTTTTCTGCCACCTTTGCTGCACCCACGCCGGTGCAGCAGGCGGCATGGCAGGCGATAGCCAGCGGAGAGCATGCGCTGGTGATCGCCCCGACCGGTTCAGGGAAGACGCTGGCGGCCTTCCTCACCGCCATCGACACGCTGTTTCAGTTCCGAACCGCGCAGCCCTCACCTGCACGTGAAACGACCACCCGCATACTCTATATTTCACCGGTTAAAGCGCTGGCCGCGGACGTACAGCGCAACCTTAATCTGCCGCTGGCAGGCGTTTACGCTGAGCGGCAGGCGCTGAATGAGCCAGAGATCACTCTGAATATCGGAATGCGATCAGGCGATACGCCCAGTGCAGAGCGCGCCAGGCTGGTGCGCCGCCCGCCCGATATCCTGATCACCACACCCGAATCACTGTTTCTGATGCTGACCTCAAAAGCGCGAACGACGCTGCAGGGCGTGACCACGGTCATCGTCGATGAGGTGCATGCGGTGGCGGGATCGAAGCGGGGTTCCCAGCTGGCGCTGAGCCTGGAGAGGCTGGATGCGCTGCTGCCACAGCCCGCCCAGCGTATCGGGCTTTCCGCCACGGTACGACCGGTTGAGCGGGTCGCCGCCTTCCTTGGCGGCTGTCAGCCCGTTCAGGTCGTTAATCCGGCCGCCGATCGGACGCTGCACCTGACCATCGAGGTTCCGGTCGAAGATATGACCGATATCGCCAGCCCCGATGACCTGACCGGTGAAGCCACCTCTGCCAGCGGTTCGATCTGGCCGCACATTGAAGCGCGCATTCTGCAGCAGGTCATGTCCCATCGCGCCACGCTGGTGTTTGTGAATTCGCGTGGCCTGGCGGAAAAGCTGACTGCGCGGCTCAATGCGCGTTATCTGGCGCAGCAGACAACCGCTGGCGAACGGGATGCAGAACCGGACGACAGTGACGATCTTATTGCCCGCTCGCACCACGGGTCCGTCTCGAAGGAGCAGCGAGGCGAGATTGAAGCCGCATTGAAGCTGGGCAGACTGCGCTGCGTAGTGGCGACTTCCAGTCTGGAACTTGGCATTGATATGGGACCGGTGGATCTGGTGATCCAGGTGGGCGCACCGCTTTCAGTCGCCAGCGCACTGCAGCGCGTGGGACGCGCCGGGCATCAGGTTGGCGGTGTATCAACCGGCATCCTGTTTCCGCGCACCCGACGCGATCTGCTGGATTCGGCCGTCATATTGCAGTCGATGCGTGCGGGCCAGCTCGATGCGCTGGCTCCGCCGCGTAACCCGCTCGATATCCTGGCGCAGCAAACCCTGGCGGCCGTCGCAATGGATCCCTTACAGGTCGATGATTGGTATGCGCAGGTCTGTCGGGCCGATCCGTTTCGCACTCTGTCGCGTCGGCTGTTTGATGCCACGCTCGATATGCTGGCGGGTAAGTTTCCCTCAGACGCTTTTGCTCAGCTGCGGCCGCAGCTTGTGTGGGATCGTCAGAGCGGACTGCTGACGCCGCGACCCGGCGCTCAGCATCTGGCCGTGACCAGCGGCGGCACCATTCCCGATCGCGGCATGTTCAGCGTCATCCTGCCGGAAGGCGAAGAGCAGGCTGGCTCACGTCGTGTCGGCGAACTGGATGAAGAGATGGTCTATGAGTCGCGGGTCAATGACATTATTACCCTGGGCGCAACGTCGTGGCGGATTCAGCAGATTACCCACGACCAGGTACTGGTGGTGCCTGCGCCAGGCCGTCCGGCTCGTCTGCCTTTCTGGCGCGGAGAAGGTGTGGGCCGCTCGGCCGAATCGGGTGCCAGCCTCGGGCTGTTTCTGCGTCATCTGAGTGCGGCTTCACCGGTAGACGCGCAGGAGCAGTTGCGCGCGCTGGGGCTGGATGCCCGCGCAGTCACGAATCTGCTGGCTTTGCTGGCTGAACAACGCGCCGTCACCAGCGTACTGCCGGACGATCGCACGTTGCTGATTGAACGCTGCCGTGACGAAATCGGCGACTGGCGGATGATCCTGCATTCGCCCTGGGGAAAGCGGGTCAATGCGCCCTGGGCGCTGGCGATTGCCGCCCGAATCCAGCAACGCCTGGGCATTGATGCTTCTGTTGCGGCCAGCGATGACGGCATCGTGGCCCGCTTTCCCACCAGTGAGGGAGTATTACCCGGCGCTGACCTGTTTATGTTCGACGCCGACCAGTTGACCCGGGAGGTCACTGAGAGTGTCGGTCAGTCGGCGCTGTTTGCCGCCCGCTTCCGTGAATGTGCCTCACGCGCTCTGCTGCTGCCGAGGCGTAATCCGGGCAAACGTTCGCCGCTCTGGCAGCAGCGGCTGCGCGCTGGTCAGTTGCTGGAAGTTGCACGACAGTATGACGATTTCCCCATCCTTATCGAAACCGCACGCGAATGTCTTCAGGATGTCTACGATCTGCCTGCCCTGCACCAGCTGATGGAACAGATGGTACAGGGAAAGGTAAAGCTGGTCGAGGTGACGACCGAACAGCCCTCCCCTTTTGCCGCGCCGCTGCTGTTTGGCTATGTTGCAGAGTTTATTTACGCCAGCGACGCCCCCCAGGCAGAACGGCGCGCCTCACTGCTGGCGCTCGACAGTAATCTGCTGGGTGAGCTACTCGGCCAGACCAGCAAGCGTGATTTGCTGGCACCTGACGTCGTTGAGCAGGTTGAACAGGAACTGCAGCGCATTGATTCCCGCTATCAGGCGCAGCACACCGAAGGCATTATCGATCTGCTGCGCGATCTTGGCCCGCTCCCGGTTGCCGGTATTGCGGCACGTTTCAGTGGCAACGCCCAGCAGATCGCGGAAGCCATAACGCAGTTCGCGGCCGCGCAGCGAATGATTACGGTCACCCTCGCTGGTGAAGAGCGCTGGGCGATCATTGAAGATGCAGCCCGCCTGCGCGATGCACTGGCCGTTGTACTGCCTGACGATCTGCCCGAAACATTTCTGGAGCCGCAGGCCGATCCGCTACGCGATCTCATTAACCGCTACGCCCGAACCCATACCCTGTTCACTGCCCGACAGCTGGCCACGTATTTTGGTCTGGGTATCGCCATTGTGAATGAGGTGCTGCTCTCCCTGCATCAGCAGGGCAACCTGCTCAATATGGGTTCGCCAGAGGGCGCATCGGATACGGAGTGGGTTTCCACAGAGATCTTCAAACGGTTACGCTTACGTTCACTGCAATCAGCACGTGAAGCAACCCGGCCTGTTCCACCTGCCGCCTGGATCAACCTGCTGCTGGAGCGTCACGGTGTGCTTAACACGCAGCGTGAAGAGCATCAGGGGGTTAGCAGGCTGTTACGTGTGATTGAGCAACTTGCGGGCGTGCCGCTACCGGCCTCGCTGTGGGAGTCACAAATCCTGCGCGCCAGGATAGCCGACTATCAGCCCGCGATGCTCGATGAACTGTTAGCCAGTGGCGAGGTTACCTGGTGCGGACACAAAGCGCTGGGTCAGAATGATGGGTTGATCTCGCTGCACCTCACGGAATATGCCGCTGAAACACTGCCGGTGATTGACACTACGCAGCCTCTGACGCCGATTCAGCAGGCGACTCTCGACGCCCTTAGCCGGGGTGGCTCGTGGTTTGTTCATGAGATCATGGCACAGATGGACGAGGCAGAGACGCAAACCACCGACGTTTATGCTGCCCTGTGGCAACTGGTGTGGCAAGGCTATGTCACTGCCGATAGCTGGATTGCGGTGCGTGGGCTGCTGACCACGCCAGGCGCCCCCCGTTCACGTCCCGCGCGTTCCCTGCGCACCCGTTTTGGTCAGCGCTTCACCCCGGGCGCACTTTCTGCACGCCGACCGGCGGTCAACACGCTGGCTGGTCGCTGGTCGCGGGTTAACCGACAGGAGGTTGCTCCTGCCCGGCTGGCCCTGTCGCTGGTGGAAAATCTTCTCGACCGTTATGGGGTGATCAGCCGGGGTAGCGCGATATCGGAGCAGATCCCGGGAGGATTCCCGGCGTTACAGCCGGTATTACGCAGCATGGAAGATGCCGGACGGCTGCTGCGTGGCCGGTTTGCCGCTGGTGCGGGCGGCGCGCAGTTTGCCGACCATAACACCATTGAGCGGCTGCGGGAGCTGGCAGAAAAGCCGCTGACCGCGACAGAGGCTGTGGCGCTGGCCGCACCGGACCCGGCAAATCCGTTTGGCGCGTTACTGAGCTGGCCGCTCCACGCCAGCGGCATCCGCCCGACCCGCCGTCAGGGGGGACGCGTGGTGATTGCAGGCGGCGCGCTGGTGCTTTATCTGACGCCGGGAGGCAAAGAGTTGCTGACATTCATCGACGATCCCGCGCTGCAGCAGATCGCGGTGGCGGCGCTGGGCCTGGCACTGAAGCGTGAAAAGCCCGCGAGTTTCACGCTGGAGAAGGTAGATGGTGAACCGGTTTCGCAGTCACCGCTGCTTAACGCGTTGCGACATGCCGGATTTTCACGGGTACCACAGGGGTTTAGCTGGTATAGCTGAGTTGTTTTCGCGCCCGTTTTTTTCGCGGACAAAGTCGATAAATGCCTGAAGCGGAGCGGGGATCAGGCGGCGATCGTTGTAGTAGAGCCACGGACCGGAGAAAGTCAGCCACCAGGGTTGCAGCAGCGGTTCCAGCCTGCCGCTGTCAAGGGCTGGCCTGAGCCACTCGTCAAACAGATATATCACGCCGCTTCCGGCGATGGCCGCCTCCACCGCCAGATCCATTGCGCCACCGACCGAAACCACCAGCGGCCCGCTGGTTTCAACGCTGATCTCTTCGCCCTCGTGGCTGAAGGTCCAGTCAGCCATGATGCCGCTGGCATAACGGCCACGCAGACAGCGATGATGGATCAGGTCGCGCGGATGTTCCGGTCGGCCATGTTCTGCCAGATAAGCCGGAGAAGCCGCCAGCGCGAACCGTTGCTGTCTGGGGCCAATGGGCATCGCCACCATATCCTGCTCCAGCCGCTCATCATAACGAATTCCGGCGTCACAACCGTCTCGAAAGACATCCTGCACGCTGCTCTCCGCCACAATTTCCAGCCGGATGTCGGGATAACGCTGCAAAAATTCCGGCACCAGCGCGGGCAGCACCAGCCGGGTTGCACTGACCGGCACATTCAGCCGCAGCGTGCCACCAGGGGTGTTACGGTAGCGATTAACCGCATCCAGCGCGGCGTTAACTTCATTGATCGCGGGCAGCAGACGTTCCATCAGCGCCCTGCCCGCTTCGGTTAACACCACGGTGCGGGTGGTGCGGTGAAACAGACGAATGCCCAGCTGTTGTTCCGCCCGTCGTACCGCATCGCTCAGGCGTGACGCATTGCTGCCGGTGACGCGTGCCGCTTCCCTAAACCCTCCCGCTTTTGCCACCGCCACGACGGCATCCAGCAGCGCCATATCGATCGCCATTGTGCATCACCCCGTACAGTCTGTCCTGATTTCACCGGATAGTTGCACAGCTGAATCACCGTTACAATTGATCTACATTCACGCAGGAGGTTTTCATGTCAAACACCACCATGACTTTTACGTTAGGCGATCGTGATGTTAACCGTATTGGCTACGGCGCAATGCAACTGGCCGGGCCGGGCGTGTTCGGCCCGGTAAAAGATGAAGCCCGGGCAATCCATGTTTTGCGCGACGCTGTCGCGGCAGGCGTTAATCATATCGACACCAGCGATTTTTACGGTCCGCACGAAACCAACCAGCTGATTAAAAAGGCGCTACATCCCTACCCGCAGGATCTCTGCATCGTCACCAAAGTGGGTGCCCGACGCGACGCCAAAGGCGGCTGGCTGGCGGCGATGGAGCCAGAGGCGCTGACGCAGGCAGTTGAAGATAACCTGCGCAACCTGGGGCTGGATGTGATTGAAGTGGTGAACCTGCGCAGTATGTTGCATCCGGCCAGGCCCAAAGAAGGCTCTCTGAAGCCACAACTGGAGGCGCTGATGGCGTTACAGGCACGCGGACTGATTCGCCATATTGGCCTGAGTAACGTTACCGCCACGCAGATCGCAGAAGCTCAGGCGATGACGCCGATTGTCTGCGTGCAGAATATGTATAACCTGGCGCATCGACAGGATGATGAGCTGGTGGATCAGCTGGCGCAGCAGGGAATTGCGTATGTGCCGTTCTTCCCGCTGGGCGGCTTCTCTCCGTTGCAGTCGGATCAGCTTAATGAAGTGGCTGCATCCCTGAATGCCACGCCGATGCAGGTCGCACTCGCATGGCTGCTGCGGCGATCGCCAAATATTCTGCTGATTCCAGGCACCTCTTCCCCGGAACATCTTAAAGAGAATCTTACCAGCGGCAGCCTGGAACTGTCGGATGAGGTGATGGAAAAGCTGAACACTATTTAACATCAGGCCCGCACGATGCGGACCTGATGCTGTACTGATTCAGAAACTGCTGAGGCAGGCCGCAAGTTGCGGCTTGTCGCTACAACTGATGTGGTGATCGATTCGGTTAATCATATAAGGATAAAACGGGTTAGAGGTGGCGCGCATAATTGAGTCCAGCCCGACAATCAGCACTGCACTCTCGCCGCGCAGTGACAACGTCCCAAAACTGATACCAAACTCATTCTTCTGCGCGGGCGCACTGCCATATAACCCATCCTCGGCCGGGAACGGAATCGCAACGTGCGACAGCGAGTAGAGACCCGCAGGATAGGCAATTGCCAGCGGCTGAATCCGTTCCTGCATCTCTCCCACGGGAATGCTTTTTGTCACCATTTCCAGTGAGGTAGCGGAGGCATTGGTGATCACCGTGGATGAGAAATTCCGACGCGCCGCAGGCAACAGCTGATTAACCGCGGTATATGAGGAGTGGCGGAATAACGGACTGACGCTGACCGCCTGATTGATATCGAACAGCACCAGTTCGCTGCCGTTCACTGGCAGATAATTATAGAGCGAGCGGATGACCGAAGGCGTACTGACGGTGGAATCCATGACCGACTGAAAGGTCAGCACGGGCGGGAAACCGGAGAGCTGCTGATTACGCGCATATTGCAGGATCTCTTTCTGCAGCGCCTGCGTTAGCAAATAGGTCTGCCGGGCAGCGTGAACCGGAAAAGAGTTGTATTTAAACGGATTAAACTCCGGCACGATATTCAGCCAGGCCGTTTTCGAAAAGGCAGGGAAAACAGAGGGCAACCCGGCAACACCTGCGAACCGGGCAAAGCGAGTCACACCGATCATCGGCGATAACAGAATCAATTGCTGCGGACGACGCAGCGTGTGATCGCCCAGGCTGTCGAGCGCATATTTTACCGCCAGCGCCCCGCCGTTCGAGAAACCCACCAGATGCAGCGGCGGCTGCGTGCCCGCCAGCCGGGTCGCTTCCCGCACCGCCAGGCGTGTGGCGGCCATCCAGTCCTGCCAGTCAACATCGGTCAGACCCGCAGGCACCGTACCGTGACCCGGTAACCGTATCGCCACTGCCACATAACCCTGCTGACGGTAAGCCTCTGCCACATGCCGCAGACTGTAAGGACTGTCGGTCAGTCCATGTAACAGCACTACCGCACCGCGCGGCCTGCCCGTCGGTTGCAGAATATAGGAACGGTTCCAGTCCTGCGCGAAATGCCCCGGATAGATCATGCTGCTGGCATAGTATCGGTTGAGTGGCGTTTTTTCTTCCGCATCCAGTCGGTCGCTGACCTGCTGCTTCATCTCGTCGAACAGATGATTTTCGGCCTTGAGGTAGTCGGCATAGGTCACATTATCAAGCTGTTCTACTGTCAGTTCATGCGGGACCCAGGTGTGCCAGCGATGTAACTCCGGCCCGCGCTCCGCTTCATAGATTCGAATAATCAGTAGCAGCAGTAACAGTACTCCAGACGCAATCGCAAGGCGCCAGAGCCTGCGGGTGACGGTTTTCCACCTCCGGGTCATAAATCCTTTCCTGAAAAATTAAAATGCATAGCGAAACCACGCGAACAGCACGTTGCCATTATTGTACGTGCCCGGAATATAGGTGAACTGTACATTCAGCGCCTTATAACCGGCAGAAAACAGCGGCAGAATAATCGGTAGCGGAATATAGTTACCAAAATCTTCGCGTGCGGTGATGCCGGCGGTTAATCCCGCGCCAAGACGAAAGTCCTGATTCGAACCTGGATACCAGCCCTTTTCCCAGCCATAGCCGACAATCGGCTGCCACTCATTGTGTGAGTCTTTGAAAGCCATTGCATAAAGCGCGCTCCAGTTGCCGCTGTCGCTGTAGCGGGAAATGCCCAGACCGCCTCCCCAGGGATTCTCGTTATAGTTATCGGTTTTTTCTTTGTCGTACATAAAGCGGGCGTGCCAGCTGATAAATGGCAGGTAGAGATCGGTATGCTGAGGCGCGTTCCAGGTCTGCGCAACATCGTCAGTGAATCCATTCCACCAGGAGGAGATTGGTGTGTTTTCAGCATGCAATGGCGCAGCAGTCAGCAATGCGGCAAAAACTGCCGTCGTGGTTGAAATTTTCATAGTGCGTACCGGTCAGCGTGCGGAGCAGATGAAAAATGAGTATAGCGCAGAGCCTGAGGCAATCTTTGTCAGCGGTCATGCTTCGCTTAACCGGGGATTTCTGAAGACAATAACGACAGTTCATTAAGTCAGTTTCTGGCGATTTCAGCCTGAAATCGCCAGAACTGTTTGAAAATTAATCGAGGGAAAATTGCTGATTACAGTGAATGTTGTCTGATGGTACTTAGTGAGGATAAGGACGGGGAAATGCGGTGCAACGGTTAGTAAGAAGATAAGGAGGTAACAAGATAAGGCGATAAGAAGGTAAAACCGGATTCAGCCGGTGGGCTGAATCCGGTGGGAGACTCAGGAGGCTTCAGCCTCTTTTGGCTTTTCACCAAACTTCTCTTTCATGTGTGACTCAATCTCTTCCAGGCTTTTGCCCCGCGTCTCTGGCACCATCGCCATCACGAAGATCAGCGACCCGACGTTAATCGCGGCAAAGATAAAGAAGGTGGTGCTGCCGGCATATTCCATTATCGGTGGAAAACCAAAGGCGACTATCGCGTTAAAGATCCACTGTAGTGAGACAGCGCCGCCGGTTAACACGCCGCGCAACTGCATCGGGAACAGTTCCGACATCATCAGCCAGTAGACCGGGGAGATGCACATCTGCATGCAGAACAGGAACAGCAGAATACAGGCCAGGGCGAGGTAGCTCTGCATCAGGCTGGGAGCGATAAAGGTCATCACGCTGCCCAGCATAATCTGCGAAGCTACCACCAGACACAGGCCGGTAATCAGCATCGTCCGGCGCGGGAAGCGACTAACCGCCCAGATACCTACAATCGCCGCCACCACTGAGACCACGCCGTTACCGATGGTCGCGGCAATCGAGGCGCTGGTGCCAAGTCCGGTCTGTTTAAGGATGATCGGGGTGTAATACATAAAACCATTTACCCCGGTGAACTGGGCAACAAAGCCCAGACCGACGCCGATAACCATCAGGCGAATCACCCACTTCTCACGGATCAGGGTTTTCGCATCCGGCCCACGTTCCGCCGCTCTCGCCTGCTTCTTCATCTGCGCCATCTCATGGCGCACTTCACGCGGCGTTTCACGCAGATATTTCAGGATCTTTTTAGCCTCTTTCAGACGCCCTTCCGCGACCAGCCAGTGTGGTGAGGCGGGAACGAAGAACGTGCCGATAAACAGCAAAAGACCCGGCACCATGGCAATTGCCAGCATGTAGCGCCACAGGTGCTCATCATGCAGCAGATAGCTCAGCAGCGTACTGGCAACATAAGCAATGAGCTGTCCGGTAACGATCATCAGCTCATTGCGGCTGACCAGCGGCGCACGCAGGCGCGGTCCGGCAATTTCGGCGATAAACACCGGCACGGTAGAGGAACCGCCGCCGACAGCAATCCCCAGCAGGAAGCGCATTGCCACCATGACGTTGACAGAAGGCGCCAGCGCTGTTCCCAGTGAACCCAGCACAAAAATAACCGCCAGGCTGCGTAGTGTAATACGCCGGCCAAACCGGTCAGAGAAGAAACCACTCAGGAAAGAGCCTATCGCGGCACCGAACACCAGCGAAGAGGCTACCAGCCCTTCAGTGAATGAATTCAGTCCAAGTCCACCCTGATCGGGTGGTGAGGTCATGTAGGGTAACGCACCCGAGATTATCCCGGTGTCATAACCAAAAGCCAGCGCGCCCATAGTGGCAACCAGTACCACTAAAAAAATACGCTGGCGTACCGTATCCGCAGGCGCGTGATCGCCCGCTTCACCAGAGTCTGGTGTATTCGTACTCATAATATCCCTGCCATTAATTAGTTAAACATCCGTTTGATTAAATTTCATACGGAATAGAAATGGAACATATTTACCGAGTGGGTAAAGAAGTGTAGACGGTATTTAAAAGTTAGCTTTAGCAATGCGATTTTTATAACAGGGATAGTTAACCGGATAAATAAACCAGCGCAATAATGACGTCGTGAAAGTTATTTTAACATTAGGTTAACACTTTCAGTTCCTGCTGGATCCAGCTCAGGAAATGCGCGACGCGGGGAAACTGGGCAAATCCACGCGGGAAGACCAGATGATGGGCGCTGACGGGCAGACTCTCCTGTTCGGACAAGACTCTGACCAGTTTTCCACTGCGCAGATAATCCTCCGCCAGCAATTCACTTTCAAATATAAGACCGTGGCCTAACATCGCCGCCTCAAGACTCATATAAGAGCGATCAAAGCGAAATAACCACTCTTTATCTGGCTGAGGTAATTGCTGAGAAGCAAACCACTGCGGCCACTGAATAAGCGGCGACTCCGATAATATCAGCGCATGATGAATTAAATCAGCGGCCTGATTAACAGGATGTTTTTTCAGATACTCAGGCGAGGCCAGCACCGACATTCTTTCGTGGCGGATCGTTTTAATCTCGAATGAGTTCCAGTCCGGGAATCCATGGCGTATCGCAATATCAATATTGTCGCGGCTGAAAGATAAATTCTCGTAAGAGCAGGAGAGCGTGAGCTGGAACTCGGGATAGCTGTCGCGAAATTTATGGATGCGCGGCAACAGCCACAGCAGACCGAAACTGGGCGCGCAGTGGATCCTGAGGTTGCTGCGGGCTTTCTCGTTACTGATGCGTGCAGTCGCCTGCGTCAGACTCAGCAGTATCGGACCAATCTCCCTGAGGTAATGCTCACCCGACAGCGTCAGCACTACGCCCTTTGCCGAACGATTAAACAGAATACAGCCCAGTTCACGCTCCAGTTTTGCCAGCTGATGACTGGCCGCCGAAGGCGTAATACTTAATTCCTCGGCCGCACGCGCGACATTACCAAAATGGGCCACCTGCTCAAAAACCCGCAGTGATTTAATCGAAGGTAAGTGATCAGACTGCTTTTCCATCCGCCTCTCCACACTGGAATTTTGTGATGTGTGCCCATTTTTAAATCGCAGAATTGTTAACTGCATCAAACCAACAAATTCATTCAGCATCAAATGAATTTTTTTGCATTGCCAATATTAGCCGCTTTATCAATTCTGATCGTGACCCTGCCGGTAGCGATACCGAACCACTAATAATTATTTTTCTGGAGTGGACAATGTTACTCGAAAATAAAGTTGCGATTATTACAGGTGCCGCCTCTCAGCGCGGCATTGGCCGGGCAACAGCCGCCTGTTTTGCTCAGCATGGCGCGCGCGTGGTAGTGCTCGATTTAGATCTGCAGGCCGCCCAGGCCAGCGCACTGTCTTGTGGTGACGGGCATCTCGGCCTGGCCACAGATGTGACCGATCCCCTCTCTGTTCGTCGTGCCATCGACCAGGTTCTTGAGCACTTCGGCCGTATTGATGTGCTGGTCAACAATGCAGGTATTACTCAGCCGGTTAAAACACTGGAAATCGGCATCGAGGATTACAACCGTATTCTTGATGTCAATCTGCGCGGCACGCTGCTGATGTCTCAGGCGGTGATCCCCACCATGCAGCAGCAGAAAGGCGGCAGCATCATCTGCCTGTCCTCGGTCTCAGCACAGCGCGGCGGCGGGATTTTCGGTGGCCCGCACTACAGTGCCGCTAAAGCGGGCGTTCTGGGCCTGACTAAAGCGATGGCGCGCGAATTTGGCCCTGACCAGATACGCATTAATGCCCTGACGCCCGGTCTGATCCAGACGGACATCACTGGTGGCCTGTTACAGGATGAACGCCGCCACGCCATTCTCGACGGAATTCCGCTCGGCCGCCTTGGGTCCGCCAGTGACGTCGCCAACGCTGCGCTGTTTCTCGCCAGCGATCTCTCCGGTTATCTCACCGGCATCACGCTGGATGTGAACGGCGGCATGCTGATCCATTAAATAGCGCCCTTCCCTGCCCGCACGCCTGGCGGGCTAACTTCGGGAGTGAACACCATGACCACGCTTAATCTGAGCGCAGCCTCTGCTGCGCGCGATATCACCTATCGCAAAATTGCCTGGCGCCTGATGCCCTGGCTGATGCTCTGTTATCTCTGCGCCTATCTTGATCGCGTCAATGTGGGCTTCGCTAAATTACAGATGATGGATGATTTGTCTCTCAGCGAAACCGTGTATGGACTGGGTGCCGGGATCTTTTTTATCGGCTACTTCTTCTTTGAGGTGCCGAGTAACCTGATCCTGCACCGTGTCGGCGCACGCCGCTGGATTGCCCGCATTATGATCACATGGGGCATCATCTCAGCCCTGTTCGCCTTTGTAGAAACCGCATGGCAGTTCTACCTGCTGCGCTTTCTGCTCGGCGTCGCCGAGGCCGGTCTTGCGCCTGGTCTGCTGCTCTACCTGACCTACTGGTTTCCATCACACCGTCGCGCGCGTATGACCGTGCTCTGGTTTGTCGCCATTCCGCTGTCAGGGATGATTGGCGGCCCGCTCTCAGGCTGGATTATGGCGACCTTTGCAGGCTTTAACGGATGGGCAGGCTGGCAGTGGATGTTTATGCTGGAAGCTATCCCCACTCTTATTATGGGATTAGTGGTACTGCTGGTTCTGAAGGATCGCGTTGAACAGGCAGAGTGGCTGGACGAAGATGAGAAACGCCGGGTGCGTGCCGATCTGGATGAGGATAATCAGCAGAAAGCCTGTCATGGCACGGTAAAAGCCTTTGTCGCCGACCGTCGTCTGTGGCTGCTGGCGCTGATCTACTTCTGTGTGGTGATGGGTCAGTACGCCCTGACTTTCTGGTTACCGACGCTGGTGAGAAACTCAGGCGTTAGTGAACCGCTGCATATTGGGCTGCTGACCAGTCTGCCTTACCTCTGCGCCATTATCTTTATGCTGCTGGCCGGGCGCAGTGGCGATCGCTATCGTGAACGCCGCTGGCATCTGATTGTTCCGATGCTGATCGGACTCACCGGACTGACGCTGGCGACCCTGCTGAGCCATAGCGTCTCCCTGTCACTGCTCTCCCTCTGTATTGCCGCTGCGGGCATTCTTTCCGCCTCATCGCTGTTCTGGATGTTGCCGACCAATCTGTTAGGTGGCGTCTCTGCCGCCGCAGGCATCGCCGCCGTGAACTGCATTGCTAATCTGGCCGGTTTTTTCTCACCGTGGCTGATAGGCACCATCACCACCGCAACCGGTACGCCCGCTTCCGGAATGTACTTTATTGCTGCCGTCCTGCTGGGTGGCGCGCTATGCGTGCTGCGCATCCGGGCAGCGGACGTTAATCGTTAATCAGGAGGTAACATGACTGACTCTCGTCACGCTTCACACGTGCTCTCATTGCAGCAACGAGCCACCAATATTCGCCGCCATGCCTTATTAATGGGCCAGGTTCAGGGGCAGGGATATATCGGTCAGGCGCTGGGTGCAGCCGATTTGCTTGCTGTCAGCTATTTCCACGCCATGAATTACCGGCCGGATCAACCTGAGTGGGAAGACCGCGATCGCTTCTATCTGTCGATTGGCCATTACGCTATCGCCCTTTATGCCGCCCTGCTGGAAGCAGGCGTGATACCTGAAGAGGAGAGGGAAACCTATGGGACTGATGAGAGCCGCCTGCCGATGTCCGGCATGGCTGCCTATACCCCAGGCATGGAAATTACCGGCGGTTCACTGGGTCATGGCTTAGGTATTGCTGTGGGTGCCTGTCTGGGGCTGAAACAGAAAGGCTCGCAGGCACGAGTCTATAACCTGCTTTCAGATGGTGAACTGAATGAAGGCTCTACATGGGAAGCGGCAATGTCCGCCTCACACTGGCAACTTGATAACCTGATCGCCCTTATCGACGTCAACAATCAGCAGGCTGACGGCCATAGCAGTGAGATTCTCGCTTTTGAACCCATTGTGGATCGCTGGCAGTCTTTTGGCTGGTACACCCAGCGGGTTGATGGCAACGATATCTCTGCTTTGCAGGCCGCCTTTGATGCGGCTCGCAGCTGGCCCGAACCCCAGCCGCGCGTCATCATTTGCGATACCCGAATGGGCAAAGGGGTACCGTTTCTGGAAAGTCGTGAGAAAACCCACTTTATTCGGGTCGATGCCGATGAGTGGGACAAAGCCCTGACTGCACTTGAGCAAGGAGTCTGAGATGAGTTCACAACCGCAAAAAAAACGTCTGACCACATCCGCCATGATCGCCTCGATCGCCGCTGAAGGCCAGCCCACGGTTTCAGCTCCTTTTGGACATGCCCTGGTCTCTCTGGCAGAGCAGCGCTCAGATGTGGTCGGGCTGACGGCTGATTTAAGTAAATACACCGATCTGCACCTGTTCGCAGAGGCTTTTCCGAAACGCTTTTATCAGATGGGCATGGCGGAACAGTTACTGATGAGCGCCGCAGCAGGTATGGCGCGTGAAGGCTTTATGCCTTTTGTCACCACGTATGCCGTCTTTGCTTCCCGCCGCGCTTATGATTTTATCTGCATGGCCATCGCCGAAGAGAATCTGAACGTTAAAATCGCCTGCGCGCTGCCGGGCCTGACCACCGGTTATGGACCGAGTCATCAGGCGACTGATGACCTGGCAATCTTCCGTGGCATGCCGAACCTGACTATCATCGATCCCTGCGATGCACTGGAGATTAGCCAGGTGATACCGGCTATCGCTGAACATCAGGGTCCGGTCTATTTGCGCCTGCTGCGCGGTAAGGTTCCGCTGGTGCTGGATAAATATGACTATCGCTATCAGCACGGTAAGGCTCAGCGCCTGCGCGGCGGTAAGCATGCCGTTATTATCAGCAGCGGATTGATGACCATGCGGGCGCTTGAGGCCGCTGAAGCGCTGGAGAAGCAGGGGATTGAGGTCGGTGTGGTTCACTCACCCATGATTAAGCCTCTGGATGAAGAGACCATCCTGCGTGAGGCGGGAGTAGCACTGCATCATAACCAGCTGGTTATCACCGCTGAAAATCATTCGATAACCGGTGGCTTAGGCGAAGCTATTGCCGGCCTGTTAATGCGAAACCATGTGACACCGCGCTTTAAACAGATTGCGCTGCCGGATGCTTTCCTTGCAGCAGGCGCACTACCGACGCTGCATGACCGTTATGGCATCTCAACGGATGCCATGGTTAAGCAAATCACCGCCTGGCTTGAAGCCTGATTCATATCAAAACCGGGCCTGGCCCGGTTTTCTTCTGCATAGGTTCGCTGCTGCCGTGGAAGATCATCATTGCATTACGTCACTTCACATCGGTCTGATTACTGATTGCAGTGGTCAGCACTCTCTGCGCATCAGCAACTACGCTGTATGCTGATAACAGCCACTTATAACCCGGTTCAATGCCATACAGACGTTATTTCTCGCAATTCACTGTAAACAGCAGTGCAGTGAGCCATCGCCTTTTATCAGGTAGGCCGATAGGGGCTCTTCGTCCGTAAGCTGCCGATTTCATCTGCTTTACCCAATACAGTGAATCTGATGCCATGCAACTACCTTTCCGTTATGAACAAACTATGACAATCTTTTCGCGCTGATCAGGTTTTAATGGAGTTCCATGCCAAAGCTGCATCTTGTATCGCACCTCTTCAAAAAAAATTTTATCGCGCAGAAAAAGTTATCCACTTTTTCTGTGGATAAGTGAGGGATAGTTTCTGAGTATCTTTTTTCACTCTCTGTTCAGGACTTTACTGCTCTCAAGATACGCCTCTTTTCTGATCTTATCCGTTCGCCCTCAGGCCTGAAACGAGGGAGCGTTTAACTGCAGGCATGGCGATTTCAGGCTGAAATTATTGCATCTTTTATATTAAAAACAAACAGTTAATCACGAAATATCGCTGGCGGGCTAATGTTTGGAGAAAGGCCAGGCAGAGGGTTTAGCGGAGTGTGTGAAGCCGGTACGCTGTTACTGAGGTTCAGTGGGGGTTGATTGGTCACTAATGAACCAGCCCCGGAAAATCATTACTTGCAATATTCTGACCGTCGGATGCGCGCTGACGGCGATGAGATTCATCAACGATAGCATCAGACGAAAAACGTTATCTCTGTTTATAGTGACCTGTGCGGTTTGGAAGGGGCCTGGGTATCTGGCGAAAGAGTTCAGCGAAGTGGCGATTTCATGCAGTTTTTCAGCAAGACACAATAGATTAATTTATTATATTTCAATAGCATAATCATGAATTCACACTTGAAAATCTGGCGATTTCAGCCTGAAATTTAGGTGTCCGCCATCTCTATTAACGCCGATTACCTAAAAAATCAAAAAAAAAGCCAGCGTTTATCGCTGGCTGATTTGAGTGCGGATGCCTTAACGGTTGAGATATTTTTTCAGGGTCTCCGCAATAACTTTATCCAGCTCTTCCTGCAACTCTTTCGACTGCCGGTTAAATTCATAACTGAACATCCGTCCGCGTACCTTTTTGCGGGCGAAGCGATCTTTATCAGCAAAAGACCAGAGCGCAGTCGCCTGAGTTTTATCTTTCTCCGGTTCTTTGATCAGAGTCTGGCTGCCCTGTCGAATCAGACGTAAAATATGATTTTTAAGCTCGTCCTCGGCCAGACCTTCACGGGCACAGACCACATCAATTTCCCTTGAAATGGACTTGATCAGAGCTTCAACGCTTTGCCCGGACTCACTCAACTTGTCAGCTGCCTGTAACAACGCTTTATAGTCGGGATAGGTCAGCTCAGCGTGATTAGGAAAAAGTGAAATCAAATCTGACGGAACGCTGGCGGCCTGCAGGGCACGCGTCACTTTTGCCTGGGACAAACCCTGATTTTCAGCAATCTCCTTCTGCGACAAACCGCCATCTTTAAGTGTTAACAGACGCATACCCACTTCGCGCAGATTGTGTTCCCGTGCCGTCTGAATATCCTGCGCCAGTCGGCGAGCTTCATCAGGGGTGATGGCCGCGTCAGTGATCAGCACGTCCAGGCCGGTTTTGCAGTAGAGCGCCGCTGCCCGACGACGTGAACCGTCGAGGATTTCGATGCGGTCATCGCGCATCACGCCAATAGCGGGAAAGAACTGCTGCAGCTTAATGGTCCGGATAATGTCGCGCAGCGAATCAGGTGTCAGGCCTGCCTGATCGCGACCGTTGGTTTCCATTGTGACAAACGTTTTGCTTTCAACGTCGCTGGCGGCAATGCGTTCAAAACGAAATAACGCGCGCTTGCCCGTTGCCAGAACGAATGTCTGGTTGTGCTGGCTGTCTGGCGTGTCATTTTCCAGTGGAGTCTGGCTGAAGGTTCTGCCAATCGTAATTCTTTTTGCGCTCATACAAACCTCAGTTCAGGCGAATAAATTCGATACGGTCGAAGACGGCTTTAGCAAAATCTTCTGCGGCGGATCGTGCATTCTTCAACGCTTCGCTGCTGCCGACGTAGGTCGAAGGATTGGCGGAGATAACCGTATCAAAGGATTCGCCACAACGTTCGAAACCATCAAGGCGGGGAAGGGCAGCATCAAGCATGTCGCCACCAAAAATCTCTTTCGCCAGGCTATGACAGAGTTTGTGGTCCGCTTTATTGGAGAGCTTCGACATGAAGCCAATATTGCCCTGCAGCCGACAGGTCGCGCCGGAGTCTTCGATAATCGCAATCAGTTCCGGAAGACGTGTCAGGTATTTTAGTGTCGAGTGAAAGTCTACCTGAGCCGGTGGCACCGGAGTCATCAGAAGATCTGACGCTGCAATCGCATTCTTCAGGAAGGCATCAAGATGCGGGCCGCTGTCGATAAAGATAAAGTCATAATCTTTTTTCAGTTTGGCAATAACGTTGTCATACAACACGGCGTGAACGTTCTGTTGCGGAAGATGCTCAGCACAAAGCTGATCCCAGCTTGAGGCGATAAAGGCGTCATCAATCGATGCAGGCAGCACATCCACACCCGGAATGATCGACGGAACGATAAACTCGTTGACCAGCTCATCTCGTGAGACATTCTGCAGCATTGCCTGCGCCGCAGTCGCTTCCACCAGCCCGACGGAGCGCTCGTGGTTCAGAAACATGGTTGCTGAGGACTGCGGATCAAGGTCGATAACCAGGATGCGCAAATCTTCAAAAAGCAGATGGGGATGTGCGCGCAACGCATGTGCCAGCGAGACGGTTGAAACCGTTTTGGAGACACCGCCCTTCAGATTACCGACAAACAGGGTGTAAGCGTCACTATGGCGATCGCGATACTTCGGCACGCCACGATGATGATAGATATCGATAATATTCTGAATCGACATAGCATATTTAACGGAAGAACCGGCCGCACGTTTATCAAATTGATAACCGCTTTCTTCCATCTCATTGACTGCGTAATCCACACTGGCTCGGGTCAGTTTGGGCAACTTTGCCAGCGCCGCTTTGGCATAGACCTGATAGTAAGTATTTTCATGCAGTTCCTGCTTTTGCGCCTGAATTTGCTCGGTGAGGCTTAGCAGCATGCGTTCTGAACGCTGCGCAACCTTCATCACCTGCTTGTCATCATTAGCCATAGTTGCTCCAAACATGTAGGATTTATGACTTTATACAGAAATCCTGCACGTGAGGCAATAAATTATCTTCTCAACATAATCTCCGTTTTTATGTAACCACACGGGTTTTGGTGAGCTTCATCACATTATTTCGTCTGGCCGAATATATTTTGCAGGTTAATTGCGGTAAGCATTCACTGTAATCAGCAGAACATTCACTGTAGTGAGCAAACAGGTTTAAAAAATCATCAGACAAACCGGGTACATTGAGCGGGAAAGGGGAAAACACAGAAGACGAACCTTGAGATCAAACGTTCACTGTAGTCAGTAAAGCTTGTGTCTCTTTCGGTGACGTTATGGAGCAGGCGAAAGCGCGATGGATACATTGATAAATGGATTTCAGGCAGTGACTGCAGGTTGCTGTGCTGATCTTTGCCACTGCATCACTTCAACATTCACTATAGTCAGTAGCGTTTTACGTGTTCAGCTCTGTGAAGAGCAACGTTCACTGTAATCAGTAAACTTGCCGATCAGGAGCCAGAAGAGGGAGCAGGGCAGAGTAAACGTTCACTGTAGTCAGTAAGGATGGGTTGAAAAATCCTCAGCGGATGATAAAAGCATCGGAATCTGGAGAGGGAATATACACCGGCAACGTCACAACCGACTCTGGTCTGCGATACAGAAGCGTAAAGCCCATAAACGTTCACTGTAATCAGTAAATCCAGAAAGCAGTAAACATTCACTATAATCAGTAACACTACTAGTGGAAGAGGGATGAGAAGAAGAACAACCGCGCAAACATTCACTGTAGTCAGTAGTTCCTGGTTAGCAGTAAGTAGACAGAGGCGATTCCGTTCTGCATCAGAGTGTGCCGACGTAGTCGTGAGTCATGAAGTGACCAGACCTTGCGAGCAACGGCTTCTTCTGTCGCCCTTCAGCCAGTCATGCACCAGCCCCGTATGCATAAGCAATGCCGTCAGCAGGTTCACTTTAACGTTCACTGTAATCAGTAGAATGCACGATGCCTTCAGGTACACCGCAGCAAACATTCACTGTAATCAGCAGAACGTTCACTGTAATCAGTACAAGATTAGCATCCCGCCATGGCAGTTATGACTCGCCTCAGACCGGGCATCTGGTAACAACGTTCACTGTAATCAGTAGCGATCTGGAAAGCCGTTAAAGAGATTCAATGCTGAGGCGAGGGTAGTGCCCATCAGCAAACATTCACTGTAATCAGTAACAGTGTCACGCTGCTCTCTATGGTTACGTGTGTCATTCAGGTCATACGTATCATGTGAATCACGCTGAGCAGACCCCTCATGGTAAACCGCATCCAACCCTGATTTGCTGGCCAGCCAGTAATGCTCTTTGAGAACAGGGCAGAGCAAAGGCATTCACTGTAGTCAGTAAAAAGGATTCACTGTAATCAGCAGAGAGAGGCTTAGCCAACCGAAGTCAGGGCATTCACTGTAATCAGTAAACACAGTATAATTGAGTGCTAACCAATATGAGAGTAAGCACTAACTTACTTATAAGCCCTTGTTATCAGGCGCATTGAAGGGGGGTAGGGTCTGAACACACTTTTGCCCGGCGGCCCGTATACTGATTACAGTGAACGTTACTGATCACAGTGAATCCCTGGGGAGTACTGATTACAGTGAATGAAGAGTGGATGGCGCAATGTCACCGGTAACGCAGAAAGTGACACTGCCACGCAGGAATACTGATTACAGTGAACATGAGGAGTTAATCATCAAACTCGATCTCATCCAGCGAATCGATGCTCTCCAGATTACTGATGCCATCAAGCTTAGGCGTACGGCTGTGGATAATAAAAAAGACTGAGCGGCCACGCTTCACTTCTGAGTAATCCAGATAACCGATCTCTTTCAGCTGCTCCATCGCGCGCCGCACGACATGGTTCTGCGTGGTGGTCTTAGAGCCGAGGTTCAGGCGCATACGCAGGCGTGCAAGCGAGATAGGCGCTGGATTGGTTGGCAGGCTTTCCAGGAAAGTGTAAAGCGCCTGCGCAGACTCTTTACGCTTCAGACGGGATATTGCACGGAGCTGAAGCAGGACCTTGTGGTCGAAGTTATAGAGTTCGAACAGCTTGGGGTCGGCCTGGATGCGCACAATATCTTTTTCGCGATCGTAATAAGCAGACTGAACAAGGTGGGTGTGATAGGCCTTGCCGTTACCTTCAAAAGAGAGCGTATTGGTCGCGATACGGCGCAGAGAGGCATCAAGACGCTTGCGCAGGGCGGCTGAAGAGTTGGCAGAGGGAATGCCACACATCTTAACAAAGTCGATAAACGGCAGCGTGACAGTATCGCCTTTGGTCGGATAGCGGGAAAACGATTGAATAATACCCGCCCAGGTTTTGAAATCGTTATCCATATCCAGCCGCGCGCCGGTAATGGTAATCTTTTCGTAGCCTTCCGCTTTCACCAGCGTCAGATTCTTCAGCTCTTTCGTCGCATCCGTTGATGCCATCGCACCGGATTTACCGCGTGCAGTAGATTTCAGCGTCGGCACGAACAGCCCAAGACGCATTAAAGCGACAGGCTGAACGGTATTATTCTTGTTGGGATGAAGCTGAATAACTTCACCGCTGTTTTTTGTCACTGACAGAAAAGGTTCAAGTAACGTTTTGTTTTCGTTGTCTTTATCTGCCATGGCGTAAGATCTTCATTCTGTGGATGAAAGGGATCGTTTTCTGACTACAGTGAACATTAGCACTGTTTACAGTGAACATTCTACCTGGTACAGTGAATAAAGTACTGATTACAGTGAACACTTTACTGATTATAGTGAACGCGATCACCCTTTCAGCCCTTGTGGGGTGCGGCCTGCGACGATCGGGGATCTCTTAGGATCTCTATATGATCTATTAAGGATCGTTTATTAGGATCTGGTCACTGTATAAGTGGAAAACTTAAGGCGTGACATCATTTTCAGACGGGCTGACCACCAGCAAAAACTGGCCCGCAATCTGCCCACTGCCTGACCGACTAATCGGTCATAGCCGCATTCATTCTCAATCGATAAACAACTTCCTCACTATTATTCATTTTTCATCATCAACTACAGCGCGTATCGTCTCTCCATCACTGACAGAATGAGGAATACGACACCATGACTGAACATGCCCTATCACGTAACCCCACAACTGGTGAAATTCTGGCACGCTATCCTTTGCAGAATAGTGCAGAGCTGGAACAGACACTGACTGAAAGCGCATCTGCTTTTGCTGCATGGAAACAGAGCACCATGACGGACCGCGTTCGCGTATTGCGTCAGCTTGGCGAACAGATCCGTCTGCGTGAGCAGGATCTTTCCCGCATGATCACCCTGGAGATGGGTAAACCCATTGCACAGGCACGCGCTGAAGTTCTGAAATGCGCTAACTTATGCGACTGGTATGCGGAACATGGCCCTGCAATGCTGGCCGATCAGCCCACTCAGATTGCCGATGCGTGGCAGCGATTCCGTCCCATCGGGGTGATCCTGGCTGTGATGCCATGGAATTTCCCCTTGTGGCAGGTTCTGCGGGGCGCAGTGAGTATGTTGCTGGCAGGCAACACCTATCTGCTTAAACACGCGCCTAACGTCATGGGAAGCGCCACACTGATGGCTGATCTGTTCAGGGCAACCGATCTGCCTGCTGGTGGCTTTAACCTGATCAACGTTGACAACGACGGTGTCTCCGTAGCCATCAAAGATGACCGCATTGCCGCCGTTGCCGTTACCGGAAGTGTCCGGGCTGGCGCCGCGATCGCTGCACAGGCGGGCGCAGCACTTAAGAAAACCGTGCTGGAGCTGGGTGGATCCGATCCCTTTATCGTGCTGGCGGATGCCGATCTTGATGAAGCGGTTAAATCAGCCGTTATTGGACGTTTCCAGAATACCGGGCAGGTTTGTATGGCTGCCAAACGCTTTATTGTGGAAGCTCCGATCGCTGAAGAATTTGAAAAACGCTTCACTGCCGCGGTCCAGGCACTCACCATGGGCGATCCGCTGGATGAAAATACCTTCCTGGGCCCGATGGCACGCGCCGATCTGCGTGACGAACTGGATGGACAGGTAAAGGCCACGCTGCGTGAAGGTGCACGTCTGGTACTGGGCGGCGAGAAAGTGGCAGGGCAGGGTAACTACTACGCGCCGACCATTCTCGCTGATGTCACCAGCGACATGACCGCGTTCAGGCAGGAGCTGTTTGGCCCGGTAGCCGCTATTGCGGTCGCAAGGGATCCACAACATGCGCTGGAGATCGCCAACGACAGCGAATTTGGCCTCAGCGCCACCGTCTGGAGCGGTAATGAAGAGATTGCCGATCGTCTGGCGCTGCAGCTGGAAGTCGGTGCTGTGTTTATTAATGGCAACGGCGCGTCCGATCCGCGCGTTACCATTGGTGGTGTGAAGAAAAGCGGCTACGGCCGTGAGCTGTCGCACTTTGGTGTGCACGAATTCTGTAACGTGCAGACCGTCTGGAAGAATCGTCGCTAGTGTTTACTGTGCCGACGGAAGATAAGCGGGCGCTGTTTTAGCGACTGCACTGAGCGGACTCAGCAACCGATGCGGTGCAAACGCACTCAGCATTGGTGACGCTGTGCCGCTCAGCATCTCCTCAGCCACCAGCCTGCCCAGCAATGGGGCAAGTGTCATGCCGCTATGGCTGACCATCAGATAAACGCGTGCCGACTCGCTGATGTAGCCTAATGCCGGCAAGCCATCTGCCGGACGCGACCGCTGTCCTGTTTCAATCCGCTCAATTCTCGCGCCTTCCGTATTTCTAAACAGCCGCCGCAATCGACGCAGCATCTCTTTGCCAATCAGTCCATCCGGCGAGACCGGCCGCGCCGGATCGGCATGCTGATCCAGATCCAGCGCCTGCAGCATCAGGCGGCCGCCACCATTCGGCCGCACATTCAGTTCCGGGGTAATCAGATTGCATTTAAGTGGGATCGGCAGAGGCTGCGTCTGCGCCAGAAAACTGCAGGCAACAGGATCGGCGCGGTTCGCATCGGTCATCGCCAGTTCAAGCCCGCACTGGCTTATCAGTTCCGGTGCCCAGCGGCCGGTCGCCAGCACCAGCTGATCGCCGCGCCATTCATCCCCACTGGCCAGCGTAAGATGGACATCCTGCGCCGATTCAGTCAGCGTCGTCACTTCATTGTTGCAGACCAGCTGCCCGCCACTGGTACGCAGCTCTGCCAGCAGAGAGGCGATAAACAGGCTCGGATAAAGCAGACACTCCGACGGGAAAGACCAGGCGTGCTGAACGCGGGGATCGAGCCGCAACTCGGGCATTGCACCCAGAAGTGCGGCGCGGCTACGTTTCTCTACGGGGTAATCGAGCGTCGTAAGCTTTGCTGCGCGCTGCGCCAGCTGGCGCAGGGATGATTCATCGGCTGCCCACTCCAGCGTGCCGGTTTCCAGCAGCCATCGGGGCGATGCAGGATGGCTGGCCTGCCAGCGCTTATGCTCGTCTATCGCATGGGCATTAAGATCATGGTAGCTGGTGGGTTCTTTGCCGTTGGCATTGACCCAGGCATAGCTGATTTGACTGGTTCCGCTGCCAGGATAGTTTTTATCGAAGACGGTGACCTGTGCGCCCCGTCGCGACAATGACTGCGCGACGGCTAAACCCAGCACGCCTGCACCGATTACGGCAATACGTTGTGGCATATCTGGTCTCTCCTGAACAGGGATTAGTGGAAAACTGCTACCCGCCGGTTCGTTTACTATTGCGAAGTCAAAGAAGTACGTCAACCGCAGCGTCAGGCGGTGGTTTCATCGAACCATGCGGGCACCGGATCGGCCAGGGTGATCCACTGTTCAGGCCCCGCAGCCATCTCCTGTGGTGTCAGCAGCGCATGATCCAGCGCGGCACGGACGCTCTTCTCGTCCATCTCAATGCCGATAAAGACCAGCTCCTGGCGCGCATCGCCGGTACCTTCCTGCCACTGTTCAGCGATAAAGTTGAGCGAATCTGCATCCTGTGGCCATTCAGTTCGCGGCACGCTGACCCACCAGCGCCCGGCATAACCCTGACGTGCCACCGCGCCCGCCTGCGACCACATCGCGGCATATTCCGGCCGACTGGCCAGCCAGAAGTAGCCTTTAGAGCGGATAACGCCGTCAAGCTGGTGGTTTACTGCATGCCAGAAACGCTGCGGATGGAACGGACGACGGGCGCGATAGACAAAGTTACGAATGCCATACTCCTCCGATTCCGGCTGATGCTCACCGCGCAGGGTCTGCAGCCAGCCGGGTGCCTGCGCTGCCCGGTCAAAATCAAACCGGCCGGTATTCAGCAGGCAGTCCAGCGGAACCTGCCCAAACTCACTGTTCACAATAAGCGCGTGCGGGTTAAGCGCCTGCAGCATGCCCTTCAACTGGTGCAGCTGCGCCGGGCTGAGCAGGTCCGTTTTGTTCAGCACCAGCAAATCACAAAACTCAATCTGATCCACCAGCAGATCAACCACTGAGCGCTCATCCTGCGCGCCCAGCGATTCGCCACGTGACTGCAGATCATCGGCTGAACGATAATCGCGCAGGAAGTTGAAGCCATCGACTACGGTGATCATACTGTCCAGCCGGGCATAGGCTGACAGACTTTCACCCGCTTCATCTTCAAACGTAAAGGTTTCGGCAACCGGCAGCGGTTCAGAAATGCCGGTAGACTCAATCACCAGGTGATCGAAACGCCCGGCCTGAGCCAGACGTTTTACCTCCAGCAGCAGATCTTCACGCAACGTGCAGCAGATGCAGCCGTTACTCATTTCGACCAGCTTTTCATCGGTGCGGGAGAGCTGCGCGCCGCCATCGCGCACCAGCGCAGCGTCAATATTAATTTCAGACATATCATTGACGATCACCGCGATCCGCCGTCCTTCGCGGTTGTTCAGAATATGATTAAGCAGGGTAGTTTTACCGGCACCGAGAAAGCCGGAGAGAACGGCAACCGGCAGACGAGGATCGTCGGATGTCAGAGCAGAGAGTGTCATGATGTTACCTGTAAGAACGGGATTATAGATACGTTATAACATAACATTAGTGAGTTTGTTTTCAATCCTGATTTGTGTTTTTGTTGTGGGTACCAATGAGCGTTTAAAAGGGAGTGGAAATGCAACAACTCACGCTTGTCCCGCGTCTGATGCCAGCCGTCAGGTCCGGAGAGAAAACCTCGACGATTCGCTGGCAGGAGGGAGATATCACCATGGGTCCGCTGAGACTGGTGAATCAGCACGATGAAACGGACGCGGTAATCGTGTGGGTGAAGCAGGTCGACACGCTGCGCTTAAGCGAAGTCGCCGCGACGCTGGGGAAACAGGAGGAATGGCCTGATGAGGTGCTGCTGGAAGGGATGCGCGAGCACTATCCGGAGATCAGGCTGAGCAGTGAGGTGCAGCTAATCACTCACCTCACGCCCGCAGAAACCCTGCAGAAGCTCACTAAACAGTGATCAGCTGTGCTCAATCACCAGCAGCGCCATCGTATCGGCTTCCAGCGCCCGAAAGATATGCAGCTCATCGCCCGGATAGGTAATGTAATCACCCACATCCAGCTCCACCGCACTGTCGACCGGGCCCACCAGCGCACGCCCTTTAGCGATAATAATATGCTCAATGGTATTGGGGATATGGGGCTGGGAAATGCGTTCGCTGCCGGGCTGAACTTCCAGCAGATAGATATCACGCCGAACGCCGGGCGGGCAGGAGGCCAGCAAAACGGCCTGATAATCGGCCAGATCGGCGGTAACCGTCAGGCCCTCTCCACGCCGAATCACCTGCAGACGACGCGCATCCGGCTCCAGCAGACGTGAAAATGGAATGTTCAGCGTTACGCAAAGCGACCACAGGGTTTCAATGCCCGGATTGCCATTACCCGCTTCCAGCTGTGACAGCGTAGATTTGGCGATCCCTGCGCGGCGCGCCACTTCAGCCAGTGAAAGACCGGCTCGCTGACGTTCACGTACTAAGGCATTGGCAATAATGCTGATAGGGGTATTCAAACGCACTCCTGATAACCTGAATGTTTTTTATATCGAACATAACGTTCATCTTGTAAAACGTTTTCGCAGTGTTCATTATATCGGATTATATGTTCATTATGAGACAGAGTGATGCTTTTTCCGCAAATGCAGTTGCTGGACAAAGGGGTGATCAAAGCGATTTTTCTGGTCTGCCTGGCTGATGGAATTGTTGGTTTATCCTATGGCTCGCTGGCGTCGGCCGACGGGTTTCCGCTCTGGGTGCCGCTGGCGCTCTCAACGCTGGTGCTGGCGGGGGCGTCGGAGTTCCTGTTTATCGGCATTGTGGCCGGTGGCGGCAGTCCATTTACCGCCGCCGCAGCGGGCCTGCTGGTAAACGCACGTCATTTGCCGTTTGGCATCGCGGTCAAGGATCTGGTGGGGCAGGGTCCGTCAGGCTGGCTGGGCTGTCACATCATGAACGATGAAAGTGTGGTGTTTGGGATCTCTCAGCCGCAACTGGCGCAGCGCCGCGGTGCTTACTGGCTGTGCGGTATCGGTATCGGCTTGATATGGCCGGTCAGCGTCATGATCGGGGCAGCAATCGGGCAGTTTATTCCTGATGTCTCGGTGATCGGACTGGATGCGGTGTTTCCGGCGATCCTGATTGCTCTGATCTTCCCGGCGCTGCGCCAGCGACGCACCCGGATCCCCGCGACCGTCGGCGCGCTGCTCTCCTTGCTGGCGACGCCACTGGTTCCGGCGGGCATGCCGGTGCTGTTTTCACTGCTGGGCCTGCTGACATGGAGATCGCGCAAATGACACATCAGGGAATGATTATCGCCGGGATTGCCCTGCTGGCTGCCGGAACCTATCTGATGCGGTTTGCAGGCGTCAGGCTGGGAAACCGTCTTCCGATAAGCGAGCGCACCCAGCAGATGCTCTCCGACGCCGCCACGATATTGCTGCTGGCGGTAGCGGCCACCACCACGCTGTTTGAAGGCCAGCATTTTGCCGGTGTGGCACGGGTGGCGGGCGTGGGCTTTGCCCTGTTGCTGGCGTGGCGTCGTGCGCCGCTGATTATGATTATTCTGGGGGCGGCGGCGATGACGGCGCTGTTGCGTTTTCTCGGCGTGCCCTGAGGATGTCATTAACCCCGGCAAAAGCGGGGATGTTATCGCGGTGAAAATTTGTCAGGATGGCACTCTCTCAGGCGTGATTAGCCCGATAACCTTGCAGGGATTGCTGAATGAACACTATCCGTACCTGTTTCCTCCTGATGCTGCTGACCGTGATGACAGCCGGTTTAACCGCCGTTCCGGCCATTGCCCGACCCGATATGCGTCCGCTGGGCAAGAACATCGCCGACACAGGTTCCGCCTGGTATCGCTTCCAGAGTAAAAAGTTTGTCTCACAGGATGGGGAACGGCACTATCGGGTGTGGCTTGCTATCCCCAAAAGCGATGCGCCGCCAGGCGGCTATCCGGTGCTCTGGCTACTGGATGGCAATGCGGCGATGGCACATTTGACAGAACCTCTGCTTAAAAAGCTGAGCAGCGGCACGCCGCCAGTGCTGGTCGCGGTGGGTTACGACACCCATTTGCCCTTTGATGTGGTGGCGCGTAATTACGACTACACCCCACCCAATGATGCGCCTGATACTCTGGTCACTCAGCCTCATGGCCGCAAAGGCGGAGGCAGCCATCAGTTTCGTCAGCTGCTGCTGAACACAATTGTCCCGTGGGCAGAACATCTTGCGCCCAGTAATCCGCAGCGGCGTGCGCTCTGGGGGCACTCCTACGGCGGACTGTTCGTGCTGGATACCTTCTTTCATGCCGCCTGGTTCAGCCATTACTTTTCGGCTGCTCCCTCGCTGAGCTGGAATCATCAGCGCATTCTTACCCTGGCCCGACGCGCTGACGCCGGACCGCTTAAACATTTGTCGCTCTATCTGATGGAGGGCGATGGCATCACCGAACGCCGAACCGGCCACTCTGACGATCTTCAGCAGGAAGAGCGTGCGCTTACCGACATCCTGTGCCCGAGCGGTGCCAGACTGATTCTGACGCGTTATCCCGGTCAGAGTCACGGCCAGATATTACCCTCATCGCTGGTGGATACGCTGGAAATAGTTTCCGGTAGCCGGGATTGATATCTGACCGGGCATCGCGGCATGATGGCGTTTCATCACCTGCCCGGAGTTCACGCATGAATCGTCCGCTACAGATTGGTCTTTTGCTGTTCCCTGATGTCACTCAGCTCGACTTAACCGGCCCGTGGGAGGTATTTGCGCGCACGCCTGGTGTCGAATGCCATCTCATCTGGAAAGATCGCCAGCCGGTGCGTTCCGATCGCGGCCTGTCGATATTGCCGACTACTACGTTTGCAGATTGCCCGCCACTGGATGTGATCTGTGTGCCTGGCGGGCCGGGACAGATCGCCCTGATGTCGGATGACGTCACGCTGAATTTCCTTCGCCAGCAGGCCGAACAGGCGAAGTGGGTTACGTCGGTCTGTACCGGTTCGCTGGTGCTGGGGGCCGCCGGATTGCTGAAGGGATATCGTGCTACCTCGCACTGGAGCTCCATCGATCAGCTGGCCCTACTGGGCGCGGAGCCGGTTAGTCAACGGGTGGTGCGCGACCGCAATCGTATCAGCGGCGCAGGCGTGACCTCTGGCATCGATTTTGCCCTGACGCTGGTGGCCGAAATTGCGGGTGACGCGGTGGCGAAAGCGGTTCAGCTGCAGATGGAATATGATCCCGAACCGCCGTTTACCAGCGGTTCACCGCATACCGCACCGCCACAGGAAGTGGAGCAGGCACGGGCTAAAATGGCTGAGTTTCTTGCCACTCGCCGTGCGGCAACCGAACGAGCCGCCCTGCGACTACAGGCTGATTAGCTTACTGACGCCGGGGATGCGCAACAGCAGCAGTGACAGCGCCATTGAGAAGATTAACGTCAGGGCGATGACCAGCAGTTTATCGCCCAGCGTCTGGATGCGGATTGCCGCCGCCAGCAGGCCAAAAATCAGATAGTGCAGGATATAGACGCCGGTCATGGTCTTCCCAAGGGTCGTCAGAAACGGCGTCAGCCACTGGACTTTTTCCGGCAGGCGAATGGCGTTAATGCTGATCACAATCAGCACCACCAGCAGATAAACCTGCGAGCCCGTCAGCACCACATCGTTATGGGTCGCCAGAAAGCGCGCAAGAAAGTAATGACGCTCATACAGCCAGGTAAAGAGATAAACCGCGGGCAGCAGCAGCAGGCTGATCTTTATCACTCTGGGTGATGTCAGCAACTGCATCACGCGCGGCGCGGCCATCAGCCGACCTGTGAGGTAGTAGAGCACCCAGGTCCAGATTCGGTATTGCGGCAGCAGCGAAAAGGCCCGCTGGCCCGGGTAGAGACTGGCGAGCAGGTCATAGGCAAAAGCTAACACCAGCAGCAGTAAAATCCCCGATGCCATCAGCCCAGGCCGCTGAATGAGTCGGTCAATCAGCGAATGCGACACGTAAATCACAATCAGCGCAATTACAAACCACGGCTGAATGAGATAGCCCTTATGATGCATCCCGGCAAACCAGAAAAAGCTGAACCAGAAGATAAAAATCAGCAGAATGCGGCGAATTTTGCCGAGCTGCCACGCGGGCGTATGCAGCTCACCGGCGTCGATATAACCGCTGAGCAGAAAATAGAGCGGCGTGGCGATCGTCGAAACAAAACTCAGCACGTTCAGCGTCAGATTGATGTCGTAATGGTAGCTGTCGTAGCTCTGGTAAAGCGTGAAAAACGAGACGGCGGTGATACAGGCCAGCGTCTTCAGCATTGCCAGTCCGCTCTTATTCACCGTGCGCCTCCCGACCATGGAAGCAACGATAGATGACCGGCAGCACCAGCAGGGTCAATACTGTCGCGAACCCGAGGCCAAAAATAATGACCACCGCCATGCTCTGGAAAAAGACGTCGCGCAGCAGCGGCAGCAGGCCCAGCACCGTGGTGAAGGCGGTCAGCAGAATAGGACGCAGACGTGAGGTCGCCGCATCAATAATCGCCAGCTGCAGCGATTTCTCCTGCCGGAACAGCCTGATCTCCTCAATCAGCACGATCCCGTTACGGATCAGCATGCCCGACAGGCTCAGCAGCCCAATCAGCGCCATAAAGCCAAACGGAATACCGGTGAACAAAAAGCCACAGGTGACGCCAATCAGCGCCAGCGGCACGGTGATACAGATAGCGACGGCGTCGCGCAGCGAGTTAAACATCAGCACGGTAATGATGAACATCGCCAGGAATCCCACCGGCAGCGAACTCAGCAGCCCGCTCTGCGCTTCACGTGAACTCTCCAGCTCACCTCCCCATTCAAGCCGGTAGCCCGCCGGGAGTTTTAGCTGGTCGATCTGTGGCTGAACCCGCGCCACCACCTGTGCGGAGGTTAACCCTGAAGCGGGATCGGGATCGGTCTGCACCGTCAGCACGCGGGTACGATCGCGGCGCATAATCAGCGGATTCTCCCACTCCAGCCGGAAGTCAGAAATCACATTGCTCAGGGGCAAAAAGTGCTGCAGGGCGGCGCTCCACAGCTGAATATTCTCGATGTGATCGACACTCTGCCGCTCTTCATCAGCCGGATAGAGCATCACCGGCATCAGCCGCGAACCGTCACGGAAAATGCCCACCGCGTCACCGCTGAAATTCATTCTCAGCGCCTGATCGATGTCACGTTTATCGATACCCAGTTCCTGACCACGCAGCGCCGAATAGACCGGGCGGATCACTTTGCTGCGCTCCTGCCAGTCATTGCGCACCGGGAACGTTGAGCCATCCGCCAGGAAGATGGCATCCAGCTGGCTGCCGATGTGGCGCAGCACTTCGGGATCGGGGCCGATCACCCGCAGGGCAATGGCGCTGTCACTGGCGCTGCCAAACTGGATACGTTTGATGCGCTGATTCACCTGCGGGAAGTTCTGCTCAATATACGCCTCGGTTTTCAGCGCCAGCGCATCTAGCTGTCGGCCATCCTTAACCCGCACCATAATCTGGGCGAAGTTGCTGTACTGCCGTGCCGCGTCATAGGTCAGGGTAAAGCGCAGAGCGCCCTGGCCCACCGTCGTGACCGTGGCTGCGACCTCAGGATCCTGATTAATGAACCGGGCAATATCCGCCGCCGTATTCGCGGTGTAATGAATATCGGTGCCATAGGGCAGCCAGAGATCGGTGAAAAAGACTGGCGTGCTGGAGGAAGGGAAAAAGTTCTGCTTCACCATGGTAAAGCCATACAGCGACAGAGCCAGCAGTGCCACCATTACCGTCAGCGTGGTCAGGCGGAAACGCAGCAGGCCGCCCAGCGCCTGACGATAGAGCCGGAATACGATGCCCTGATAAGGCGTGGAGGGTTCAGTTTGCTCAGGCTGAGCCGTGCTGCGGCGCTTCTCACTCCAGTTGATAAATACCGGCGTTAAGGTCAGCGCCGTGACCCAGCTCAGCATCAGTGAAATCAGCAGCACCTGGAACAGCGATTTACAATATTCGCCGGTCGAATCCTGCGACAGGCCAATCGGCGCAAAGGCGAGAATCGCAATCACCGTGGCACCCAGCAGCGGCAGGGCAGTGCGCCGTACCATACGGGCAATGGCCTGCTGTAAAGGGTGACCGCGCTGGTGATCGATTTTGACCCCTTCGACCACCACAATGGCATTGTCCACCAGCATGATGAGCGAAATAATCAGCGCGCCCAGCGACACCCGCTGCAGCTCAAGTTTAAACAGGTACATGATCAGGAGTGTGCCAAGCACGTTAAGCGCCAGCGAGGCGGCAATCACCATGCCGCTGCGCAGGCCCATAAACAGCAGCAGCGTTCCCACCACAATCGCCAGCGCCATCAGGAAGTTGAGGATAAAGCCATCAACCGACTGTTTCACCTCATGGGCCTGGTTATAGAACACCTTCAGACTGATACCGGCGGGCGTATCCTGCTGGTAGTGCGCCATTCGGGCGGAAAGCGCGTCGCCAACATCAATCACATTGACGCCGGGCGCGAACGAAATGCCGATAGCCAGAGCCGCTTCACCGTCTGCAAAGTAGATATTGGCGGGATTGTCGGTAACGCCACGCGTCAGGGTGGCGATATCGCGCAGATGCACGTTCTGTGGGTTGCCAGCGGGCAGAATCGGCAGATTAGCCAGATCGTCCAGCGTCTGCAGTTCGCCGGTGGGATGAAAACGGATCGATTCGCTGTCGACCCGCAGCGTTCCGGCACTGGCAACGCTGTTATTCCGGCTCAGCAGATCGGCGACGCGCTGCGGCGTCATACCATAGGCGGTCATTTTGCTGGCGGAGAGAGCGATGCGGATCTCCTCCTGCTCGATGCCCGCTACTGCAACTTTAGCCACACCCGGCACCAGCACCAGATCGCGCCGCAGCTGATCGGCGTAGTTGCGCAGTTCGCTGTTGGTAAAGTCGTTACCATGAATGACGAAGAAGTAGCCGTAAACATCGCCGAAATCATCGTTAACCAGCGGGGCCTGAACGCCAGGCGGGAACTGCCGGGCCGCATCGCCGACCCGACGACGTAACTCATCCCAGATTTGCGGCAGCTGATCGGCCAGATAGCGGGTATGAATATTAACGGTAATCTGCGACAGGCCATTGCCAGAAATGGACGTGACATTGTCCAGCGACGGCAGGCGCTGCAGCGCATTCTCCAGCGGCAGCGTTACCTCCTCTTCAACCTGCTGTGCGGACGCGCCGGGATAGTGGGTGACAATTACCGCCGACTTAATGGTAAACAGCGGATCTTCGAGGCGGCCAATGTTGAGCAGCGCATAGATGCCGCCCACGCCCAGCAGCAGAATGACCATCCAGATGCGAATGGGTTTATCAAGAAAATGCTCCTGAATACGCATTATAAACCCCGCTCGCGCTGCCAGATGCGCACCGCTTCACCGTCACGCAACTCACCCACACCGGCGGCAACGATACGGTCGCCCGGCTTCAGCCCGCTGATGATTTCTATGCCCTGGGCGGTGAGACGGCCCACTTCGACAGGTCGATCTTTGATGCGCAGCGCCTCACCATCCTGCTCAACCAGCCAGACGTGCGGTTGATTGGTGGGGCTGCGATCGGGATTGAACACCGCCGCCGCAGGCACGACCAGACGCGGCTGGGCAGGGGCATTTGGCAGGTTATGCAGCCTGACGCGAACCGAGCCGCTGAGGCCGGCAACGCCAGGGAGATCAGCCGGACGCGGCATGGTCAGCACCACCTGATAGGTCAGCGTGGCGGCATCCGTCTGGCTGGTATGCTCTTTATATTGTGCGGTGAAAAAGCGGCCTGGCAGGGCGTTAAACTGCACCTCAGGCTGATAGTCAATATTCTGGATATCGAGGCTGGTGAAGAGGGTTTCGGGCAGCGTAAAGATGACGTCGAGCAGATCGGCACGGGTCAGCAGCGCAATGGGCTGTCCGGCGGCCACGACTTGATGATTACGCGCCTGTACCCTTGCAATCACGCCATCAAACGGCGCGCGAAGGCTAAGAAACTGTAACTCCTCCTGTGCGATTTTCAGCGCAGTCGCGGCGGCATCGCGATTAGCACGCTGCACATCCATTTCAGACTTTGAAACGGCGCTGCGCTGGGCCAGCGTATTGAAGCGCTGAAATTGTCGCTCCGCCAGTTGCAGTGCAGTCTGGCGGTCGCGTACCCGTAGTTTCGCATCTGCATCATTCAGAGTAGCGAGAAGCTGTCCCGCTTTCACGGGCGTTCCGTCACGAATATCAAGCTGTACCAGCTGGCCTGCCCGTTTAAACGCAAGATCGGTATTATCACCCGCCTGAATACGCGCAGGAAATACCCGGATATTTTGAGCGATGTCCGACTCAAGGGTGAAAACTTTAATTACGCGGGGCGGGGGAGCATCCGGTTCTTTTTTTTCATCGCACGCTGTCATAAAAAAACAACAGAGCAAAATGAGGATAACCTTGCGTTTAATCATTTTCTTCGCCTTAACATCAGCTTTTAAACTGCGGTTTGATAAGCATTAAGGCGTAATAAACCCTGATGCTTATCGCGACCGGGATAAACTTATTTTTAATCTTCGTCATATAAGTTTAACGAAGCGGCAGGGCCGCTTCGCCTGAATCGGCTTACGCCGCCATCTGAGAGACCACCAGCCAGGTCAGTAAGCCCACCAGAGTCGTTGCGGCGACCGCGAGAATAACGAAACCGCAAAGCATGATAATGCTCTGTTTTTTCATCAGAGTTTCCTTTTGCGAGCCAGAGTATAAACCGATGCACACTGCATCAGCATACTTAAACCTTAGCTAAACAAAAACAACGTTGTCATTCTCATAATATAGGTTAGATTTAATTTAGCCATTTTATGTTATTCGTCAGACGTTTCTTACGTAAATATGATATCGGTCATTACCTGCAGGAGGGGCTGCCTGCAAAATGCATGTCTTTTAATTGCGCCTTTATTTCATCGCTAAATGGTACGAGGTTTATATATGCTAAATAATGATAAGCAGGATAAAGCGTTAGCTTTATCTGAGCGCCCCTGGTATCAGCGTAGTGTGGCAGAGATATTCTCCGAACTGCAGAGCTCATCAGCAGGATTATCCACCGCCACTGCGCAGGAACGCCTGCAGAAACACGGTCCCAATGCCCTTCCGCAAAAAGCTGAGAAATCGGCTCTGCTCAAATTCATCGCGCATTTTAAAGATGTGCTGATCTATATTCTGCTGGCCGCGGCGGTGATCACCGCGATAATGGGTCACTGGGTCGATACCTTTGTCATTATCGGCGTGGCCGTCATTAACGCCCTGATCGGCTTTATTCAGGAGAATAATGCCGAGAAGTCACTGAAAAGTATTCAGAACATGCTTGCCAGTGAAGCGATGCTGGTGCGGGATGGCAAACAGGTCACGGTCGCGACGCGCGATATTGTAGTCGGTGATGTGGTGATGTTACGCCCCGGCGATAAAATCCCGGCTGATCTGCGACTGTTTGAGGTCAATAATCTGCGGGTTGAAGAGGCGATTCTCACCGGGGAGTCGACGGTGGTGTCGAAGAACACCGATACGCTGAGCGGTGAAAAATCGCTGGGCGACCGTCTGAACCTGGCTTTTTCAGGCACTACCGTCAGTTCCGGCACCGCCGCTGGCGTGGTGATCGCCAGCGGCGGTGATACTGAGCTGGGCCATATCAACGAAATGATCAGCGGCATAAAAGAGGTTAAAACCCCGCTGCTGGTGCAGATCGACAAACTCGGTAAAGCGATCTTTTTCATCATCCTGCTGATGATGGTCGCCCTGTTTATCTTCGGCTATCTGCTGCGTGACATTCCACTGGGCGAGTTGTCGCTGTCCGTCATCAGCCTGGCGGTTGCTGCGGTTCCGGAAGGTCTGCCTGCCATTATCTCTATCATCCTGTCGCTGGGCGTGCAGTCGATGGCACGCACCCAGGCGATTATCCGTAAGCTGCCGACTGTTGAAACACTGGGCGCGATGTCGGTGATCTGCTCCGATAAAACCGGCACGCTCACCATGAATGAGATGACGGTGAAAGCGGTGGTGCTGGCGAAGAGCCGCTGGCGCGTCAGCGGAAACAGCTATGAACCCAAAGGGGAGATTGTTGCTGAGCAGGGCGACGCAAGTGGACTCTCTGCGGCACAGGATCCGCTGTTTCAGCAGTTCCTGCATGCGGTAGACACCTGTAATGAAAGCCAGCTGCGTCAGGAAAGTCAGGGTCACTGGACGATTGTTGGCGGCCCGACTGAAGGCGCGCTGAAGGTGCTGGCGGCGAAGGGTCAGACGACACCTCAGCCGGTTGAGGTGGTGAGCAAGCTGCCGTTCGATTCCCTCTATAAATATATGTCGGTCAGCTGTGTTGCCAACGGCGAATCTTATGTGCTGCTGACCGGTGCGCCAGACGTGCTGCTGACGCTGTGTCAGCAGCAGCAAACGCCGGAGGGTGCAGAGCCGATAGACCGTGCGTACTGGGATGCCGCCATCACCACCTACGCCAGCGAAGGGCTGCGCACCGTTGCCGCCGCCTGGAAGAGAACCTCTGCACCCGTTACCGCGCTGGATCATGCCGATCTGAAAAGTGACATGGTGCTGCTGGGTCTGGCCTGCATGATGGATCCCCCACGTCCCGAGGCGATTGCCGCCATTGACGAGTGCCAGAAAGCGGGCATTCGCGTCAAAATGATCACCGGCGACCATCAGGAAACCGCGATGGCGATTGGTCAGATGCTGGGAATCGGCAACAGCCAGGCTGCTATCACTGGCTACCAGCTTGAACACATGAGTGACGCCGAACTGGCGGACGCGGCAAAAACCTATGACATTTTTGCCCGCACCAGCCCGGAACACAAACTGCGTCTGGTGAAAGCGCTGGAAGCGAGCGGCGAGATCGTCGGCATGACCGGCGACGGCGTCAATGATGCTCCGGCGCTGAAACAGGCCAACGTCGGTATTGCGATGGGTATCAAAGGCACCGAGGTGACAAAAGAGGCGGCCGATATGATTCTGGCCGACGATAACTTTGCCACCATCGCTGCGGCAGTCAAAGAGGGACGTCGGGTTTACGACAACCTCAAGAAAACCATCCTGTTTATTATGCCCACCAACCTGGCACAGGGTCTGCTGATTATTATCGCGATTCTGATGGGCAATCTGCTGCCGTTAACCCCGGTACAGATTCTGTGGATGAACATGGCAACATCCGCCACGCTGTCGTTTGGTCTGGCGTTCGAGCCTGCTGAAGCCAATGCGATGCGCCGGCCACCGCGCAATGTTAAAGCGCACGTGATGGACGCTTACGCTATCTGGCGCGTGGTGTTTGTCGGTCTGCTGATTTCAATCAGTGCCTTTGTGCTGGAAGCCTGGCTGCAACCGCGTGGCTACAGTGCCGAGTTTATCCGTACCGTGCTGCTGCAGATGCTGGTGACTGCGCAGTGGGCCTACATGCTTAACTGCCGTAACTCTGATGGCTTCTCACTGGATCGCGGTCTGCTGAAAAATCGCGGTATCTGGCTGGTGACGCTGGTACTGATTGTCCTTCAGGCGATCATTATTTATGTGCCATTAATGAACACGCTGTTTGGTACCCGTCCACTGCCGATCAACTACTGGCTGATTTCGCTGATTGTCAGTATCGCGATCTTCATCATAGTTGAGATTGAAAAACGCCTCACCCGCGCATGGCGGGTGAAGACGCCATCACTGAGTTAATTCTGTCTCCGGGTCCTGCTGCGGATAGCTCGCCAGCAGGACCTTTTTAATCAGATAGGTCAGTGGAATAGCCAGTATCCCGCCCGTAATCCCCAGTAACGCCTGCCAGAACAGAAACGCCAGCAACTGCGTGGTCAGCGCCAGATTGAGTCGCTTCCCAATCAGCAATGGTTCGATCACCGAACTCAGGCAGAGGTTCAGCACCACAAAGAAACCTGCTACCGCCAGCGCGATCTGTAAATCAAACATGATGTAACTCTGGATCACCGGCGGAATCGCGGCCAGAAAGGAGCCAAGCACCGGCACGTAATTAAAGATGAACATCAGCACGCCCCAGAAAAAGGCAAACTTCAGCCCGATCAGATGCGCACCGACGCCCACGATTAACCCGCCCAGAATACTGGTCAGCGTTTTCACTCTGGCATACACTATCACGCTCTGAATTCCCTCCTGCAGCGCCAGATAAAAGGCCTGATGTTTTCCCTTTACCCGCTGTTGCATTGCAGCTTTCAGCAGCGGCATCTCATAGAGCATAAACAGCAGCATCAGGAACACCATGATCCACCATGAGATGACGCCAGGGATTTGCGTCAGAAATGCAGTGACGATGCGCACTATTGCCCCTGCATCCACAAAGGTCAGCAACTGGTCGGGCGTCATACCGATATCAAGCCGTGCAAAGGCCAGCGTCAGCTGTTCAAGCCGGGCCGCCAGCAGCACGGGCGCCTGGCGGCTGAGCTGCATTAAATCGGGCGTCAGCACGGTTAACTTGAGGATAGTGACCACCATGATCAACAGCATCAGCATAATCACCAGCAGTGACGAGACGATGCGCGGTATGCGTTTGTTTTCCAGCCGGGTAATCAGGGGATCAAGCATGATGGCCAGTAACATTGCCAGCAGAACCTGATTGATCAGCGGTGCTGCCAGATAAAGGCCGGTCAGAATAATGGTCAGACAGGCGAGGATAAACAGCACGCGTGCCAGTGGCGGCCAGAGGGTGAACCAGCTCAGTCCCATGATTGGGCTCCTTCAGCAAAGATAAGCTGCAGTATAGATGAGGCTTAAGCTTCAGTGCTTTGCGTCAGGTCAGAGGGGGAAAGGCTTCTCGCAGGGCTTAAGAGACGATCATTGGTGGCTTCCGGCCCTTGTTCAACGCACGAATGCGCGACCAAAAGCTATCCGGATAGTTTATTTACGATCCGGTTTCAGCCGACGATCAAACCGGAACGGAATGGCCTCAGCCTGTTGAACTATCCGGAAGAACTCGGGATGTTCAGGATTTAACAGATAGTTATATTCTACAGGGGAGAGGGCACTGGGAACACGCAACGCAACAGCATCGCAGGCAGAGCACCAGGCGTCTCCATAGTCAGCCAGTTCTGCCGGTGCGTCTTCATCAGCCCAGTTTGCAGGCAACTCAGTGATATCAGCGGTCTGAATCAACGCATCGGGAACATCGATGCGCAGAAGTGTGAAAGCATCCAGGATGTGTGCTGAGTGCAGATGGACCAGTGTTTCCAGCAAAGTCAGTGATGCTGTTTCAGAAACATAAACCATGGAGATGCCGATGCTGTTCCAGCGGCCGCCCGCCTCTTTTGCGCCAAATCCCGTCCAGGCTGTTGAAAGATACTTTGTCTTGGTCAGCCTGTAGAGAATCAAGAGTAAACTCCGTGCTCCAGGCGCGTGATTAATTTCATGACCTCGTAAGCCCCGGTTTCAGACGCCATCAGTTCTGCGGGCATTTTCCAGCTCAGCGCCCTGTTAGGCTCATTCAACCATTTTTGCGCTTCATCCTTATCACCTTCGAACAGTTCAACTGCGCGATCAATGACACGGATAATACGTACCAGTCGTTCACTTTGTTCAGCGCTGAATTTCGCTTTCACGCTTCGGCTGAACGTCGTGGAGGGTATACCGGACATTTTGCGCAGGTCGTTTTGCGTAATCTTCGCCCAGTTGACGATCAGGTGAGCTACGTTGCCATCAAGGCCTTCATTAATCTGGCCCAGCAGGGCGACACCATCAGCGTTATTCAGGCCTGCGGCCTGCCATAAGCGTGGCGGCCTGGTTTTGTTCGCAGAAAAGCTGAATGTTTTCATCTGTCACCTCCAATTGGTCATTTAACTATAACCATTTGGTGGGAGGGGCGCAAATTTCAGGATCTGATAAATCAGGAAAACCGTTCACTCTGAACCTTTCAGTGGCATGTGTCAGATCAAGTCGCGACTCACACATATTCATGAGTTTCATTCATATCACGTTATTGATCTGAATAATGTGCAGATTGTCGATCTCATGAGCCAGTTTTTTAAAGAGCGAAATCTGCAATAGCGGGCAGACAAAGATCAGGATTAATCATCATTGATGAATAAAAGTAATAAGCCCTAGCTAATTACCCTACTTAATCCAATTAATCACTTTACGTTATGCTTTTTACACACAACGGCTGAAGGATAACGCCATGCCAACTGTAAAACTCAAAAATGGTAGAGAACATCAATATCCTCGTTTTTGAACGCAGTTCTGAGGATATGTTGCAAATTGCGGCGCTTGATTCCGCAACCAGCGCATTCTTCTCTCATCCCTATCCGGCGATGGTGGAGTGGCTGACTGGCCGCAAACCTGACGTTTAAAACGCAACAGAAGAGGCTTTCAATAATGCAAAAACGCTATCTCGGAAAATCAGGGCTTGAAGTGTCAGCACTGGGTTTGGGCTGTATGGGCCTGAGTCATGGCTATGGTCCGGCGACCGACACTCGTCAGGCTGTTGAGCTGATTCGCGCAGCCGTTGAACGTGGGGTGACATTTTTCGACACAGCCGAAGTTTATGGCCCGTATCTTAATGAAGACGTGGTGGGTGAAGCGTTACAACCCTTACGCGACCGGGTGGTTATCGCTACCAAATTTGGTTTTACCTTTGGTGAGGACAATAAACAGCAGATTTTAAACAGCCGCCCGGAACATATTCGTAAAGCTGTTGAAGGCTCGTTGCGTCGTCTGAAAACCGATGTGATTGATTTGCTGTATCAGCACCGCATCGATCCGGAAGTCCCTATCGAAGATGTTGCGGGAACCGTGAAAGACCTGATTTCAGAAGGTAAGGTCAAACATTTCGGCCTTTCTGAAGCGGGTGCACAAACCATTCGTCGTGCACATGCCGTACAACCTGTTACTGCACTGCAAAGCGAATACTCAATGTGGTGGCGCGAGCCTGAGCAGGAGATCCTGCCATTGCTGGAGGAGTTGGGGATTGGTTTTGTGCCATTCAGTCCATTAGGCAAAGGATTTCTGACGGGCGCGATTAAGTCAGGAACGACGTTTGGCAGTGACGATTTCCGTAGTAAGGTGCCGCGTTTTGCCGCTGAAGCAATTGAAGCCAACGAAAAGCTGGTCACATTACTGGGTGAACTGGCTGCCGGAAAAGGGGTTACGTCTGCACAAATAGCACTGGCATGGTTGCTGGCACAAAAACCGTGGATTGTTCCCATCCCCGGCACTACTAAACTGCACCGGCTGGATGAAAACCTGGGTGCTGCCGACATCACTCTTTCACAGGACGACGTGCGGCAGATACAAGAGGCGCTTGAAACGATAGAAATCGTCGGCGAACGTTACTCCCCTGAGCATCAGGCTCGTGTGGGCCGTTAAGATTCAGGCGGGTCTGCATCGAATTGCAGACCCGCTATTCCGGGTGCCGAAGCGCATCTATCATCAGCACAAAAGCGGGCGGATGCTGTTTACGGCTCGGATAACAGAGATAATAACCGGGAAATGCAGGGCACCAATCCTGCAGAATCTGAATTAGCTTTCCGGATTTTACATGCTCCCTGATCGTATCTTCAGGAACACAGGCAATACCAAAACCCGATAATACGGCATCGATTCTTTCTGACAGAAAATTAAACGTGACCTGTCCTTCAACTCTGACACGTAACGATTTTCCTTCCTTCTCAAACTTCCAATGATAAAAGTTTTAATTTCGGCCATACGAGAGTTTGAGCTGCATGCTCCCCTGCGGATAAGCGGATATTGCCAGAGGGCGTTCCATTAAGTTGAACCAGAGAGGCCAGCTCCTGCTCAAGATTGGCAATACGTGGCTCAGATGGGCCTGATTAGATAACGCGAGATTAAAACGGCGTGCCTGACGTGCCGAACATGTCTGGGCCTATGCCTTTCACACGCCGTCGATACGGAGTTTTATCTGAGAAGGTCATGGTGAGGGGCGGGTTCCATTTCCAGGCGAGCCCCAGGCATAAGAAAGCCTTTATCTGGCGGACAAATCAGTCTATCTTTAAGGAAATGATCATTCTCTAATGGTGTTAGCGATGAACGATAACCGTTATAAAGAGCGGGGACGACCGCGGGCGTTTGATACCGATGCGGCACTGGACAGCGCAATGCTGGTATTCCGGCAAAAGGGCTATCACGCCACCTCGATCGGCGATTTGGGCCAGGCTATGCAGCTCACTACCGGCAGCATCTATAAAGCTTTTACCGACAAGCGCACGCTGTTTGCAAACGTCTTCGCTCGCTATCTCTCAATGCGCAACAGCAGTTTAGCCGCGCGGCTGGCGCAATGTGAAAATGGCCGTGAGCAACTGGCGGCGCTACTCAATTTTTATGTGGATTCAGTGCGCGATGTAGAAGGTGAGCGCGGCTGTCTGGTGGCTGTCAGCGCCGTGGAGCTGCAAACTCTGGATGAGGAACTTGCCGGAGCCGTCAGCGCGGCGCTGATACGCAACCAGCAGAATCTGCAGCAGATAATCAGCCTGGGTCAGCAGGATGGTTCGGTCAATCCTGCACTGGACAGAGACGCCACCGCTTCGCTGATGCTTTGCATCGTGCTGGGGATGCGGGTCGCCGGTAAAGTTGCTGCGACCCGGCCCGATGCCAGCATCATCCCCCTGGCGCTGAAGTTACTCGACTAAATTTTTTACTCATTAAGGAATCGATCGTTTCCTTATTATCCGGAGGTTTTATGCACGAATATCCACTCTACCAGCACCACTTTATTAACATTGACTCGCAGCGGCTGCACTACCTCAGCGCAGGCAGTGAACACGCTGAGGCTGTGGTTTTGCTCGCGGGTTTCCCGCAAAGTAGTTATGCCTGGCGGGAGGTTATTCCCTTGCTTGCCAGCCGCTTTCATGTGATCGCACCCGACCTGCCAGGGCAGGGTGATTCTGACTTTCCAGCCAGTGGTTACGACACTGACAGCGTGGCAGAGCGCATACTGGCGCTGCTGAACCAGCTGGGTATCGAACGCTTTCATCTGGCCGGACATGATATCGGGGCGTGGGTCGCCTGGTCACTGGCGGCAGGCCATCCCGAAAAGGTTAGCCGTCTCGCGCTGCTGGATGGCGGCATTCCCGGTATCACGCTGCCTGACTTACTGCCAATGGTGGGTGATAGCGCCTGGAAAACCTGGCATTTTGGATTTCACTGTGTGGATGATTTACCGGAAGCGCTAATCACTGGCAGAGAGGCGATCTACCTCGACTGGTTTTTTAACCGTAAGTCAGCCAATCCACATCGCATAGATGCGGCGGCCCGTCATGAATATCTGCGCGTTTTTCAGCAGCCCGGGGCCTTGCGGGCCGGACTGGCTTTTTACCGCGCTTTTGCACAGTCGGCAGAGCAGAATCGACAGCGCGCGTTAAAAGGCAAACTGGCTTTACCGCTGCTGGCTGTCAGTGCCGACCAGGGATCGATACCCGATATGGCCACCCCACTGCGCACCGTAGCGCATCAGGTGAGCAGTGAAACTGTTCTCAACTGCGGCCATTTTATTCCCGACGAACAACCCGAGAAATTAGCGGAAATACTGGCAGACTTCTTTATTCCCTCTCCGGATAAAAGCGAAATATCACCTCAGTGACAGTAGGGAAAGTAATGTCGTGTGGCGGATTATTAATATTATTGCTGATCCGCTGTTATCTCATACAGGTTTCCAATAAATAACACTATCTTATTGATTTTTAAGTATGTAGAGCAGGCTGTTGCGCGTTGCTTTCTGTCGCGTGCTGTGAATAAATAAACGGTCATCAACGTCCGTCATCAGGATGAGATTAAAATAGCGGTCGGCAGCAGAGTGCCGATCGCATATTGCCGGGGCTGCTATGAATCAGGAAAAAGCACGACTGGCCGGGGAAATAAAAGCCAGAGTTAATGAACTTGAATCGCAGTTAGTGGCGATTCGACGTGATATCCATGCGCATCCGGAATTAGGCTTTGATACGCTGCGCACCGCCAGTCTGGTCACAAAGTATCTGCAGGCGCTGGGACTCAATCCCCGCACCGGCGTTGGCCGCAGCGGTGTTGTGGTGGATATCGACGGCGCAGAGCCGGGTAAGACGCTGCTGTTGCGCGCCGACATGGACGCGCTGCCGATCCATGAGCAGACCGGTCTGCCGTTTGCCAGCCGCTATCCCGGAAAAATGCACGCCTGTGGGCATGATATTCACACCGCAACGATGCTGGGTGTGGCAACGATCGTGCCGCACTATCGTCAGCAACTCAAAGGCCGGGTCCGGCTGATATTCCAGCCAGCGGAAGAGACGCCAGAAAGTGGCGCTGAGGCGATGATTGCGGACGGCGCGGCAGATGGCATCGACTGGGCCGTGACCCTGCATAACAAGCCTGAACTGGCTGCGGGGGAAGTCGCCCTGACGCGCGGGGCCAGCACTGCCTCCAGCGATGAATTCGACGTTACGGTGCATGGCGTATCGACCCACGCGGCACGTCCTCACATGGGCACCGATCCTATCATCGCGACCGTGCATCTCATCAGCCAGCTACAGACCCTCATCTCGCGTGAACGCGATCCCGCTCACTCCGCCGTATTAACGATCGGGCACATTCAGGGTGGTACCACCCACAATATCATTCCAGATAGCTGCCTGTTTCAGGGCACCATCCGTACTAAGTCGCCGGAAGTACGCGCTGCAATGGAAACCTCGTTTAAACGGATGTGCGAAGGGGTGGCGCTGGCGCAAAACGTACGGGTGGAGGTTAATTTCCAGCGTGGCGTGCCGCCTCTGATGAATGACGATCGCCTGATCGATTCACTGGAACAGATTCTGTCGCATCAGTTTGATAAGCCCATCATCGCGCAGCCCAGCGCCAGCTTTGGAGCCGAAGATTTTTCACTGTTCACGGAACGGGTACCGGGCTGCCAGATTCATATTGGATCGGCCACGCCGGGCCGTGACGATCACCTGCATAACTCCGACTATCAGCCGGACGAACGCAGCATTACCGCCGGGACGCAGGCGCTGACCCGCCTTGCAATTGATTTACTCTCTTAATAATAAATAAATGAGGTTTATATGATGATGCGTAACCGCCTGTTTACGGCTTCTCTGACCGTGGCGCTGCTCGCCATTTCCGCGTTCAGCCAGGCGAAAGATTTCGGCACCCTGAAGTTTGCGACTGAAGCGGCTTATCCTCCGTTCAACCAGACCACCCCGAGCGGCAAAATCGTCGGCTATGAGCCGGATATGGTGGCGGAGCTGGCTAAACGTGCTGGCTTCAAATATGAAATCATCGCCCAGAAATGGTCGGGCATGATCCCAGGTCTTATCGACGGTAAATATGATGCGGTGATCGATGCGGTGACCGTAACGCCAAAACGTGCTGAAGCGATCGATTTTACCCATCAGTACACCGTCAGCGTCTCCAGCTTTGTGACTGCGAAAAAAAGCCCGCTGGCCACGCTGCCAGGCAGCGGCACGATTGTGACGGCGGATGATGACGCCGGCATGAAAAAAGCGATCGACGATCTGAAAACCACCTTCAAAGGGAAAACCATCGCGGTGCAGGTCGCCACCATTCAGGCGGATTTCCTGCAGAAATACCTGGGCGACGTTGCCACTATCCGCACCTATCAGGCGGGTCCTGAAACCTTCGCCGACCTGATGAATGGCCGGGTGGATGCCGTCATGGCGTCTCGTACCAACCTCAACGCCTTTGTGAAAAAACATGCTGAGGCGATCAGCAGCAGCGGCTATGGCTTCTCCGGTGGCGTGCTGGGCGCAGGCTCGGCGATTGGTCTGCGTAAAGGCAACAGTGAGCTGCAGCAGGTGCTGAATCAGGCGCTGGACTCCATGATCAAAGATGGGACGCTGAGCAAACTGTCGATCAAATGGTTTGGCGAAGATGTCGCGCCGAAAGCGTAACCGCTGATGCTGATGAATATTGACTGGCAGATACTGGGCTTCGGGGATGAGGGCTGGGGTGGCGTGCTGCTTAATGCCGCCGCCGTCACCGTCAGCGTGTCACTCTGCGCCTGGCTGCTGGGTGCGTTGCTGGGCAGCGTGCTCTGCTGGATGCAGATTGCCGGTTCACGCTGGCAGCAGCGACTGGCCGCAGGCTACATCACTCTGTTTCGCGGCGTGCCGGAACTGCTGGTGATCTACCTCTTCTACTTCGGTGGACGACAGGTGGTCTCCACCGTGGGCACCGCGCTGGGCTTCCAGGGACCGTTTGATGTGAACGGTTTTGTGGCGGGCGCGATTGCCATCGGGCTGATCTCCGGAGCCTATCAGAGCGGGGTATTCCGTGGCGCCTTCTACGCCATTCCCGGCGGAACGCTGGAGGCGGCGACCGTGACCGGCATGGGACGGCTGATGATGTTTCGCCGCATTATCGTGCCGCAGGCGTTACGCACTGCGCTGCCCGGCATGGGCAACCAGTGGCAATCGGTGATCAAAGAGTCGGCGCTGGTCTCGGTAACCGGACTGGTGGAAACGATGAACCAGGTCTCCACCGCAGCCAACTCCACCCAGATGTCCTTTTTCTTCTACAGCGTGGGTGCGGTGATCTACCTGATTATCACCACCTGTTCCGATATGGTTTTCCGCTACGTGGAAAAGTTTGCGATGCGCGGTCAACAGCGCGTGAAGGGGTAAGGAGTCCACGTGGATATCATGTTTTTACAGCAGACGCTGCTGGCGCTGCTGAAAGGATTGCCGCTGACCATCAACCTGGCGCTGCTCTCACTCTTTGGCGGCGGCGTGCTGGCGCTGCTGCTTAACCTGCTGCGCATGACGCGTGTCGGCAGCGTTTTCTGTCGCTTCTACGTCTGGCTGTTTCGCGGTACGCCACTGCTAATCCAGATCTTTATGGTCTATTACGGCCTTGGCAGTTTACCGGCGGTGCGGGAAAGCCTGTTCTGGCCGCTGCTGCGCGATCCCTACTGGTGCGGCTTGCTGGCGCTGATTCTGAATGATGCCGCCTACACCTCGGAGATCCTGCGCGGCGGGCTGCGTGCCGTCAGTCAGCAGTCGCTGGAGGCCGCTAAAGTCTCGGGCATGTCGTCGTATAAAATCTTTACCCGCATCACCTTACCGATTGCGATTCGACAGGCATTGCCGGCCTACAGCAATGAGATCATCTCGATGATCAAAGCGACGTCGCTGGTCAGCACTATCAGCCTGATGGAGATGACCGGCATTGCCGACTCGATAGTCTCTTCCACTTTCCGGGCGCTGGAGGTTTTCCTGAGCGCGGCGGTGATCTACCTGATACTCACCATGCTGGTCAGCAAAGGCGTATCGATGCTGGAACGACGCTTATCACCTTACTATTTTGGAGCACGCTCATGACCGCACCTACCATCATGCTGAGTCATCTCAGAAAGAGTTATGCGGGACACGAAGTGCTGCACGACATCAGCCTGACCGCGCAGGATGGCGATGTGATATCGCTAATTGGTGCCAGTGGGTCGGGAAAAAGTACGCTGCTACGCTGCATTCCGTTTCTTGAAGTGCCGCAGGCAGGCGAAATTGCGGTAGGCGAGGTGAACGTCACGCTGGATAACGCCGACGAAAAACTGAGCCGCGAGCAGCGCCGTCGCATCAAGCTGATGCGAATGCAGCTCGGCTTTGTATTTCAGAGCTTCAACCTGTGGCCGCATAAAACGGTGATGCAGAACATCATTGAAGCGCCGGTTCATGTGCAGAAGCGCAGCCATAAAGAGGCGACTGAAGAAGCGGAAGCGCTGCTCCATAAAGTGGGACTCTATGCAAAACGCGACGCCTGGCCGTCGCAGCTTTCCGGCGGACAGCAGCAGCGCGTGGCGATTGCACGGGCGCTGGCGCAGCAGCCAAAAGCGATACTGTTCGATGAGCCAACTTCAGCGCTGGATCCGGAGCTGGTGGGCGAAGTATTGCGGGTGATCCGCAGTCTGGCGGAAGAGGGACGTACCATGATTATCGTCACCCATGAAATGGGCTTTGCGCGCGACGTGTCGAACAAAGCGGTGTTTCTGCACCAGGGCATGATTGAGGAGTCCGGTTCGCCGGAGCAGGTGTTTCTCGATCCGATCTCGCCACGCTGCCGCGCCTTTGTGAACAGCCACTTTGAGCGTAATGCAGGCTGAATTGGCATTCTGATAAGGCTGACGCGCGAAAATTTCATGTTTTGAGATCACAAAACCCCGGAAGATTTTCCGGGGTTTTTTACAGCAGCCAGACCACGTTATCCAGAACGATCAGCGCGATCTTACGCCCGGTCCTGAGACGATGCAGCAGCAGCAGGGCGGCCCGCTTCAACCATTGCCTGCCATTGCTGATAGCTGGGGCGGCTCTGGATTTTTGCATACCACGCTTTCAGGGCGCGACATTCGTCAGGAACAGCAAGATTCACCAAAGTCGCGAAAATCATTCCGCCGGTTACGGCGATATCCGCCATCGAAAATGTATTGCCCGCGACATAAGGTTGTGAGCGTAAAACGCCGTCAAAGTAGTGCATCCCTCTGATGGCCTTTTCACGCATCTTCGCACCCCATTCCGGATTCTGATAGAGCTCCACCTCCGGCCCCAGTCCTGCGGTGGCATGATGGAAATAGACGCTGACTGCATCAAGAAATTCGATCTCAGCCCGTTTGGTCATCATATGGATAACGCCTTTTTCTGCCGGCGTGACGCCAGTCAGAACCGGATTGTCATCCAGCACATCGAGATATTGCGTAATGGCGGTGCATTCAGCGATCAGCGATCCGTCATTCAGCGCTAAAACCGGCAGTGTTCCGGAATAATTGATCGCTAAAAATTCAGGTTTTTTATGCTCACCTTTCCACAGGTTGACCGGAATAAATTCGACCTCAGAAAGTAATCCCTTTTCCGCCAGCGCAATCCTGACCCGTGCAGGATAAGGGCCATCATACCAGTCATAAATCTTCATCGCGGGGAGTGACGGAACTGCAGATGCATTGTGGATATCAGTCATGATTAAGTTACCTACCTGTCAATTGGTAGTTGGATTGTGGTACCGAACTTTTCTCCTGTCAATCCCTGTCTACCAGTTGGCAGGTAAATATTTTCCCCTTATAATGCGTCTCCACCTCCTGAAGGAAAACTGAGTTATGAGCCTGAACGCGCGTGAAGCCATTCTGGCGGCAGCAAAAAGTGCTGCCCAGAATCATGGCTATAACGGGATTAATTTTCGCAGCATCGCTGACGAGGTAGGCATCAAGAATGCCAGTATCTATTATCACTTCGCCAGTAAGGCCAATCTGGGGGCCGCGGTTGCCAACCGATACTGGCAGGATACGGCTGAGGATTTAAAGACTATACGCGAGCAAAGTGCCTCACCGGATGAGGCGTTGCAGCGCTATCCGCAGATTTTCCGCAAGTCGCTTGAAGATGCCAACCGGCTCTGTCTCTCCAGCTTTATGGCGGCGGAATATGAAGATCTGCCCGAGGAAGTGAAGCGTGAGGTTCAGTGTTTTGTCGATGCGAACGTCGAGTGGCTGACTGATGTCCTTTGCGAAAAGTCGCCCGATAACGCGGAGAAAAATGCGCAGCGTGCGCTGGCAATTTACACCGCAGTTGCTGGCGCGCAGTTAATAGCCCGCACGCGCCAGGATATAACCATTTTTGATAACCTGATTGCGACCTATCAGGAGAGCGGCCTGATTCCGCTGTCACACTGAATTAAAACGACACCGCGCCTGAAAGAGATGCAGGCGTCAGCACTCAGAGCCTCAGGGCTATCAGTGAAAGCAGCAGTGAACATTCAGGGTTAAATCGCACTATGGCGCAAGCCGCCTGCCAGTTGTGTGAACACGTCGATCATCTTTGGCAGCGCCTTTTCCGGCTCGCTGCTGGAAGCGACCCACAGTGCGGCATTCAGCGCCGCGCTGTTCAGCAGATGAGCGGCGGCATCGGCGTCGACCGGCTTCATTATCCCGCTGTCGATAAGACGGGTAATCGTTTCACGCGTGGCTTCCAGGCAGCTGTTCTGGCTGGGCCATTGCGAGGGATCTCCCAGGAAAGCCGGGCCATCGCGCAGCACAATACGTTGTACTTCGTTATCCATTGCCATGCGGATGTAGGCGATGCCTTCAGCCACCAGCTTTTCCCACGCATCGCTCACCCCAGACGCTGCCGCTTTAGCCTGCTGGGCCATTTCGCCATCAACCTGTGCGACGACCGCCGCAAGCAGCCCCTTTTTGTCACCAAAATTGTGGTAGAGCGCCCCGCGAGTCAGACCTACGCTGGCCGTCAGTTCATCCATTGATGCGGCGGCAAAGCCTTTTTCGGCAAAGGCTGTGCGTGCTGCTGCAATCAGTTTTGCCCGGTTCTCTTCCATTGTTTCAGCGCGACGTTTAGCGGCCATACACTCTCCTTTCACATACGCGAGGTATATTAATTGACATACGCGACGTATGTGTGATTAATGTGACATACGCCGCGTATATTAAATCAAACTCGTGTGCGCTGCATCCTGCAATCCGCTAAAGGCTATTGAGGAAATTCTATGATCACCCGCGAACCCATTTTTCCTGCTAATCGTCACGCTCTCTATGAGCAGCATGGTTATTCAGCGGCTATACGCTCAGGCGATCTGCTGTTTGTCTCTGGTCAGGTGGGCAGCCGTGCCGACGGCACGCCGGAGCCCGATTTTGCTGCTCAGGTAGAACGGGCATTTGAGAATCTGGCGGCCACGCTCGCTGCGGCAGGGTGTACCTTTGACGATCTGATCGATGTCACCACATTTCACACCGATCCGGAGCAACAGTTCGAAACCATCATGCAGATAAAGCAGCGCGTTTTTCCGCAGCCTCCTTATCCTAACTGGACAGCGGTGGGTGTGACGTGGCTGGCGGGATTTGATTTTGAAATCAAGGTGATTGCACGCATTCCCGATCAACGGGACCAACGGAGCCTGTCACAGAGTGCATAAAGCATGAGTGGCAATCAGCCTGTCAGGTACTTTACACCGGAGACGGGCGCTGCGATGACATGCCGGACGTGAAATAAGCTGGCATCACAGACAGGGATGTCCCGCGCTGCATTTGCAAAACACTTTGGTCAGACGGTTGGAATTACGCCCATAGAATCTCTGACGCAATGGAGGATGCTGCTCGCCAGCGATCGTCTGCAAAATTCAGGCGAAACGATTTCAGGCGTTTCTGCCGCACTGGGATATGAGTCGGAGAGCGCCTTCAGAAAAGCATTTAAGCGTGTTACTGGCGCTCCACCAGGAAAGTTAACCCATTCGAAAAATTTTTGAAGGTTAATCGAAAACCCCATTAATTACGGCGGTCACGACAGCGGTGCTCAGGGCTATCAGCACAAGATTATCTCCGACGGCTCGCCATTCGTAACCAGGGTAATAGGGCAGCTCATTTAGCATTGATGCTGGCAAACTTTTTTTGGCGATACCCGGAGGCAAAGGTTTACCACGCGCAACTTTTTTAGCTATTCCTGGCGGCAAAGACTGATAGCCGACAAGGCCATAATTGACGGCAAGTTTACGTGCAAGAGAGTAGTTGATATCTGACTCGACGTGATCGGGTCGTCCTGCGTTCTTACGATTTCCATGTTTTTCTTTCGGACCCGCATTACCATGCCCCTTGTTTCCGTGCTCTCCGCTTTTGCCGTTATTAACCGGGTTTCCGCTATTACCATTACCCTGACCGCCACCACCGTTGCCGTTGCCCGGATTTGCGAAAACGGGCGCAGCAAGCACGGTACAAGATATCACCACCGCAAATGCGGCTTTTAAAGCGCGAGATTTGAGCATGTGATCTTTCCTTAATATTATTCAGTAATCTGAACCAGAAAATATAAAGCGATGTAAGGAGGTAACATGAGCTCAACCTCTTCACATTATTATGTCACCTGTTAGTTATTACCCAGCATTAAACGGCCGACAACCACATAGCAACATTAAGAATTATCTCAAAGTAATCAAAGAAAAGCTGTACGGTGTTTTGATATTTCGTATAAATTTTACGCTGAAACCCTTGCTAACAATAGATAAATTTTCGGCTTTAAGCGAGGCGGAATACATTTTCGTTATTTTTATGCTGCTGCAATGCATTGTTTATACTTGCGATTACCTGACATTACTACAACGCTTAATAACTCTGCTACATAAGGTACCTTAAGCGAGACAGAAACCATGTCGACTCATGAGACGGAGCAGGTAATTTTGAGCAGAACTTTTCTGATATCGGTCTTCCCATAATATTTAGGATTACAAAATGAAAAATAATAAAAGCTATAAAGGATGGCTGGCTATATCAGCCGTCGTCGCTCTGTGCAGCACTGCCACCGTACAGGCTGAGACGCAGACAAGCGCCCCGCAGGGCGGGAATACACCGCAGACCGTAAAGAGTGACAAGCTCAGCCCTGGTGATGAAAAAGCACTGAAGGATATGGCGCAGGCCAATATCAATGAAATTGCCGCCGCCAAAATTGCGCTGAACAAAACACAAAGCGCAGAAGTTAAAACCTTTGCACAGAAGATGGTCGAAGATCATGGCAGTGCCCTGACAAAAGTTCAGGCGGTTGCTAAGCAAAAAGAGGTGACATTACCGACTGCGCCAGACGCTAAACATAAGGCCATGGCCGACAAGCTGGAAAAGCAGAGCGGCGGTGCCTTTGACAAAATGTATATGGAAAATGCCGGAATAATGGATCATAAGATGGTGCTGTCGACGCTGAAGAGTGACGCGACGAAGATAAAGGATCCGGATGTGAAGGCGCTGGCCGACGCGCATACCCCTGTTGTAGAACAGCATCTGAAATCCGCCCAGCACATGGCGATGTAACCGGGCTGGCCGGTTCCGAATTATCCGCAAGCGCTGTTACGGGATCATCGGGACCAGCCAGAAACGACATAATCCACCATCGGCTGGAGTTTCTTTCTCGTTACGCCAGCCTTGGCCTGAACAGCCATGCCCTGCGCTCAGCCACATCGGTATAACTAGGTTGAAATGCGAGCTTCAGGCGCCATCAAGCCCCAGCGTTTCACGACGCAGGAAGGCCCAGTCAATCAGAGCAGTCATTGATGGCCCAAGCGCTTTTCCCAGATCGGTAAGTGAGTACTCAACACGCGGAGGGACTTCGGGATAAACCGTGCGAGTCACGATGCCATCCTGTTCCAGTTGCTTAAGCTGCTGGATCAGCATTTTTTGATTTACGCCCTCAATCCGGCGCTCCAGCTCGGAAAAGCGCAGCGGGCCTTTAGCGGCGAAAAGCTGACAGATAATAATTGTCTTCCATTTACCTTCAATAATCTTCAGCGCTTCGGTGGTAGCCTTAGCCCACACCAGTCGCTGCTCCGGAATATCACAACGCCAGTCTCTTTCCATACTTACCTTCAGGTTAGTAACCCACTATTTTGTCGGTTCTTGTTGTTTATTCAGTGAATATATAGGGTATCTCACTTCAACACAGAATCAGGAGCGAAATATGAAAATCGGCGTAATTGGCACAGGTAATATCGGTGGTACCCTGGCACGGAAGCTCAGTGAAGCGGGGCACAAGGTAAAAATCGCTAATTCACGCGGAGTTGATGGCGTGCGTGGTTTTGCGGGTGAAATTAATGCAGAACCCACAGACATCAGGGGAGCGGTTACAGACGTCGAAGCCGTGATTCTCTCCATTCCGCTGCCGGCACTTAGCAGCCTGCCTGATGGGCTTTTCGATCACCTGCCACCCCATGTCCCGGTGATCGACACCAGCAATTACTATCCTGGCCTGCGTGACGCACCGATTACTGCACTGGATAATGGGCAGACCGAAAGCGAATGGGTTCAGGAGCAAATCGGACACCCTGTGGTTAAAGCTTTTAATAATATCCTTGCCGACTCGCTCGCCGATCTGGGCCAGCCGCAGGGAAGTCGGGGTCGTCTGGCGGTTGCCGTAGCGGGAGATCATCCTGATGCTGTGCAGACGGCCATGTCACTGGTTAACGATACCGGTTTTGATCCTGTGTTCTCTGGGACTATCGCTGAATCATGGCGTCAGCAGCCCTGCACACCTTGTTACTGCTGTGACTGGGAAGCGCCCGTGATGCTGCGAGCTCTGGCGTTGGCCAGAAAGGGAGAAGGTCAGGCTCGGTTGCCACAGCTTTATGCCAGTTTCGCTACGCTGGGTGATGCACCCTCTCATCAGGATATTATCGAAAACAACCGTGCCATAAACTGGCCGGTTTAAATCGCCAGGCAAGGATAATCTGTCTGCATTGAAGTTCTGGATAAAGATTGTTCTGAGAATATTTTTGCATAGTGGCTCTGGCTCAGGCATCTGGTCCACGGTATTGCTCTGCAGGCTTGTCCTTAAGCCTGAGAGATCCAGATTACTCTCCGGGAAGTGTGCTAATAAAGTCACGATAGGTATGCAGTGGGCGGCCAGGCAGGGTGACCAGACGTTCCCGGTCGCCCTCTTGTGGAATCATCCCATCACTGACGTAACGTTCAGCCATCAGCCGCATTTCATACGCCATCCAGCGCGGCATAAACTCCGCCATATTGGCTTCGAATGCATCCGGATTATCTCCTCCATAAATTACCGGACGGCCCAGAAGCTGTTGCCAGGCTGCTGCTGCCTCTTCTCCGTTGAGCGTATCCGGCCCCACGAGATTGAGCGTTTCGACCGGTAATTCTTCGCTGGCCTGGTCGCGCCTTATCACTTCAATTGCCGCCACTTCAGCAATATCCCGTGTATCGATCATTACAGTTACGGATTATCAGACCTCTTTACGGCCCAGATAACGCTCTTTCATCAGTGACAGTTTTATGCCGATATCCAGCGCCGGCGATGGCGGCATGAAACTGGCCTTGCCCAGCGACAGCATATCCGCGATATGCGGGTTGTCCTGTTTCATCATGTAATCTGCCAGCAGACTGCCCGCTACGGTCTGTTTTGAAACACCTGCGCCGTTACAGCCACCCGCCGTACAGATAAATTTGTTCAGCATCCCCCATTCAGGCGCGCCGTTTCGCGTAACGCTGATGGTGCCGGACCAGGTATGCGTTATCTTCACACTGCCCAGGGTCGGATAGGCTTTATGAAATAAGCGCTGATGCAGCTGGGTTGCCTGCCAGGTCTGCGCGGCATTCACCTGACCGCTGAGTGCGGGTATCACGTGCTGGCGAATCAGGAAACGGCGGTCTGAGGTAAAACGGAAGGTAGCACCGGCAATCGCATTAACCGGCGTAAGCCCCCAGCTCTGCATAGGAGGCAGGGTGGCCAGTTGTTCATCCGTCAGCGGATCGGTGATGCTGGCGAAGGTCGCCATTGCAGCCTGCCGCGAAAGTCCTGGTCGCAACTCTGGCGATAATGCGTTGGTGGCCAGCATCACCTTTGGCGTTTTGATGATGCCAAACGGTGTCAGCACTTCAGCCATGCTGCCGTAGCGAATCCCCAGCACTGGCGTGTTATCGAAGCGTTGAACATTTTCAGACAAATAGTGGTTTAGCCCGGCGATCAACTGCGCCGGATTCACCAGCACGCAGCCAGGGGTAAATATCCCTTTGCTGTAAAAGCGCGTGCCGAGTTTAAAGTAAAGCTCCTCGCTGTCTGACATCTGCCACGGCTCATCCATTAAATCGAGGTGGCTGGCGTACTCTTTTAAAATACGATCGTTGCCACGCTCAGCCTGGCAGTGATATTTACCGACCTGTTGCCAGTCGCACTGAAGATGATGCTGAGAAATAACCTGCTCCAGTTGACGAATGCCTTCCTGAAGCAGGTTACGGTAAGCGTTGGCCTTTTTTAATTCAGCGGTGGAACTGCCAATATTATGAGGCAGACCGATAACAAATCCGGAATTACGTGCCGATGCGCTTTCTCGTGTGCTGTGCGCATCGACGATGATAATTTTCAGGTCGGGATTAATTTCAGCCAGGCGGCGCGCAAAGGCAACACCTGCAAATCCCGCGCCGACGATAACCCAGTCGGCAGTCATATCCTCTCGCAGCATGGGCTGCGGCGGAAAACAATGCTCACCCGCAGGCCAGCCCAGTTGATTGTGATTAAATGGTATCGATGCGTAGCGCAATTCCCTGTGCCTTATCTGAAAAATAAAGCAATTTTATAAGTGAAAGCAGGATATCTGTGCCAGCGGTAATCTGACTAATGTTGATTTCAGACAAGTAAAATTCTGGTGGATGATTTTTAAGTTAACTACCAAAGGTTGCGCGAATTTTCGAAGAAGAGATTATAACGCGACTGTTATGGGGTTTATTTTCTGGTGTCAAAGACCGAAAACAGTGATCTGCAGAGGCGATATATTCATGAGGCCCGGGCAGGGGAGAGCGAAACGGAACAGGTCGCGCTGTTAACTGGCAATTTCGAGTGAGGATCCGCCCGTGAAACCGATGCCTGTACGGCATCAAAGCGTTTTATAGATTTCAGCAATCACCTGCATCGTTGCTTCTTCTACGGTTCCTTCATTGCGACATAAAAACCAGCCGTGGTTGGTCATCTCCTGCTCGAACACTCTGGTGCAAGCGACATGCTCTTCCAGTTTGTGAATGACTGTACTGCCCAGCCCACGCGATCGTGCCGAGGCTCGTTCCCATGAAACTTCAGGTGCCGTGACCACCCCGATATGCAGGTCTGGCGCTCGCACATTGAGCTCAATGTTTCGCTGCAATATCTCTGCAAAAGGCACCAGTCGCCGAAACGCTGCATCAGACGGATACCAGCGATCCATCAGGATAATGCAGTTCATGGGCTGTTTAGTGAGTACATTCTGTGAAATCCAGGCACGGCTAACGGCAAAGCGTTCACAAATTTCCCGCTCCAGTTCGACGGAGGGATTTCTGGCGAGCCTGTTAACCAGCGCCATTGTTTCCGCCCTGAAGGGATCGCTTTTTTGCTCGCTAAGTCGGATCACCTTCCTGTTATCTGCTCTTAGCACTTGCGTAATGGACTCCAGCAGAGTGGTTTTACCGGTTCCCTTGGGCCCATCCAGAGAAACAAACAGCTGACGACTCATGCCTGGAATGAGAAGTGAGGAAAGATTTTTGTGAATCGTGCATCCGGTAAAAACATCTTATTTTCCTGGTTTGAACAGCTGAACCTACATCGTTCTCTGTAACCGTCAGGCACGTCAGCGTGAACATGATTTTTAAACAGACCCTGGTGAACACGCTGGTAACGGTTCTGACTCACGAGTTTATAGAACAGGATGTTAGTCAGGTAAGCTTAATAGTTGAGGCCTGTGCGGTGTAGTTTAAGGGAAGCGTCTGGAAAACGGAAAAGATCGTGCCTGTTCTGCCATTTACCCATTCAAACGCATGTCCTTAATCGCAATAACGAGCCCTCAAAGGCAATCCCCCGGTACGTGCAGGAATCTGGCGAGTAGAAATTATCTATATTATGCTCATAAGCCCTTGTTAAATTGATCCTAATCCAATCCTGCCTAAGGTGGTTAAATGTCTGACGAAAGGGAAATCAAACTGGAGACTGCTTTAAAACTGGCGGCCGATCATCCAGCAGAACGACCTGAGTTTTACCGGGTACTGTTAGATTCATCGCTTTACGTCCTGGGTAGTTCCGGAGGGGCAACGGGTGATGGTGAGGTCGAACTAAAGGCGGGTGAGAATATCTCGATTCAGCACTGGGAAAAACCGGATGGAACGCCTGTCATTCCGGTATTCAGCTCGCTTGCCACCCTGCAGCGCGCCATCAGCCAGGAAAGTAAATACATGAAGTTGCCTGCCAGAGCCTTTTTTGAAATGACGCGGGGAGAGGGTGTGTTTCTTAATCCAGGGTCAGATTACGGAAAGGAGTTTGTGCCGGAAGAAATAGAAGCCATGCTGGCGGAAGGAACGGGTCGCCTGCCGCAGACAAGGGTGGTTGAGGAAGAAACACAGGTATTAGTGGGAGTACCTGCCGTTGTTCCGGACAGGCTTCTGAAAGAGTTATCTGCCTGGTTTGCAAAATGTCCCGGGGTCAGCCGTGCATTCCTGGTTTTAATGCACGACCCGTCAGTCGATGATAAACCGCATTATCTGGTGGGGGTGGAAATGAGCGGTGATGTGCAAGAGGTGATGCGTGGTGCGGGTCTTGTCGCAGCGGACACCTCTCCGGATGGGCAGGCGGTGGATCTGATGCGCCTTGGCCAGAACGACAAAGGTCTGGACTCACATATCAGGTCGCAGTTTACGCCATTCTATGTTCGGAGCATGAAGCAAAAACTAAAGGGCATGTTTGGACGCTGAGCGCTGAACGGCTTCTGAATGTTCTCTTGTAACCAGCGTAGTAAATCGGGGGTGACTTTGATCTCCGTTTTCAACAGTGCCAGTGATAGTGACTGAAATACGTGATCCAGGGCGGATTTATCTATGTCCGCTATGAGTGAGAAGGGGACTTTATGCTTCGGGTTTAATGAGGCGTAACAGAGCGGCCCTGCACATACGCCTCGTCTATCTGAGTACGTGCGTGAAAGCTCACGGATCAAAGGCTCAGGCCTCGTTAAACCCCTCAATTCGTAAAAATTCTTATCAGCAGTTACCGATCACCGGGTAAATGAAAATCAATAAGACCCACATTAATTGACGATTAGTGCGCTTATGCACAGGATAATCCCTTTATAACTATACGTTCATTAAACAACATTAATCCATCTTAATACATTCACATGTCTTTACTATTTTCGTGAAAGTTGCACTCTTTCCACAGTGTTATAAAGTTGTTTTTCCCTCCGTATTCAGCCCACTTATAACTTTATGGCGGTAACAAAAATAATACCGTTTATAAAAAGATTCTTAAGAGGGATGAATATGAAAACACTGACAAGAAGACATTTTATGGCTTTTGCGGCAGGAGGAACGGTCGCGCTTGCGGCGGGTCAGGCCATGGCACATGACAACGGCGTAAAGACGTTTCCGGCAGGGAGCGGAGGACGAGATCCCGGACCACATGATCCTATTCGTGAGGCAGAAAGTCCGGACATCGTAAATCCGCCCGTTACCGATAGCGGAACGCTGCCAAACCTTCGCTTTTCTTTCAGTGATGCGCACGTACGCAAGGGAAGCGGTGGCTGGACGCGTCAGGTGACACAGCGGGAGCTGGGCATATCTACGACGATTGCGGGTGTGGACATGCGCCTCAATGCCGGAGGTATTCGCGAACTGCACTGGCATAAAGAGGGGGAGTGGGCTTACATGACTTATGGCAACGCGCGGATTACCGCTTTTGACGCCAGCGGAGGATGGTTTGTTGATGATATCGCTGCAGGTGACCTATGGTATTTTCCGCCCGGTATTCCCCATTCGATTCAGGGTCTCGGTCCCGACGGCTGTGAATTTTTACTGGCTTTTGACGACGGAAATTTTGATGAGGATAGCACTTTTCTGCTGTCAGACTGGTTCAGGCATATTCCCCCGGAAGTTCTCGCCAAAAACTTCAGGGTTCCGGTATCTTCATTTTCTCACCTGCCTTCACCTGATGATGAGTACATTTTTGCCGGCAACGTTCCGGGCAGCCTGGAATCAGACAGTATAAAAGGCGGGGTGAAGTCGAAAATCCGCTTTACCCACAAGATGCTGGCTCAGGATCCGGTACGCGCGCCGGGAGGAACCGTCAGGATCACGGATTCGTCTAATTTTCCGGTTTCAAAAACGATTGCTGCCGCACTGGTAGAAATTGAGCCAGGCGGACTGCGCGAGCTGCACTGGCATCCTAACAATGATGAATGGCAGTATTACCTTGAAGGAGAGGGACGGATGGGGGTCTTTGCATCATCCGGTCAGGCAAGGACTTTTGACTACCGCGCCGGCGATGTGGGATATGTTCCTTTTGCTATGGGACACTACATCGAAAACACCGGTAAGGGACCACTGCGTTTTCTTGAGCTTTTTAAAAGTGATTACTATGCCGATATTTCGCTTAACCAGTGGCTCGCCAGTACACCACCTGAACTTGTCCGGCAACACCTGCACCTGGATGAAGAGTTTATGAACATGCTTTCACTTAAAAAGAACCCGGTGGTGAAGTAACTGGCTCAGTCGTTACCTGATTAATAAGGATTGACGCTGACTTATTCCTGTTTAAATTAAAGTGTCCGCTTTTAGCATAAAGCGGACACTTATATCGGTAATGCAATATCCCACCTGCCACTTAAAATGGTGCAATAGCATCAGCATTGCTCTTACAGGGATGGGGAAGTCGTTACTAAACTGAGACAGCAGGGCAGTTAAATCATCATGAAGCATCTGCTATTAACAGGGGACATTTCCAGATTTTACCTGGTAGCCAGACATGAAAACGAAGTTTAGCTTATGTCTATCCAGCATCAACTATTCACTTTTCCTGACGATACGTCGTTGAAGTCAGTAAAGGTTAATTGAGCCGATGCCCGGACTCTTGCAAAGAATGGTACTTTTTATTTTGCCAGCAGAAATAATCTGTTTTCAAAAACGAATATTTAATCTGGCTGTGGTTATGCCCTTTATTGTTGCTACGAATTGCGTTTAATGCGTTGAGTGCCGGCTCTGCCTCAGCACCTTTATTGGCGCTGGCCGTTGCGTGCCTGAAATAAGTAAAGCGTCGCTTTATTTCCAACGGCATTGCCTACTTAATAACTGGTATATAAGGAGATTTCCATGGCATTTTCAGGAACGGGCCGCGCCACGGTCATATCGCTGAAAAGCGGTCACCCATTGTCTCAGTCCACTGAAGGAAAATCACAATCTATTCTGAGCGAACCCGCTCTTATCACGCTGCAAAGCTCACCTTCTCAGATTTCTTCTTTTCAGAAACAGGGTGACGATCTCATTCTTAACCTGCACGAGAGCGATACGCTTCGCTATCAGAATTTCTTTACTGAGGTTGCAGGCCAGCAGAGTAGAATGCTTTTCCAGCAGGGAAGTTTATTTCAGGAGGCACAGTTCAGCACAGACGTTTCCGGCGATGCTCAGACTGTCACCACGCTGACACCTGTCTGGCAATCTCCAGCTTCTGCAACATCTCCAATGCCATTCCCTGCCAGTCCAGAGTCAGATCCCGCGTTATCAGTCGTAGAGTCTTCCCAAAGCCAGATTCTGATCCCGTCAGGCACGCCGTTAAACGGAGCAGCTGTCGCCCTGAGGGCGACGACCAGCGAAGCCGATTCAACCTTAACGCTTACGCCCCAGGTTGAGTCAGCAACAGCTTCAGATGCCCCCGCCACCTCCGACGCTATGAAGGCCAGCGCCATTCCATTACCGGCGCTGACTCTTGATCCGGTTACCGGCGACAATGCGGTCAGTTACCAGGAGGGGATATACGGCATTATCTTCACCGGCTCCGCCGCCCATCTCCCCTCCGGCACGCCGGTTGAACTGACCCTTGACGGCAGAACCTGGCAAGGCAGCGTCTACCAGGATCAGTGGCAGGTTCAGCTCTCTGACAGCGACGTGAAAACTATCAAGGATGGCAACTATACCATTCAGGTCAGTGCAACGGATCTGAATGGAAACAGTACCAGCCTCAGCCAGAATCTGCTGCTGATTACCCACTACAACAGCAGCAACCCAAAAGTCACCGTTAACGACATCACACTGGCGGATGCGGTCCAGCATGACGGTCAGACCTGGTACGTTATCAGCGGCACGCTTGAAGCGCCGCTGCCGCTTAAGACTTTTGCGGTGCAGGTTTCTGATACCTTCCACTGGAATTATGCCGTGGTAGAGGCAGATGGCAGCTGGCGCGCGGAAATCAGCGCGTCGGAGCTTTCCCAGGGCGGCAACTTCCTGTCGTTTGGCGTGCTGGACGGTGCCGGAAACTGGTTTGAGCAGAGTGGCAATGTCACAGCCGACCTTATTACGCCCGTTGAAGGCGGCAATGGGGTTCCGCCGGTTATCGATGACAATCCAACGGATGGTGGCAACACGCCACCCGCCGATGGTGGCACGCCGATTCCGCCTGTCAGCACGCCCCCTTCTTTAACCATTAACAGTTTTACTGGTGACGGCGTGTTAAGCGCTGAGGAGAAGCTCTCCCCACAGACGTTCAGCGGCACCACAGCGAACCTCGCCGCAGAGAGCACGCTGACCATAATGCTGAACGGTCAGACCTATACCACAACGCCGGCCGCTGACGGCAGCTGGAGTGTTACCCTGCCGTCTGCCGATCTGCAGGTGCTGCCGGTAGGGTCTAACCACATCAGCGTAACCTTTGAAAACAGCGTTGGCGGTACGACCACCGCAAACAAAGTCATTACCGTAGAGGCGTCAGCACCGCCATCAGACGCTATCCCGCCACAGCCGACTATAGACACGCCGTTTGTCGACGGGTTTATGAACGCACATGAACGCTTCGAGCCTGTTACGCTGAGCGGCTCCACTGGTGTGACCGGGGCGGGCCAGAAGATCGATCTGACCATAGATGGTGTTCACTATGCGGGCGCTGTGGACAGTCTGGGCAACTGGCTTGTCTCACTCTCCACCGGGCAGCTGATGGAAGCAGATTTAGCCGAGGGGAGTCATTCCGTTACGCTGACCGCCACCGATCGCTGGGGCCAGTCCGGTATCACGGAGACGACGTTTATTACCGATACGCAGGATCCTCTTGTCACGATTAATACACTGGCAGGGGACGGGGTGATCGACAGTCATGAAATCAGCAGCCCGCTGGTGATCTCCGGCAGAGGCGAAGCCGGCAGCACGATTGAGGTTAGTTTTGGGGCCTCCCACTGGAGCGGCATCGTCGATCAAAATGGCCAGTGGCAGTTCTCAGTACCCGCGGAAACGCTGCAGGGAATGGAGGAAGGGAGCTACCGTGCCATTGCTGAAACAACCGACGAAGCGGGCAACAAAGGTTATGCCTCAGCAGGTGTGCAAATCTTCGCTACTGAGGCGTTGCCGCAGCTGACCCTTGATCCGATCACCGGCGACAATGCGGTCAGTTACCAGGAGGGGATATACGGCATTATCTTCACCGGTACCGCCGCTCATCTCCCCTCCGGCACGCCGGTTGAACTGACCCTTGACGGCAGAACCTGGCAGGGCAGTGTCTATCAGAATCAGTGGCAGGTTCAGCTCTCTGACAGCGACGTGAAAACTATCAAGGACGGCAACCACACCATTCAGGTCAGCGCAACGGATCTGAATGGAAACAGTACCAGCCTCAGCCAGAATCTGCTGCTGATTACCCACTACAACAGCAGCAACCCGAAAGTCACCGTTAACGACATTACGCTGGCGGATGCGGTCCAGCATGACGGTCAGACCTGGTACGTTATCAGCGGCACGCTTGAAGCGCCGCTGCCGCTTAAGACTTTTGCGGTGCAGGTTTCTGATACCTTCCACTGGAATTATGCCGTGGTAGAGGCAGATGGCAGCTGGCGCGCGGAAATCAGCGCGTCGGAGCTTTCCCAGGGCGGCAACTTCCTGTCGTTTGGCGTGCTGGATGGCGCCGGAAACTGGTTTGAACAGAGTGGTTACGTCACAGCGGATCTGACTTCTCCGGTCAGTGATAACAGCGGCGATCCGTTGCCACCGGTCACCCCCGATAATCCCACCGATGGAAGCAATACTACGCCAGTGGTCGATATTCCAGGTCAGCCTGCACCTGAAATTGATACGCCATTTGGTGACGGCTGGCTGAACCGTGCGGAGAAAAAAGAGGGCTCGATGCTGACCGGCACAACGGGCGTCACCGGCAGCGGTCAGACGGTATCGATGATTATTGGTGGTAAACATCACAATGCGGCAGTAAGCGACAACGGTCACTGGAGCCTGCCACTGACGCCGGGGACGATGAAAACAGGTTTCGGCAAGGGGCAGCATGACATTGTCGTGACTGCTAGCGACGCGGCTGGCCATACGGCTACGATAACGACCAGCTATCAGGTGGATGTCTGCGCACCCAAAATCGCTTTTACTCACCTCACAGACGGGCAGCAAATCAACCTTGCCTCCAGCCATGATCAGCATGTATCAGGTACGGGTGAAGCCGGTGATATTGTTACTGTCAGGCCTGGCGACCACCAGTGGCAAACCAGTGTGACCAGCAAAGGCACGTGGGCCGTGCAGCTTGAAACGCTGGACGCACTCACGCCTGAACCGGGCGAGCACAGGATAACCGCAACTATTCGTGATGCTGCCGGAAACGTTAACCACGTTTCGCAAAACGTCGAGCTTTATATGGCCGAGCCGCAGCCGAAGCTGAGTATTGCAACCGCAGCGCAGGACAACCTGATCAATGCCACAACTGTGATCAGCAGCAACACAGAAGATGGCAGCAATTCGGAAAGCCATAGTGCTATCACACTGGAGCACGCGTCTCTTCATCCTGATATGGCTGACAATCTCCATCTCTCTGGAACAGTAAACAGTGAAACGCTCTCGCTTTTATATTCAAATCTGCACACCAGCCTGAACGGTGCTGCCGATGACGATTCGTTTCAGCTGAATGGTGCGCATGAGGCGTTTGATTTTGCCACGCTTGGGCTGAGATCAGGCAACGCTGAGGTCATTAATCTGGGCGCTTTCAGCAGTAATAGCGTCAATCTGGGGCAAAAAGAGCCGTTGCCAATGAACGACAATGCGAGTGAGGCGCCGACGATAAAAGACGCGGACGGCAATGTGGTTACGCTAAGTAACATTGAAGGCGGCGTCTGGAGCGAGGATGGGCAGCGTATTAGTAACGGTCAGCAGTACGACCTGTATCACAATGCCTCTGCCAGCCATGAAGGTTCGCTGGCTGATATCCTGATGCAACATAATCTTCACTTACAACTGGCTTAAATCAGATGGCCGGGGCGGATTGTCTTCCCTGGCCATTTTCCGCAATTAAGATTGCCAGTGAAACGCATACGAGTGCCCAGCGTAGCTATTCTCTAATTGCGTGCGAACCTACGCTGCCGGTATAGGGAAGACTGACGTCAGGCTAATTTCCGCTATGAGCGAAAAGCGGACATTATGGCCAGATAAAATTCTGCTATCCCAATACATTGATAACTACCAGATATGTTGAACGATGCAGTTCAGATCTTTAGGTAAATAATCAAAAGCATAACCTGTTGAGAATCGATACTATATCTCGGTATCACTTTCTTAAGATGTTGATAGATGGGCGCGTGTAAACAGGAGAAGGATGATGATTTCAAAGGAAAATGCAGAGCATTATTTCTGGGGCGACAATTGCGATGGTTGGTATCTGGTAAACCGTCAGGATATGTTGGTTATTCATGAGAAAATGCCTGCCGGCACTTCTGAAAAGCGACACTTTCACTCCGTTTCCAGACAATTTTTCTTTGTTCTCGATGGTGTTCTTTCAATGGAACTGGAGGGTAAGATGCATAATATTAAAGCCCTGCAGGGGCTAGAAATTCCACCGGGGTCAAAGCATCAAGCCAGAAACGACACTGAGTTTCCTGTAGAATTTATTGTAATTTCGCACCCAACGACGCGAGGAGATCGTTCTGACCTTCCTTCATCCTGCTGACGAATTATGAACACCGCTATGGCTTGTCTTAAGGTAAGGACTGCGCGCCAGGTGTTAACTTAACTGAGTATTTGCAACGCCTGCTTCAGGCACAAACCTGACCTGCGTTCCGGTAGGTCCGCTATGAGCGAAAAGCGGAACATTAAAAATAATGACATTGCTCAGACCCCATGTCCGCAGCTGACTAAAGTGAAAATAAAATGAACAAAAGCAGTCTTAAAGCGTTTTCCCTGTTACGTGTTCTGACGTTGACGTGTGTGCCCATGTTTTTACTGGGTTGTGCCAGTGCACTTTGCCCTTTTGGCACCACCGAAGGCACGATTCCGGACTATGAAAAATAGTTACTGGAGATCCACAGATAAAAAACCGGCTAAGACTAATGAACAAGTCCTGGAGGAATGCACCCATGCTGCCGATGCTGAGGAGCAACGCCTTTCGCAGATCTATCTGCAGATGTGTAAAACCGGACGTTTAACCGCAGAAAATCAACGCTTTGCACAGAAATTACTCGGCAATCCACTCTATTCTGGCTTGAAACCAGCAAAAGCCGTCCCCCAGCATCAATCAGATGATTCAGTTAAAGCTCAGCTGAAATGGTCGATGTCTTATAGCGATAATCCTCAGGAGTTCAAAGAAAATTGTGGCTCTTACATTGAAAATAACGCAGCGGAACGGTCCAGCACCATGCTGGGTTTACAGGCGGGCCGTTACAAAGAGCAGGTTTTTAAACAGTGCATGGCAGAAAACCATATGGCGCTCATTGTTCCAAAAACTGAATTCAGTCAGTGCAAGTCGATAGGGTGGTAAGCAACCACAGGCCTGACCTCTATACCAGGCAAAATATAATGTGTCCGCTAAAACTCATCATCTATTTATGTCTGTAAACCGGGTTCATTAGCCGTGCCCAGCACACCGGAGTTTTTAAACCTGCGCCACCAGACAAGTAAGCATGGGAAGATGAGAAAATGATGACACTGAAGATTTACGCTCCGTACCCCAGAGAAACAGTGTTATGTGGGCAGATATAAAATTAAATGCGGGCTATGCTGCAGAATGCATGATCCCGGAAAAACATTAATTATGTTGAATAGCGTTCATGCCAGGCGGCGCGCTTGCCGTTTACCTTCGGTCTGCACTATCTGATGTGATACCAGGATAGCGGTTAAAGGGAATAACACATGAAGTCAAACCAAAGTATCTTTGTCAAGATGGGGTTAATTGCTGGAGTGTTTCTGATTTTTATTTTCTTAAAATATATTTTCGATGTAAGTCGGCCAATGCAAAGCGATGTGCGTGGCAGGCCTGTCCTTAATGTCTGTAGCGAATCTGTTCATGGTAAATTTAACCAGAATGGTGAGAGAGATAACTTATTTCAGGTAAGTCAGCCATGTTCAAATGATATACGGCCTGTTTTCAGTAACTATGTATCCATTAAGAACAATATTTACTGGGTGAGTAAAATTAATTACGAACACTCTCCCTGCATTACTGGGACGGGCGATACTTCAGGTTTAATTTATAACATCACTTCCTGGGGTTGCTTAACAGCAAAGCCCATGCAGGTCAATAAAATAGAAAAGCGCGATCTTTATTTAGTGGCTAAATACTCCTCTACGTTTCGACCGGTTGATTACGTTAAGACTACCCGGCCATACTGGCAATCGGAACAATTAGCGAGCTACGCGCAAGATGAATCGTCTGTATATTTCCGGAGCGAGAAGATAAAAGAGGTTAACCCGGAAGATTTCCAGGTTATTTTTCCATTTGGAAAGGATGATAAATGGCGTATTTACAATGTCTTCAAAAGTAATGGCTCAACCTATGTCGGTGGCTATAATGTTGGTGATTTAGATCTGAGTAAATTTCATCTTCTTTCTTTTGTCTCCTGTCCGGAGCATGGGCTCACCAGATGCACGGGATATAGCAATCCAGATACCTTTTTTCGTGCGGAAAACTGGGGGCGCGGAGTTATTGGTCACATCGGGAATGATGTCATCTTTTTACAGCCTGAAGTGATAAGTCGCTTCTCAAATATGGCTTCACCAGACATGTTTATGTTTGCGTCATCCGAGCGTATTTATCTTTATACTCACAGTAAATTTTACGAAGTGGTTGAAGGTGAGACAGGATTACAAAAGAAACTTGTCGAGATGGATAAACAGTATTTCGAGCAGAATCCATGATTATCTGGCAGGCAAAATGTGATCACGTGTTGTCACGTGAACATTATCTAATTAACATCCAGGTGAGTCTGTAATTAAAATTGCTCACATAGGGTTGGAAAACATGGGAATTCCGACACCCTGGACTCACCTGTTTCCATGTGTCTGGTTGAAAAATGATACCATTAGCTCTTTTCATTAACGGCCCTACTGCACCGATCCTGATTGATATAATACGCATCAATCCCAGTAAACCAGATAAGCAAGTGCGGCAGCTGAACAGAAGGCATAGGGGCTTAAAAGCAAAATATCCGAATAAGGCGTTTCACATATCCTGATAACAGGCCATGCCAGTACAACCAGCCACATGAAGAGCGCAGAGCACACGATAAAAAAGCTCCCCTTCAGGGCAGCGTCAGGATAAAATCGCTTTGAAATCATCGCTAATGGCATGCCGATTATCATTGAGCCCATCGTGGTGCCAATAATACTCACCATAACGATGAAAAAATAAGTAAAAATTAAACCCATTACGGGTGTACTGCTTTTTCCCAAGGAAAGATAGGTTAAAACCAGTAATGAACCCACGACACTACTAAATATTGCTGATATCACAGATATCCTAATCCAGTTGTCGTCAATAATGTTCGGCATAATTTTCTCTATGTCTGAGCAGCTATATTGATGCAGCTTACTCGCTTAAATTTTCGGCACGGGCTTGATCGCAAAACAGGCTTCCGGCACAGCATCCTTTTGCTGACCTGTGACGGGCATCCGGCAATAAGGACATTAAGGCCGCCTGTCAGGGTATTTAGCGCCAGGCCAGTGAGCGTCTCGCATCCTTAAGGCTGAATCGCTTTACCCTGCTCATCAAGCAGATCCGTCAGGAGAGCCGTTCCATCGCTTCCCACCCGAAATGCCCCGTAACGCGCCTGGGCGAATCTGTCGGCATGACCTTCCTGAAAGAAATAAGCGTTAGTACCGACGGTCAGCGAGCCATAATGTTGATGGTATTTTACCCGTAGCTGATTCGGCTGCAGAGGTTCACCCTGATCAAAACGGGCCTGAGTCGCATGACGCTGCGCATCGAGGTCAACAATCAGGGTTCCGCTGGTGGGCAGGCATGACGCTGACAGGGTCGCGCCACAGGACTCAGCCTGTTGATACAACGTCAGTTCCAGTGGGCGGGTGAGGGCATAATTCAGCGCCATGTAATCACCCTGCATCAGGGATCGTGGGTCAACCGGGGCAAGAGGTAAAATCATGACCGCGCCTTGCTTCAGCAACTGCTCTTTTTGCCAGATACTGACATTGACGGCTATCAGCGCCAGCGCTATCACAGCGCCAGCCAGCCATCGGCTCTGTTTATGCATTTTCACTGGCACCTCCGATTTGTGCAGGTAATACTTTTTTGACTCCCCATGCCAGCCCCAGTAAAACCAGACCGCTGACCAGCAACAGCAGGGATTTCTGCAGCAGAATTACCTCCAGGAAGTAATACCAGCCAATGACATACAGCACCATGAAACCGCCACTCATCACCAGCAACCCCAGACTTCCCTGATAACGTGCCATCAGAATTAACCACAATCCCAGCCCTATACCCGGTGCATAGAGGGAGGCAGCCCCGCAGATAAGTGCAGCGGGCAGCGTGATGATCGAAAACAGCGGCTGGCTGTGCCTTTTCTGACTGAGCGCACTCAGCATTAAGCCAGCCGCGATTCCTGTACCTGTCGCGGACTGAAGCGTGGAAAATTGCGATGCTGACCAGAGGAAATCCGTGAGATACGCCGCGTTAATCCCAAGGAAACTTAGCAACATCAGACCACAAGGTATGCCATACAGCAGGGGGTGTACCGCGTCAGCATACGGCCCTGACCGTAACCTAAGCTGATGACTGACAGTCCACATCCATAAAAATATAACCGCCGCCACCAGTACGGACACAGCAAGGCGTGCAGCCATCGGAGACAGGTAAAGCCGGGCCACAGAATGGCCCGCCAGCACCAGGAAAAAGGTCAGGGCAGTGATGGCCATAAACCGATAAGTGCGGTCGGGCATCGCCATCGGCATTGCGGCCAGGATCGGCAAGGCAGTCAGTGAACTCAGCATAATAAAGCTGGCATCATTGCTCTGGATTTGCAGCAGAACGCCAGTTATCAGCCCGCACGTTGCCGCAATCGCCCATGCCAGCCCGAGGTGATGTTTACCGTCACGCTGACTGCTTAACAGGCCACGCGCAATGGCGGCAAGCAGCAGCGAAGGAATAATAAGGGTCGCAGCGTTCGGGTCTTCCAGCAGATCAGTGGCATAGAGCATCAGTATCATCAGTAACAGAATGATGATCGCTGCGACCCAGCCTCCGACGCTTAGCGCCAGCCTGAGATACCAGGGCAGGTCGGATGCGTGACCGCGTTGCTTAATTTCCTCAACCTGTGAGGCGCTCAGCAAACCCTGCTGACGCAAAGTGTCTGTCAGTAAGGTCAGCCTGGCCGGAACCAGATCGATTGGCCCCTTTTCAACCAATTTGCGTTGCCACTTCAGCAGAATTGAACCATTTACCGCCACCCAGAATGCCAACAGGATGCCAGTCAAAAACAGATCACCCGTATCGTAGGCTAAAAGGAATAACTGCATAATTAGCGCACAGCCAACCACGGTCAGGCTGGCAATGCCCAGCGTCAGCATGCAGAGATCCTGATAGCGGTAACGGTACAGGTAATAACCTGCCATCAGGGTGATCACCCAACCGCCGGTGATATAAGGAAGGTGGTCACCGCCGCCCCAGTCCGAGAGGTTCCCGGCCACAATGGCGGTCAGCTGAAGCAGTAAAAATCCCGCCATGACTCGCGAGAACCAGCGGCTTGCCAGCCAGCTCTTGGGATGATGCGTTATCGCGCACCAGGCCAGCGCTTCCCTGACAATCAGGCAGGCTGCCAGCAACGCCAGATATGCGTAGAGCACAGTGATCGGGAGCCTGGTTAAACTGTCAGACGCGGCGAGATCCAGAAGTGACGACGGCAGGGTGTTGTAATAGAGCTGGAACGCCAGGTTAGCGACCAGCCAGCTGCAAAACCACAGGCTGTTTTGCCTGGCAATCAGCGCCAGCGGCAGAAGAACGTATAACCAGGCCCGGAATAGCTCCCAGCTGTCAGCACCGGTCTGATAAATCTGTCCATACAGCGCAAAAAGGGCACCGAAGCTTAACCCTGTCGCCAGTAATGCGTTGCGTGCCAGCGTGCTGTACCAGCGCCACCAGACAATCACCGCCAGCGCGACGATCAACAGCTCGGCCAGGGCAAATTTCGCCATTTTTGGCAGCCAGGCCCAGTTCCAGGCAACAAAGAACACCGCTCCGGCAACCAATGACAGTAATCCCAGACAGGAAAGAACCGGGATAAGAAACTGACGCCACTGAGCATCTGACGGTCTGATTCCACAGAAAGCAAAGATACGCTCGCAGGTCTCCGGGGTCAGGCTTCCTCCTTTCAGCAGGCGTGCGATCTGGCGACAAAGATACTCTGCCGTCCGTGACGGCATCCCGGTGATGCCATCGGGTGCAAGCTCCCTCATTCTTTCCCTGCCTCTGTTTGCGGTATGACTTTGATGATGAAGTTAACGGCTGTTCTTCCCTGCGATCAATCCGCGTGTCGGTCAGTAACGCTCTGCTGAGCGGCCGATGATTTTGCTGAACAAATGTAAACATCTTTTCCAGGATATAACAGCGTAAATCAAAGGCGAGGGGGAACTCTGCGCAATCTGCCGCATTATTTTGATCAAATAGTATCGTGGCCGTATTTTGGCTGCGTGAACATGACATCCGCCCCCGACGAACTCGATCCCAGCAGGCAGGCTTTACTGCTGTACTCTCAGGCGTACCGCATCACCCGCGTTGCTGAAATGCTGGGAGAGAAATCCGCAACCGTGCACAGCTGGATTAAGCGTGATAAGTGGGCGACTATGGCCCGTTGGATCAGATGCAACTGACCACCGCCGCGCGCTTGTATTTCTTAGGCACCCACGCTCGTACCGTGCAAAGTTATTACGGCAACCTGTACCTGTATGAATATTTTTGGATCCCGAAGTTTCAGGAACTGCAGAAAGTGGCGTCCGGCATGGCGCTGCACGAAGTGGTGCCAAACTTACTTTTCCATCCCATCCAGCCTGACACACAGCGCCTATCCGTTCTGGCCCGTCGCGCATTGATTCAAAGGGGTGAGTTCCTGAGTGGAAAAGCGCATACGCTACCGGACGCCGCGCCGCATTGGGCGCGCGTGCAGAAAATCGCCCATTCGCTGAATCGGATTGCGGGCAGTTGCTATTCTGGCAGAGGTCCGAAGGCGCTGTATGAATCCACCAGTGAATCAAAAAGCGAGATATCTGAGCGACTTCTGGCGATAAGCTGGGCACCGGCAATGGCCGTGAAAATTGCACGTGCTCTGGATTCACTCTCACTTGAATCGCACACCTTCGCAGCCACCAGAAGTCTGTTCAGCCATGCAATGTTCACATCAGCAAACTTCTGTATTTCTGCATTCATTTCAGGAGGTAAGGTCTCTTTTTCAGCGCCCATGAAACTGCCCAGGCAGAGACGATTTTCGGCCTCAAGTGATCTTCGGAAGATTTCAGGAAAGCGACGCAGCGCGTCAATGGGTGATGGGCTTTCTGATTCGATCATCTCGAGTGCGAGCGCACCGTCCTCCCAGTATCGTCTGGCAACGGCAATACCCAACTCGGCTTTGCCTGGAAAATAGTAGTAAATACTCGCCGCTTTGATACCCACATCCTGCGCGAGGTCGCGGAAATTCAAACCGTTATAGCCCTGAGATTGGGCAATTTTCCTGGCCGCCTGCAAAATGGCTTCCCTGGTGTTGACGCTCATCTTGATGCCTTTGGTATTGGGATGATCTCTTAAATAGAGAACACTAATTTACAGCAAACGCTTACCGTGTGACAGGGTGATTGTCATGGAAAACAGTAAGTTCAATGCATCCAGGGTGCTCAGGCAGACGTCATTGCATCATGGTTTAGCAAGTAACATCGACAGCCGACGCTATCATAAGCACTCTGGTCACCGGGAAAGTCAGTAGATAACGAACCCGGCGTACCGGAGTTTACATCGAGTGGCGCTATTACCGGCCTGGCGAATCCAGCTCAGGAATGCCGCTGTTGCGATCGGCGTAGGCCGCCTGGAAGGCAGGACGTTTTGTCCAGCGCTGCCAGTACGCATCTAAGAACTCAAAACGCTCGTCCAGTGGAGTGGCATTGACCGGGAATTTCGAGAAGGCGATCGCGGTCGCCAGAGTCATATCCGAGAAGGTCGGGGCATCGCCGCCGAGCAGCCATTCGCGGCCGTCTGAAAGATGGCGATTAACCAGCGCGGCGTGAGCCAAAGCTTCTTTACGGCAGTGTTCTCCCCAGGCCTCATTTTTGGTCAATTCCAGCCTGAAGCCGAGGCCGGTGTGCAACACGTGGAACGCTGTAACGATGCGGTACAGGATATGCACCCACACCCGGTTATCCCACATATTATCCAGCCCCTGTTCCAGTGCTGTTTCTCCCATAATCTTGCGGCCCGGATACTCCTGATCAAGATAGCGAACGATGGCAGCCGTTTCAGAAATATAACTCCCGTCAGCCAGTTCAAGGGTAGGTGTTTCGCCCCACGGATTCATATTCAAATGTCGCCAGCCACGCTGCTCTCCTCCAGGGGACATGTCATAGATGGTCTCGGCAAACTGGTCAGCGATGCCTTTTTCGTGCATGAAAAGCCGCAGGCGCTGTGGATTAGGAAAGGCCGAAGGTGATGTAAAAAGCTGAAGTTTAGCAGTCATGGTCGATCCTACAGGTTGATGGTTGGGGTATCTAACTAACGTTAGGTAGGTAAACATTAGCTGTCAAATCAACACACGTCAACACATGTCTAACACTTGTTAGGTTAATTTTTTGGTGACCTTCCTGCTTGATACGATATTTCAGCGGAGGCATAACTGAAGAAGGGGGGCAATGACGCCGGAGGGATGAAAAATGCAAATGAGTGGAGAGGTTCGATTCAAACGGGTTTTCAGGTGAGTTACATATTGGCAATTACTGTCGACTGGTTGCCATGCGGGCTGCTGGCCAACAGGAAGAGCCGGCTGGTAGTCCGGAAGCGCAAGGGCCACGGGGTGAGGTAGTAGCGGTTAGATCAGCCCATGAAGCCGACTGGTGTGGGCATCATCACTGGTCACAAAAATGAGCGGCCGCTGTGGCTTTGAGCGAAAAGCGGACGTCAAAATAATAGCGGCAGGGACGTTCTACCATAATAAATATAACAACCCGCTCGCGAACCCTTTTTGGTGTTGATTTTTCAGACAGAGTTGCAGGGCAGCATAAAACCCCCGGTTTTTACTGCAACCAGTCTATCCACGTTTTACTTTTTTAATTGTCATTTTTACTAACCAATACATGGCTAAAGCGTAAAACGCGATAACGGTCAAAAGGGAAAAGAACGTAACCGGATCCGTACCGGCTTCGTATACGTCATCCTGATAACTGCTGAAAATTTGGTGAGAATGTTCAACGAGCCACGCCGTCAGCGGATAGAGTGGCATCCCGTAGCGCGACACCATAAAGGCCACAATAAAGCAGACGAAAAAACCCGCTGCTTTTCTAGCGAATTTTGCAGTTTGCAAAGTTACTTTCTCCCTGAACGTCAACATAGCCGTATGCCATCAAGCTGTTTCGCGAACCCGGCACGCGAATTTTTTTTCTCCGGAGCAGCGCCTGTCTTACCGTATAGAAATCAGTACGCCGCACAAAAGTGATACACCCTTCACTTTCTCCGGAGCCGTCTGGCCGAAGAGGATGCAGGCGGAAACCGCCACGGGAAACGCCATTGATGAAGATTGAATCAGTCATTGTTTTCGAATTAAAGAGCGCAAACCACTCTGAATGATTTGAGTTGTTCCAGGTGTCGACGGCCCATCCTCTGATCCGGTTAGCGATACTGCCTTCAGGACGCGGAACAATCCAGTAGCGCCCGACCGGAATGGCACTGTTAGGCTTGTAGGTACAGTTTGGATCATTGGTATAAGGCTTTTGGCCGGAAAAGACCGGGAAGGTACCCACGCCGTAAACGTGCAGCTTTGCCTCGCCGCCGCCCTTTGTCAGATCGTCGTAGGTCATTCTCATTAACTGCATTAAACGCTCCCTGTAGGTTATAAGGCATGCCAATGAACCGGGCAATGCTACCATTCCTTAATAGAGAAGTTAACGGGCAGGCGGGCGCTTGACAGCCAGAGTTCATCTCATGCGAACCAGACAGCCTTATTTATCATAAGACTACTTGCCGCACCCCGCAAGAGGCCTTCGGCGCGATCCTTCAGCACAAATACTGACGTCCGCTTATGGCACAAAGCGGACAGTCAGGCGAATGTCCGCTATGAGCGAAGAGCGGACCGTCAGGCTTGCAGCAAGACGGCCAGTTAACTGGCAATAATAATTGAAATTATGCCCATGCCTTATTTTGGATAACCACCCTGTATCCATCTGGGTCAACAAATGTCCTTCCATTGACATCCCAGTAAGGGTTAAACGAATTCGTCATTATGAACCCGGCTTCTATCATCCTGGCACAGGCATCTATCCACGCATTTTCATCTGAGTAATAAAGAACGAGTAAATCCTCCTTAGTTTGCAAAGGTTGAATGGAATGACTAAGGCAAAAGGTGAATTCTATATGCCAGTCTAAACCCTTCCGTCCTAACATCAGTCCATTGAAACCTTCATGATCATTGAATTCAGCAATTTTTTGTAAATCCAGTCCCTGACTGTACATCAGAAAAGATCGTTCAAGATTGGAGACGGGTTTGGCAATACGCATATGAGTAAACAATTGGATGTTCCTCGCAGAAGCTTTTAACTTGAGTGTTAAAATTCAGTTCGAGTTTACACGTGATCATATTTTCAACTTGTCCAGGAGAGCTTACAAAATGTCCGCTGCTGGCACCAAGCGGACAGCCTCGGTGAGCATGATGTCAACCCTATCGAAGTGCGGAAGTAACAAACACGATAGAGCCTCAAAAACGCATATCATACCTATATGAATGTTGCACTTAGTCAAAAACATGCATCGCTTCCAACTGCCCCGTTTTCATTTCATTGCAGGAAGATAAAAATTTATCTTTAAAATCTAATGGTGGAGATTTTAGTTGCTGCACTGTCTCTTTATTTGCTTCCAATTCCCGTAATTGTGCAATTGTATTTCTTCGAATCGACGAGAGAAATTTATCACCTGCTATCTTTTTATTCTTCTCCAGATAATTAGTCAGTATTATAGTCGATGTTTGGATGGCTTTTTCCTCAGAAAAACCCAAAGTAAAGCGGGAGTTGACGACCTCGTATTGAAAAAGACATGCTGCTTCAGCCATTTGTTTCGCTTGTTCCCTCGGGGTTTGCTGACGTCCCCACGACTGGGAGGTGATGATCAGCATGAGTATTAATAATCGTATTTTCATGCGAATAATCCATGTCCATTGGTAATATGGGATTTGAATCTATTCAGACGGACCTTGACAACGTCTGCTTTTGGCACAAAGCGGCCATGCATGAAGGCAAAGTTCGCTATGAGCGAGGTGCCGAATCCACAATTTTCCTTACGGTTGGTGTGAGCATCCCTGTTAATGAAAAGGATTCATCTGTATGCACTATCCCTGGGATTTAGTATTTGCCTTAGATGAGAAAAGAAAATCAAAAAAACTGGCTGCATTTTTAGTATTGATGCCATCTGTATTGTTCTGATTCAGGAAGTAATCCATTAACGTTCTGCCCCCCTTCTTACCAGACTGAGTATCATTTATGCCAGTGCCTTTATCCTGTACGACGTCATTGCCTTCTAACCTGAATCCATGCTTTTTACCAGTTTCGGTGACAGTAAATATACCATCTTTGTTGATGACATCAGGTTCTTCGATTTTCAGTGTGGCTTCGCTGGCAGTATTTATTATGTAGTTATTCTGCCCCTGGCTTACATAAGTTGCGAATTGAGATGCCATGTGTTGACCTTTCGATGTCACATCAGAACCGGTATTGTTCATGATGACTTCCAGATAGTCAAAACTTGCGGTATGACTGAAAGAATATCCGGGGTTGAGTTCATATCTGAGAAAAGCAGGGTCGAGGCCAGAGCCTGAAAGGTTACCGCTACTCAGAATACGGGATGCCGTTGCAGCATCTTTATTTGTAAACGATACCGTTTGAACCCGACCACTCGCATCGTAAGTATTTCCTGTATTGTAACTACCCGATACGCTTCCAAACTTTCGGTAATTCCCTAAGTCGCGTGCTATGTCATCGACATATCGTAAGTCAGTTCCCTGAGCTTGTGCCTGACCATACAGATCTGAAAGTGCACTGAGATCGCTCTTCGTCAGAAAATTAGTGGCATCCATGTCTTGGGTGCTTTTGGTTAGCTGCGTCTGAATTTCAGGTAAGGTGCTTACCTTACCAAACAGACGAGACATCATAAGTCCTTGTCCACTTATCGTAGACTGGCCTGACGATACTGGCTGCACTACCGTGGCGTTGCTTTCTCTGACAGGTTGGGGGCTGGAGATTTTAGAGGTCTTAACTGATGCAGCTTCATTTTGGCTGTAAATAATGCTTAATGTATTGATGTTCATAGTTAAATTTCTCTCCAGCCTGAATAAAGATTAGTCCGTGATTTATATTGATGGCTTTTTTCAAGTAACGGCAGGGTGACATAAATCTTTAGAAAAAATGATTTATTTAAGGTCTCCAGTTAAAGATGCAAGCTTTCTGTACTCTAAAGATAAAAGCGAAGAGGCTGCTACTGGCACAAAGCGGACATGTGCAACAAACAATGTTCGTTATGAAAGAAAAGCGAATGTTTTATATTTAGCGTTTTAGACATCATAAACAGTACAGTTTTTATTTATCGTTCAGAAACTGTGAATAAACATTTAAGGTAAGTGCGTTTTCCTGAATGATAAGTAGCATCATAGGGTTTTAACGATAGCTATAACGAAGCCATCCCATCCTTTTTCACCAACAGTCTGAACTGCCGTCGCTTCAAGGCGCTCATCCTCAGAAATCATCTCGACAAATTTTCGCAGGCCTATAACGTTCGGATCTTCACTACTTGAGTCGATGACATTGCCACCGCGCACTGTGTTATCTCCTACGATAACAGTGCCTGGTTTCGACAGTCTGATAGCCCATTCAAGGTAATGGGGGTTATTCACTTTATCGGCATCGATAAAAATCAGGTCAAAAGGAGCATCAAGCGTGGGTAAGACCCCAAGCGCAGCTCCCCTGTGCAACGTGACGCGCTCAGCCAGCCCTGCTTTATTAAGGTTCTGGCTGGCCACTTCTGCATGATGCTCGTTGAATTCAATTGTCGTTATGCTTCCATGTGGTGGGAGAGCTTTGGCCATCCATATGGTGCTATACCCCCCAAGCGTGCCTATTTCAAGAACACGAACAGCACGTGACATTTGCATGAAAATAGCCAGCGTTTTTCCCTGCAAAGAGGATACGTCCTGCGTAGGCAAACCTTGATCTGAGTTATTAGCCAGAGCGTATTTTAAATCTGAATCTTCAGGGGCTAGCTTTTCAGAAAACCATGCATCTACCTGAGCCCATTTATCAGAATCTTGTGAAGGGTAATCCGGAATGCGCATATGAATTTAATCTCCTTAAAAACTTCAGTAATGAACCAGCCCGCCATCTACAGCATACTGGCTGCCGGTAACATAAGATGCGTCATCTGACAGGAGGAAAAGTGCAACTGCAGCTGCCTCTTGTGCCGTTCCTGCGCGGCCTAAAGGAACCTGGCTTACAACGAAATCTTCAAACTGCTGACGTGACTCTTCTGGCATAAAGTGCCTGAAGTTGGTTTCAATCGGACCCGGAACCAATGCGTTGGCGCGGATACCCCGTTCGGCCAGCGCAGATGCCCAACTTTTGACCATAGCGATAACGGCACCTTTCGTCGCTGCATACAGGCTTGTCAACGCCGTCCCTTCATAGACGGAAGAGGAGGAAGTTACCAAAATGGCCGCGCCTGAATTAAGTGATTCGGAGAGGGCTGCCAGCTGTAGCATCGGGCCGCGCACATTAGCATTCATCATACGATTAAAAGAATCTGCCGTTACAGATTCCGGAGAGCCTACTTCAGCAAAGCCGGCATTTAGCCATAATCCATCAAGTGACCCCCAGTCGTTAATAGCCTCACCCAGCCCATGTATATCAGTTTCGCTTGAAGCATCGCTTTTCAGAATAAGCGAAGCTGCAGGAAGCAGGCTGCGTGCACGCTCCAGTCTTTCTTCATTGAGCCCGGTTATGGCTACATGGCCACCTTCCGTGACAATACGCTGAGCGCCTGCCAGCCCCATGCCACTCGTGCCGCCCGTAATTAGTATCCGTTTACCCTTAAATCTACCCACGCTTACACCCTTATTTGTCTCTGGAATCAGCATTTACCTTACGTAAAAAAAATACTATTCGTCATCTGTTTCATTACGCAACGATGGCATTGCTGCCCGAACTTCCGCTCCTGACAAAAAGCGGTCTGAAACGCGGACCCATGCCTCCAGTGCGTTTTAACCTGCCACAACCTGTCAAAAAAGAGGTGAGCTTGTTAGCCGAGCTCAATATCGACTGGCGGGCCTGCTACTGCACTCAATCGAGCGGTTCAGGCATTGACTGTACCTCTTTCAGGAAATCCACAAAAGCGCGCAGAGGTGCTGACATAAAGCGGCTGGGAAAGTAGAGCCAGGGACCTTCAAATTCGGGCCACCACTCCGGAAGCACAGGCTGCAGTTCACCCGTCGTAAAGCAGGGCTGCAGCCAGTTTTCAAAGACGGCGATAATGCCCTGACCCTTTTTTGCCAGCTCAATTGCGCCTGATGCGCCATTGACACCGATAGTCAGGCGACCAGCAGGGTTGACGCTGACGGTTTCTCCGTTGCGTTCAAATTCCCAGGGTATCAGCGCGCCGCTGGAATACTTAAGGCGGATGCAGTGATGTTCGGCCAATGCCGTCGGGTGAACGGGGAGACCGCGCGAAGCAAGGTAGTCGGGTGCCGCCGCGAGAGCCAGACGCTGGCGGCGTGGGCCGACAGGAACGGCAACACTGTCCCGGGCCAGATGTTCGCCATAGCGTATGCCTGCATCGCAGCCTTCCGCCGTGGCATCAACAAGGCGATCGTCCACCATAATCTCCACCCGCAGCAACGGATGGCGATCGAGAAATTGCTCAAGCAGGGGCGGAAGAATATCGACCATCACCGCACCCGTCACGTTCAGCCTGAGTAGCCCGCGCACCTCCCGTTGAGAACTTGCCACGTCATTCATCACCGATCTCATTTCGCTCAGCAGAGGTGCCATGCGCTCGGCCAGCATCCGGCCTGCTTCGGTGGGCGTTACGCTGCGGGTTGTGCGGATAAACAGCGGAACGCCCAGACTGACTTCCAGCGCGGTAATCCTCTCACTGATCGTTGAGGGTGCCAGGCCTAACGTTTTAGCAGCGGCCCGGAAACCCTGACCCCTGAAGACGGCAAGAAATATCGCGACATCATCCATCTCAACTTCCGTTACTGTTCGCCTTTCCGAACAGCGTATTCGTATTGCGGCCTCTTATCAAACAGCTCTGAGAGATTTATAACTCAGATACACCTGCATAAATCACTGAGGCGACAACATGAAGAAGAGAACGGTTTTAATTACCGGCGCAAACAAAAGTATTGGTTTTGAAACGGCCAGACTGATGGGGAAACTGGGATTTAATGTCTGGCTGGGTTGCCGCGATGGGGGGCGCGGTCAGGATGCTGTAAGCCGGTTGCTGTCGGAAGGCATTAAAGCGCGGCTGGCTATCATTGACGTGACAGACCAGCAAAGTGTTGATGCGGCCGTCGGGCAAATAAAGTCAGAAGATGGAAAACTAGATGTGCTGATCAACAATGCGGGTATTCCCGGAACCTGGCCCATCGCGCCTGAGTCGCAGAGCATCAGCGATATTATGACGGTGTATAACACCAACGTTTTCGGCGTCATCAGAGTAACGCAGGCTTTTCTGCCGCTGCTCAAACTGGGTGAGGAACCCCGGATTATCATGGTCAGCAGCGGGTTGGGATCGCTGGAATGGGTATCTGACAAAGCGCATCCCTACTCTCAGGTAGCGGCACTGGGCTATACCAGTTCAAAAACGGCATTAAATGGCGTTACGGTGGCATTTGCCAATTCACTGTCTGAGTATGGCATCAGCGTAAACGCAGTTGACCCGGGATATACGGCCACCGATTTTAACGGACATACCGGTTACCGGACTGTATCCCAGGCGGCCAGGGGGATCGTCTGGCTCGCTGCTGAAGCATCCCAGACAATCACCGCAGGATTCTTTTTGGATGGAGAGTGCGCACCCTGGTGAATCTCGTCTAATAAAGCATTCCACCTGCCTGGATGGGGCAGGTTGGTTGACGGGTGTGGGCAGAACGCCTGGCGTGTCGTGCGCAGTCGGTTCTCAAATATGTCCGAATCATCCTGAAGGAAAATAAGCGGCTCAATGTTTCTTAGCGCATCTGAATGTAATTAATGGCCGCCTCAGGCACGGATCGTACAGAAAATTAGGTCATAAGGTCCGCTTTGAACGAAAGCGGACCCAAACCTACAGGCTGGTCATCAGCCGGGTTAGTTTCTGAAGTTAAACGGCAGTTTTACAGAAGATGACAACAGATAACGATGACCGAATAAATTTATCTGAAAGGCGGGCACGCCAGGAGCGAGATACACACACACTGGATTTACTGCCCTGTAAATACACATACTGCCCAATTATGGCTGTTCAGGTGAACCAGGCGCCAGCTTCCCATATCCAGACAACATTGCCGTAGCTTCATCCATCCGTTGTCTATCAAGTTTATAGAACACCCAGTTCTTGATACGTTTCGATGTCACAATTCCGGCCTTAGCAAGAATTTGCAGATGGCCTGTCACGGTGGGCTGACTCAGACCAATTTTTTCGGTGATAAATCCGACACACACACCATCCTTAACCAGATCGCCGTCCTGCTGCACCGGAAAATGTGACTCTGGATCGGACAGCCATTCAACAATCACGAGCCGATGCTCATTACCAAGGGCACGAAAAATATCGGCCATTAATGTCTTTGAGTTGTGCATATAGTCAATCGCCTATATAGTCATTTTCTTATATAACTTTAGGGGCATACTATGACAAACCACAGACAAAGGCTAACAGACAGTGTCACGCTGAAAGATATTTATGCCGCTTCCGGGCGAATTAAATCAACAGTATGCAAAACTCCACTGGAGCCTTCCCACTCGCTGTCTGCTCTTGTCGGGACGGAGGTCAGGCTTAAGATGGAAAATCTTCAGCATACGGGTAGCTTTAAGCTGAGAGGTGCTGCAAACGTTCTTGCCAGTCTTAATGCAGACCAGCGACGTGCCGGCGTCATCGCCCCGACGGCAGGGAATCATGGTTTAGGGCTTGCCTGTGCGGGACATGCGGCAGGCATACCCGTATCCATATTCTTACCGTTTTCAGCAGACCCGATTAAGGTTTCTGCAATGAAAAGTTATGGTGCGCAGGTTACGTTTTTTGACGACATTGAAGACGCAAGGCAGGAAGCCATTGTCGCAGCGCAACAGTCCGGCGCAACGTTCGTCTCAGCCTATAATAATCAGCAGATGATTGCCGGAGGCGGCACCGTCGGTCTGGAAATCATGGAAGACTGGCCAGACGCTGACGTTATTCTCGTGAACATTGGCGGCGGCGGGCTGGCCTCCGGTATCGCAACAGCCATCAAGGGCATAAACCCTGCAGCCGAAGTGTGGGCAGTGCAGAGTGAAGCAAGCCCGACGTTTGAGCGCTGGAAAGAAGCTGGTGAGGCGATCCCAGTGGAAATATCGTCGTCAATCGCCGAAGGCATAAGTGGCTATATAGAGCCTGAAGCGATGACCTGGCCACTTATACGCGATCGTGTCGATCGTGTTCTTCTGGTTTCAGAAGCCGAAATCAAAGCAGCGATGCTGTTAATGCTTAATCTGCACAGCCATGTTGTAGAGCCTTCAGGCGTACCCGCAGTTGCGGCAGCCATCCGTTATGCAAAAGAACTGAGCGGGCGTAAAGTTGTCTGCGTGGTGAGCGGTAGAAACATATCGGGTTCCCGCTATCTCAAATTAGTTAATGAGGCGTCACTATGAAGAAACAGAGCGGAGTTAAGGTCGGCTGAGCTCATATTGCACAACGTTCTTATCATAACGACTTCATTCATTACGCAGGCTTTGAGGTAGTGCCGCCTTTGACGGCCTGCCGTTTAACAGCCTTTTCGCTTAAAATTCTATGGTTCGTTTAAGGGAATGTCTGGCATCATAATCAAAAAATATTTTTGTCATACAAGGAGTAAGACTAATGAATATAAATATAAGAACAGCCCGGGCTTCTGATGTTGACAGTATTTTCGAAGTCAGAACCTCAGTGCTCGAGAATTATTTGAGTCGTGAAGAAATGCGTCAGCTGGGGATCACCGAAAGCGTCGTGGCGGATATGATTGAAAAGAATTTATGCGCCTGGGTTGCGGCTGAAAGCGATAAAATAGTTGGATTTTCAATGATTTTGCCGGATGAAGGCTGTCTTTTTGCGGCCTTTGTTCTCCCGGAATATGAAGGCCAGGGGATAGGTCGCAGGCTGGTTTTTCTCGCCGAGCAGGAATTATTCAAACATCATGAGATTGCCTGGCTGGAAACCGATAAAAATAGTCGCGCGGCGAAATTTTACATGCAGCTCGGCTGGGGCAATAAAAAAGAGATTAACGATACCGATATCAAACTGGAGAAGCATCGCAGCGTGTAATCCACTGCCATTTTCATAAACGTCTGCCAATGGCATAAGGCGGACGTTTAGCCAAAATAACATCTTTGCTGTCAGCAAGACCGATTGGGTGGCCTGGCGAAAACGCTTTAATCATTAATCGTCCTTTCTCAGAGCGATTTTATTACGTCGGTTTACATTCCCAGACTGGCCAGCAGGTCGTCCACATCATCCTGACTGGCAGGAGTCTCTGGTGCGGAGGAAGGTTTAGACGGCGCAGTGCGCTCGGCGGTGCTGTGTGAGCCGGTATTATCGCGGATGACCTGTATCAGCTGCTGCTCAGCCTGATTCAGCACGGCCATCATAGCCTGCACAATCTGTCCTGTGAGGTCCTGGAAGCCCTGTGACATCATAATCGCGTGCAACTGCTGTTGCGTCAGACCCGTGACGCGGGGGACATCATTCAGCAAGGCAACAGTATCTGCCGCTAATGCCTGGGTCTGTTCTTTGTCTGACAGCGTACCGGAAGTGGCATCCCAGCGTTGCGTGAGTTTCTCCGCTTTTTCTCCCAGATTGGTTTGCAGAGGCTGCGTGATTTCCACGCTGTTGATTACGCCCTCTGCTGCTTCGCGGGTCATTGTGACGACATAACCCAGCCTTTCACGGGCGTTAGGGATGCTTCCCGCCACATCGGCGATGGTTTTATCAAGCCCCAGCTGTTGCAGACTGTCGCGAAGCTGCCGCAGGATGAAGCCAGCACGCGCCGTAATTTCGCCAATTTCCTGATGCTTACTATGGGTGTCGGATGGTGACATGGATGTTGTTTCCTGCGTACAGAGTTTCGATACCTGAGGTTATCGGCAGCTCGCGGCGGTTTTTTAAATTTCCTGAGGTTTTTACTCGTGTAAAAAGTGACATGATGTGAATGAGACACCATAGAGCTAACGAAATCAGGATTGTGAAAGGCAGAAAGTGTTGCGCGCAGGCCCTGTTTTTTCAGCCGGAGGGGGTTGTCAGGTATAGAGCGGAATGTGTGCGGGTTAATGACTATTATGAGCGATAAAAGGGGCGTATTACCCACTTCTGAAACGTTTACGCGAGGAGAGGGAGTGGAAACTAAGACATCTTATTTATCATGTAATTTCTTCGTCTTAATTAATCCGCCAACGGATAACATTTTGTCCAGTTGTAGTTGACCCTCGCCAGTTTTAATTCTCCAGCAACCTCCCCAAAATTAATGGTCTGACGTTCAAAAATAAACTCACGCACGGGTGCAGGTAAAAAATCAGCGCCGTAGCGCAGGATAGTATTGTGCCAGAAGGGTGCCGGTAATGGGCTGCCGGTATGACGCATCAGCAACTCATTTTTCCAGTGCGAATCCAGAACTTTTTCGCAGAATGAGTGGCGCATGGCTGTTGCCGAACTATCAGGGATCCCCGCAAGCAATAACTGACTGGGCAATGCAACTAACCGCAAATCTCTGATAACAATTTTTATCGCATCAAATTCGCTCCAGATATTCGTCAATTCATCGATTTTTTCGGGCAATGACTCGTTTTCGTTATAGAGCGGCAGGGTAAGGGGTAAGAAAGTAAAATGGAAACCCTGTGTGGGCAGAATATCGGCAAGGGGATCATCCTTTGTGAGCTGCTGTAATTCACAAATAAGACGTGAGACATCAAAGGGCACCGGCGGCTGAATGCCCGCTGCAAGAGCCAGCCTTACAGGATCGTAGTAATTCCCCTCTTTAACAGCCCCAACTCCTGCATTTTCCGACCAGATGGAGAGGGTGTTCTCGTTGGCAGAGCGATACAAGCTTTCCAGATTTATCGATTTCATTACAGACCTTTGGCATTGGTATGAACAGAGGCGATTCGTCATTAATAGTATTTCTGTCTGGTATTTTAGGCTATTCGATTAATTTTTAAGGGATAATAAGGATTTGAGAAGTGAGTTGTTATTACTGCCCATAACTTATCAGGCATATCCCCTTTGCTGATCGCAAACATATCACCATATGTTCAACGTCTCACACATCTTTAAGGATAGCGTTGCGTCGATTCGTCCAGGTCACAGGAGATGGCGAACGCAGTCTACCCGTACAGTGGCCACTGATGACCAGTTAGCGACCAGATTTAAACGATTGTATTACATGGTTATTCACGGTCAGGATGGCGGGTCAGGGCTGGCTGATGAGTTGGCAATATCTCAGTAAATGCCAACAGTATCTGGAAATCCCGATTAGCCGCAGCTGTTTCGCGGTCAGGAGTACATTCACAAGGGGCACTATCTGATAGATCAGGAAAAGCGCACTGGTACATCATGCTGATCCCAGCTAACCACCCGCTCTGTGGATAATGGACGTTTACAAGTATCACGCGACAGAAAGCCTGCGCTTCACGGGTTTTTTAGTGCCGTTTTCAGGTAAACTTGCTTAAGCTATTAAGGTAATTTTTAAGGATGAAAATCTATGAAAGTGAGTGAAAAAGCACTACTGGAATCCGGCTTTAGTCATGCAGATCTACTAAAACTGAAAAACAATATGGCTAATTATGGTGGCTCACTGGATTCCATGATCCATGATCTTGCTAACCGCTTTAACGCCTCGAAGTGGATTACTATTATTGCCTTTATCATACTTGCTCTTACGCTGATGCTGGCATCCGTAGATACCAGCATCACGCTGGCGGCCACACTTGCGATTATATTGCCTTTTATATGGTATTTAGCCCCAGCAAAGCTTGCATACAAGTCATGGCGCTATCGCAGAATCACGGCTCATTCAGAGCAGCATCAGTGATATACATAAGGTCAAATATGACCTTAGCTTTAACACCATAACCGACTATATTCATTGTGAGTTTTGGACGGCTCATAGTGCTGACTTTCCTGAAATAATCCGCGGGCAAATATCTGAACAGACGCCAGGTTCCAGGGCGTCTGAACAGACCGAATACGCTATAGGCATTTGCAACAAGCGAGATTGATTTATAGATTCCCAGCCCGCTATCAGGGCTGAACCCCATGAATGCAGCAGTGGACATAGCGGCATCCGCAACCAATCCTTCAGACTGTTTGTTATCCATTACATAGTGCGCAATTTCTTTGCTTATGCCGTTCGCACCATCAGTAACTAAAACTGCACCGGCCAGAACGCCCAATGGTGTCATAGTTCCTATAAGGGTCAGGCCAGCAGCTATTTCAGCCCCCGACAAAACTACATTTACAGCCGAAATGACATACCCGACAATTTTATTATTTTCCCTGACGAACTCCACTTTGGCATAGAGTTTCGCCGTTTTCATGCGCAGCATTCTGTCCTGCTCCTGAAGGTTTTCCGTTTCTTCCCTCAGATTTTTAATACAGGCTATGCATTCTTCTTCTGATTTTGCACGTCGGGCAGACGCAAACTGCTGCTCAACCAGATCTCTGATCTCCTGAACAAACTTCACCTGAGTCATGCCATTCGAAAGATGGACTGAGGACACATGATTAGCTGTATTAATCAGCATTCTGGCCTCAAGGTTAATCATTGTTTCAGCCCAGTTTTTACTTCTGCCTGAGCGCATCATATCAAGCAATGCTACATCCATTTATCTTCTCCCTGTACATAATATCGCCGATAATACCCCATTATTTACAGGTGTAAACCGTCGTTACAGTTGAAGATATGTTGCTTCGGATAACACGGTAAAGGATGAACTATCAGGATTTATTTCAAATGATCGTGGCTCTCACACTTATACAGAGGCCATTCACATGACACCGAAAACCGACCCAAAGCGAAACTCATGCAATTGAGATCGCCAGCGCGTTGGCCGCGTTACGTTTTATCAGAATATCGCGCCTGTCTGGCCGAATCAGTAAAAGACGGCAGGTCAAACTGATCGTCACAACCCCCGCTCTGCCCCTAAACGGACAACCAGAGGACAGATCAGGACAACAGATGCCTGACGTATAGAATCGATCAACTCTCTCTGATATTGATGATGTCGATGGCGTTAAATCACTTCTGTTGAGAGAGCTAAAATGAATTTTTATTGCAGTAAGGAATTTACCGGCTCGAAGGCCTGGGACTCACAGCATATTGCCAGCTTCGATAATGTCAGCGTGAAACTTCACTGGACCGATCAGCCTTATAAGTGGCACATCAACGATGGTCAGGAGGTTTTTGCTGTCATGGATGGGTGTGTTGAAATGCAATATAAAGAGCAGGGCGAAGTTAAAAGCCGTGTACTCAACGCCGGTGATATTTTTTATGCCAGTGAAGGGACAGAACATATCGCGCGTCCACAGGGCGTCGCCCGCGTGCTGGTGATTGAAAAAGAGGGATCGGTTTAATTAAGTTGTGATTCATTATCTGGCTGAGCCAACAAGCCAGTGACAAAACGGGCGATCTCTTCTCCCAGATTGAGAAGAAAGGCGTCGCGTGATGGGTGGGTGTCAGTGATGTGCGGCGGCAGGATGTTCATGAAGGTAAAATGCCCGGCATCTTTAACCACGCAAAGTTCTGTCTCAGTTCGATTATCTAATTCTTCTTTGATGAATAGCGCTTGCGATGGCGGTGCCAGGGTGTCTTTCTCGCCAGTCCAGATCCTGACAGGTACTTTCACGGAGGCGAGGGCCGAGGGTGCTCTGAAAAAATCCGCAGGTGGCGCTAACAGCACCAGTTGATTCAAATCCTGTCTGCCTGCATATGTCGCCTTCTCTCTGGTGCGAGTCCAGGCCGTCGCCCCGGCGTGCATTAACAAAATCACGGTGCCGAGTGAGTGCCCGACGCCGGTAATCGAGGCATAATGTTGACAAAACGCATCGCGGGCGAGGACCAGCCTTTGGCTGCGTTCCAGTAAGTCAGCCTTTGAGGGCGTGGAAGAGGTTAACCGTTCGAAATGGGGCGCTACCACTGAAATACCATTGCGGCTAAAGGTCTGCAGAAGCTCAAGATGACGCAATGGACTTCCGCCAGCACCTGCCGCAAAAAGGATGCAGTGGCTGGCCTCATTCACCTTCAATAACGTGACGTCAAAATTCCTGTCGGCATGCCTGATGACAGAGGTTTCCGCCCTGGTGTTGTTAATCATAAAGCCGACTCCCCGCTAAAAGGTCAGTCTGGAGATACTAACCCGTTCCCGGTGAAACGATAAATTTCCGTCTGCTTCTGGCTCCAGACTACCGTTACGCAAGGCGCCAGCATCAGATCAAGGACCGGTTATTCATACTCTGGCATCAGGCCACCAATCTGTCCGCGCTTACTGCGTCGCCTCTGCACGTAATGCCGCCTGTACAGCAGGGCGCGCATTGATATTTGCTCTGTACGCCAACAGCGCAGGCCAGCGATCCAGTTCAATGCTGAAGAACTTACACCAACCCAGTACGGTGAAAAGGTAGGCGTCCGCAATGCTGAATGATGGTCCCATCAGAAACGCTTTTTCGGCGAGCGTATCCTGCAGAAAGTCGAACCGCCGGAAGAGCTTTTCACGAAACAGTGACAGGACAGCGTCGGGCAGTGCCTGGTTAAATAACAGAGCGGAACCCGCGTGGATTTCACTGGTAATGAAGTTCAGCCACTCCTGCAGTCGAACACGCGCCCAGCTGCCTGCTGGCGGTGCCAGCCCGCTTTCGGGCCTCAGGTCGGCGAGGTACTGCACAATCGCCGGCCCTTCAGTCAGTATCTGCCCGTCGTCCAGTTCCAGTGCAGCAACATAGCCCTTGGGGTTGATAAGGCGAAAGTCGCGTCCGTCAGAGGTGAGCTTGCTCCTGTTATCCACTTTAACCAACTCAAACTCCAGTGCGAGTTCACGCAGCACGATATGGGGTGACAGCGAACAGGTATCCGGGGCGTAATAAAGTTTCATGTCTTCTCCGTTAACATTGAAAGCGATGTGAGATTCTCTTTGTCGTTACGGAACAGACTGTGCTTAACGCAGAGGATTCTGTAAAATTAATGCTCCAATAATTAACTATTAGCTGGGCTACTGATAACCATGATGAATCTTCTGCACTGGCGCTTGCTGGTGGCGGTGGCCGATGCCAGCAATATTTCGCGTGCTGCTGAAACGACAGGCATGACACAGTCCGGTGCCAGCCAGGCTATCACCCAGTTAGAGTCGTCACTCGGGTTCGCGGTATTCGTGCGTGAGCGCCGGCACATCGGTGTTACCGCGCTGGGAGAGCAGGTCATTGAACATGCCAGGATTATGCTGTCGCAGCTCAGCGCGATCCGCGTGCTGGCTGATGAGAGCCGGGGTTTAAAAGGCGGACGCATTCGGCTTGCCAGCTTTCCCTCTGTGACGTCCACACTCCTGCCTGGGCTGTTGCGTAACTTCAGGCGTCTGCATCCGGGCATGGAGGTGGTGGTGCTGGAAGGGACGGATGAAGAAGTTGAGGAGTGGCTTGCAGCAGACTCCGTTGAACTGGGGGTGGTAATGAACCCCACACCCGGACGTGCTGAGGTGATACTGGGAAAAGACGCCTGGGTCGCCGTCATGCCAGCCAGCGCTCCGCACATCGGTCAGTCAGGCGCGAACGGTATAACCCTGCAGGAACTGGCAGACCAGCCCTTTGTGCTTGCAACAGGCGGATGCGTCGTTAATGGCAAAAGCCTGATGGAACAGTCAGGATTCCACCTCTCTGACGTGCGCGTAAAGGTCCGCGACTGGATCAGCGCCTGCATGCTGGTACGTGAAGGTATGGGTGTCGCGCTGGTGCCGGAATCAGCCCTGCCAGCGGAACGTCGCGGCCTGTCAGTGATGCCGGTCATCCCGCCTCTGCACCGTGAATTCGGGCTGGTCTGTTCGCCTTCCGGAAAAGCTTCTGGCGTGACGCAGGCACTCCTGAACGGGCTACGTAAAGGACAGGGTAATATCTCCGGATAATCCCACTGCACCGCTGACTTTATCTGCCGTTACCCGATCATAAACAGCAGAATGGCTGGCCGGGAAAGAGAGGTCTGCAGACTCTCCCGCCCGCGATCCTTTCTCAACTCACGTCTTAACGCTTTGCCGCATAAGGTGATCGGGGCGAATAACGGTTTTCTGACGTGGCGGAACACGCCTGAATCATCGGGATGGCTCAGAATTCGCGTAACTGGTCGAACAGCTGATACAACCGCGGCTGATCCACAAGCGTGGCGCCTTGCTCGCCCAGTTTCTTCTCCAGCGGGTTCAGAACATCGCACAGCACACTGTAGATCTCCTCACGCTCGACCGTCTCAATCGCCTTTGAACGCCGGTCGATGAGATTAAAGGCTTCGGTATAGGCGGTTACGGCGGCTGTTAGCAGGCTCGCCACATCCATGCTGCTATCGATGTTGTTCGTGGCAGCCCGCAGGTTTTTGTAAGCCAGCGCTGCTTTTTTGGCATAAGTGGCCGAAATATGTTCGCGTCCATCCCAGTCCCGGAACGGATTGTGCAGATTCTCAGCCAGCCATTCCGGCTTGCGTGCTTTACTCAGCGAGAGATCCAACCCCTGAGTTGTCGCCTTTTTATAAGCGGCTCTGACAGAGCTGACCACGTCAAGCGGGACGCTGGTCATCCACAGGCATGAGAGATTGGGCAACGCTTCTGGTGAGGGAAAGTCAGCCGCGCTGAAGCCAAACAGGTTGAAGAAGGTGAGCATCTGCAACTGTGGCAGTGCGGCAATACGATGCATATTGCTGGCTACGCCGGGATTTCCCCAGATGCGCAGCTCAGTTAAGCAGGTAAAGCGCTCAACGACTGACGCCAGGTCAATCTCTTTAACGCCTGTCAGTGACAATGCCCTGAGCCGGTCAATACCCTGCAGCACAGGCAAAGCCTGAGAGCATTGCAGGCACAGGTTGCGCCCTTCCTGATCAGCCTCTACCTGAAAGCCTGAAGAAGGCGTTGCGGTGAGTGACAGCAGGGAGAGATCAGGATTCAGACGCACGCAGCTGACGCCTTCAGGGTGCAGAATAAAACGCGACAGACGGGTCTCCCCGACATCGATTTCGCTGACGACAGCGGATTGCCAGTGCAGCTCATTAATGAAGTCATGCTGCTGTATATAGGCCATCAGTTCCGGGGTGCCATGGCGGGTTTCGATGGTCATCAGGCAGGGCAGGCGATCCAGTTCAGAGAGATCGGTCAGGGTTTGCAGGAGGTGGTCATTGATACGGGTGGTGTCCTGGCGAAGTGTCTGGCCGCCGACAACCACGTTGGGCGCGCCTGAAGCAGCCTTGAACCGCGCACGGCTGGCCGGGTCGATCTTCTCCCAGTTTCGCTGTCGAACAAGACTGTCTCCCACGTCCCAGCCGAACTTGTAGGCGTTTACTTCCTGATCTGCCAGCGGCGGCAGGTTGGCAATTAATACATGTCCCGGTGGGACATTGGCAGAGACATAACCGTGATCGAAGCTGTCTTTGACAAAATAGTAGCTACAGCGCAAAGGCTGCATACGGCTGGCTTCCGCCCTGTCAGGCAAATGATCACCTGCCCAGTCGAGCTGGAGTATGGCTGCAAGGACTTTGCCTCTGGCATTAGCAGGCTGCTGGAGGTGTGTCACCTGACAGGCGACGTACTGCTGCAACTGCGGGGAATACACGCTGTAGATATCGCCGACCTTTGCTTGCACTCTCGCTCCTCTCAGTCAAAAATTTTACAGTCAGAAAATCTGATGCAGCGCGCATCCTGCTCAGGGGTGCGCTTTACCGCGGGTCTCAGATCCATCCAGCACACTAGCCTGGCATAACGTTTTAACGAAATGCTGGCGCGTGAACATTTTTATTTTTTTTTCGCGGCAGGTGAAAGCGTCAGTCGGGTTGCACGCAACAACCCGACTGATGAAGCCTGCCCGGAGGCAAGCGGGGCAGGTATTCAGCTTACAGGCGGTTACCGGCCTCAACCAGTTCGTTATAGGATTTTAAAACACGCATCGGTGAACCCGATACCATCCAGCCTGAATTACCGCTTCCTTTCAGCAGACTCTGCTCACCCGTGCTGTAAGGTGTTTTATCGCGAATCCGACGCATGCGATCCTTGCAGTCTTTCAGGAAGGTTCCGGCATTATCCTGGAAGATGGACCAGGTTAATGGCTTGCCCGCTTCGCTGGCCGTTGCCTTTTCTGCCTCACTCAGCAGCGTACTGTAAGCATCAATCGCTTTTGTCATCTCTGCCACGTCGGGAGCGGAAGAGGTAAACAGGGTCGCCAGCGGTTTGGCCTGTGTGACTAATGCCAGGCGGTAGTAGCGACTATGACGGCCCTCAGACTTTTCAATCTCAACGAGTTGCGCAGCAACGACCTCATTGTTCTCTTTTTCAACTTCGGCACCGAACTGGTCGCTGGATTTCATAAAGCTGTTAAACGCCTTCATGAGCAGCGGATGCATTTGTTTGGCTTTCGCGAAGCCATCATCCTTGTAATCTTCCTGACTGTAGTAAAGATGAGCCTGCGAAACCAGCGGCTGCAATGTCGTTAAATCCGCCAGATACTGTGTTGCTGCAGCATCCAGCGCCGGTAACGCCGGTTTAGCCTTCGATGCCTGGTTGATGGCTTTAGTGCAGCTCTCCAGTTCATAAGGCGTGACCTCGCCCAGTACGTTGATGCTGCGCTCTTTGCCGGTTGGCCCCTTTTCAGCATTCGCCATCCAGCTCACATAGCGCAGGGCACTATCGCGAACCGATCCATCCGTAGTGTTAAAGCAACCCACATAGGCGTTTAATTTTGTGGTGAGTTGCGCAGCGCTATCCTCCGCAACAGCCTGGGGTTGACTCTGAGGGGCGGGTTTTGCATCCGCTTTGTCACTGTTGTCACATGCTGCCAGCGGCAGCACAAGGGCAGTCACCAGCATCCCGGGTATCATGGCCCTGCTTGCTCTTTTAAACACAATCGTTCCTTTATTTATGTGGTCAGAAATAGAGATTGAAAATGGGTGTTCGCATTGGCTCCCTTTTCAGCTGCGATGAGGGAGCCGATGACAAACGGGTTATGCGCTTTGCGTCGCTGCCGCCGTTTCTTCTTTCAGCAACGCCCTGACTGTCTGATGACGATGCCAGTAATAGCCGAGGGTGTTTTTAAAGGCTTCAATCTCCTTTTTCAGGCCCGGCAGAGGGATCTCACTGCGTTTTTTTCCCTGCGAGTTTGGCTGCACATGTTGCACGTAGAGCTTATCCCGGCCGAAGCTACGAATGACGTTGATGTTTTTAACGTTATCCCACTCCAGCACTTCGCCGGTTTTCGGCGACACGATGCCCTGCCAGGTGATGACGATCTGCGAGCCATCTTTCAGGGTATAAGGAACATTGGGGAAATGCTTCAGCACCAGCGCGGTTTCCATTTCACCGTCAGGCTGATAGCGCCAGGCCAGGCTCTCTTCATGCACAGAAGAGAAGTCGCGCTCATATTTCTGCCACAACTGCTGTTCAATCTCGTTGGCAACCGGCATCAGATCGACCCAGCTCTGGGCCGGGAAATCGGCGGCGATGGCTGCATAGTCAGCTTCGTTAATCTCATACCCTACGTTACGCATCCTTTCCGCCAGCGGCGGGTGTGAATCAAACGGGTGCGGCACATTCTGCTCACGGATGACGCTGATAAAGTTCGGAGAGGCGACATGTTCTGGCAGACCGGCAGCAATAGCTTTACTGATCCCCAGTTCATTTTCGTGCAGCGTCTGATTATTAAAGAAGTTTCGTTCAACTTCATTCCGGTAGCTGGCATACGCAGATACTTTGATCAGTGATTCGATAATCGCGGCAGGGGAGACCAGCGTTGATGCATTGCGATCCGCGACAAACTCACGTTCACGGCTGTTACGCTGCCACGCCAGTTCAAACAGCATGCGATAAAGATAGAGCGGATAGAAGACGATCAGCGTGGCCACATTCTGACCCATCAGCTGCATATAGAGATCAAACCGATGCAGTTTAGGTCCCAGTAATGCGCCGGAGGCGGTGTCGCCTTCATGCAGGTGGGTCAGCTCATGGACCATCACGCCATCAGCCTGCGCAACGGTGAGCTGACGCAGGAGCGGAATACTGACATAGAGCTTACGGCCGGTGAGCGGATTCCCATTCACGTTCAGCGGAGCTTCGGTCACGTAGAAGTTGGTGTCGATACCCGCAACAATATGATCGGGTGGCGTGGTGCCCACTCTGGCGGCGAGCATATCAATCTGTGACCAGAGTGCCGGTGCCGCTTCGCGGGTCACGACTTCGCCTTCAATACTCTCTTCCGGTGGGAGTTTTTTGAAGATGCCTTTAATCATGTAATACATACCGGCCAGCACCAGCAGTCCTACTGCCATCACCAGTTTGGGATAGTAGGTCTGCGTGAAGAAGGCGGTGCCCCAGAATGAGAGCCATACCAGCATGCCGCCCTGTACCATGACTTCCAGCGAACAGGCCAGCATCAGGAACTTGCGGGCCAGCGCCAGGCTGATAACCTGTCCCTGGCGGCTTTTAAAGGCCAGCGCACTGAACAACAGCACCATCAGCAGGACAGCGCCGCTGCCGATCAGTGTCCAGAATGCCACTTTATCCATCATGTAGAACTGCCACAGTTCGGATTGCGGTTCGCAGACGGCGTTTTTGTAATCCTGCAGATTTTCATCTACCGGGCCGCAGACACTGGAAGGCGGGTTCTGCTGCAGAAACGCCTGTAGTTTGTCCGTATCCTGATGTTGTTCCCGCGCATCGTCCATGAAGAACTGCGTGTATTGCTGATCAAGTTGTTTGTTGCCATATTCAGCAAAAAACAGGGTAATGACAGGGACGAGAAACAGTGTGAACAGCAGCCAGAAAAATACCTTTAGATAACCCTTTTTCAATTCCGTTAATGTATTCAAAATAGTAACTTCCTGCATGTCTATGAAAGGGAGAAGCTGCTGCTATCAGGAAATTCCGAAAAGAATATCCTGGCCCCGGTTAAACGGTGCGGAAACATTTATGCGAGCTTCACGATATTATAATTATTGCAGAGCGATTATAAGCCAGCCTGAACCCGTTTTGAAAAGGTATAGACGGATATTTTCGGCGATTTTTTCCTTTTCCGTCAGGTTATTTTTCTGGCGGCTTCCGGTGGTTCTGCCACGACAGCACTAATTTGAGTTAGTGCTCATCACTTATTCTGTCCGATCTCCTGACCGATGGCTAATCCCCGCCATCTGTCTGCATCAGATACACCATAATCCTATATTTTACCATCAGAGCGGTGCGAAAAAATTACCAGCGCATCCCTTTGAAGGGATTCCAGCCGTTATCGCCTTTTTTCTCTTTCAGGTAATAACTGTAATTGGTGCTCATGCCGTACAGGGCATTAAAGCCATAGCCCAGGCCAACCTGAAGATACCGTGGAAATTCCATGCCCGCTATCGCTAAGGCGATGATCAAAATAGTATAAACAACTACCATAATTAAAATCAGCATGATGTTCTTCTTCCACAGGCCGAGTACGAACAGATAAATCGGGCCGAAAAGGAAGGCAATTAAATTCATGTTCACTTTTAATTTTTGCCTGAAAGGCAGTTGTTTCAATGCCTGTCTGAAGCCTGGTGTACTGGGAGCACCATGAAGGTCGAAAAAATCAAATCGGGTCTGCCATTTCGCACTGTACTCTTTAGTTGCGTTTACTTTATTATGATTTTCAATAGGTTGTTTCATGGTTGCCTCAATATCCTGCGCAGAAAACTACAGAGACCGACACTGTTTCAGACGGATGACAGCCGCATGAATTGTGCTTATCGACCGCCAGAACAGCGCATAAGAATTTTAAAAACAGGGAAGCCGCGTTAATTCGCACCAAAATAATATCGGTACGGTACAAATAGCCATGCTACACCCTGGGTGCGCTATTAGCTGCACGGGTGCCGAATTCAGGTTAAACAACAATATTTGAAAATAAATCCATCAGAATCAGTAATGTGAAAATTGCACAGGCCGGACATCTCCTGTGCTGGATGTAATTGATATTAGCACCAAAGAAAATATCGCCACAATGATAAAAATATGTTAATTTTCAAAAAAAATATTCCTCGTTCCTCACACCTTAGAAGGATATAAAGATGATCGCATGGAGCGGAGTGGGTTTTTTCGTCGCAGTATTAATTTCTGCCGCCTACCTCCTGTGTAAATGGCTGTTAGATATTTATTACTACGACGGTTTCTTTGTCTCCCATCTATGGGCGACAGGGGCTACGCTGATCGTTTCTGCCCTTTTTTGTGCGGCCTTTGTCTGGGTGCTTCGGCAGGAAAAATGGCTGGACTCCCTTGCACAAGCAACGAAAAGCCAGCCAATGATGGCCCCCGAAAAAACCCACAACTTCTTTTTTATTCCCGTTCTCTACTGGCCGATTATTCTGTTTCTGCTCGGCTCAGGGATCTGTATTTACGACCTGACCCGATAACACTTCACATCACTGATACAGGCCATACTGATGCTGTATCAGCGAAATGGAAATATCATCAATACGAAGGAGTTCATGGTGAAATTAAGAAAATCATTAAACATTATGGGTGCGATCTGCCTGGCAACTGCCATCGGGGCTACTTCTCTGATGGCATCAGCCGCTGAGACAGCACCAGCTGCAAACACGCAGACTCAGACGATCTCTTTGCTGGATGGCAAACAGACGTTCAAACTGCAGGGCTATGAAAAGCAGCCTGTGCCGGGCGGCGGACCAGGCACCATGTATGTGAACAAGCAGGAAAAACGCGTATTGATCATTGGCGAAGAAGAGATCCCATTGATTGCGCGCGGTGGCAGTGACGCTGATTTTCTTGAAGGCGGGAAGTCTATCAAAGACAAGCAGAAGCAGGCTTCACCTTCTTATACGGTGATCAGTGAGAAAACTGAAAATACCAACGGTTTGCCGGTCTATCATATTGAAGCCACCGACAAAATGGGTGGCAACGATGTGCAACAGGCGACGCTGCTGGCGGTCGCCAACAAGAAATTCACCGTTATTCAGGTGATTTCAAACCACAAAGACAAGGCTGGCCACCTGAAAGCAGTAAACAATATCCTCGGTAAGTAAGGCCTCAGTCGATAAGCCCGGTTAGCTGATCGACCCGGATAAGGGGTTGCCGGTGGGGTTCATGAGTTTACTCAGAACTCACCTGCAATGCCTTGTCTGAACAATGCTCAGGCTGACGCGTCTGCGCGTCATCACGGCTTGCCCGCAAACCCCTTTCCTGACCTCTTTCTTCAGGCGTTATGCCAGGCCTGAAAACACAAAAGGCCGTCTCCGGCCTCTCGTTAACTTTATGCAAACATCTACTTCAGGCTGCGCGAACCTGCGGCATCGCTATATCCGCGCTGATACGAGCACCTTCAGCATCAAATACCATGCAATGGTGCGGATGGAAGGTGGGGCGCAGCGTCTGATAAGGACGGAAATGCACATCGCCGGGCAGCAGCATCTTGAAGCCGTCGTGGCCGTGGCTCTGACCAAACAGATAGGTGTTGTTGCCAAGTCGCTCAACCACTTCGCAGTGGAAGTTGATGTTCAGTGGTGCATCGCCGTTGATCTGCAACTGTTCCGGCCGGATACCCAGCGTGATCTCATCGCCTGGTTGCAACTGGCGGATGGGCGAGGGGAGCTGCAGCCGATGCTCGCCGTCATTGATCAGGGCGACCAGGCCAGCAGGGCCACACTGCTCCACGCGTGCAGGCAGGAAGTTCATCTTAGGTGAGCCGATAAAACCGGCGACAAAGCGGTTAATCGGGTTGTAATAGAGCGCCATCGGTGAACCCACCTGTTCAACCTTCCCGTAGTTCATGACCACAATCTTATCGGCCAGCGTCATTGCTTCCGTCTGATCGTGCGTCACATAGACCATGGTGGTTTTCAGCTCCTGGTGCAGCTTCGCAATGTGCAGCCGCATATCGACACGCAGCTCCGCATCCAGGTTCGATAAGGGCTCATCAAACATAAACACCCGGGGATTACGCACGATTGCGCGACCAATGGCGACACGCTGACGCTGACCGCCGGAAAGCTGCTTTGGTTTACGATCCAGCAGATGCGCAAGCTGTAGCGTCTTCGCCACCATCTCTACCTGATGCTGAATCTGCGCTTTCGGCACGCCGTTCACCTTCAGTCCGTAACCGATATTTTCCGCCACCGTCATATGCGGGTAAAGCGCATAAGACTGAAACACCATTGCCACTCCGCGGTGCGAGGGTGCGACATCATTCATGACCTCATCACCAATCAAAATCTCACCGTCACTGATCTCTTCAAGCCCGGCGATCAGCCGCAGCAGTGTGGATTTACCGCAGCCTGACGGACCGACGAAGACCGCAAACTCACCGGCCTCAATATCAAGCGCGATATTTTTCAGCGTTTCTGTTTTACCAAAGCGTTTGGTGACGTTTCTCAATCTGATGCTGGACATGCTGATCCTCATGGCAAGGGATTTGGCGGCTGAAATGTATGACGTATAACAGTCTGTCTTTTTACACGTCAGCCCTGATGGTGCCTGCGCTGACTATATCGTTCCGCCAGAGTGCGCCCTACCGCTGATTTTGATTTCTGTAATAGCGATCACACATTGATGCGAACGGGCTGGAGCGCGATACGCATTCCGCGTAGCGTATGTCTCAAATGCGATACGTTATTCACACTTCATATGCTCAATAATTCCTTGTTCAGCATGTGCCTGAAAAAAGAACATCAGCAAATGACAGCTTAAAATGTCATACCTTCACACGAGGCCAGTAATGAAAATCAAAATCAGCGTTACGCTACTTCTTTCTGCATTGATGCTTAATCAATCCGCCTGGGCCGCTCAGCAACTTACCGTCTGGGAAGACATTAAAAAATCAGACGGCATCAAAACGGCGATCGCCGATTTTCAGAAACAGTTCGGCGTTGAAGTGAAAGTTCAGGAGATGCCGTTTGCACAGCAGATTGAGAAGCTGCGTCTTGATGGCCCGGCGGGTATTGGCCCGGATGTCCTGGTGATCCCTAATGACCAGCTCGGTAGCGCGGTCGTACAGGGATTACTGGCACCGCTGAAAATAGATGCAGCAGAGCAGAGCGCTTACACCCCCTCAGCAATGGCGGCTTTCACACAGAACAGTGTGGTCTACGGCGTACCCAAAGCGGTGGAAACGCTGGTGCTGATCTACAACAAAGATCTGCTGCCGTCGCCACTGAAAACGCTGGAGGAATACCGTGCCTTCTCCCAGAAGCAGCGTGAGGCGAAGCAGTATGGCCTGCTCGCTAAGTTTGACCAGATTTATTACAGCTGGGGTGTGATGGCTCCGATGGGCTCTTACATCTTTGGCAAAGACGCCAAAGGCGCAATTAACACTCAGGATATCGGTCTGAACACCCCAGGCAGCGTTGAAGCGGTGACTTATCTCAAGCGCTTCTTCAGTGAAGGATTGCTGCCAGGCGGCATCATGGGCGACAACGGCCTCAACGCCATCGATTCGCTGTTTACCGAGAAGAAAGCGGCGGCGGTGATCAATGGGCCGTGGGCATTCCAGCCCTATCAGGCTGCCGGAATCAACTATGGCGTGACACCGCTGCCGCTGCTGCCTAACGGCAAGCCGATGAGCTCCTTCCTGGGCGTCAAAGGCTATGTGGTCTCTACCTGGAGCAAAGATCAGGCGCTGGCGCAGAAGTTCCTCACCTTCATCAACCAGCCGCAGTACGTGAAAGAGCGTTATCAGAAAACCCAGGAGATCCCACCGGTCACCGCGCTGATGAACGATCCGATTATCAAAGATGATGAGAAGGCCAACGCGGTCGCGGTGCAGGCGGCGCGTGCGTCAGCAATGCCTGGCGTGCCGGAAATGCAGGAAGTGTGGGGGCCAGCCAATGCTGCCCTGGAGCTGAGCGTATCCGGCAAGCAGGAGCCAAAAGCGGCACTGGATAATGCAGTGAAGCAGATCACCATGCAGATTGAAGCGATGCAGGCCAGTAACCAGTAATGCAGGTTCACGGGATAACCGTACAGGATAAGGATCAGGGTGTGGCTATATCTTCCGATGAAAATCTGGTGACGGCTAAGCGTCCGCGTCGTCATGCGACCTCCGGTGCGCTGTTGGCACTGCTGCCTGGCTTCGGCCAGTTTTACCACCGCCAGTGGGCTAAAGGGCTCTGTTTTCTGATTTTGCTCAGCAGTTTTACCGGCGTCTTCCACGATTTTCTGCGTGAGGGATTCTGGGGGCTCTATACGCTGGGCGAATCGGTGCCGCGTGATAACTCAATTTTTCTGCTGGCAGAGGGCATTATCAGCGTACTGATTGCCGCCTTCGGCGTGGCGGTCTGGGGAGTGTCAATGCGCGACGCCTGGGTCAATGGCGTCAGGCGCGACAAGGGTCAGCAGCTGAACAGCGTGCGCCAGCAGTATCAGTTACTGCTGCGCGATGGCTTCCCCTATCTGATGATTTCGCCAGGCTTTATTCTGCTGGTGTTTGTAGTGGTGTTTCCGATTCTGTTCGGTTTCGCCATCGCCTTCACCAACTACAACCTCTATCACACGCCACCGGCAAAGCTGGTGGACTGGGTGGGGTTCAAAAACTTCATCAACATTTTTACCCTGTCGATCTGGCGCTCCACCTTCTTTGATGTGCTGCAATGGACGGTGGTCTGGACACTGCTCGCTACCACGCTGCAGTGCACCGTGGGCGTCATGCTGGCGATTCTGGTCAATCAGAAAGACCTGCGCTTTAAGCCGCTGATCCGCACCATCTTTATTCTGCCGTGGGCGGTGCCGGGCTTCGTCACCATTCTGGTCTTCGCCGGAATGTTCAACGACAGCTTTGGGGTGATCAACAACGCTATTCTCGACTTCTTTGGCATTGCACCTAAAGCGTGGATGACCGATCCATTCTGGACCAAAACCGCGCTGATTATGATGCAGACCTGGCTCGGTTTCCCGTTTGTGTTTGCGATGACTACCGGCGTCCTGCAGGCGATCCCTGACGATCTCTATGAGGCGGCGATCATGGACGGTGCCAGCGCCTGGACGCGGCTGAAAACCATCACGCTGCCGCTGGTGCTCTACGCCATTGCGCCGATCATCATCACGCAATACACCTTCAACTTTAATAATTTCAACATCATCTATCTGTTTAACAACGGCGGTCCGGCGGTGGCGGGGTCGAATGCCGGAGGAACCGATATCCTGGTGTCGTGGATCTACAAGCTCACCATGTCGTCGTCGCAATATGCTATCGCCGCCACTATCACCATTTTGCTGTCGATTTTCGTGGTAGGTCTGGCGCTGTGGCAGTTCCGCGCGACCCGGTCGTTTAAACAAGATGAGATGGCGTAAGGAAGCAGTTATGGCGAAGTCCGGCAGTATTAAACGCGAAAGGTGGATACGCCTGTCGCTGACCTGGCTGGTGGTGCTGGCCGTCTCGGCCATCATTATCTATCCGCTGGTCTGGACAGTAGGAGCATCCCTGAATGCAGGTAACAGCCTGCTCAGCAGTTCGATCATTCCGGAGAATGCGTCGCTGCAGCACTACCGCGACCTGTTCAATGGCACGGTGCCTTACCTGACGTGGTACTGGAATTCGATGAAAATCAGTTTCCTGACCATGGTGCTGACGTTGATCAGCGTCAGCTGTACCGCCTACGCTTTTTCCCGTTTTCGGTTCAAGGGGCGGCAGAACGGACTAATGCTGTTTCTGTTGTTACAGATGATCCCGCAGTTTTCGGCGCTGATCGCGATTTTCGTGCTGTCGCAGCTGCTGGGGTTGATCAACAGCCATCTGGCGCTGGTGCTGATCTACGTTGGCGGGATGATCCCGATGAACACCTGGCTGATGAAGGGTTATCTCGACTCGATTCCCAAAGATCTCGATGAGTCGGCGCGCATGGACGGTGCGGGCAACTTCCGCATCTTTGTTGAGATCATTATGCCTCTGTCGAAGCCGATCCTGGCGGTAGTGGCGCTGTTCTCCTTCACCGGCCCGCTGGGTGATTTCATCCTCTCCAGCACCATTCTGCGAACGCCAGAGCAGTTCACGCTGCCGATTGGCCTCTATAACCTGGTGTCGCAAAAAATGGGCGCCAGTTACACCACCTATGCCGCCGGTGCTGTGCTGATCGCCGTGCCGGTGGCGGTGTTCTATCTGGCCCTGCAGAAATACTTCGTTTCTGGCCTGGCCTCAGGCAGTACTAAAGGATAAATCATGACGCCAAAAACATTGATTCTCGCCCTGGCGCTGGCCTGGGCGACACCGCTGCTCGCCGCCGATCAGCCTGTCATCGGCTCTGCCGGGCCGTGGCCAGCCGATTTTATCAAAGGTGCGGATATCTCATCGCTGGCTGAACTGGAGAAGCAGGGTGCGAAATTCTACAACGCAGATAACCAGCAGCAGGATGCCATCGCCATCCTGAAAGCCAGCGGCATCAATACCATACGGCTGCGGCTGTGGGTGGATCCCCGCGACGGCAGCGGTCAGACCTACGGTGGTGGCGGTAACGATCTGGCAACCACGCTGGCGCTGGCGAAGCGCGTTAAAGCTGCGGGCCTGAAGCTACTGCTGGATATCCACTACAGCGACTTCTGGACAGACCCAGGCAAGCAGTTCAAGCCCAAAGCCTGGCAGTCGCTGCCTTTTCCGCAGCTGGAAACCCAGGTTCATGACTACACCCGTGACACCATCGCCCGTTTCAAAGCGGACGGTGTGATGCCGGATATCGTGCAGATTGGCAATGAACTTAACGGTGGCATGCTCTGGCCGGAAGGCAAAAGCTGGGGCCAGAACGGCGGTGAGTTCGATCGGCTGGCCGGTCTGCTGAAAGCCGGGATCAGCGGGGTGCGTGAGAACCTCAGCGACCCGCATCAGGTGAAGATCATGCTGCACCTGGCTGAGGGCACAAAGAACGACATGTTCCGCTGGTGGTTCGACGAGATCGTTAAGCGTGATGTGCCATTCGATGTGATTGGCCTGTCGATGTACACCTACTGGAACGGCCCCATCAGCGCTCTGAAAGCCAACATGGATGATATCTCCCGGCGCTATGACAAAGACGTGATGGTGGTGGAAGCGGCCTACGGCTACACGCTGGAAAACTGCGATAGTGCGGAGAATAGTTTCCAGGCCAAAGAGGAGCAGGCGGGCGGCTATCCCGGCAGCGTAGCAGGCCAGGCGGCCTATCTGCATGACCTGATTAAAGCGGTGCTGGCGGTGCCGGACCATCGCGGCAAGGGTGTCGTCTACTGGGAACCGGCGTGGATCCCTGCGCCCGGCAATACCTGGGCGACGCCCGCTGGCATGAAATATATCCACGACGAATGGAAACAGGGTAACGCCCGCGAAAACCAGGCGCTGTTTGACTGTCACGGCAAGGCGCTGCCTTCGCTGCAGGTTTTTCATTAACCATTAGCGCAAACGCTGATGTCTACCTCTGAGGAACAGGTATGAATAAATTTCCCCCGCTCAGCACCCGGGTTAACCGGCTGCTGCATGGTGCTGACTACAATCCGGAACAGTGGGCGCACCAGCCGGGCATTATTGATGACGACGTCATGATGATGAAGCAGGCGAACTGCAACGTTATGTCGGTGGGTATTTTCAGCTGGGCGAAGCTGGAGCCGGAAGAGGGGCGCTATGAATTTGGCTGGCTGGATGAGGTGATTGATACGCTCTGGCTGCAGGGGATATCCGTGTTTCTTGCTACCCCGAGCGGGGCCAGACCAGCCTGGATGTCGCAGGCGTATCCGGAGGTACTGCGTGTGGGGCGCGATCGCGTGCCGGCTCTGCATGGTGGCCGTCATAACCACTGCATGACCTCGCCGGTGTATCGCCAGAAAGTGCAGGCGATGAACAGCCGGCTGGCGGCGCGCTATGCGCATCATCCGGCGGTGCTCGGCTGGCATATTTCCAATGAATATGGCGGAGAATGTCATTGCGATCGCTGTCAGCAGGCGTTTCGCAGCTGGTTGCAGCGCCGTTATGAGACGCTGGAGAACCTGAATCTCGCCTGGTGGAGTGATTTCTGGAGTCATACCTACAGCGACTGGTCACAGATTGTGTCGCCAGCGCCACAGGGTGAGATGTCGATTCACGGTCTGAATCTGGACTGGCGGCGGTTTATGACCGATCAGGTTACTGATTTCTGTCGTGAGGAGATTAAACCGCTGAAGCAGGCCAATCCCGATCTGCCTGCGACCACCAATTTTATGGAATATTTCTACGACTACGATTACTGGAAGCTGGCACCGGCGCTCGATTTTATCTCCTGGGATAGCTACCCGATGTGGCATAACGAGAAGGATGAGACCACGCTCGCCTGTTATACCGCGATGTACCACGATTTGATGCGCACACTGAAGCAGGGCAAGCCCTTCGTGTTGATGGAGTCGACGCCGAGCGCCACCAACTGGCAGCCGACCAGCAAGCTGAAGAAGCCGGGGATGCATATTCTGTCGTCACTGCAGGCGGTGGCCCATGGTGCGGACGCGGTGCAATATTTTCAGTGGCGCAAGAGCCGGGGTTCGGTCGAGAAGTTTCATGGCGCAGTAGTCGATCATGTGGGTCATCTTGATACGCGCACCGGTCGTGAGGTGAGTGAGCTGGGCCGGATGCTGGCCGCAATGACGCCGGTGATGGGCAGCCGGGTTGAGGCGCGGGTGGCGATTATTTTCGACTGGGAGAGTCGCTGGGCGATGGATAATGCGCAGGGGCCGCGCAATCTCGGACTGCATTATGAGCGCACAGTGAACGAGCACTATCGTGCTTTCTGGGAGCAGGGCGTGGCGGTGGATGTGATTAACGGCGACTGCGATCTCAGTGGTTACGATCTGGTGATTGCGCCGATGCTGTATATGGTGCGGGATGCTTTTGCGGCGCGGGTGGAACAGCATCTTGAGCAGGGCGGGCATTTCGTTGCCAGCTACTGGAGCGGCATCGTGAATGAGAGCGATCTGTGTTATCCCGGTGGCTTCCCGGGGCCGTTGCGGCCGTTGCTTGGCATCTGGTCAGAAGAGATCGATAGTCTGACTGATGAGGAGTTCAATGGCGTACGCGGGGTGCGCGGCAATGAGCTGGGTCTGAGCGGGCCTTATCAGGCGCGAGAGCTTTGCGAGCATATTCATCTGGAAGGGGCAACGGCGCTGGCCAGTTATGAGAGCGATTTTTATGCCGGTACCCCGGCGGTGACGGTGAATCGCGTGGGTCAGGGCAAAGCCTGGTATATCGCGTCGCGTAATGATTTGTCGTTCCAGCGGGATTTTTATGGTGCGTTGATTAAGCAGCTGGCGTTGCCACGCGCGCTGGCGATTGATCTGCCACCGGGCGTGGTCGTTCAGCGGCGCACTGATGGCGAACAGGCGTTTCTTTTTGTGCAGAATTTTACCAGTCAGGTGCAGCAGCTGTCGTTGCCTGCTGGGCTCAGCGATTTGATCGATGGCTCGGTTGTGGGGGAATCGCTGCTGCTGGCGCCGTGGGGATGTCGCGTTCTGAGTGTGCCGCTAACTGAAGGCACAAGCCTTTAAAGTTAGTTGAATGCCGCTCGATGGCAGGGTGAGGGTTAGCTCAGGGTGCAAATGCCCACATCGCTTAGAGTCTGGGCGTTGTTTGTGGCAGGAGGTTGCCGGAACTGTTGATATGGAGCAGCTTGATTAAGTTTGCTGGCAGTCTGAGCACTGGCTCAGGGGGCATATGCCTTCCGCAAAGACGCAAAAGATGGCATCCCTGCCAGCTCAGCACGGGCCATCCCTGGCCCGTGATGCTTTGCTCCAGGCATATGCCCCCATCGCTTTGAGTTTGGGCATTGTCTGTGGCAGGAGGGTGCGGGAACTGTGGATAATGAGCAGGTTTGGTTAAATTTGTTGGCAGGCTGAGCTTTGAGCATGAGAGTTGTGTGTGGGAAGTTCTGCCGTGGCTTTAATTGCGGACTTTGTGGCGGAGGAATAGGGTTTGAGGGCAGGAAGAGTGTATTTTCTGTAAGTGCCCTGAAGCCAGTCCCCCTCGTTTTCGTTTATCAGTCGTGAGTGGCGGGCAGCAGCCCGCCTTTTTATTATCTGGAGGAGAACAACATGGTGAGTCTGAAATCGTTTAAGCAATATTTCAGTCGGCAGCCGCTGACGGCGGAAGAGGTTGAGATAGACAGTGCGCTGCTGGAGCGTCTTGTAGAGTGCTTCGGCGGGCGTGAAAACATTCAGCAGGTGGACGCCTGTTTAACCCGGCTGCGGGTGAAAGTGACATCGCTGAGGGCGGTTGATACGGCAGGATTACAGAAGGCGGGGGCGATTGGCGTGGTGATTCTGGGGCAGGAAGTTCATGCCATCTTTGGTACGCAATCCGACCAGCTGCGTCAGTTGCTGGAAGCCCGATTCTTCAAGCCGCTTCAGCCGGAGTAAAAAAAAATGGATAACCGTCGCCGGTTATCCAAATAAGCCCCTGCATAAGAGCTTAACAATGATCACAATGAGGAGACTGCTTGGTTACCACCAGGCTTCGACCTGTACGCCGAAGTTCCAGGTGTTGTTACTGGTGTTGTCCTGGAAACTGTGTCCGTCTTCTGAGTCATTCAGGTAAGAGGCAAACAGACGCAGTTCCGGGCGTGACATAAATTCGGGACCGGCTGCGAGACCCAGCGCCAGCGTATATTTCTGACCCGCCTGTTTGTAGTCGCTGCCCACTTTGTTCTCATCTTTCTGCCAGAAACTACCCACTTCGCCGATGCCGCGGACATACTGCGTGAACTGATACTGACCTCGACCCACCAGCGACAGCAGTGTGCTTTTGCTGGTCTGCGCGGTGACATCATCCGCTGAACCCCAGGTAAAGACCTGATTCAGGGAGAACTTGTCGGTGATCGGCAGCAGGCCGGTATTGATTACGCGGTATCCGGTGGCATCGCGGGTATCGTTCCACATGTCATACCAGCCACCGCCCTGTGAAATCATATTTTGTGCCAGGCCTTTGTTAGCGTACTGGAATACCAGTTTCTGATAGCCGCCCCACATATCCTGACTGATTTCACTGGTGAGCATAACGCCGTTTTCCGCATCATACAGGCCACCATACTCTTCCTGCTTTTTAGTCGTGTTCGGCATGGCGTAATCAATACCAAACTCGGTCCAGGCACCGCTCCACGGTTTCCAGCCAGCATACCGAAGATCCAGGTAGTTAATGTTGACGTCGTTATCGCCATCGACCCGGTAATCGACGTCATTAGCATCGCCACGGATCCAGGCAAAGGAGATCGCGCCCGGGCCCAGAGTGTAATTTTCGATACCCGCACCGGAGCCGGAGATATTCCAGTATTTGGTATCAATGATGTGCAAATCGTGACGCTGGTAGTAACGTTTACCGCCCCAGATCACCGCATTCTTGTCACCCGGCACCAGCCCTTTGATCTGCAGATTAAGCTGACGCAAACCAAACTGCGCATCGTCACCGAAGGTGGTTTCGTTATCGTTAGAACCGTCGGAGAACATGCTGACCATGGTGTCGACGTAAAAACTGACGTCATCCTTTTTGTAGACTTCGCTGCCCAGCTCAACCTCGCCGTAGGTGTCGGCTTCATTGCCGAGACGGCCAATCTTGTTCTTTTGATACTCTTCAATACCGCCATCCTGCGATACGCCAACGCCACCACGCAGATAGCCATGGAAATCAATGTTGTCGATAGCAGCATAGAGCGTCGGGGAGGTCAGGGCCGCAGCGAGCGCCACAGCAGCAGTACGTAACCTTGTTTCCATGTTATCCTCAATTTTATTTGTAATACGTTCACATGACAGCGGCAGTTAACGCTTTTTGTCAGATGGGTGACAAACAAAATCGCGATAATGTGTGATGCACTGCAAATAAAGTGGCGGTATTTGTAACGATTAGTGAATCAGATCACCAAACCTCGTGATGTGAAGGTATGACTTTTACTTTTTATTTGCGCAATGTGACTGCGGTAACCTGGCTTATTCGGCTGCTGTGATACCATTCCGCCATCGGTAATCAGGGATGCGAATTATGAAATCAAAAAATGCCACCTTAGAGGATGTCGCCCGCCATGCTGGCGTCTCTTATCAGACGGTTTCGCGGGTTTTGAATAAGTCGGCAAACGTCTCAGAATCAACGCGGCGCAAGGTGGAGCACTCTATTGAGACCCTGCGCTACGTGCCAAACAGACTGGCGCAACAGCTGGTGGGTAAGCAGAGCACAACGCTGGGTCTGGTGACCACATCGCTGGCGTTGCATGCTCCCTCGCAGGTGGCCGCTGCGGTTAAACGATATGCCAATGCCGCTGACTATCAGGTACTGATCGCCATGATTGATGAGAACGTCAATCAAAGTCTGCAGAATTGTATCAATGAGCTGAAGTCGCAGCGCGTGGATAAGGTGATTATCAACGTCCCGCTGGAGAGCAGTGATGCGGAGCAGATCGTGCAGGAGAACGACGATATCCTGTGCCTGTTTCTTGATGTTGATCCCTACAGCGCGGTGTTTAACGTTTCGTTTAACCCGGCTGACGGTACCCGTGCCAGTGTCAAATATCTCTACGAGCAGGGGCATCGGGAATTTGCTCTGCTGGCCGGGCCAGAGGAGTCCGTTTCTGCCAATCTGCGGTTAAAGAGCTGGCTGGATACGCTGGAGAGCTATCGTCTGAAGCCGGTCAGCGTCAGCCACGGTAACTGGGATGCGCAAAGTGGTTACAACGGCGTGCTGCAACTGCTGCGTGAAGCGCCGGAGTTCAGCGCGCTGCTGGTGGGAAATGATCAGATGGCACTGGGAGTGCTGAGCGCGCTGCATCAGCGCGGTGTAGCGGTGCCGGGGCAGATTTCGGTGATTGGCTACGATGACACCTATGAAAGTGCCTTCTTCCATCCGGCGCTGACCACGGTGTCGCTCGATCTTGATTTACAGGGCAAAGAGGCCGTTGCGCGTCTGTTGTTAGCCAGTGAGCAGGATGAGCAGCGTTCCTCTTCTATCCTTCCGGCAAAACTGGTGGTACGCAGCTCGACGGGTATCGCCGGTCAGCAGCAGCGTGATCTGAAGCAGATTGCTGAGCAGCTGCGGCTGCTCGCCAGTCGTCTTGAGTAGCAGAGCACCGCAAGCAGATAAAAAAAGCATAAGAACGCGCCGCTGCTATGCTCAGATCAGGATAACGATTCTGCATGTCGGAAAATTATCCGATCACTAAATCGGTCAGTGAACGGGCATTCTGCTTCGCGGTAATGCAGCCGACACGTTCAGCCCGGTTTCTCTACTCTCAGGGAGTGACATTATGTTGTGGCTTGAACAGGGGCTTTACCTCAGGATTGAAGAGTTAGCGCATGGCCCCAGGCCACTGCCGCTTTCCAGCGGTTTTACCCCGCAGACGGCTTATCGCGCGCTGGGCTGTTTTAACCCCTCTGAAACATCAGATGCTTACTACATTCTTTCAAATGACCGCGATGAAATATGGTTCATCTGTAACCGTCATCTTAGAACCGTTTTCCTTGATGCCAGCAACACGGCGTTTCGGGTGAAAATGCAGGAGCCTGCAGAGAGTCTGCCGGTACTCGCTGCTGCACCCGATGGTCAAATCGTCTCCTTTGAGCGCTCTGTCTGATGTAGCCTGTTACGCATCAGATAATAAAAAAGCCGCCATCGCTGGCGGCCCTGATTACGTTTAAGTCGATGCGTTATCTGTAAATCTGCCAGTAACGTTTTTTAACTCGCCGTGGCGGTCTTCATTGCCGGACGCTGGGGCAGTATTACCAGAAGAGCGATGATGATTAGCGCCAGCGTCAGTGAGGCACCGTAGCGGCTTAGCGCGAGTCCGCCTGAGGCAAGGGGTTTGTCCAGAAAGTCGCCGACCACGGCACCCAGTGGTCGGGTCAGGATAAAGGCCGCCCAGAAGAGCCCCGTACGCGAAAGTGATGTAAAGCGACTGGCCGCCCAGATGATTGCCAGCGCGCCAACAAACAGCAGGATCCCGCCATCGTAGCCCAGCCCTTCAGTGTCTGCCGTCCAGTCACCTAAGGCCGTGCCCAGGGTTTGTGAAAACATAATAGTGACCCAGTAAAAACTCTCTGTGACGCCGTTGCTCACTGAACTGACCGCAACCGTACCGCAGGTGATTTTCCACAGGAAAAGCGAGAGGATAAGCAGGGTGCTCAGCAGCACGGTGCCACCTAAATACCCTATGCCCAGTGAGCGATCGGCAAAGTCTGCCATCGTCGTGCCAACGGTGGTTGTGGCCACCACGGTGAACCAGTAAATCCATTTGTTGAAACTGTGGCGATTTATCTGCACCACCACCGCGACAAGAAAGATGATGGCGAAAATCAATGTCCCGGTCAGGTAACCGAGATTCATCGACATGGTCACCGCATCGCCGCCGGTTTCACCCAGGGTAGTCGCAGCGATTTTGGTTAACCAGAAAGCCGCGGTAACGGCCGGAACTTTACTGAGAGAGTGAGAAGCTGTGTTGTTATTTTGCATAGGGTGATACTCCGGAACAGCCCAACATGGGCTAATACAGAGACGATGTTATAAGATTAATCTTAAGAAAAGGTTAAGCTAAAGAAAACCATGACAGGAATTTTGCTCACAGCTTGTCACTCGCTAAACCGGCACTTACCCTATGATTTAATGTAATATTTGCTCTGTCGCAGTGTGGTGGTTGGGCGGTTTTACCTGTTAACCTATAAGAATTAATTCTGAGTTACTCTGTTTTCTTCTTAATTTTCAGGCGATGCAAAGAGTGATAGCCCGGCGGCTTAATCAGGCGAAAATTGAAGGAAAGTAGCATCAGGGCGTGCGAGCCATGCCGGGGCAGTATTGCCCTGATAATCAGCATCAGGGCAGGGTGGATGGCATAGCAACCCCCGACGCTGTTATCCGGATATCACCAGTTTTGTCTGGTGGGAGAGACGATGAGGTCGTTGACGGTAACGTTCTGCGGCTGATTTAGTGCATACACCACCGCATTAGCCACATCCTGTGGGCTGATGGCTAATTTATTGAGTTCCTGAGCCACTTTACGGCCCTGAGGATCGCCGACTTTATCGGCCCAGCCGGTATTGATTACGCCAGGGCTGATGGTATTGACGCGTATCCCGTTATTAACTCCTAAGTCTTTGCGCATCGATTCTGTCATGGCATGGACGAAGAATTTTGTTGCACTGTAAACCCCTGCACCCGCATCCACCTGATGACCTGCAACCGATGCCATATTCAGGATCTGTCCCTCATTTTTCTTCAGCATAACGGGTAACACAGAGGCAATGGCGTTCAGATAGCCTTTGATATTGACGTCGACCATTTTGTTCCACTCTTCCCATGCAACGTCACTCCAGCTTGAGAAAAGCATCAGGCCCGCATTGTTAATCAGTATGTCTATGGAGCCGAAGGTGTCACTGGCGAACTTCACCAGCGCCTGGGTTTCTTCCAGACGCGTAACATCGGTTACCAGGCCGACAGCGCGTCCCCCTTCAGCTTCAATCTGACGTACCAGCGTATCGAGGCCATCCTGGTCCAGTGCTGCCGCCACAATATTCACGCTATGACGCGCAAGTTCCCGCGCGGTAGCCGCACCAATCCCGGAGGATGCACCCGTAATAATGGCTGTTTTCTGTTGCAGGTAATTCATTTTTAATTCTCCTTCTGGTGAAAGGGGCGGGTAGTCACCCGCCATAAACCGTTATCAGCAGCTGGCTTCCGGCCAGTCGGTATAACCCTCTGCACCACCGCCGTAATAGGCTTCTTTCGGCGCGATGGTCAGCGCGGCACCGTAACGCAGACGCTTAACCAGATCCGGGTTGGAGATGAACAGGCGTCCAAAGGCAACCGCATCAATAATTCCGGCGTTGCGGCGGCTGATGGCCATCTCAAGGTCATAGTTGTTATTGCCAATAAACGGACCGTTGAACTGGGCGCTCAGCGCGTCCATGTCCACATCGGCAGGCACATCACGAGAGGTGGCCGTCGCGCCTTCAACGAAGTGCAGATAAGCCAGGTTGAACCGGTTAAGTTGCTGAATGAGGTAGCCGTACATCGCCATAACATTGCTGTCTGGCGGGGTGTTACCGGCATCAGGCGTGACCGGAGAGAGGCGGATACCGACTTTGTCATTGCCCCAGATGTTGATGATGGCTTCTGTCACTTCCAGCGTCAGGCGGGCGCGGTTTTCAATAGAGCCACCGTAGGCGTCAGTACGGTGATTGGTGGAATCACGCAGGAACTGATCGAGCAGGTAACTGTTGGCGGAGTGGACCTCAACGCCGTCAAAACCGGCACGCAGGGCATTTTCAGCTGCACGTTTGTATTGCTCAATGATGCCGGGGATTTCTTCTGTTTCCAGCGCACGCGGCGTCGATACCGGCACAAAACCGTTTACGGTATAAGTCTGTCCCTCCGCTTTGATGGCAGAAGGTGCAACCGGACGCTGGCCCTCAGGCTGCAGTTCCACGCTTGAAAAACGGCCCACGTGCCATAACTGGCAGACGATTTTGCCGCCTTTGGCGTGGACTGCCTCGGTGACCTTTTTCCATCCAGCCACCTGCTCTTCGCTCCATATCCCCGGCGTAGCGGCATAGCCGCGTCCCTGCGGAGAGATGTTGGTGGCTTCAGAAATAATCAGGCCAGCCCCGGCACGCTGTGCATAGTAGGTAGCATGGAGTTCATCAGGCACACCCTCTTCACCGTAACGGCTACGCGTGACCGGTGCCATGACAATGCGATTTGACAGCTGAAGACTGCCCATCGAAACAGGTGAGAATAAATCGGTACGGGTACTGTTGTCAGTCATATAAGCCTCTTAATAGTTGACCGGTCGTCTAGTAAATGGATAAAAAAAACCGGCTACCCAAGTAGCCGTGTTGTTGCGTTCATTGCCTGACTGAACGCTTTGTCAGGATCGTGGATTTTCGCCATCAGGGAAGCCCCCAGCCAGAGCTGATAGAGTTCTTCTGCCAGTTCAGTGGCATCCGTTACGGCGGGCAGGGAGCCATCTTCCTGACCGAGCCGGAGGCAGGCAGCAATTTTGAGCACAATTTCATGGGTGCCCGTTGCCAGCACATGCCGCATGTTATCGTACTGGTCGCAGACTTCCGCCCCCAGCTTGACCACGAGACATTTACTTTCAGGCAGGTCTGCGCCCTGGGTGGTTTTCCAGAAGGTAAAATAGCGCAGCAGTCGCTCTCTCGCCGTTCCTGTTCCGCCTAGCTGATGCTCTACTTCCAGCAAATAGTGGCTGAAGTAGTGCTCCAGCAGCGCCTCTGCAAACGCTTCCTTCGACGGAAAATAGTAATAGAACGAGCCTTTTGGGATATCCGCCGCTTTTACAATCTCGGAAATCCCGACGGCGCTGTAGCCCTTATGAGTAATGATCGCCCTGGCCACATCAATGATGTGCTGCCGCATATCTGTCACGTTTCTTTTCATAATGTGCACACTCTAGTGAAAAACTGACCGGTCGTCTAGTAACTTTTAACCTGTTTCATGCTATCTGTTTCTGATTGTGAGCGGGTGAAGCAGTCGGGTGGCGTGCTGGCCGATCAATTTCAGGCTCTGAAGCGTCGCACCGTCTTTCGCCTCTATCGACATGCCTTCCAGCAGCGTATTCAGAACGGTAGCCAGCGCGACGGTGTTGGTATCTGCGGGCAGTTGTTTCTCCTGAACCGCTCTGACCAGCCTTTTTTCAAACAGATCTTTCCCTTCCTGTCTGAGAACGCTAACCGCCCTGACAACATCCGTCGATTCTGCTGAAACATTGATGGCTGCCAGCACCACCATGCAGCCGCAGGGCGCTGAAGGGGAGAGCAGAATATCGGCTGCTTCGCTAAAGAAACCGTCAATCGCTTCACCAATATCCTGCCTCTCTTCAAGCCGCAGCCAGGTCGCTTTCCAGTACTTCGTTTCGTAGTAGTTCACGGCCTCAAGAAAAAGTTTTGCCTTGTTGCCAAAGGCGGAATAGAGGCTGGGTGGGTTGATTTCCATGGCGGTGCAAAGTTCGGCAACCGATGCCGGCTCAAAACCTTTGCGCCAGAACAGATCCAGCGCCTTCAGCAACGCTTTATCACGGTCAAAGCTTCGTGGCCGGCCTTTCGGCTTTTCAGTGGCAGCAGGCTGGTCAGGTATTTTCATAGACGGCCTCAATCATTCTCTTGACACATTACATAGTGATCACTATACAATAATAACATTGCATAGTGCTCACTACAGAATTAAATCGACACAGTGGCTCGCCTTTTATCCCGCCTGCGCTCCCCCGGCAGGCTGCTGTCGCACTGAGTCGGTACATGTCTGTGTCAGAAAATATCACCCAAAAGCGGGGTGTCTGAAGGGATACCTTATTAATCAGAACGGAGAGAAAACAGATGAATAACACGACCTATGTGCAGGACTATAACGCCATCGTGGCAGTGCTGAATCAGTATAACGAAGGAGGTAAGCAGGCGAAAAGTGAGCTCATGAAGCCCGCTTTCAGCGACAGGGCGACCATTTTTGGTCTCGACAGTGACGGCAACCTCAGCGGCGGTCCAATTCAGGGATTGTTTGACACCATCGACACCGCATTCCGTCCTTCACCCGAAGCAAAAGCGGCTATCGTGCGCGTAGATATTGTTGGGACTGCCGCCAGTGCCCGCATCGACACTGACGACATTTCTGGTTTCCGTTTCACTGATTTTTTTAACCTGCTGAAAGTGAACGATCGCTGGACCGTGGTCAGCAAGATCTATCACACACATACGGCAGACTGATCGCAGTCTGGTCAGCTGACCGTTGCAGCCTGCGTTTGCTGCGGGCTGCAAAAATGGATTGTGACGACTAAAACAGTAAGGTGATTTTACGCCTGATTATCCGGTTGCTATTAATCAACATAATCATACCCCAGCGCTTTTGGCAGAGGTGGCATCATTAAAGATTCTGGGCCGTTCGGCCGATAAACACTGGCTCATACTTCTGACACTGAATCCCGGGTTCGCTCACTTTTGTGCGGGCAGGGCGGCACCTCAGCAGCTGCAGACGGACAAGCGCAGCGTCAGCCGCCGTCAATGGCGGGTATTCTCGCAATGGTGAACCTGTCTCCGGATCCTCCTTCAGCTACAGGCGGACATTAACGGTTATAATCAGGTCTGTAGCGACGAGTATTGAGCCTGTTTAATATCGTCAGCTACGTTGGAGTCGGCCGCCATGAACACAATGATCAAACCCTCTTTTACCGCTGTCTGGTCTACAGATGCCCAGGGTATCTGCGTCGCCAGTCAGGAAAGCCCTGCTGGTCTGATGCCTGAACTAAAGGGTGTGACGCTGAGTTCATGGCTGAGACTGGCACAGGCCGACGACGATGCAAAGATCGCGCTGCAACTGACCGCAGCGCTTGATTTCCTGACGCCTTTTCATATTGAAGTGCCGATCAACTGTCTGGATGGCAAGACGCGTCGGGTTATTGTATCTGGCCTGCCGGATCGCCAGCCTGGTACGTCCCGTCTGCAGTATAACGGCTTCATTCTGGATGTGACCGGACAGCGTAAAGCGCTGGAAGATGCGCTGCGCACGGCGGCAGAATATCGTCTGTTAATTGAAAACAGCACCGATCTGATTGCCCATTGCGACGCGGATGGCCGGTACGTTTCAATCTCGCCCTCTTATAGCGAAATGATTGGCTGGACAGCCGAAGAAGTTGTCGGTCAGCTGGTGGTGGATTTCCTGCATCCCGATGACCGCGGCCCCGCTTCTGAAGCACTCGCCTGCATCTTCAGCGGAGGAGTACTGCCGGACGTCGTTGAGGTGCGCAAGCTACATCGTGACGGCCACTACATCATTCTGGGCACCAAAGCCTGTGGCGTCATCAATCCCTCTACCGGCAAAAATATCGGTGCAGTTCTGGTGTCGCGCGACATTACGCGAGACAAAGAGAGGATGCGCAATCTGGAGAAGCTGGCAACGCTGGATACGCTGACCGGGCTGCATAATCGTACCTGGATCAACGACCAGGTTGGGCGCATGCTGGCGAAGGTGGATGATGAGGCCTACACGACGGTGATGTTTATCGATCTTAATGGCTTTAAGGCGGTGAACGATTTGATGGGCCACGCGACAGGGGATGCCTTGCTGCAGCAGGTCAGTGAACGGCTGCAACGCTGTATGCGTCCGGGCGACTCACTGGCGCGACTGGGCGGAGATGAATTTGTTGTGGCGGCAAAGTGCAGAAATCGCGATACAGCCGCTGCCATTGCCCTGCGTATTATTGAAAGTCTGCACGCGCCATTCGCCATTGATAATATGGATGTGCGCATTGGCGCGGCTATCGGTATCAGCCTTGCCCGCTTTGGGACGGCATCGGCCAAAATATTATTCGAAAACGCGGATAAAGCGATGTACCAGGCCAAAGCCCGACGTGATGGGTCGTATCAGTTTTTTGAGTCAGAAGAGCCTTAGTCGATGCATATGATTGCTGGTATGACCTTCCGGATTTGAAGGTAATAGATCTTACGTTTAACGCTTTGCCGCCTGTTCCCGCAAGGATACATTTCCTGAACGCCTGATTAACCCGCCTAATATTCTGAAACCGCGCGCCACAGCAGAAAGATTTTCTGTTTCAGGCTCAAAAAGAAGTCTGTTGCTGATGACCAACATCTATGTGCGAGACAGGCTACTGAATTCCCTCAAACGTCTGTGATGAACTGGCCTGAGTGACTTCGCGTACGGCAATTCATTGTTCCTGCTGAACTCATCTTCTCATTAACCTGACGCTATTGACAGGCAGGAACGCCACCCTGGCGGAGTTCATACAGACTCATCGATATCCCGTCCATTATCATAAACCGTCTGCGCCTGTTCCATCGCTCCCCCATGTTGCTTTGCCCAGCTCACCAGCGCGATAAAAGGATCCTGCAACGTTCGGCCCAGCGGCGTAATCGCATATTCCACCGCCACAGGGGAGGAGGCAATCACGTGGCGGCTCACTAATCCGTTGCGTTCCAGCCGTCGTAATGCCTCCGTCAGAGACTTATGTGTGATGGGGTCGAGCCTGCGCTTGATGGCGTTAAAACGTGAGGGCTGGGAGCACAACACGGTCAGGATCAGTACTGACCACTTGTTTGCCACCTGTTCCATGATAGGGCGCGTGCTGTTGATCTCGGCCAGCACTACGGTGATATCAGTGGTCATTTGGTTTCCTTGAGGATATCTGGTGTACATCAGGTGCGTAATTGACACTAAATATAATAAATATACCATCAGGTGTCTAACCCCTATCCGGAGTGGTAATGATGAAACTAAGTGGAAAGATCGCCCTGGTCACCGGTGGTAGTAGCGGTATTGGCCTCGCTGTTGCTCGCCGTTTTGTTCAGGAAGGCGCACGGGTTTTTATAACGGGCCGACGTGAAGCACAGCTGGCTGAGGCTGTAGCTCTGATTGGCGGTGAGGTCGAGGCGATTGCGGGTGACATCACCCACACAAGCGACCTTGAGCGTCTGTTTGAAACCCTCAATGTCAGGGCTGGCAGACTTGATATCCTCGTCAACTCGTCTGGCGTGTCAGAACCTGCGAGCCTGGAAGAGACCACGGAGGAGCACCTTGATCGCATCTTTGATCTGAATGTGCGTGCCATGGTGTTGACGGTGCAGCACGCGGTACGGCTCATGGGGGAGGGCAGCAGCATCGTGCTGGTGGGGTCGATCGCGGGAAGCATTGCTAATCCTGGCTATGCTGCCTATTCCGCCAGCAAGGCAGCGGTGCGATCCTATGCCCGCACCTGGAACAGCGAGCTGGCACCGCGTGGCATCAGAGTTAATACACTCAGCCCTGGCCCAACGGATACGCCGATGTTTAGCCAGGCCAGCGATGAAGTCAGGCAGACACTCAGCGAACGGATCCCGGCAAAGCGGCTGGGTAATCCTGATGAAGTCGCGGCTGCGGCCCTGTTTCTGGCCTCCGATGAAAGCAGTTACGTCAGCGGCACCGAACTGGTGATTGATGGCGGGATGACTGCATAGGGGATTAGCGGCGGACGTTGCGGGGTTGCTCGATGTCATGGGAGAGGGTTTTGACTCATTGAGAAGCTCTCCCCATGCTATTCCAGCTAAGAACATTTCTAAGACTGGTATTTCATTCCTGGATTTGTTCTGGTCCCCCTTTATTGTTCAGATTCAGAAATAACTTCGCAGCGTAAAATCATATTGCGTCAGTTTATTATTTCTGTTGGATTTTCACTTTCGGGAGACCAAAATTTAGTACTCATTGTATTCATTGTGAGGCAGAACGCCGGTCCATGATTTCTTTCACGTAATGCTCTATAACAATGTGATGTTCATGGCTTATCTGAGAAATGAATGTTTGCAGGAAATCGGGTGTGGAGTGAAGGGTGTTCGTGACCAGTTTATTGAAGTCTTTCTGGGTAAAGCGGTCATAGCCTTTTAGCGTCGAACGCTGGAGCAAGGTATGCGCAGTAATTTCGAGCACGGCACGTCTGTAATCATCGGAAAGCAGAATATCCAGATCGTGCCGGCTGATCTCAAAAGCAAATTCATAGCTGATAAAACCAGAATCGACAGGCAATGAGTAGGTCAGTTTACCTTCCTCCTGTGTCACATGAGGTTCGTATCCGTCACCCATGAGGTGAACTGATTGCATATTAATCTCCTGCTCTTTCAGCCCTGGGTTGTTACTTCAAAAGTTTAAAACCACCGATATCGATATTATTCCGCTTCTGACGACGAGCGCAGATACTCACAATATCAGATCGTTCGATAGCGGAAGTTCCCGGTTGTTCACCTGTTCACTAACGGCAAAACTGACAAAGTGGTATGCCTGTTACGGAGAGTCATGTCAACCGTGAGCAGTGAGCTAAAGTTTTCCAGGTGACTTTATGAACCGGTCTCCTCTCCCCGCTGGTTTTCTTGTCTGCCACGGATAAGCGCTTTCAGGCTGACCCGCCAGTGCCAGCAATAAATTCTCCTGATTAAATCCTGCGCAGAACTGCATGCAAATCGGCAGTCTATGGGAAGAAAGGAAGCCCAGAGGAACAGACATCGCGGGGGTTACGCACACGTTCGCCAGCGCAGTAAACGGTGACTGATTGAAAACGTGATGTTAGCGCATCGACTGGCTGCTTTGAGCGAGGAGCGGTCGCTTAAATTGTGACATGGAAGCATCTCGATTATTCGTGTCTTTACGCATAGAATTTGATAACTTGAGTTGCCCCACCACCTTAGAGTGCGATCCTACTAATAAAGGAATAAATAATGAAAGCAAGGTTGCTTTTAAGTCTATTACTTTTGGCAATGTCATTTAATGTCGCTGCATTTACTCAATTCAAACCAGCAGTCTTAAATGCTGCTCTTTTGTTCGAGCATGATGCAACTACCGGGAACGTAAAACATAGCCTCCAGTGGATCCGAGATATTTACGGTAAACTTCAGGCGATGACAGAAGTTAGATACGATCGTAACGGGTGCTTTACTAATATCAACATGGTTGATAAGGCAAATGGCCATGAATTCCATTTGGTAAACAAAGATGGTGTACTGACCTCTTTTAAAGGTCAGAGTATTACCGGAAAAATCAATGAACGCTGCGAAATCACTGAGCTTGAGAATGAAAAAGGCAATTATGTACTCAGCTATAATGTGCGCGGATTGCTTGAAACAATCGCGGACAAAGACACGGGCGAAGTTGTAAAGCGATATGAATATCACAATAGCCAATTTCCTGTGCGTATAAGAAACTATAAAGATCGGAAGGACACGCGTATCTTTTATCCATCCGGAAGTGCGCAATTTGTTGACTCAGAGAGCGTATCAAAAACAGGGGACTTAATTGTCCGACTGAAGCAAAGCTGTGCTTACACCGCTGATGGTAATGCAGATAAATGCTCGCTGATCGCTTCCACTAAAGACGACTATCGTAGCTCAATCTTGATATGGATCTCTAATCACGAAACGGAATATTTCTGAATCTATTAAAAATATCAAAGCCAACGCGACCTCTCCCGAGAGATTGTCCTGCTTCCTAATTTTTAATGCCATTGAAATATTATCAATGTCCGCTCCTAGCACGAAGCGGACAAGCTAACTGAGCTAGAGGCCGCTATGAGCGAGGAGCGGACATCAGGTTAGCCGGTATTATGGGTGCCGCCTGTAATTTTCCCGGACATACGTCTGTAGTTTTTAATGGTCGCACTGGAAAGGCTTGCTGCCGTATCTACGATGACAAAGCTGAAAGTGTTTTCAGTTATCAGGGGACTAAGATCTGTACAGGCAATAAGAAGAGCCTCCACATTAAGATTTGCCACTACAGACATTAAATTCATCCACTCTGCCTGTACACCGGAGTCATGAAAACCTTTCGTTTTAATCCGTCCAATTAGCGATGTGGTCATCTCACGAAGCAGAGGTGGATCAATAATCTCTTTGCCAGAAGCTTCTATCCGCGCCTGATAAAAACCCGCTTCCAGTGTAGGTTCCGTAGCCAGTACAGCAATCCTGGTTGCCTCTGCAGGCAGTGACTCAAGTGCAATGTCTGCGATATGCAGAAGTGGGATACCGGAGCTCACCGCCTTCATTTCGGCAAAGTAGCAGTGCGCAAGATTACAGGGAACAGCTATCAGACTCACTTTGGCCCTGACGAGTTCGGTAATACCCTGCTGCAGGGTTGCGATCATCGCATTATCATCAACTTTCTTGCCAGGCCAGAAAGGTGTCGGCAACGAGATAATATGCATTTTAGGAAAATCCATATCATATTTCGCTCCGTACCCGATGTGACAGTCTGTTACCAGCATATCAACGAAGGGGGCTGTGGAGCGGGGTCCCATTCCTGCAAGCACACCTATAGAAAAAGTCATTGTCAGTGCCTCCTTTTAAGATCTTCTTTCCGCTTAACAAATTATCGCTAAGTTGCCTGCAAAATTACAGACGAACGGAATGAACATGCCGGAGGTCACTCAGAAAGGTGCAGGTGAACTGCCGCAATTGATCAACACATCATGATGCGGAGAGAGCAGGCTTCAGGCACAAAGCGGACCTACGCTCCGGAAGGTCCGCTATGAGCGAGGAGCGGATGTTCGCAATTGTTGTCACAATGTCAAGAGTATTACTTACATCGTGGTGTCTTAATCTGCACGGAGGAGGTTAGTCGCCCTGCATGTTGGTTAATTGATGTTGTAAGTTCATGCACAATGACCAGTGCTCATCAACAGACACAACAGCGCGTGAACGCTGCTCCATAGACAATTGTGGCTCGGTCCACAGGAAAGGATAAAAGGAGTAAACCGCGTCACCATTCATTTCAGATGTTTCTTCACGCCAGCCTGTCCAGCGTACGCTTTGATAGAATCGATCCAAATTGCCACAGAGAACCCATTGCAGGAAACCTGAATAGTTAGTATCAAGGCTCTCCCATTCCAGAGAATCCGGTGCGAAATAATATACGCCGCCTCGATCTTCACCGAATTCACCACCGTTAAGTGCAAAAAAGCCCCCCGATACATCATCAGCAACCAAGAGCGCCTGAAATATCCGGCCTGTTGCTACCGATTGCGTCCAGGAAGCAGGAGCTCGTGCCAGCTTGGGATGACCAGAGCCTAAAATCCGCAACCAGCCATTATCAACCAAGATGCCTCCCGTTTCGGACAACACAGCGCCTAGCGGGGAGAGCGTTGTAACCTGAAGCTGATGTAAGGCAGATCTTGCGAGCGTCGGGTCACAGGGAAGCACTTCATAATTATTGTTCGCTTCTTTCAGCCACTGCTGCACCATAAGCCAGCCAGAGCTTTGCTGATCAATTAATTCAGTCAGTTCCCTCATGCATTATCCTTTATCGCACTTCGCATCTTTAGCTTATATATCGGACGACTCGCCGATAACTGAACATGGTCACTTACATGCTCCTTTAGAAAAACATAGCATTAGGTTAGCAAGGTCCGCTTCTGGCACAAACCGGACATTGGCATCACGTAGTGTCCGCTAAGAGCGAAGAGCGGACCTTGTTTATGCTTATACTTTTTGAATTAGAACCCCTGCTACATGACCTAAATAATTGATATGCTATTGAAACTGGCAAATCAGGAAGAAATTCATGGACAAGGACACACTGGTTACACTCTTGAAATTCAAGCGCTGGATTGATGCTGAAGCGCTAAAAGCAGTTAAAGCTATCAGCGAATCTGCTTATGCAGAAAAGCGTCATCTGATGCTAAGATTGATGAACCATATTCATGTGGTAGACATGATTTTCAGAGCAAATATTTCGGGACGGCAGCATGGTTACACTGCCCTGAATACCCCTGAAACACCCTCTGTAGATGAGCTTGAGGTCAAAATGGAAGACTGTACAAACTGGTATATTCAGCACGTCAGCTCAATGGCTCCGGCCGATTTAGGAGAAACGATTAAGTTCAGTTTTGTCGATGGTGGAGAGGGAGAAATGACAGCCATAGACATGCTAAATCATATGCTTTTTCATGGAACCTACCACCGTGGGGCAATAGGCTGGTTAATTTCAGAGTGCGGAGGTGTTCCTCCGAAAGATGTGCTGACGGTTTTTCTAAGGGATCATAATCACTGACAGGTAAGTTCTTCAGCCCATCACCTACCAGCGGCTTTGAGGGCCGCTTTGGCGAGAAGCCTACCTTAACGACCTGCGATGGCGATAAGTTTGGGCTAAAAATTTTCAGAGATAATGCTTAGAGCTCTCTCAAAAGTCTGGCTGGATTGCCAGCATACACCCCTTTAATTAACACAGGCTTTGTAACCACGCTACCTGCACCAATCACCGCACCACTGCAAATGTCCGTTGTTAAGATAGTTGCTCCGCTCCCCACGGTTACCGCGTTGCCTAATACGATATGTATCCAGCTTTCTGCAGAAGCATCAGGACCGCCATTCTTGAACAGGTCGTTAGCAAAGGTTACGCCATGGCCTATAAAACAGTCCTTACCCAAGGTAACGTTCTCACAGATAAAAGTGTGAGACTGTACTCGGGTTCTGTCGCCTATAACGCATCCCTTTTGTATCTCTACGAATGGTCCTACAAAAACATCATCGCCCAGTTCACACTCATAGATGTTTACCGGCGTGATTACTTTCACATTTTCACCTTGTTTTACGTCACGAATGCCACTTTCAATAACCTTCATATGAGCTGTGTCCTTCCTCGAGATGATTCGGCTAAAAGCTTGAGCAGGTTTTGAACTTCACCAAGTGCCCAAGTTAACCTGCTTTCACTCATTCGCGCACTATGATGATCGCAATGTCCGCTCCTGCCACTAAGCAGACATGCTTGCGGGGCACAGTCCACTATGAGCGAGAAACGGACTTAAGGGTGATATGTTAGGTAACATAGAAATGAAAATCTAAAAACGGATGCCACTTACAGTGAAAGAAAGCAATTGCCAGACCTGTAATCAGCCAATGAGTAAGACACCAGACACATTGAATTTTGACTGTGGTGGAGACTGTTTAAGTTGCATGGCCTGGCATGGCGATTCAGACGCATTGGAGATGGTTGAAAGACTTACAGGTGAAAAAGTTGATGTCCGTGGAAATCGATAACGTACATGTAAGATTGAAGGTCAGCCATGAGCGAGGAGCGGACGTTGTGTAAGATTAAAGCTGTAAGAAAATACAGACCTATAGGCCGATTCAGGCTGCAATTTATGTTTATATAAATATCAAGAATTAGTATTTAAGCTTTTTTAAGGGGGGTACGTGCGCATTCGACCATCATCTCGACTGATCATTGTTTCGCCTGATAATCGCGTCCTGCTCTTTAGGTTCTGTCATAAAGATGGAGCTCTGAGAGGAAAAACATACTGGGCAACACCGGGTGGAGGGCTTGAAAAAAATGAATCTTTTGAGCAGGCCGCTATACGCGAATTATTTGAAGAAACGGGTTTGATAAGGACATTAACAGGACCACAGATAGCGTCCCAAAACTTCACAATGATGCTACCCAGTGGGGAGACTGTACTTGCTGAAGAGCGTTTCTTTATGATTGATGCAAATACAGTTGAGCTCGACCGCTCAGGGTGGAGTAGCAATGAACAGGAAGTCATACGCGATTATCATTGGTGGACAATTGAAGAGCTCATACACACCAATGAGACAATTTTTCCACGCGATTTAATCATTAACATACTTGAAAGGGAGTAAGCCGGACCTTCAACATTAACTGCAACATGATACCCTGAACGTCCGCTTCTGGCACTAAGCAGACGTTGTGCAGGCCCATGTCCGCTATGAGCGTGAAGCGGACATAGTTACAAGCATTCTGTTAAAATTAACAGGAAGCAGGTTAATCCGCGGCTTCAATTATGCTTAATTATCTAATAAAGGCTTACGTATTTACTCATCAGGTTCCGGCTTCAGCCGGTCGGGAGGTATTTTACACAGTAACTGAGCTATCATGCCGATAATTGATTGGGGCGGGAAACTCTCCCATTGCCCAATATCAGGTTTTGCGTAAATGATATCGCCTTCGGCATAAGGTTTAGTAAACAGAGTCCATCCCATGACGGAACGTTGATTTTTATCACAATTAATAATATTGATTGTTCGTGAGCTGTTTGCGTAAACGGGAGGATGAGAACTAATACGCTTCGTTTCTTTATAATTATTGATCATATAAAATTTGCGCAAATGATTGTTTCCTTGATACATTGAAACCATCCGCAGGTCCGCATAGGAAATGGCATGATCATCTGTCAATACTTTAATCAAGCCTGCAGGTTTTTTTGCGGATGTATCAGGTGAAGATGTATTTTTCAAAGCACATCCTGATAGTAAAAAAAACATAAGACATAGTAGAGTTTTCATATTAATTTTTCACCTTCAAATCAGGTCTAAACTCTGCAAGCATATCAGGCGTGACATAACCTTGAATTGAGCAAAGTAATAACGAACCATTCTTATCTTTGCTCAGAATCAAAAGCTTCTCAGTACTTTCTTTGGCGGGTGCAATACCACTTACAGCTTGATTATTGATTTTCCAGTTGCTGTCAGGCCCTTCTTTTATCATTGCCTGAGAAATAGAGTCATCGCCTGTTTTTACCCACTTCAGATGGTTAAGTGCGTTCATCACTTCTTGAGGCGAATTTTGCAAAATCATGCCCCAGTAATAAAATTTCCCGTCATTAATCACGTCGAGATCGCTGGTTTGAAGATAATAGCCTGAAATCGTCAGATTTAGTTCTTTCAAAGGCTGGGCGAACCATATTCTGCCATTACCATCGGCTGGCCCTTTGAACCATGCCAGATGATGCTCGCCTATAGCGAGAGGAACCAAACCTTTAAATTTACTTTTCTGATGATAGATTTCTTGGAAAAAACTCGCGTCGCAACGTGAAAGGCTTTTCGTTAATGTGCTGGCCTGAACAGAAGATACTGCGCATCCCATACTAAGTATCATGGCGGTTATGTATACAATTTTACTCACGTTATATCCTTATTTAGAAAAAACATTTTTTATTATCGGCACGAGTTGATGAAACTTTACAGTTTTCAATTAAATGTCTTTCATGTTGATTTTGTTAGTGCAATAACAGTAAGTCTGGATCGTCATTGTCAGACTGTGACCTGCTCCCGGTAAACTAACTTACCATGATCCAAGCAAAGTCCGCCCTTGGCACATAGCGGACTGTGTATAGGCCAATGTCCACTATGAGCGAACAGCAGACGTTGACTGATGACTACTCAGTGAATTCATCGTTATTGAACATACCCTCCCGGCAACGAACTCAATCTCAATCGTTCTCAGACAGCTAGCGCTAGTTGTTGATGACGCTCTATAAATTTCGCTTTGAGGGCGCTATAGCGATGAGCATCGTTCCTGCTGACTAATACAGCTGCGTGTTTTATCTCAGCATACTCTTCTGCAATGTCTTTGTTTCTTCGAAGATAATCACGGAAAGCAAGATGTCTCAATACCTGCATATCTCCGACTGCAAACGCATGGACTTGATGACTACGCTGATCACCACCTTTAATGAAATATCTGCGCCCCGCAATCCCGTTCTCACCGCGAGCAACATACCCGGCGTGGGCCATTGCTGAATGGTACTTATCCAGTTCATTGATGTCGGAAACTTCAAGTAGCATATCAATTACAGGCTTTGCTGAGAGACCAGGAACTGACGTGCTTCCAATATGATGGACATCCTTAGCCATTCCACCGAGCAATGTTTTTATCAGTAAACTTTCAGCTTCAAACATCTCAGGCCATCTATCAACGTATGGCACAACAATAATCTTCCGCATAAACACATTCTCTCTGTCCTAAGTGTGCAACTCAACCCTGAACCCCGGCATTGCCTGCAGCCGGCGTTCCCTGGTGAAAAAACAGAGTCCACTGGCCCTCATCCGAACAAATCCAGCAAGAGGAACGTAGTGCATGATGGCTACCATCAGCGTAAAACGTCCGATAGTGAAGCAGAGCGTAACCGCAGCCCATCTCCGTAAGACGGAAATCGCTGCTGAGAATATAAGGTGCAGCCTTTTCACTTAGCAGCGACGCAATGGTCTCTGACCGGTCGACCGTCACACCTGACCGGGTGATTTCACGGAATTCAGGATGAAGAATCAGTTCCAGCCACTCCGGATCATTGCGCCTGTCGCCGTGAAGGCTGCACTCAAGCAATCTGAGCTTCTCCAGAAGCATTCTGCTTATCCTCAAGTGATTAAGCCGGACGTTCAAATTTACCATAACAGTTCATGCGCTACTTCCGCTTCTGAGACGAAGCGGACTTAAACGTTGGCCTATGTCCGCTATGAGCGAAAAGCGGTCGTCAAAATGATAGCGGCAGGGACGTTCTGCCATAATAAATATAACAACCCGCTCGCGAACCCTTTATGGTGTTGATTTTTCAGACAGAGTTGCAGGGCAGCATAAAATCCCCGGTTTTTACTGCAACCATTCTACCCACGTTTTACTTTTTTAATTGCCATTTTTACTAACCAATAAATGGCTAAAGCGTAAAACGCGATAACGGTCAAAAGGGAAAAGAACGTAACCGGATCCGTACCGGCTTCGTATACGTCATCCTGATAACTGCTGAAAATTTGGTGAGAATGTTCAACGAGCCACGCCGTCAGCGGATAGAGTGGCATCCCGTAACGCGACACCATAAAGGCCACAATAAAGCAGACGAAAAAACCCGCTGCTTTTCTAGCGAATTTTGCAGTTTGCAAAGTTACTTTCTCCCTGAACGTCAACGTAGCCGTATGCCATCAAGCTGTTTCGCGAACCCGGCACGCGGATTGTTTTTCTCCGGAGCAGCGCCTGTCTTACCGTATAGAAATCAGTACGCCGCACGAAGGTGATACACCCTTCACTTTCTCCGGAGCCGTCTGGCCGAAGAGGATGCAGGCGGAAACCGCCGCGGGCAACGCCATTGATGAAGATGGAATCACTCATCGTTTTTGAATCAAAGAGCGCAAACCACTCTGAATGATTTGAGTTGTTCCAGGTGTCGACGGCCCATCCTCTGATCCGGTTAGCGATACTGCCTTCAGGACGCGGAACAATCCAGTAGCGCCCGACCGGAATGGCACTGTTAGGCTTGTAGGTACAGTTTGGATCATTGGTATAAGGCTTTTGGCCGGAAAAGACCGGGAAGGTACCCACGCCGTAAACGTGCAGCTTTGCCTCGCCACCGCCCTTTGTCAGATCGTCGTAGGTCATTCTCATTAACTGCATTAAACGCTCCCTGTAGGTTATAAGGCATGCCAATGAACCGGGCAATGCTACCATTCCTTAATAGAGAAGTTAACGGGCAGGCGGGCGCTTGACAGCCAGAGTTCATCTCATGCGAACCAGACAGCCTTATTTATCATAAGACTACTTGCCGCACCCCGTAAGAGGCCTTCGGCGCGATCCTTCAGCACAAATACTGACGTCCGCTTATGGCACAAAGCGGACTGACGGCAGCCCAGGGTCCGCTATGAGCGAGAAGCATAAGTCGCTGCTGCGTAAGCCGGAATAGAGCTTTGGTGGTGCGGCGGGCGAGAAGAACAGTCCGCATTCAAAAAGCTTTCTCGATGGCGTCAAAAAGTTCTTCGACGATTTGACTCGCTAAGCGGAAACGCTGCGGTAAACATAAAAAGCTCCTGCTGTGCAGGGGCTTTTTTTATTGCTGTACTATTCAGCAAAACGTATCCGGTAGGCGTACTTAAAAATCTTTCTCAAGTTTCCGCTTTCGTTGTCGATAACCTGATTGCTGGCTGAGTGATGATTTCACTCAGCATTTTTTTTCATTTCAGGCGATAAGGATATTTATGAACAAGCTTTGTGTTGCGGCGTTGTTGGCTCTGAGTTTAACCGGCTGTGCGCAGCAGACTTTCGTAATGAAACAGAATCAAGTTGGCGCGGCGACGAAAACCACCAGCCAGCCGTTCTTTGTTTCAGGTATCGGTCAGCGCAAGAGCATTGATGCGGCGCAGGTGTGCGGCGGCCAGGAAAAAGTTAACCGGGTTGAAGTGCAGCAAACGTTTGTTAATGGCTTACTGAGCGTGGTGACGTTTGGTATCTACACGCCACGTGAAGCGCGCGTTTATTGCGCCATCTGATAATGCCTCAGGCCGGTTCGCCGGCCTAATCCTGCGCCTGTTATTAAATCGCATTAGTATATTGTAACTATTAAATTCTGCTCTCGCACCGCTGCGCGGCTCGCCTGCTGACGACGATATCCGAAACGAGTTCAGGCAACGTCGTCCAGCCTGGTAAAAGCAGTGGTAAGCTGTTGATGCGTGTCAGTCCGCTTTGAGCGAGTAACGGACATTGCTAAAAGCGTTCTGTAAGAATTAACAGGGAGCAGGTCAGTCGCCTTCATCACTTATACGCATAAAAAGATCAAGCCTAAGGCATGCATCTGTACGGGCATCCAGATACGGTTTTCTCACCTCCTCCAGCTAACTCCTCCACACCCCGACTTCAATGATGACGTCGCGTAGCCCCGCACCGGTTAAATCTGACGATAGAGAAAGTAATGTTTTCACTGATGATTTGTCCTAAAATCATGATCATTGAGTAAAAACGATGGCTGCAATCAGACTCATAGCATCATAAGCCGTGAAACAGTCAATCTGCATTTCAATTATTTCTACAAAATGAGGTCAAATTGAGGCCTTTAAGACAAGCTGCTACGGAGTGACTGGCATGAGTGAGTTAGTGACAATGGCTTTGAGGGTCCCACCTGATGACGAATAAACAGGGTGTTTTGATTGTTAACCTTGGAACACCAAAAGAACCAACGCCTGTTGCGGTAAAGAAATTTTTATCTAAATTTCTGCATGACTACAGAGTGGTCGACTTACCAAGAATCATTTGGTGCCCCATTCTACATGGCGTGATTATCCCATTACGTGCAAGGCGAGTGGCGAAATTATATTCTTCGATTTGGATGGAGGAAGGCTCCCCTCTTATGGTTTACAGCGTCAGGCAAGCCCGTGCGCTTGAAGAAGTGACAGGTATGCCCGTCGAGCTGGGGATGAGTTATGGCGAGCCCAGTATAGGTGGTGCAATTGACAGGCTACTGGAAAAAGGCGTCGATAAAATTATCGTCATTCCTTTGTATCCCCAGTTTTCATCTTCGACCGTTTCTTCTGTTTGGGATAGCGTGAGCCGTCACCTGCAGATAATGAAGAACCGGTATACACCCTCCATAAATTTCATCAATGACTATGCCGATCACCCTGCCTACATTGAAGCGTTAAGAGCATCCGTTCAGGCATCTTTCGAAGCTAACGGCGTTCCAGATGCATTGTTAATTTCATATCATGGTATACCGGTAAGGTTTGTCAAAGAGGGGGACCGATACCAGGAAAGATGTGAGTTAACGACAAAATTACTCATTGAAGCAATCAATATGCCGTCATTGAAAATATTGATGACGTTCCAGTCAAGATTCGGCAGAGAGCCATGGTTAACGCCTTTTACTGATGAGACAATTAAAAATCTACCGAATGAAGGAATAAAAAGCCTGCATGTAATCAGCCCGGGGTTCGCATCAGACTGTTTAGAAACGCTTGAGGAGCTTGATGAGCAGAACAGGGAGATTTTTATGCATGCGGGTGGTACATCGTTTACTTACATACCGGCGCTTAATGATAAACCGATTCATATCGAGATGCTGCGACAACTTGTGAACCTTAATCGGTTTCAGGGATGATTTTCACACTCTTGGGAGCAGGGTGTTGCAGGTGTCAACATTCATAGTGAAACCAGAAGTGGGCCCTCCCGGACATGTATGTGATACGTGCCGGGGCGGCGTTATAGGGGCCGCCTGGAAACCCGCTACTCCAGCTGCAAGCAACTGTCTTGTACGAGGGTATGAGTCGGAGATTAATCGTGGGCAAGTCAGCTATGAGCGAGGAGCTGACGTTTAGTATTTACGGGTACGCCTGCGCTGGCGCACCCGGTTACACTCAGGGCTTCCAGCGGCGCAGAGAGGTATGGTCTTCATACGGCAGCTTTGAAGGTAAAGAAATCAGTTCAATGACGCTACCCCACGGCGTGCGGCCGTAGCAGAAAAAGTTATTCTCTCCCACCTCAGTTGGAAACATCAGGGGCTGAGGAGAAGTAAACATTTTCCCGCCAGCCTGCTCGAACAGGCTGATAGCCTCGTTGATGTCATCAACGTAAACAGCAAAATGCTGCAGGCCATAATCGCTGGGTCGCACGGGCTGACTTTGCTCTGGCCCCTTCATTTCAAAAAGTTCCAGTCCCGGGCCGTGCTTCAGCTTCATCATTCTGACCGTGGTAATTTTCGTTCCCGGGAACAGGTTCAGAATATTTTCCGTTTCTTCGCCTTTTACGTCATCGTCTGAAGGCGAGACGGAGTCATAAATAACTTCTGCACCAAAGGCGTCAGAAAAGAAGCGGGTAGCCTCATCAATATCAGAAACGGTAATGCCGACATGGTCCATACCGCGAATAACGTTGGTAGACATAGTTTTCTCCCTGTGGTTGTTCAGATGTGAGTAATGTTATTAATCAGCCCTGGCGGGCCGCCATTGTCGCGAGCGCACTAAGCTGAGCCGAAATATGGTCACGGGTGTCCGCATCCGTTATGCGGCCGGATTTCGGATCAAGCCGGGATGAGGCCTGTCCAATCATGACCTCTGGCTTGTTAAGCACTCTGCCGTCAAGAAAGACCAGAATCTGACGCAGGTGATACTGCGCCCTTGCACCACCTATGGCACCGGGTGACGCAGTGATTATGGCGACGGGCTTACCGGCGACAGGGGTATCCGGAAGACGTGAAAGCCAGTCCAGCGCATTTTTCAGGGCACCCGGCACAGAATAGTTATATTCAGGTGTGACAATGATCAGGCCGTCTGCTGCCGCTATCGCTTGTCCCATTTCAACAACCGATTCAGGAAACCCCTGAGCCTGCAGGTCAGCGTCGTAATGCGGTATTTCCCCGACAGAGCTGAGCGCGCTGACATCCACGCCTGCCGGCGCCAGCAGGCTAAGATTGCGGGCTACGACGGCGTTAAAAGAATCCGTACGAAGACTGCCCAGCAGTGAGACAAATTTCAAAGGTCTTGTCTGTGACATGACTGCTCCCTGTGTTTTTAATATGGATACGCCGACAGGTGCCGGCACTTTGTTTTCGAACTGACTTAAGCCTGGTATAGAATTACACATCGATAAACACGCTATGAGTCGCCAGAGAGTCAACTTTATGTCTACCGGGTTTACAGCCGAATCCTTGCGAGGGATCACTACTTTTGTCACAACGGCCAGGTCCAGCAGCTTTACTGAAGCTGCGGAGCAATTGGGCATTACAAAATCTGCCGTCGGAAAAAGCGTGGCGCGGCTTGAGGAGAGGCTGGGAACGCGTCTGTTTCACCGCTCAACCCGTAAGCTAAGCCTGACCAGTGACGGAGAGGCCTATCTCACCAGTTGCCTCTCTGCGCTGGAAATTCTGGACTCGGCTGAAAATACGCTCAGCCGGCGGCAGGACAATCCTGCCGGAACGGTGCGTATAGACATGCCGGCATCATTCGGACGCAACCTGATGATGCCGGTGCTGCTTGAAGTGATGAATCTTTATCCAGCCCTGCGTCTGGTGTTGACCTTTAACGACCGTCTGATTGATCCGGTTGAGGAGGGCGTTGACCTGGTACTGCGCCTGGGCGAACTGCAGAGTACCGATGAGCTGATTGCGCGTCGTCTGAGCCGGCAGCGCCTCATGCTTTGCGCATCTCCCGCTTATGTTGAGCGGCATGGTCAGCCCTTTGATGTCGATGCGCTAAAAAAACACTGCTGCATTATGGGGTACCGGCGGGGGGCACCGCTTGCCTGGCGGCTGCGGCCAGCCGGGGAGCGGGAAATAAAGTTTATCTCGGCCTCGGCACACCAGATAAGCGACGGAGACGCCATGCTTCAGGCCTGCCTGGCAGGAGCAGGTATTGCCCAGTTTCCGGAATCGATGGTGAACAGCCATATTGATGAGGGCAGGCTTGTTGCTGTTATGCCCGATCATATGCCCGTACCCGTCGGGCTGAACGTTGTCTGGCCCCGGACAAGGCATCTGATCCCCAAGGTCAGGCTTATTGTCGATGAACTGCTGAGTAAGGCCGAAAAAGGATACTTTGGCACTCTTAAGTAGAATTTTTATCACCACTCAGGCGATTTCAGGGCTGTTTATCAACTCTGAGCAAGCTTATATCCTGTCTGTCCTGCTGCCATCACCGTGTCATGTGCCGGTTCTCTAAACGAAAGCCGGCACGTGTTATGCGCAGCTCAGACAAAAAAATAGGTTAACTGACAGGATATTTGTTATGCCACTTGCTCTCTGGGCGCTGGCGATTGGTGCATTCGGTATCGGTACGACTGAATTCATCATTGCCGGCCTGCTTCCCGTTATTGCCGCTGATTTCAACGTTACTATTCCCGTGGCCGGAAATCTGGCAACGGCTTATGCGCTGGGTGTTTTTGTCGGCGCGCCGGCCCTGATTATTCTGGGCTCAAAAGTGCCCCGAAAAGCCATGCTGGTTTTTCTGATGCTGCTGTTTGTGGCGGGTAACCTCGTTACGGCCTTTGCGCCCACGCTGGGCATTGCCATTCTGGGCAGGATCATCACGTCTCTGACTCACGGCGCCTTCTTTGGTATTGGTTCGATCATTGCTGCCGATATGGTTGCGCCGTCTAAGCGGGTAAGGGCGATTGCATTCATGTTCATGGGACTGACCGTAGCAAATCTTATTGGTGTTCCCGTCGGTACCTGGATCGGGCAGCATCTTTCCTGGCGGAATGCTTTTATGGTTATTGCCGCAATTGGAGTTGTTACGGTTATCAGCGTCGGCATGCTTATCCCGCATCAGCCCCGTCCGGAGAACCATAATTTCGCACACGAGTTTAATGCCTTCCGCAACGTCAATGTTCTGCTGGCGATGGGCATAACGGTCTTTGGGCCGGGTGCATTTTTTACCTCCATTACCTATATCGCACCCATGATGATCGAGCTGACCGGATACAGCGAAAGCAGCCTGGCATGGCTGATGCTGCTGTTCGGTCTGGGGCTATTTGTCGGTAATCAGTTGGGCGGCAGATATGCCGATCGCGCGCTTATGCCGATGCTTTACGTCACCCTGGCCGCTCAGGCCGTAGTCCTGCTGGTATTTAACTTTACTGCCCACAGCCAGGTCATGTCAGCGGTCTGTATTTTTCTGATGGCTGCGTTTGGGTTTGCGACCGTGTCCCCCATCCAGAAACTGGTGATGGACAAAGCGCGGGCCGCAGGAGCTCCGACGCTGGCTGCAGCCGTTAACATAGGTCTCTTCAATCTCGGTAATGCCCTGGGTGCATGGCTGGGAGGGGCAGTTATAGCGGCCGGCTTTGGTCTTCAGTCGCCTGACTGGGCAGGCGCGATACTCTCGGTTATAGCGCTGATTCTGGCAGTTATATCCGGACTGACTGACAAAACCGGGCATAGCGCTGCTATGCGTTCAGCTTCTCACAGTGAGTAACGTCCGCTTCTGGCCCTGAACAGACGTCGATGAGTTACAGGCGCTGCCAGGTGGAGCGGAAAGAAACAGTTTACTGGTAATCCCGTCATTGACAGTGAGATGGTAAAACACCTCACTTAAAGAGCAGCAAGAATGGCGGATTCCATTTTCTCCGGGGTGGTGGTCGGGGCAAAGCGTTTGATCGGTTTGCCGTCGCGCCCGATCAGGAACTTAGTGAAGTTCCACTTAATACGACCACCCAGCACGCCGGGTAATTCATCTTTCAGGTAACGGAAAATCGGGTGCGTTGAGGTGCCATTGACCTCAACTTTCCCGAACATCGGAAAACTCACACCATAGTTGATGTGGCATGTCTGCGCGATTTCTTCGGCACCGCCGGGTTCCTGCTTTCCGAACTGGTTGCAGGGAAAACCCAGCACCACCAGGCCCTGCGCGGCGTACTTTTTATAGAGCGATTCAAGACCTGCGTATTGTGGCGTGAATCCACAATGGCTGGCGGTATTAACCACCAGAACCACCTTGTCAGCGTAGTCGGCCATCGGGATAAGCTGGCCATTCAGACTGGTGGCAGTGAGTTGATAAAAGGGAGACATGTCGCAATCCTCAGAGCAAAAACCGTATGGCGTTAACATTACCACAGAGTGCATAACGAGAGCGGGGTCTGGGAAGCAGATGCTTAGTTAGCAGGTCACGCATCCTGGCTTCAGGTGCTACCACCTGAGTTAATGACTATTTCCCACGTCAGATTTGGTTGTTATTCCTGATGAATTTTAACCACGACTTTACCCTTTGCATGTCCGCGTTGAAGCCAGTCAAGCGCATCCTGAGTTTCTGCAAATGGGAACACCCTGTCGATTACCGGTTTGATATGTCCTGCTTCTATAAGTTTGCCGATTTGGGTGAGTTGATCGCCATCAGGACGAACAAAGAGAAATGAATAATCCAGACCGCGCTTTTTTGAAAGGCGCATAATTTTGCGACTCATCAGGGCAAAAATCAACCGCAGGATGATATTCAGTTGCCGGGCTCGCGCGAAATTAACGTCTAATGGACCGACCAGAGAAACAATCTTTCCACCAGGTTTAAGAATCTGCATGGATTTTTCAATGGAATCCCCCCGCAGCGTGCCGAGTACGAGATCGTAGCCACTCAGCACGGTTTCAAATTCCTGCTTTTTATAGTCGACCACTTCTTCTGCGCCCAGCCGACTCACCCACTCTACGTTGGCTGAACTGGTCGTCGTCGCTACCCGGGCACCAAGATGCTTTGCCAGCTGAATCGCAATAGTGCCAATCCCTCCCGAACCTGCCGGAATAAACACTTTTTGGCCTGGCCGCAGATGTGCTCTCTCTGTAAACGCCTGCCATGCGGTGAGGCTAACCATCGGCAGTGAAGCAGCCTCAATGAAATCCAGATTTTCAGGCTTAAAAGCCGCGAGACGTTCAGGAACGCATGCAAAATCGGCGAGTGAACCTGTTCCCCTGTCGAAAATGCTGGCGAAGACTTCATCGCCCGGCTTGAAACGTGTCACCCGACTTCCTGTTGCAATCACCACGCCTGACAAATCACTGCCCAGCGTCGCCGGAAGTTTAAAATGCAGAATCGGTTTGAAAATTCCGCCGGGGATCATGTTATCAATGGGATTCAGACCAACGGCATAGACTTTTACCAGGATTTCATCGGCAGCGGGGGAAGGGTAATCTACATTTTCAAATCCCAGCTCAGGTGATTTCCCGTAGCGTTTAAAAGTAAAGGCTCGCATCGTCCTGGTTTTCATTTGGTGTTTATCCTCTGATGTTTAGCACTGACGTACTTTCAGGTGCCTCTGTTGCTGAGCAAAAAAACGGCTCCGCGAGCAACGTAATAAATAATGGAATAAGGTTTTGCCGGTTAATATGCTCATGCCACCATTAAGAGATTCATGGTCGATTTACCGTTCAGCAGAACCCTGTAAAAGGTTCTGCTGAGCAGGGCTTAGCTAAAGGGTTTTGTATCGCTCTGCGGCCTCTTCCTGTCGGATGTCCGAGAGCAGACCCTGACGGGAGGCATCAAGAACATCCCAGCGCTCAGCTTTGTGTAATGGCGGAATCGTCACGTGCTCGCGGCGGTCAAAACCCGCCAGAGCGGCGTCAACCAGTTCACCCACTTCCATCATTTTTGAAGCGTTACTGATGTCGATACCGGCACGATCCCAGATTTCGGTGTACGTACCTGCAGGGAGCACCGCCTGGATATAAATGCCTTTTGAAGAGAGCTCAACGTTCATTCCCTGAGAGAGGAAAAGAACAAAGGCTTTTGTTGCACCGTAAACCGTCATTGCAAATTCCGGGGCGAGACCCACTACGGAACTGATATTGACGATCGAACCTTCTCCGGCTTCTGCGAACCGGCCTGCAGCAGCAGTGGCCAGTCTTGTCAGGGCAGTGACGTTAAGCGCGATAAGGCGTTCAATAGAATCAGGCGTCTGCTCGGTAAACGTGCCGGACTGAGCGATACCTGCGTTATTGATAAGAATACCTATCCGCGTGTCTTCCCGGAGGCGTGCTTCAACAGCAGCTAAATCACTCGCCAGCGTGAGGTCGGCAGGCAGCACATCGACGGAAATATGATTTTCCTGTCGCAGGCGTTCAGCAAGCGCCTCTAATTTCAATTTGTCGCGAGCAACCAGAACCAGGTCATGTCCACGACGTGCAAAGCGCTCAGCGTAAACAGCACCAATACCCGTTGATGCGCCTGTAATGAGGACTGAAGTACGAGTCATAGTTTTATCTTCTTAATTTGTTTGATAAAAATCGCCGTTAGCGATATAGGGTTAACCGTGATACCTGAAGAGTGATTAACTGTTACCGCTAAGCGATGGATAGTCGGTGTAGCCCTCCGCACCTCCGCCATACAGTGTTTCAGGATTAAGCGGAGCCAGAGGTGCTCCCGACTTAAGTCTTTCGACGAAATCGGGGTTAGAAATGAAGGGGCGACCGAACGCGAACAAATCGGCTTTGTCCTGTGCAAGATGGTCAGACGCCAGCGCCAGGTCATAGCCATTGTTACCGATGTAGGTGTTTTTAAAGCGGCGACGCAGCGAAGCGTAATCAAACGGTGAGGCATCACGGGGACCTCCCGTCGCGCCTTCAACAACATGCAGATAAACGATACCTGAAGCATCAAGTTGCTCTGCCAGGTAGTCATATTGTGGCTGCGGATCGCTGCATGAAATCGCATTAGCAGGTGAGACCGGTGAGATGCGAACGCCCGTCCGCGCTGCGCCGATCTCATCTTTCACGGCCTCCACGACCTCTTGTAGCAGACGCGCACGATTCTCAACTGAACCGCCATATTCATCTGTGCGCTGATTGGCACCATCTTTCAGGAACTGCTCAAGCAGATAGCCATTCGCACCGTGTATCTCTACGCCATCAAAACCTGCGGTAATGGCATTGGCTGATGCCTTTCTGAAATCGGCAACAATGCCTTTTATTTCCTTCAGCTCAAGCGATCTGGGTTCTGAAACATCAACAAAATGGTTGTTCACGAAGGTTTTGGTTTCAGCACGGATAGCTGACGGCGCGCCTGGTGCGGCACCTTCTGGCTGTAAATCGACATGTGAAATTCGACCTGTGTGCCACAACTGCACAAATATCCGTCCGCCTTTGTCATGTACCGCGTCTGTGACTTTACGCCAGCCCTCAATCTGGGCCTGCGTGTAGATCCCCGGCGTATCCTGATAGCCCTGCGCCTCTGCTGAAATCTGCGTAGCTTCGGTAATCAGTAACCCTGCTGTGGCACGCTGAGCGTAGTAAGTCGCTGCCAGTTCACCTGGCACCAGGCCTGCGCCTGCCCGGTTACGTGTCAGCGGGGCCATCACGATGCGATTCGCAAGCGTGACAGATCCCAGTTCATAGGGCTGAAATAAGGATTGATTCGTCATGGTTATTCCTTTGCGGATTAGCGGGTCAGTAAACTGATTTAATGATGATGATCGTAATCATTAAAGTCAACTGGTTTGATTATGATCATCATCAATGTATACTTAAGCTCAGTTTCAGGAGGAAAAGATGAAAGTGTCAAAAGAGCAGGTTCGTGAAAACAGGAACCGAATCGTTGAAACGGCGTCAGAACTTTTTCGTGAGCGGGGTTACGATGGGGTAGGCGTCGCTGAACTGATGTCAGCCGCAGGGTTAACGCATGGCGGGTTCTATAAGCACTTTGGGTCGAAAGCCGATTTGTTAGCCGAAGCGATGAGCTGCGGCTTCGCGCAATCGGCGGAAAAAACTCAGGGTGTGAGTCGGGAAAAGTTCGTTGAATATTACCTTTCCCGGCAGCATCGCGATGATATGGCAAAGGGGTGTGTCATGTCGGCTTTGGGCACCGATGCAGCGCGCCAGTCTGAATCCATCCGCGAGACCTTTGCGGCCGGAATTGAACGACAGCTTGCCGTTTTAGAAACGGAACAGGTCACGCGTGCGGATCTGATCAATACGCTCGCGCATCTTGTGGGTGCCCTGATGCTTTCGCGTGCCTGCCCGGATAATTCCGGGCTTGCTGATGAAATTCTGGAGGTCTGCCGTACGCGTCTGATCAGCCCGGATGCCTGTAAAGATTGAATCCATGCTCTTCCCGTTCAACCTTACTGAAGCCGTTGCGGCATGGACTGAACGCACCAGCCCGCTGGCGTTTTATTATGAACGGCGGGAAAGCGTAATCCGGACTTCCCGTTCCGGATACCATTCCCATCAACGGGCTATCGATCAGTCGGCCATCCACCTGGGACAGTGACGCATCACTCAGCCGTTGTCGCGGAATCCGGGATAAAGGCTCATTCCACCATCGATAAAAAGCGTGGTGCCATGAACGTAATCAGAGAGATCACTGGCAAGCCAGACGACGGCATTCGCCACATCTTCAGCCGCACCGATACGCCCGTAAGGGATGAGCTTTAACAGCGCTTTGCCCGCTTCACCCTGGGTGCTTTCCTCGTTGATGGCGGTAGCGATAGCGCCGGGTGCCACTGCATTGACACGAATACGTTCTTCACCCACTTCCTGAGCCAGCGTTTTCATCAGCAAGTCAACGCCGCCTTTTGATGCGGCATAGTTGACGTGTCCGGCCCAGGGAATGAGCTGGTGAACCGAACTCATATGAATAATCTTACCGACAGCTTTGCTGATGTCCTGGCGATGCTCCTGCCGCTTGAACTGCCGCAGCGCAGCGCGCGCGCAGAGGAACTGGCCAGTCAGGTTCACGTCCAGAACGGTATTCCAGTCCTCTAGCGTCATCTCAATGGACGGGGCATCTTTCTGCAGTCCTGAGTTCGCCACCAGGATATCCAGCCTGCCAAATTCCCTGATCGTCTGGTCAAAAAGATTCTCTACATCCGCCTCTTTAGACACGTCTCCTTTGACAGCAATTGCACGGCCTCCATCGGCGCGGATTTTCTCAGCCAGCTCCTCGGCCGGTTCCGCCTGGCTATGGTAGTTAATCACTACACAGGCCCCTTCTTTAGCGAGTGCTTCTGCGCAGGCATAGCCGAGACCCGAGCTGGCACCGGTAACCAGCGCAACCTGATTTTTGAGAGAAAAGATCATGAGGCATCCTTATTTCTGTAAATTATGAGCGTCTTAAACCCGGCCGGTATCATCCGGGAGTGAATATTGATGTATCGCTGATACAACGACGTCCAGCCATCCCCACGCTGATTAATCGGCTAGCCGGATCGAGTACATGGGCCAGAGTGACTGAATTATAGATGTGAAGTACAGGGTTAGCCGCTAATGCGCCCTGGGTGGATAGTCAGGAAACGTTGAAGCAGAAACATAAGCAGTAAAAATGGGAGACCTGAAAGGCAAAAAAGCAGCTATCAGAAGATAGCTGCTTTTGGCGCTCAGGCTTTTCTGGCTGGAATCACTTTTACTATTTATTGCTTATTGCCTGATAAACAGGCCAGAGCTTGATCATTTTCTATCAAGACCACGAGACCGGCCCCCTTTTCCTGAGGCAGAGGAGGCGGTAATGAACGCTAAAGAGTCTTTACCACCATTCCAGCCGCGGCCAGCATCATGATGGTACCGGCTGAACGGAAAAGGAGTCGTTGCGCTTTAGCGCTGGTCAGGAGATGGCGTATTCTGAGGGCTGCAAAAATAAAAACGGCTCCCACACTCAAAAGGACTAACACGGTAAGCGGAACCAGCAGTCCTCCCCACATCTGAAAAGATACATTATCGAGAGAGATAACCAGAGGCAGTATAGCCAGATAGAAAGCGATGGTTTTAGGGTTGCCCAGCGTTATGGTCAGTCCTGAAAACCAGGCTGATGCCAGTTCTCGTTTTGTCGCTTTTTGATCGATATTTATTGCCTGAGGCTGGTGGCACCAGAACTGCCATGCCAGCAGGCATAAAAAGAGTGAGGCAGCCCAGTTAATCAGCGTAAAGAGAGAGGTAAAGGTATGAGCGATCACCGCCAGACCAAATACCGCCACAGATAAATAAATCAAATCTCCGAGAATGAGACCGGCCAGCATCGTAAAGCCTGTTATTGCGCCCCCACTCACGCTGCGAGCGACTAATGCAGTCATCCCCGGACCCGGAATTGCAGCAGCTAAACCGAGTGCAGCAATATAAGATAGTATTTCAGTAGTTCCTGACATAGTTATTCCTGTTGAAATGCACTTCGGTAAAAGGGAACAGAGTTAGTTGTTCAAAAATGCCTGGTTCTGAGCGATGGTTGTCATATAAAAAGCTTAATTAAGGGTTAAAGATATGCATCCTTTTTATCAGTTGGTTTAACGTTGAAAGTGGAGGTTCGATTATTCCAAAGCGGATATTGCTGCATTAATTTAACTACGCAGATGACAAGTTTAATTTTCATGTGCGCGCAGTGCTCTATCCGATCCTCTCTTCAAGAGATGATCGGCTCCCTGCATTCTTTAAATTAAATTGAACCATATGCATTAAATCAGGGTTCAGTTTTTCCTTATATTGTTTGTAATAACAGGCTGGAAAAGTAAAGATATTATGCAGCAGGAAAGCGGAAAATTGTTACCTATATTATTTACTTAACGCCTGTTTTTAGGTAAAAGTAACCCTAAAACGCCTCCATAAAGAAAGGAATTTCCCCTTATGACGCTCAGTTCGACAGATATGAAAATTCTCGAAATTTTACAGGACGATGCCCGGGTAACTAACCAGGTGCTGGCGGAGAAGATAAACATTTCAGCATCTCCCTGCTGGCGCAAAGTTCGTAAGCTCGAGGAAGATAAAGTGATTCAGGGCTATCGTGCTGTTCTTGACCGCAAGAAAATTGGGCTGGGAGTAATGGTTTTCATTCGGGTCGTCATTGACAGCCATAGCGAAGCGGAGGCCAGAAAATTTGAAGAGGAAGTGACTGCCCTGGAGGATGTGGTTGCCTGTTATAGCATCGGTGGGGATGCTGACTTTCTGCTACAGGTTGTGGCTTCAGATCTGGACTCCTATGCTGATTTTGCAATGTCAGTGGTACGCAGATTGCCAGGAATTAAAGAAATGCAGAGTATGTTTGTGCTTAAAGAGATCAAACCACTCGTTAGTTATCCTATTAAGAAAATCTCTGAGTAGTCTATTGCTGACGGGATGCCCAGTGACTGATTATCAATTCCGCATAGAGCGGATTTAATGATCAGGCACGCTACCTGCGTTATTCATCGCACAAAACTGTTATCCGGCATGATCTTACACAAGTTAATAGCGGCATAGCGTTAGCAAGCTTGCTGACTTCCCACATTTTCTCTGCTTTAACAACACGAGTATTTGTGATGACTTGATTGTTGATCACGACCAATAGTGCCTTTCAAACCGGAGCAGCCAGCGGCTTAAACTTTAATTCATAGCTTATCTTCAGACTCTGTCAGCTTAAAAGAGACGCTTATTTACATGAAATTATGCCATCAATCTTCCTCCAGCCATAAAGTCCATGCTTTACCGTGACGATAACCGTTGTACCGGGATTTGCCGGTGCATTATTGTTTTCACCACGGAAAAAATATGAAACTTAATCATTTTACGATAGGGCAAAGACTCAGTGTGATGGCAGCAATCCTGCTGCTGGCGACAATGATTGTCGGTTTGAGGGGCATAACCCTGAATGCGCAGGCTCTGCAAAAAAATATTGACATCATGGCAAGCGAAACACGTGTCGCAGAGAGCATCGATACTGCACGTAATGCACAGGTTCAGTTTAAAATTCAGGTACAGGAGTGGAAAAATGCCCTCTTACGCGGCTCACAAGGCCAGAGTGTTTTTGACAAATACAAAACGGCCTTTCTGACGCAAAGTGACAAAACTCAGGCACTGCTCCATCAACTTCTTATACTGCAACCCGAGCTTGGGATGGATACGGCGCAGGTGAAACAGACGATTGAGCTACACGCCCAGCTCAGACAAAAATACCTCACTGCGTTGCAAAACTACGACACGCATAACCTCGCCAGCGCTCAGCTGGTTGATAGCCAGGTCAATGGCATCGATCGTGAGCCGACCAAAATGATTGATGATGTCGTTCATCATACGCTGGCACATGCTCAAAAACTCAATCAGCAACTGACAGCGCAAAACCTTGCTCAGTACCGTGAAACCCGTATGACCTTATGGATCGCCATTGCCGGTATTTTACTTTCCGGCATAGTGATAACTGTCTGGTTAATTCGCAGCATTACCCATCCATTACGCGAAGCAGTCAATATTGCGCGCACCGTGGCTTCAGGTGATCTGCAGACTGTTATTCGTCCAAACGGACGTGACGAAACCGCAGAGTTAATGACAGCGTTGCGTGAAATGAATAGCAGCCTGACTTCAATCGTCTCTGGTGTACGTACAGGTACAGAAAACATCGCCTCTGCGTCAATTCAAATCGCGCAGGGCAGCCAGGAACTTTCCTCACGTAACGAGGCGCAGGCTGGCGCACTTGAAGAAACCGCTGCCTCCATGGAGGAACTCACTTCAGTGGTGAAAAACAACGCGCAGAACGCATATCATGCCAGCAATATTGCCCAGGATGCCCGCTCCATTGCGGGTCAGGGCGGCAATGTGGTGGAAAAAGTGGTACACACCATGAGTGAGATCCAGCAGTTCTCGAACGAGATTAACCAGATCATTACGGTGATTGACGGTATCGCTTTTCAGACAAATATTCTGGCACTGAATGCTGCGGTCGAAGCGGCGCGTGCGGGCACCGAAGGTCGAGGGTTTGCGGTGGTTGCGGCCGAAGTACGTGCTCTGGCACAGCGCTCTGCAAAAGCGGCAAAGGATGTGCGTATCCTGATCGAACGTTCTGTGAGTTCAATCGGCCAGGGCAATGAACTGGTTCAACACGCGGGGACAACGATGGAGGAAATTATTTTACGTATTCATCAGGTCAGCGAGTTGATTGAAAACGTATCATCGGCCAGTAATGAGCAGAGTGTTGGTATCGATCAGGTTAATCTGGCGGTTACCCATATGGACGCGGCCACTCAGCAAAATGCCGCGCTTTCTCAGCAATCCACAGCCGCAGCGCAGGCCTTACAGGCTCAGGCCGAAATGCTGCTTGCCAGTGTCAGTGTCTTTAAAATTAATAGTGCGCTGGTTTAAGCTTTAATGTCAGGGCGGGGTTTTCACGATGCCGCGCCCTGACAATCTTTCTTGCGACTGGATGATTTCAGTCGCCGAGCCTATTTAAGGCGTCTCATCAGAAAATCGGGCGCTAATCGCATCACGTTCGTAGCCCTGCGGTTGTGTCAGAATATGGTATAAATCAGGACGGCGACCATGGATCCAGCGACGTCCGGTACTCATTGCAAGCAGACTCAAATCAAGGTCAGCGCTCACCATAAAATCTTCCGCTGCCCAGGTTTCATCAATGATTCTTCCATAAGGATCCAGGATCATTGCATTACCTGTGCGCACCTCATCATCATCTGCACCTACGCCGTTACTGAAGAGAATAAATAATCCGTTGTCATGCGCACGAGCGGGCAGCCATCTCATCAGCCATTCCCGACCATTTGCCCCTTTGAATGCAGCAGTAATTTCTTCCCTTCGCGTTTCCCGTTCCGCCCAGAGCGTCAGCGGAATGGGTTTCATCGCATAAGGACTGCGGGAATCGGTACCGCCTGTCTGATGTGGCGCGAGAAGAATATCTGCACCCAGCAATGCCGTTGCACGCACATTTTCTACCAGATTATTGTCCCAGCAAATGAGGATACCTACTTTTACTCCCCAGGGCGTTTCAAAAACGGTAAAGCGGTCACCGCTGCTGATTGACGGATGTTCAAAAGCGTGGAGTTTGCGATGAGTGTGCATTGAGCCGTCCGGCATACAGGCAACATATGCATTGTAGAGGCGGCCATCATCGGCTCTTTCGATAAGCCCGACACCAATAAGCATTTGATGTTTCATCGCCAGGGAACGAATCAACGTAAGGGAAGGACTCCCCTCGTTCGGCTCGGCGAGAGCAGTTACCTCAGCCGAGGTGAGTTTGGGTACATGCCAGTAGCCGGTAATACACATTTCCGGGAATGCGAGGATTTTCACCTGCTCAATCGCTGCCTGTTCAATAAATTTCTCCATTATCAGCAGATTATAATTTTTGTTATTTGCCTGATGCTGAAATTGCACGGTGGCAGCTTTTAAGGATGTATGTTTGCTCATGGTACTTCTCCGGTAGTAATCGAAACTGAATTACATAACCATTGCTGATAACTGTATAATCAAAACATTTCCGGTTTCGATAACCTTTTGGAATGTAAAAATGAACATCCGCTTGCTTAAGGCCTTTTTGATGCTGGCTGAAAAAAGAAATTATGCCGACGCGGCACGGGCGTTGTTTATTTCGCAACCTGCATTGACCAAGCAGATTAATCTCCTTGAGTCCCTGGTGGAAACGTCACTGTTTACGCGGGGGCGTCATGGAGCCACACTCACGGGCGGTGGCAGGCGTCTGCTGCCAGAGGCTGAAAAAGTGGTCAGGCAAACCCGATTATTTATGCATCATGCAGAGCGGGTTTCAAAAGGGATTGAAGGGCATATAGCCGTGGGGTTCGGTCTCTTAAGTTTTTATCTTGCACCACGCTGTATGGCAGAATTTCGTCGGGAGTGTCCGGGGATAGAGATGTCATTGACGGATCTTCCTTCCTTCCAGCAGTACGAACTTTTGCAAAATGATGAGCTCCAGATCGGTTTTGTCAGAGTTCCGCCTCCTGTAGCGCTGGATTACCTGCCATTGTTTACTGATCGGTTGGTTTTGATTGCGCCTGCAAGTTCACCGTCATTGCCTGCTGATGACTGGCTGAAGAAACGCCCTCTGTTGCGACTTCATGCCGGGCGAGGACGGGGTTTAAATGCGCAAATTGATCGCTTTCTTCATGACAACGCGCTTTTCATATCATCCACTCAATTGAGTGATGATATACAAACTATTGTCGCGCTGGTCATCGCGGGCACGGGTGTTGCCCTTGTGCCATACAGTGTTATGCATATTGCACCGCCGGAGCTGGTTATTATTCCGTTAACAGATGAGTCAATAAGCTGGAAAGTTGGCATTGCCTGGAACGCGAACCACGAGGATATAATCCGTGATAATTTTATTGCCAGTATTAAAAAGGGCATCGCGCTTCATGACGTCTGACCCTCCAGAAACAGGCACTCCTTTTGCCATATTGGATAGGGCAGGATTACTGACATAATTCTTAGTACCCTCTTCAGAACAGGGTCATGATACGAAAGCGACCCTGGAGACGAATAATTTCCTGTTGCGGATAGGGCTTCTCAATACAAACCGTCATTCAAAACGTTCTGCACAGCAGGAATAGCATCCCCGTTTCGCATTATGTATCTGGATATAACTAATCTGCGGGTCGGCAAAAAAATGGCCGATGAGATCTTCAGCAACTTTCCCCTCAGCTATATCCGCTTCTTTTAAAAAATGCTTTCCGTCATAGGCCCTTAATGACAGCATTCTGCTTAGCAGGACTTCAGGTAATTCATTGATGTAAATGCCTTGCCGGGTGCATCCCTCCCATATGTAGATTGCATGAGTACCAAAATAGGGCGTGTCGGCAGGCTGATAGATGTGATTAATCAGGAGGGCGCTTTCTCCAGCGGGGATTTCGCACAATGAGATTCTGTCGGGATAACCCGGATAGCACTCTACCGTTTGTCGTACTGCATGGTGTTTTTTCAGATATTCATCGCTCTGTCCAAAAAGATGAGCAAATTGCCCGGCGTTCAGGCCAGAAATTATATATTTCATAGCATCCCTCTCTTTTCATCGTAACACCGCGAATAATGACGTTATCGAATACTGTGAGGAGAAACTCGCCGTTATCGGTCAGGGAATTTTATGATGTGACCGTCCGACAGTGGCAGGCGAGTGCTTCATCAGCTGCAAACTTCTCAGACGCTGGCTGATACCTTCACACAAGCGCTAAGGCCTCGCAACCCGACCGCTGCACTCAAATTACTCTGTTCCCTCTCACTCTTTACCGTTCTCCTGTCGTCACTTCATTAAAAAGATCGCTGAACTCCACCCGTTAACGACATACTCGTCACATAAACTAAGGTTGATGAATACTTTTTTGTGACAAATAACACAACCTCATTACATCTTCCGGCGGGAAAGAATTTTTATCGTGATAATGGTTTTACTCAGTACATTACAGTTTTACAGAGTAAAACAAAGCGCTTTGCGGATTGCACCTAAAGCGATGACAAAATTGTGAGGATCATCATGTCTGAAAAACAGCACATCCCGACTTTCTCTGCCGATATTGAGCAGCAGACCGTTAAGAAGGTGGTCTGGCGCATTTTGCCCTTCCTGATTGTTTGTTATCTGATTGCCATTATTGATCGCGGCAACATTGGGATGGCTTCGTTGCAGATGAACGAAGATTTAGGATTGTCGAAAGCGGTATTTGGTTTTGCGAGTAGTCTGTTTTTTGTCGGTTACTTCCTGTTTGAAGTGCCCAGCAATCTGGCCATGCAGAAAATTGGCGCAAAGATTTGGATCTCTCGCATCATGGTGTCGTGGGGTATCATCTCTGTCTGTACCGCCTTTGTTGAAAGTGCCAATACACTCTATATATTGCGCTTTTTACTGGGTGCCGCTGAGGCCGGATTTTTCCCTGGCGTCATTCTTTATCTGACTTACTGGATCCCCGGAAAGTACCGTGCACGCGTGATTGCTACCTTTATGGTGGCCATTCCTGCGGCGAACTTTATTGGATCGCCCATTTCTGGTCTGATTTTGTCACTGGATGGCTGGTACGGTATGCGTGGCTGGCACTGGTTATTTATCCTGGAAGGTATTCCGGCGGTCATTCTGGGAATTGCAGCCTTCTTTTTACTGAGCAATCGTCCCACTAATGCCAGCTGGTTAAATCAGGAACAAAAAGCGTGGCTGAACAGCACTCTCGAAGCCGAAAATGCGAAGAAGAAGGCGATAGGTCATATCTCTTTGTGGCAGTTGCTGCGTCACAAACATATCTGGGTGATGGCGCTGATTTATGCAGGCGCGTCTGCGGCGGGCTCAACGCTGAGCGTGTGGTCTCCGCAACTGCTTAAATCGTTTGGACTGGATAACTTCACCACCGGTTTAGTCAATGCGATTCCCTACGGCCTGGCCTCCATTCTGATGATTATCTGGGGGAGAAGTTCTGACCGCAGCGGCGAGCGTCGCTGGCACACCGCGTTAACGCTGTTCTTAATTGCAGGTGGCCTGCTGTCAGCCTTTATCACCAATAGTCTGACCGGCAGTGTGGTGATCCTGTCGCTGGTATTAATCGGAGCCTACTCAATGAAAGGACCTTTCTGGGCGCTGGCATCGGGATGGATGTCATCGACTACCGCTGCCGCGGGTCTGGCGGCTATCGGTGCGATGGCGAATCTGATCGGCGGTGGGGTGATGGTCAACGTTTATGGCATTATCAATCAGGCGACCGGCAGCCATACGCTGGCTATGGTGCCACTGGCTATCCTCTGTGGTATCGGGGGCATTGCCGTGCTGGTCATGGGCCGCAAAAAAGTGTTAACCATCGACGTTGAAAATAGCGCTTCGTCAGTCAGTAAATAAAGTAATCCAGCCTGCAGACGCTAAGCAGCGCCTCTGCAGGCGGGTTCTTCCGGCTTTATCTCTGCCATATAAACATTCCACATCCTGTCATTAACTGAATCAGTCTGCTGGTTGTTGATGTCTGTTATGTGTCAGATGCGGAAAGAACTTACCTTTGGGGATTTACTGACAATACCCAGTTTAAGAGCTTTCAGAACTGTTAAGCATGAGATCAATAAAGGCGCGTACAGCAGGATTTGAACGCCGGCTCGCATGCCATACCGCAGAAATATTATGCCGCTCTACTGAAAAATCAGTGAGAAGGGGCACTAACTCCCCGCGCTTAACCCAGGAAGCAGCCATAAAACTCGACACCATGCCTATTCCGGCACCGGCCGCCACAGCCGCGATAACGGCCTCGCTTGCATCGACGATGACAGCAGATGATGGCACAATTTCAATCTCGCGCTCGCCAACCCGGAACGGCCAGCGAAAAATCTGCCCCGTATTTTGATATCGCAAATTAACCGTTTTATGCCCGATAAGATCATTGGGGTGTTCGGGTTCCGGGCATCGGGTCAAATAATCTGGCGAAGCATAACAACCTATCTGATATGGCGACAAACGACGCGACAGAAGATTTGAATCTGCGAGGTCGCCGATCCGGATGGCTATATCAATACTCTCGTCAACAATGCTAATTACGCGATCACTCAGTTTTAAGTCGATTGTCACTTTAGGATGAAGTGCACAGAATTGCGGAAGGAGAGGCGCGATCACATGAACACCAATGGGAAACGATGCCGCAATGCGTAATGTTCCCGCTGGCTCCTCTCGCGATCGCATGGCGACCTGCTCAAGCTCCTCAGCATCGCGTAATAACTGCAGCGTGCGCTCGTGCAGTTCACGACCCTCAGCAGTCAGCACCAGCGAACGGGTGGTTCGGGTGAACAATGTGATGCCAAGACGCTGCTCCAGTCTCTGAATACTTTTACTTATCGCGGAAGGGGAAACTGCCAGCGAGCGAGCGGCAGCGGTAAAGCTGCCGAGCGATCCCGCACGAGCGAATGCAATCAGACCTGTTAGTCTTTCAAAGATTATTTGTTCCTTCATGGCAATATTAAAGCGAAATCCAGCCCCATTATCAATCATCACAATTGGTCATATTCTGGCACCTGAATCTGTGTTGGAGTGAAATTGCCATGACTGAAATGATGAAAGCAGTACAGCTACATGCGTTTGGTGGCCCGGAGAATCTCAGGTATGAAGATGCACCCCGCCCAACTATCGGGGCTGACGAAGTCCTTGTGCGCGTGCATGCCGCAAGTCTGAACCCACCAGACTTGTATCTGCGTGATGGTTATCGGGCGCTTCCGCCTGAGTGGCGGCCCGAACCCCACTTTCCCTTAATCCTGGGAACGGATGTTTCAGGAGTTATCGAAGCCGTGGGCGAAAATGTTTCCGCATTCAGCACCGGAGATGAAGTCTATTCAATGGTGCGTTTTCCTGATGGGGTAATGGCCGGTAGTGGAGCTTATGCCGACTATGTAAGCGTTCCTGCATCAGAGGTGGCGTTAAAACCTCATGGAATAGACCATATCCAGGCAGCGGGTGCCCCGATGTCACTGCTCACCGCGTGGCAATTTCTTGTCGACGTCGGCCATGATGCGCCCAATCCGTTTCAATCTTTCAACCATAAACCGGTTCTGCTTGAAGGCCAGACGGTGATGGTTAACGGTGCAGGAGGTGGCGTAGGGCACATTGCTGTTCAGATCGCGAAGTGGAAGGGTGCGAGAGTCATTGCCGTCGCTTCTTCCCGTCATGAAGTGCTTATGCGCGAACTGGGCGCAGATGACTTTATCGACTACACCAAAGTAGCCGCTGAGAATGTAGTGAAAAACGTCGATCTGGTTATTGATGCTGTTGGCGGAAAGCATATAGAGCGCTTTTTAAGCTGCATCAGACAGGGCGGAGCACTATTTCTGGTGAATCCTTTGAGTTTTACCGGGCAGACTGAGGCCGCTCAAAAAGGGATTACTGTGTCAACAACGCAAGTGCGTTCAAGTGGTCTGCAGCTATCCGAAGCGGGGCTTTTACTGGAAAAAGGCATTATCAACGTCGTGATTGACAGCACCTATCCGTTAGCCATGGCATCAGCCGCACATCAGCGCGCTTCGTCAGGAAGTATCCAGGGCAAAATTGTGCTGACTAACTTCTGATTACCCCATCCCTGATCAGCCATTTTCTGAGGGCGAGTAGTAGTCAGTTAAAGGAAAAATAAGATGCTTATCATTTCCGGTTATATGTACATTGATCCTTCTGTCCTGGAACAATTTATGGGAGAACTTAACTTATTGGCAAATGCCGTTCGACAACGTGATGGAAACCTTTCATATAACGCTGCCGTGGAGGACTATCAGACCGGAAGTTTGCTTATATCAGAACGATGGGTGGATCAGGACGCGCTCAATGCCCATCTTATAAAAACCGACACGGTAGAGTTTATAAACCGATGGCAGGGAAAAATGAAGGGGGAACTCTTCAAATATGACGCCTGTAACGAGAGAGGGCTTATGGATGGGTAAATAAAAATCTTATTAAAATCGAGAGTGCTTTATTATCAAGCCCCGGATCTGTGAGTAATCGCTCTTCGCTCATAGCAGGCATAAGCCTGGACGATGGTCCGCTTTGTGCCAGTAGCGGACATCTCACGTATCCACATTCGCATATGATCCACTGCGGCCTACTTCAAGGAAATTAAGCTAAGTAACATTCATATGGATGACACTTTAGATACTCAAAATGATTTATTCGGAATATTGGATACATTTTGAATGGAGCCTTGAGTGCGTCTTTTTCATTTCAGCGATAGTCCTGATATCAGCACATTCAAACCTCGCCCAATAAGGGTTCATGTCGACAGGCCTGCTGGACAAGAGTGGTTAAATGGGTCACTGATATGGGCTACTGATGAAGCTCACGAATTACTTTATCTTTTCCCTCGGGAGTGCCCGCGCATCGTATTTTGGCCACTACCTGATACAAACAGAGTGGACCTTGAACAATGGATGGGAAACAACTTACATGCTACTGCCATTGCCTGCATCGAGCATGCATGGCTATCACGCTTTCAAAATGGAAAAGTTTATAGATATGAATTGCCTGTAGATCACTTTGAGCCAACGGGAGAGGTCGGTATGTGGGTATCCCGGACAAACGTTATCCCAACTGGCTTGAAGGTAATTTCAAACCTGGATGCTGAACTTGTATCAAGGAATATCACGCTTCGTGTAATGGAGAGACTCACGCCACTCAAAAGTATATGGCTGACATCGCTTCATGCTAGCGGCATTAGATTGAGAAACGCACAAGACTGGGGAAAACCAGGCTGGACGCATTCGAAACCGGGCCGCCAGGTTATCGTATAAATTTATAATTGATAAGTTAGGCCTTTGAGCAAACGTCAGTGATGTCCGCCTCTCGCTCATACGGGACACTCATAATCACATCTCCTAACCCAATGGAGATTGAACATGACAACATCCCCCTGGAACAAAAGCCGCATTATCGGCCAGAAACGGCCTCTTCAGATCTCTCATATCTGGGGAATTCGTATCCGTCTTGAGCTGGAAGGAAAAGTTCGTGATCTGGCTCTTTTTAACATGGCTCTGGATAGTAAACTTCGGGGCTGTGATTTGGTTAAGCTAAAAGTTTCTGATATAGCCTATGGGCACTCTGTTTCGGGCAGATCGACAGTGCTGCAGCAGAAAACGGGCAGCCCTGTTCAGTTTGAACTGACTAAGGAAACCAGAGAGGCTGTAGCCGCGTGGATCAAAATGGCTCAACTAAGTAATAGCGACTATCTCTTCCAGTCCCGCGTTGGTTCTTCAAGACACATCTCAACCAGACAATATAACCGCATTTTTCATGGATGGATTGGGAAGCTGGGTCTTGATGAGACGCTCTACAGTACGCACTCAATGCGCAGAACCAAGCCATATCTTATCTATAAAAAAACGAAGAACCTTCGGGTAATCCAGTTACTTTTGGGGCACAAAAAACTTGAAAGCACAGTACGTTACCTTGGCATTGAAGTAGATGATGCTCTGGAAATATCGGAGTCAATTGAAGTCTAGACTGTGAGGGCTGCAACAGCAGCCCTGTGCCAGAAGCGAATGCGTCAGGTTCAAAAATGGGAGGTAAGCGTTTTAACTTATTCGTCCGGGATACATACCCGGATACGGTGCCCGTCAGGATCAAGCGCAACGAACGTCTTGCCAAAAACAGCATGTTTGGGCTCCTGTTCTATCTGCACACCGCTCTCTGACCATTGCTGATAAAGCACATCAACCTCCTGAATATCTTTCACCATAAAACTCAATTCAGTTCGGCTACCTACACCGCAGGATACAAAGTCACTCGCTGTCGTTGACCATAGTCCAAGGTTCAGGCCGTTATTAAAGGAAAAAACCACCCACGTCGGAAGCATCACGTCTGGTTCTGTATTGAATAGCTTCTGGTAAAAACCACTGCTGACAATCGGATTATCAACATAAAGAATGATCAGGTTAGGTATCATGAGTCTCTCACGCCAAAAAGAATGAGACTTCACTATTGCAGGGAGCATTGACAGAACATGTCAGCATCAGGACCGAAACGAGCAGAACGCCTTCTCAATCTTCTGCAGATTTTTTATCAGCATCGCTATCCGATAAGCGGCCACAGTCTGGCTGAAGAACTTTCAATCAGTCTTCGTACACTTTACCGTGATATTGGCGCACTACGCGCTCAGGGTGCCGACATCCAGGGTGAGGCTGGCACAGGATATATCCTTTCCCGGAGCCATCATTTACCGCCGGTGATGTTTACCCCCGAAAAGCTCGATGCACTGGCGCTCGGTTTACGCTGGGTAGCCACATATGGTGATAAGGGAATTGCTAAAGCGGCTTCAGAGGTAACGGGGAAAGTCCGCCACGGTCTTCCGCCACAGTTACAGACACTGTTTGATGACTCGACATTATTGGTGGGAAGGAGACAGGAAGCTCATCACTACTTTGAAAACCTGGGCGTTGTTCGAAGCGCCATCAGGTGGAGACGTAAAATCCGTGCAGGTTATACAGACAGACTCGGTAATATGAGTGAAAGAACGATATGGCCTTTCGCGCTGGGTTACTTCTCCGGCGCTATTGTGCTTGCTGCATGGTGTGAAGAACGTAACGACTTCCGTCATTTCGACGTAACGCGATTAAAATCTCTTCAGTACCTGCAGGAAGGATATCCTCATTCCCGGCATAGCTTACTCCGTATATGGCGTAATGCAGGTCTGGATAACATCGTTCCCACGCGTAGCTGAAATGGATATGATTGCTCCAGAAAATCCAGGCTGTTCTTATCTATAAATATATCCGCTCTTCGCTCATAGCGGAATTTGCCCCACTCAATGTCTGCTTTGTGCCAACAGCCGACATAATCTCTATTGCTGAACAATAATTGCTAACGGAGAAGGTATCTAATGAACTACCGGGTGATTAACTTTTCAATGAAATAAAATTAACGGGAACTGCTTCGGTTAACCAAACCCCGTTTTCAGCCTGGAAAAATTTAAATCCATGCTGGTACATTCGCAGGGATTCAATCTCCAGCACTACTGGTTTACCGTAGCGCTGTCCGACAGCAATAGCCGTCCGGGTTTGCTGCGATAGATGCACATGGTGGCGTGAGCCTGCAATCAATCCTTGCTGAAAAATAGATTCAATGAAGCGTGTTGCAGTGCCATGGTAGAGGAGTTCTGGCGGTTCTTTTTCTCTATGCTGGAGATTTACGTCTGGTGCTGAGTGTCCCTGGGCGGCACGTATACGCTGGCCATCGTCGGAGAGGGTAAACCGTTTCTTATCACTGCTATTCACTATTGTCTGAAGCAGTGCCAAGTCAAGTATGCGGCCTTCTTTCGCTGCGCCGGTAATCAAAGAGTTAATGTCTGCCCAGCCTTCTGCGTCGAGTTGCAATCCGATAGTGTGAGGCTCATGGCGCAAGATATAACTCAGGAACTTGCTTGTTTCGTTAAGTTGCTTGTTATTCATGATTAGCCTGCATGATTTTTAAGATTTAATTATAGCCTTTTTACTGGCCGGGAGCGGCTGTGCTAGTCTAAGTGAACGGAGCACGACTAACATTCGTTTTCACCAGAACTGCCCCTGTTACCCCCCTGGCTGCACTCACTTTACCTCACTTTTGCACCCATCGTGATGACTTACGGTCTACCTGCTCAGTACGTAATAACGCACCTCATACGAGATCGTATTGTGCTATTTCACTCGTATCAATTACTTTTTCAAATTGTATGGCGAATGCTTTAGCCGACAGCTTTTATTGTCTGGGGTAATGTCTGCTTTTCGCTCTTAGCGGACATGGGCCAACGTGTAAGTCCGCTTTGTGCCAGTAGCGAACGCCCATTGGTATATTCAGAACAAAGGTAAAGTTGTAGGGTTTCGCTTAGCCGGGCGGACAGGTAATTATCTGTTCTGACTGAATGATAAACCGGGCGGAACAATGCAATGTCGTTGATGACGCACTCCGTTTGTTTGCCGGAATGAAGTTCTTTTTCTCGTCGCATGCAGCACGACAAGCAGCTGTCAATTTTATGCAAAAGCGGCAGCACCAACCTCATGCTATGTTTTTTCTGGCGCGTAACACTAACGATCCCTTTCCTGATGTCGATAACTCCATTTCTTACACTATATGAAGGAACATGTATGTACTGCGTACGCCCTTTAATCCGCCCACTTTTTTTTCTGACGCTGCTGCCCTTTTCTCTGGTTCAGGCTGCGGATAATCCTGTATTGAACGGCGGCAAAACTAACCCCTTTTCGGTCACCAAAATCCACGATCGTGTGAATTACATGGTGTCATTAAACTTCAATAATGGAAAAACAGCTCAGCAATGGCGATCCGTTGATTGTAAGCACGGCACGGCACAGCTTCTGTACAAGGATTTATTGAATGAGAGCGGGCTTACTAAAGCTCGCTTTTACGGCAACAGTTACCTCCGCTATGCGCCGGCACAGGATGACAGTCAAATGACGGCAGAGGATATTCGCAAGGTTTGTCAGTTACCCATAAAAGATGCACGCTGGGAAAAATTATCAGCCACGTCTGAGTACGGTACTACTAATCTTATCGATGTGAATAGCATTGAGCATATTGGTAATATTTTATCGGTGCGCATGGGATATGACTTTGCAGATATCATCTGGGAACCGCCTTATGACGCCCCGCTTGAATTAAAGATTGAGCATTATCTGTATAACTGTAAAACCCATCAGGGTGATGCTGTTGCTGCGATGAACTTCGACAGTGAAGGCCGCGTTACCGATTCGCTCATCACTGCTGATATCATTCGCCGCAAGAGTAGCTTTAAAATTGACGGACAAATGACACAGCGCTTTGAGCAACTCTGCCAGTTACCCGCAGGAAAAATCTTCAGAGCCGAAGGACACTTTGTCCCTGCGACTAATAAGCCCGCATCAACGCTGATGGGGCCATCAATGCCCGATCTGAACAATAATAATCCGCAATGGCTGAGTAAATTTCCTCTTTCAGCGGCAATTGAGCATCAGGCACAGTCACTGATTAAACCCTGGGCGCTTCCGCGCTTTAAGCAGGTTCGCTATACCACGGTCAGCGCGCTGGGTAAGGTTAAAGTACAGCTGGATGCACAAGCAGATGGTTATATACTCAAGCTGGAAGACTATGGTATCTGGACGGTGCAACGTTTAACGCTGGCTAATCAGCTACAGCTGAAGTTCACTATGTCCATCAGTAATGGTGCTTCGAGGCTCAACACGTTGCAGACGGACCTGCGTTTCCCGTTAGTGACCGGACAACGCTATCAGGCGAAATGGGAAAGCATTGATGCCGATAAGAAAGTCACTGCTTCAGCGTTACGTTGCGACGTAACCGATCAGGGGGAGGCGCATGAAATTTCACCTGAGTTTAGTGGGAAATATCTGCTGGTTAAGTGTGATGAAACTGACGAAGGGCAACCAGGTAGCAGTGATAAATTTGCCTGGATGCAGGACCTCAATATTTTTGTCCCGGTCGCGACGCAAATAAGTGGTAAACCTGAAAGCCTGGTCACGCTGGAAGATGTCAAAGTGATACGTTAATAATAATCAGGCTCGCCGCTTTAGTCGGTGAGCCTGATTGTTGAATAATCCCTTGAGGGTTAAGTCATGCACTCTCGCGGTCAGAACCAGCGATCGGTCTATTACATGTCTCAGACGCAGCTAGAGGTTATTTCAGGGTGGGACGTGCTGTAAAAGAAAATGACGGAGTTCGGCTGTTAATTCGTATGGTGCCTCTTCTGCCATATGGTGAACGCTGGCGATGGCTTCACCCGTAACATCGGGTGTCCAGTTTTTCCAGATCCCCACAATGTCGCCATATACCGTCTCCAGATCGTCGTATTTTGACCATAAACAGAGAGTCGGGCATGCAATCATCCGTCCGATCTGACGATTATGAAGTTCGTGTTTATTGTCTATACCCAGACCGGCGCGATATACCTCTATCATCCCATGTACCGTATCCGGATCGTAGATGGCTCGTCTGAACTCACTGTATTCTTCGTCTCCCAATGAACCTTTGAGCATGGTGTTGAGTTGCGCTTAATCCAGCCGGGCAGGCCAGCGCAGAATGGATTTATTGAGAGTATTAATGGACGCTTTCGCGATGAATGCCTGAATGAACACGGGTTCAGTGACGTCAGTCATGCCAGGAAAACCATCAGTGAATGGCGGCAGGATTATAATGAGTGCCGCCCGCACTCCGCGCTGAATTATCAGACGCCATCAGAGTTTGCAGCACGGTGGCGAAATGGAAAATGTGAAGGTAAACAAACCGACATTCCTAACTGACGGTTGTATCTAATACTGGGGGCAGGTCATGTATTGCCTGTCAGTTCGGCTGATATGAGTGATGGAGCGTCTACTTCTCGCTCATAGCAGACAAAGAAGGCGGTGTTAGCGTCCGCTTTGTGCCAGAAGCGGACATCAGAGGCTTAAGCAGCAAGGATATTTTTCGGAGCTGAGGAGACCGGATCTGTCAGATAAATATATTGAGTGATATTTAACTGCTTTCATCTTTTGCAAAACTGGCGTTTAGTCTTTTCAGCACTTCACTTATGCCCCTGCTGACAATCCGATCCTCCCGCATTACTGTCCCCAGAGTCCGGTGAAGCGAGGGCGTCACAGAGTAAAGGCTGAGACCCTGACTTTCTTCCATACCAGCAACGGACATAAGGGGAACGATGCTGTAGCCCAGACCGGAACGTACCATTCTTTTGATTGCTTCAATACTGCCAAGTTCCATCACAGGGCTGGCAGTATGCCCGGCATACCGGAACCATTCGTCGATTAGGGCGCGTGTCCCGCTTCCGGGTTCAAAGATAATCAGCGGCAGTGACAAAAGGGCGTCGGGAGACAGCGGGTTCGCACTCTGCTCTGATGCATCCTTTTCCATGATAACAACAAACTCATCAGTACCCAGTGGGCTTACGCTCAGGCATTTGCCGGTTACTGGAAGCGTTACAAGTCCAATGTCTATACGATTCTCTCCTACGCTCCGAACAATATCGGAAGTATTGCCCGTGCGTACGTCCACTTTCAGCAGGGGATGTGCCTGTCGCAGCTGTTGCAGTAAGGGAGGCAGAAGATGAATACAGGCTGTTGCACCAGTGCCAAGAGTAACGGTGCCGGTTATGTCGTCTGAATGCAGAGACACCGATTCAATGGCCGTATTTACCACTGAATTAATTTTCATACAGTGCTCAGAAAAAGTCAGCCCGGCAGGAGTGGGCCTTATCCCCCGGCTGGTTCTCTCAATAAGCCGGACATGGAGTGCCTGCTCCAGCTGTCTTATCTGCAGGCTGACAGCAGGCTGTGATAGTCCGAGTGCTTCTGCCGCTCCGGAGAAACTTCCCCGGCTGATGACCATCCTGAAAGTAGCAAGGTGATCAAGGTTCAGGTTTGGCATGCCAAAGTTTTCCTTATACCGCTGATAAGTCCCGCGGCCTGTCTGAAATTATTTACCCGGGTTAATCTTTGTTTCTGACCGGATAAAGAGCAATACCGATGGAAATAACTGAAGCAGATGAAAGACATATTACTGCTATCCAGCAGATTTATGCTTATCACGTATTACATGGCACCGCCACTTTTGAAACCGAACCGCCAGATGTACCTGAAATGGCAGCCCGCCTGCAAAAGGTGCGTTCAGCAGGACTGCCCTGGTTTGTGGCGGTTGATGATGGGCAAGTCCGGGGATACTGCTACCTGTCATTTTACAGGGAACGGCGCGCCTACCGGTTTACCCTGGAAGACTCAGTCTATATTGACGCCACTTGTCAGGGGCGGGGCTACGGCAAAATGCTGTTATCCCTTGCGATAGCCTGGGCAGAAGCCCGTGGCTTTCGCCAGCTCGTGGCCGTGGTAGGTAATAGCGAAAATACTGCCTCCCTTGCCCTGCACCGCGCCGCAGGCTTCAGCATCACTGGCACACTCAGTTCGGTAGGATTCAAGCACGGGCGCTGGCTCGATACGGTCATTCTGCAGCGCACGCTTGGACAGGGCGACTCCACGCTTGCGGAGAGCATAGTTTGACAGCCGGACATCTGACAGGCCGCAGCATTTTCTGTATCGGTATGACACAACTTATTAACTGGGGTATTACGTTCTACATGCCGGGCGTTTTCGGAGCCGCCATCATGGCGGAGACGGGCTGGTCTCCCGTGGTGACATTCTCTGGTCTGACCGTTGCCATGCTGGTTATGGGGCTGGTTTCACCGCTGACCGGTTCCGTCATGGCCCGGACCGGAGGACGCATGATGATGATGGCGGGAACCTTCGCCATAACCATTGGGTGTTTTCTGATGGCGATTACCCATTCCACGGTGGCATGGATTGCGGTTTGGGTCCTGACGGGTGTCGGCATGCGCCTTGCCTTGTATGACGCTGCGTTTGCCCTGCTTGTGGAAACCGCAGGTGCCGGGGCCCGAAGAGCAGTCTCTCTGGTTACACTGCTGGGCGGCCTCGCGTCAGCTGTGTTCTGGACTGCTGGCGCGGCCCTGCTGCACATTACCGACTGGCGGCATGCCTTACTCGTTTACGGGTGTGCGGGTCTGGTGGGCCTGCTTTTTCTGACCGCCGTTCCGGCAGGCCGTCGGGTAAAACCTCCCGCTGCTGGTCGATCTGAGCTTCCGGCGGCAGGGACCGCAGAGGAACGAAAGGGATTTATCAGCGGCCTGTGGTATGCCGCCCTGATAGCGCTGCTCAGCTTTGTCTCCACCGGCGTGTCTACGCATTTCCCCCAGATACTGGCCGCTTATAGCATGCCTGCCCTGGCCGGCATGCTTTGGGGCGTGGGACAGGTGAGTGCCCGCCTGCTGGACGTGGCCTCCGGCGCACGAATCTCCGCACTACGCCTGAACCTTATTACCGGTATCCTGCTGCCACTCTGTTTTATGACCGGCCTTGCGGGGTACGTTACGCCTGTGGCTACAGCCCTCTTCGTCCTGGGTTATGGAGCCGTGAACGGACTGTGCACGGTCGTGAAGGCCTTACTTCCTCTCGTGCTGTTTGATCCGCAACATTACGCCCGCAAAACAGGCATGCTGTTATCACCAGGATTTTTTCTCGCGGCACTTGCCCCTTCTGCTTATGCCATGCTGCTGGAACGGGACGGCGTAGGCGGTACGCTGCTTATTTCAGCTTTCATGACACTGTTCATTACGGCGATTTCCGTAGTGCTCTGGCGACGTCATTCCGGCTCAGGAGTACAGAGCCGTGATTAGAAAATACTACATCTGCCCGGGAAAAACGTTTGATACGGTTCGCGATACTATCAGGATTTGATCTGGATAAATCCGTATCTTGTGTTTTCGCTTTTCGCACATATCGGACTTTATCTGATGCAGATATCTGCTTTGTGCCAGAAGCGGACATCGGATAATAATTTATGTTAATATTTAGAAGAAGAACATTCAGCCATAATAACCTCCTGAATTACAGTCATTAATTTTCATTTATGCAGCCTTAAAATTAAATCTATTTTTGCACTTTTAATTTTACAGTCATGGGAAGATTCCTGGCAGGTTTGCCCTTTTCGAAACGCCATTTTGATACGGCTGTTATTACAGCATCATCGAACAAGTGGTCTGGCGTAGACTCGATAATTCTCATCTGACTTACCCTGCCTTCTGCATCAACGTCAAAGTTAAACTTAACCATACCTTCTATCCGGTTCTTAGCCGCATAGTATGGGTAAACGGGCCGATCTTGTCGAAGGGGCTTGGGTTGTTCAACTTTAACAGGTGAATAAGTAGTACATGCATTGAGTACAAGAACAGCCAGAATCATCATAAACCCATACATAACAATATCCTTTTGTTGATAAACATTATCATTATACTTAAACATCAACGGAAGGACATTTGCTGAACTCATCGGATATCGCGTTATAATCCAAAAAAACAGTGGATATAACCCCAATAAATCCTGCTCCCGTCTTGCTGCAAACTAGTCATCCGCTCCTTGCTCATAGCGGACATATCCTTCATAACACATGCCCTTCAATTAACACGTCAAAGAAACCGCTACAGGCAGCCACCTCATTCAATACGCGGGAAGAGTCGTTAACGATTGAAGGGTAATAAACCCATTAATGTGGGCGAAGGCAAGTAAGCCAGGACGGCATAGAACAGAATAAGATTCGTATCGGAAACCCTGACAGCTAAGCATTACGCTCTAATGCAGCAGATTTACCTATTAACCAGCCGACCAGAAAGCGCTGTTATTTGTCTGATCGGCTGGAGAGGGCGGTTCAGGCTACCGGACTTTCGTTTTTCAATGGTTCTGCCAGTACGTTTAATATGTTACTGGCCGCGACGGTGCCCATCTTCACGTAGGAGTTATCACTGACGCCGCCGATGTGTGGCGACAGAATCACATTTCCAACACTCTGCCAGATATGCGGCGCAGTCAGGGGTTCAGTGGCAAAACTGTCCAGTGCGGCCCAGGCGACAGTGCCATTATCCAGCGCGGCTAACAGCGCTTCTTCATCAATGAGACCACCGCGCGCCGTGTTCACCAGGATGGCGCCTTTTTTAAACAGAGCCAGTTTCTCAGCGTTAATCATCTGTCGCGTCTGTTCGGTTAACGGGCAGTGCAGCGAAATGACATCTGCCTGTTGCAGCAGGTCGTCAAGTGAGGAGGATTCACACTCATCAGGAAAGGTTCTGGCAAAAGGATCATAAGCGAGAACCTTCATGCCAAAAGCACGGCCAATGCGGGCAACACGACCGCCTATGGCACCAAGCCCTACCAGACCCAGCGTTCTGCCCTCCAGCTCCACCGACTTATGGGTCGATTTGTCCCAGTGTCCCTGGCGCATGCGCTGATCAAGCGGTATCACCGATTTTGCACAGGCTAAAATTAACGCCCAGGTATGCTCGGCCACGGCCGCTGCGTTGGCCCCCGGGGCTGACTGAACACTGATATGACGTTCAGCCGCCGCCTTTTGGTCGATAACGTCAATGCCGCTGCCGTGTTTGGAAATAACCCGCAGGTCAGGCGCGGCATCCATAATGCGGGCGTTGATTTTTCCGTATCGGACGATAATCGCCACAGGATTATGCTGCTGGCAGAGCTGGAACAGGCTATCTTCGCTGGGCTGTTTGCCGGCATAAACAATGCTGAAGTCACTAAGCAGGTTTACTGCCTGCGGTGCCAGGTCATTACCCGTCACCAGGATCACGGGAGAAGAGGTTGTCATCAGAGCGTCTCCCCATCGTCCAGCATGCCAGCGGTTTGCAGGGCTTTTTCTAACCACGGCGCGCGAAGGTCGCCATCACGAATGGCTGCAATACGGCTGGTCTCGAAATCGAGTTTTTTCTGTGCCAGTTCGAGCAACGCAGGAACGTCTTCACGCGGCAGAACCACCACGCCATCAATATCCCCGATGACGAGATCGCCTGGCTGAATGGCTGCGCCCGCCACAGAAACAGGGTAGTTGACCCGTCCCGCAATGGACTTGGTCGGGCCGCAGGGATTCAGGCCCGCAGAGAAAACCGGAAAGCCGTTCGCGCTCAATGCATCGGCGTCACGCACCGCACCATCAATAATAATTCCGGCGATGCCGGAGGCTTCTGCCTGGGTGGACATTATCTCACCGATTAATGCACAGCTGATATCGCCTTTGCCATCGACCACAATGACATCGCCCGGCTGGGCAATCGCCAGCGCGGCGTGGATCGCCAGGTTGTCGCCCGGTCTCACCTCGACAGTGATAGCCGGTCCGGCGACTTTCATTGTGGGGGACACAGGTTTTACGCGACCGTGCAGCGTTCCGCGTCGTCCGGCAACATCAGCAAGGATCGCCGCCTGAAACTGAGCAGCCTGTTTTACGCGCTCTGGTGCGATACGGATAATGTCGCGATTGATGAAGGTGTTCTCTGCATGGGGCATAGATTAATCCTCTTTATTTTACCAGGCACAACTAAGTTGTACAATATAAAACTACTATATCGATGTTAATTGAGTTCGCACCAGTGTTAAGCATTCATTTGTGATGTAAATACGATGTGAATCACAAATTGCGCGGTAAACTGCCTGCCGTCGCAAACAGGAGGACGTACCGATGGGGAATGAAGGCGTAATTGCCGTAGAAAAAGCGCTGGCGCTACTGGATTGTTTCAGGCCTGGTGAGGAATCACTGACGCTGACCGCGCTGGCGCAGCTCTCGGGGTACCATAAAACGACAGTTTATCGTCTGATGAACTCACTTGAGCGCATGAACTATGTCATTCGTCGCGACAATGGCGTTTATACCCTGGGGCCAAGACTGCTTTATCTGGGCAAGCTCTATGAACAATCCTTTCATCTGGCCAGTATCGTTCAGCCTGAACTTCACGCACTGGCGACTGCGACAGGCGAAAGCGCCACATGGTATGTGATTGAAAACGGTCAACGACTCTGTCTTTTCAGAGCGGAGCCCTCTGAAGGACTGCGTGAAACACGTCTGCCCGGCACTTATCTGCCGCTGGATAATTCGGCCATCGGGCAGGTGCTTCGTTACTGGGGGCTGAATGAACCTCTGTTTGACTCTGAACCTGAACTCCCGCTGTTCACGTCAGGTATTCGCGATCCACATATTGCGGCATTCTCCGTACCGGTGTTTGGTGAAGGTAACAAACTGCTCGCGGCACTGGCATTAACCGGTCCTGCTTCACGCCTGACGCAGTCGATGCGCGACAGTGAGATGGGAAAACTGATGAAAGAGGCGGCCTGCAGGCTTTCGGTAAAATCAGGCGCACATAAAGTGATGTGTGATAACGTTTATAAAATTTAGTCGTGTTGCCTGGCCGTGACCGGGATGTATCAGTTGCCGCATCCGTGCTGCGTTTTAACGCTCTGCGAGTGGGAACCGATTGATTTCCGCTAATGACTAACAGCACGCTGGCGTGCCTGATGATGGGATCATGAAAGCCTCCGCGCCTTAAGTTGAGGCGAAAGATCATTCTACCTCTGACATCTCTTGTTAAGCCCTCTTTGTGCGAGGCTTTTTACACCCGGATTTTACATCAGGTGTTAAAAGGCTCGCAGCCTCATGAAAATTTCCCCGCTTTAGCACCTCAACATGAATTTCCTTCATGTTCGTTGAAATTTAATCACTTTTTTTCAACCGGGTGTTGAGGCATAAAGTAAGAATTGTTAATAACTTTGAGTCATATGAATAGTTGTAAAGGGATAGCCACGCTGGATAACCCTTAAAAGCAACAACGCATATCAGCGACCAGGATACCCGATAGCGATGAACAACTTAGCCTTTACCCTCAAGCGCATTCGTTTCGACGAAAACTATAATCCTTCGAAAAATACGCGGGCGACGACTAACTTCGCTAATTTAGCGCGCGGCGAAAAACGTCAGGAAAACCTGCACAACGCCCTGGTGATGATCGACAATCGTTTCAACTCTCTGGCGCACTGGGACAATCCAAAGGGCGACCGCTACTCAGTTGAACTTGAGATTATTTCTGCTGAGCTGAATCTTCGTCCCGGAAGCAGCGACGAATCGTTCCCGGCGATTGAGATTTTAAAAACGCATATCGTGGATCATAAAACCGGTCAGCGCACCGAGGGGATTGTCGGCAATAACTTCTCTTCCTATGTGCGTGATTATGATTTCAGCGTTGTTCTGTCAGAACATAACAAAGGTCAGACTGAATTCAGCCTGCCGGATGATTTTGGTCAGCTGCATGGCAACATTTTCAAAAGTTTCGTGAACTCAGCGGTCTATAAAGAGAACTTCAGTAAATCGCCGGTTATCTGCCTGAGTGTATCGAGCAAAAACACCTACGTGCGCACCGGTAATCAGCATCCGGTATTGGGCATTGAATATCAGCAGGATGAACCTTCCCTGACTGACTTCTATTTCGGAAAAATGGGTCTGAAAGTGCGTTTCTTCATGCCACAGGGCAGTGTTGCGCCGCTGGCTTTCTATTTCCACGGTGACCTGCTCAGCGATTACACCAATCTTGAGCTGATCAGCACTATCAGCACCATGGAAACCTTCCAGAAGATCTATCGCCCTGAAATTTACAACGCCAATTCTGCGGCGGGACAGTGCTATCAACCCACGCTGCAGCATCAGGATTATTCGTTAACCCGGATTGTTTACGATCGCGAAGAACGCAGCCGCCTGGCCGTCGAACAGGGTAAGTTTACTGAGGCGCATTTCATTAAGCCGAATCAGACACTTCTCGCGCAATGGTCTGCTGAATTTGTTCTTTGATTAATTAAATATAGAAGGTCACCTGCTATGAAAACCTTATTACCGACATCTACTGCTGGCAGCTTGCCTAAACCCTCCTGGATTGCGCAGCCAGAGGTGCTCTGGTCACCCTGGAAACTGCAGGATGAAGAGTTAGTCGACGGCAAAAGAGATGCGTTGCGTCTGTGTCTGGACGATCAGGTTCGGGCCGGTATTGATATCGTCAGTGATGGCGAGCAGACCCGTCAGCACTTCGTGACGACGTTTATTGAACACCTCAGCGGTGTGGATTTTGAAAAGCGTGAAGTGGTTCGAATCCGTAATCGCTATGATGCGAGCGTCCCGACCGTGGTGGGTGAAGTCTCACGTCAGAAGCCCGTGTTTGTTGAAGATGCGAAAATCCTGCGTAAGCTGACCGACCGTCCTATTAAGTGGGCGTTGCCGGGTCCGATGACGATGATCGATACCCTTTATGACAATCACTATAAAAGTCGCGAAAAGCTGGCCTGGGAATTCGCAAAGATTCTGAATCAGGAAGCCAAAGAATTAGAAGCCGCTGGCGTGGATATTATTCAGTTTGATGAACCTGCGTTTAACGTCTTTTTCGATGAGGTGAACGACTGGGGCATCGCCGCGTTAGAGCGGGCCATCGAAGGTCTGAAGTGTGAAACTGCGGTTCATATCTGCTACGGCTACGGCATTAAAGCGAATACCGACTGGAAGAAAACTCTGGGTACAGAGTGGCGTCAGTACGAAGAGGTCTTCCCAAAATTACAGCGTTCGGCTATCGATATTGTCTCACTGGAGTGTCAGAACTCGCGGGTTCCAATGGATCTGATCGAGCTGATTCGCGGTAAAAAAGTCATGGTCGGTGCCATCGACGTGGCAACTCATACCATTGAGACACCTGAAGAAGTGGCGAATACGCTGCGCAAAGCGCTGCAGTTTGTGGATGCTGAAAATCTCTATCCTTCAACCAACTGCGGCATGATTCCACTGCCGCGTCAGGTTGCCAATGGCAAACTGCATGCGTTAAGTGCGGGCGCTGAGATTGTCCGCAGAGAGATTCTGGGGAAATAATCTTTCCCTGAGCAGATTCAGTCCGGCTGGCGATTTGATTCCTGAAAGGCGATCAACAGCCGGACTGAGTAACAATCATCCCTCTGACAATGGTCGATTTACTCAGGGATTTATGCCGTCTGCCTGCTCAGGCAGGCCGGAGTACGATAACGGCATATCGACAGCCCTGAGTCGTTTTATTTCTGAACACGCAGTCAGCCGGATCGCCCAGTTCCAGACAATCGCCAGCAGCCATCTCATAGGTGCTGGAACCTGCTTCAAAAGTCAGTGTCCCTTCAATTACCCATATCAGCTGGCGTCTTGAAACATAGGAGATTGCCGGCATCGGCACAGCGGTATTTGCCGGCAGTTCGACACTGACCAGATCGACCGGCATCTCGCCCGGTGAAACGTGGCGACGCAGATAGCCGGTTTCCGGATCCTGCCACACCGGCTGATTTTCATGCCTGACCAGCGTCCCGGTTTGCACTTCGGTCTGAGCAAGCAGCTGTGAGATAGTCATATCAAACGAGCCTGAGAGGCGCGCTAACAGAACCGCCGTCGGGCTGCTCTCCCCACGCTCAATCTTATGGATCATCGCCCGTGAAACGCCTGAGTTATCAGCCAGCTCGGTAAGTGACCAGCCGCGTTTTTCCCTTTCCTCTTTTACCTTCTGACCGATGCGGATGTTCAGGCTGTCTTCTTTGCTGGACTTTTTATCTAACATAATGGATAACTATCATAGTGAACAATTCATCTACTTTAGTGAGTGAGCAAAGGGGTGTCCACCATGATTATCCGTGCGGCTGTAGAGAGCGATGCTGAAATCATCGCAGAGATTTATAACGATGCGGTGCTTAACACCACCGCCATCTGGAATGAAAATCGTATTGATGTGGCTAACCGCATCGCGTGGATAAACAGCCGCCAGCAGGCCGGTTTTCCTGTGATTGTGGCGGCAGACGACAATGATGATACCGTGCTGGGATATGCCTCTTATGGTGACTGGCGTCCCTGGGACGGATATCGTCATACGGTTGAGCATTCGGTTTATGTTCATAAAGATGCACGAGGTAAAGGCGCGGCTGCCTCCCTGATGCAGGGGCTTATCCAGCTTGCTCGCGAAGCCGGGAAGCACGTTATGGTGGCGGCGATTGAATCGGAAAATGCAGCATCCATAGCCCTGCATAAAAAACTGGGATTTATTGAGTCTGGCAGAATGACGGAGGTTGGAACTAAGTTTGGACGCTGGCTGGATTTGACATTTTTGCAGCTGCGTCTGGATGACCGTAAACGACCCTGAGTTGTCCCTGATAGCGAATCCTTTGATGATACTTCCGGCAGGATGCCGATCCCCGCAGAAGAAAGCTATGTCTGGAAAACGTTTGATTGCGCAGATCGTTTAAAGCGAGAAACGAAGCCGCAGCGAACCAGGAGATAGCAAATTTGCACGTCAGCCGATATAACAGATAAATAACAACCCATCGCAGAGGACATCATGGCGCTTTCGCACGAATTAATCCTGATCTTCACCACCTACTTTGTCGCTACAGCCAGTCCCGGGCCAAGTAATATGGCGATAATGGGAACGGCAATGAAAAAGGGCAGGGGGGCCGCACTGGCGCTGGCTGCGGGTGTCGTGAGTGGTTCGATGCTCTGGGCGCTGCTGGCCGCCTGCGGTGTGCTGACCGTGCTGGCCACCTTCGCACAGTTGCTGATCGTGTTAAAAATTGGCGGAGGGTTATATCTGTTATGGCTGGCGTTTAAAGCCGGCAAATCTGCGTTACGCCGCACTGAGGCCAGCGATTTTAAAGCCAGCGATGAGCGTGTCGCGTATGGCAGACTGTTCCGTCAGGGGATACTTATGCATATCGGCAACCCCAAAGCGATTCTTACCTGGGTGGCCATTATGTCGTTTGCACTGAAGCCGGATGTGGTCACCGCCACGCTGCCGATAATCATCTGCGGCTGTGCGGTGATTTGCGTGGTTGTGTTCGGCGGCTATGCTCTGCTGTTCTCAACCGCCGTGATGGGCGCATTTTACCGTCGCATTCGTCGCGGACTCGATGCGCTATTAGCCTGCTGCTTTGCGCTGGCAGGGCTGAAACTGGTATTCAGCCGCAGTTAGTACTGATGAAGGTGTACGAGGGGTTATCCGCTTCTGGCTCAAAACTGCAAAAGATCATGCAATGAGCCGGAGCGGCATTAAAATGACAGGGTTGCGGTAGCGCTTCAGCAGCCCCTTACTTAAACACCACTATGATCAGGCAAGTAGTCAGACAAACCAGGAATCTGAGTGAACAGGATGATGAAATGAAAGGCGCATGTCTGTGTGAAACCATTGTTTTCGAAATATCAGTAACCCCCACGCGCTATTACCGTTGTCACTGTTCTTTGTGCAGAAAACAGAGCGGAACCGGCTATAACCTGGCAACGATCGTAAAAGAGAGTGACTTTAGCTGGATTTCTGGTGAGAGCCAGATCGCGTCATGGCGCAAACCCACAGGTTATCGCAACGATTTTTGCGCCAGCTGTGGCTCCACAGTGCCTAACCGGTTGCGTGGCAGGCCTTATATCTGGCTTCCGGTTGGTTTACTCAGTGAGCCTGCTGATATGCAGTGCACAGGTGATTATTGTACTGATGACGCCATGCCCTGGGACACAATTCGTTCCGAGACAAATCATGCCGGGCCGGTAGATTCGCTGGACTCTCTTCTGACGAGCTTAAAGCTTATTGATTGATGGCAGTGGTGCTTCTTTGTTATTCAAAAAGGGTTACTGAGTCAGAGCGACCCCATTAACGGAAAACAGACGTTATTCCGGCAGCCTGCATTCATCGATCATTATTCGTTAGCTGTAATCCCCAGTAGTCAGAACAGGCTTTAACATCGCGGGGAGAAGGAAGCAGAAGTTTTGGCAGTCTGACCTGGTCGTAAAGCTTTTTATGGCGCTTTCGATTCTGCGGGGCAGTACGGATAATATATTTCAGCATCTCCAGGTTCATATGCTCTCTGCCCATCCCCAGACCGCCAATACGCGGAGTGGATGAGTAACATCTGCGAATGTACCGCAGCAGTGCCACTGTCACTTTTACATCCAGCAGAATTAAGCCTGTGGCACGAGCGAATCGTTCTTCAATGCATTTGGTGTAATTACCCTCCATCACCCATCCTTCCTGACTCACCGCTTCAGCATGCAAACGGAGAAATTCTGCCGGTGCTCTGGGCATCCATTGGCTGTCCGGAATATGGTGAAGCTGGTCCAGATGAACCGCGGGTAGATCTGTTTTGCGAGCAATGGCCTTAGCTAAGGTCGATTTTCCGCTGTTCGATGGACCTATAATACAAATGCGCGGCCCAAGCGCGTCTAATGGAAGTGCACTATTCACAACGTTTCCTCTGAATTAACCCTGTCTGAAAATGGATAAATGCGTACTGCTCTGAAACTTTCCTGTGCATTCCGTAAAGTCTGAAACGCTGCCGGGACCCGTTGGCTGGTCAGCCTGGGGATTCTGAACCTTTTCTGGATCAAAGTCAGGCCGCAGCGGCGATGATAGCCAGACTTGCCCTGAGCCGTCTTAACCCAGACAGCAATAAGATTTCGGTAAAGATTGGTTACATTTTGCCGATAAATTGTTCAACCAATCAAACCGTAGAGGGCATTATGGGGTTAATCAATGGCGTGACAACAGAGGTGGCAAGAGGATATTTAGCCACGCTCACCGTAACAAACAGATCTGAGAACACGACTAAAGAAACTATTACCGGAAAAGAATTACCTGCCAGTGTGGTGGTGATCTCACCCGAGGCAAGAGCGCGCCTGGTGCAGGCTATCGCTGAGCCCATTACGGCAGAGCAGCAGGCTAAAAATTCAGAGGAACTGGCAAAGACAAAGTCATCCGGTCAGGGACCGTCCGTTAACCTTGGATATGCATTATTCAACGATCCCTACACCAGCTGGGACGCCAGAACTTTTACTCCACTTCTGAGTATGACAGCTGCTAATACGCAGACCGCTATGGATGAGTTTGCCGCTGCACTCCATGAGGTGCTGGCTGAAGGCCAGGTGGGCCGTAATCAGTACGATAATTCGGATACCTCGGAAGCCATGGCGCTGACCCTGACGCAGTCTAAGCTCCATAAACTGATTGAAAAATATGTCTCCGGCGATAACCAGAAGCAGGCGAATGAGATTGCTGATGAGATGATAAGCGTCAGAGTCGCCATTCGTGAACGTCAGACGTTGCTGGGAGCACAGGATACGCTGGCGTTAGCCATACGTCATGGAACACGCGACATGCAGGAGAGCGCACGTGACTATCTCAGCCAGGTTAAGAGCGCAACCGCACGGCCACAGGTGGAGCTGGCCGGGATGATGGAAGCCATGAAGTCGGGCCGTGATATGGACTCTGTCTTCAGCACCTTTGCCGATTTGATTCGTGCCACGCCGAATCCTGACAACAAAGCACAGCCCTCCATTGATGACGCACTCAGTCAACTTGAGGTTTATCGTCAGCAGTGGCAGGCTTTCACTGAAAAATACGCTTCTTAATATTCTTATGATCCTGCAGGCAGCACCTCCGTCCCGGCGAAGCAATTTGCCTGAAAGGGGCATCTGCAGGATCTCCTCCTGACGTTACGCAGTCAGGCGCTGCGCTGAGAGACTGTTAATCCCACGCGCTGTCAGCACTCCACCCAGAAAGTGACCCTCTGCCAGAAACCGCAGATACCGCTCCGGACAAAAAGCACAGATTACACATTTACAAATTTAAATGTGTAAATATAATGTCGCCTCTTCACACATCAGAGGATTTTTTGTCATGCCGTCACTTTTTACCCCCTTGAGTCTGGGCGACCTTCAGCTTCGTAACCGCATTGTACTGCCGCCACTGACGCGCTGCCGCAGTGAACAACCGGGCAACATTCCCGGCGAGATGATGGTGGAGTATTACCGCCAGCGTTCCAGCGCGGGACTGATGATCACCGAAGGCACCCAGATTGAGCCTCGCGGGCAGGGCTATGCATGGACGCCGGGGATCCACAGCGAAGCGCAGATCGCCGGCTGGAAAAAGGTTACAGAGGCAGTACATCAGCAAGGGGCCACGATTTTCTGCCAGCTCTGGCATGTTGGCCGCGTGTCGCATAATGAACTGCAGCCGGGCAAGCAGGCACCCGTTGCCCCTTCAGCCATTGCAGCCGATAACGTCCGGGTATTTATTGAAACCGGACCTGGCGCCGGCATATTGACCGCACCCAGCGAGCCACGCGCACTGACTACATCGGAAGTTAAAGAGATTGTAGAGCTTTACCGACGCGCGGCGGAGAATGCCAAAGCGGCCGGTTTCGACGGCGTGGAACTGCATTCCGCCAACGGATATCTGATTAACCAGTTTATTTCTGAGCACACCAACTTCCGTACGGATGAATATGGCGGCTCTGCTGAGAATCGTCTGCGCTTCCTGCGAGAAGTCGTTGAGGCGGTCAGCTCGGTATTTGGCAGCCACCGCGCTGGCGTCAGATTTGCGCCTCTGTTTACCAGTACCGACGAAGAGCGCGTCTATCTCGGCCTGGTTGAAAGTGATCCACACGCGACCTACATCCGCGCAGCAGCCCTGCTGAACGAGCTGGAAGTTGGCTATCTCTCCATTGCTGAAGCCGACTGGGACAACAGTCCGGAGATGCCAGAGAGCTTCCGTGTCGCGCTGCGGGAAACATTTCGCTCTCCGATCATCTATTCGGGTCGCTACACGGCTGAAAAAGCGCAGCATGTGCTGGAAAAAGGCTGGGGCGATCTGTTTGGTTTTGGTCGCTCATTTATCGCTAATCCCGATCTGCCCGCGCGGATTAAATCAGGATATCCGCTGAATGAGGTCGATCACGCCTCCCTGTATGGCGGCACTGAGAAAGGCTATACTGACTATCCATTTTATCCATCCTGATATTCTGTGAGGCGGCATGTCCCCCGAAAATGCCCTGAAGTTACTGTCCAACCCGACCAGAGTGGCAGTGCTGAAGTGGCTTAAAAATCCTGACGAAGCGTTTGCGGGCTATACCCAGCTCTATCCCTTCGATCAGTATGGCGTCTGTGCCAGCCTCATACAGGACAAGGCGGGCTTATCACAGCCCGCCACCTCGTTATGCCTGAAAGCACTTCACAATGCGGGGCTGGTTGAAGCCAGCAAAGTCGGAAAATGGACTTACTATCGCCGCGCCGAACCGCGCATTCGTGAAATAACCGATGCGGTAACCCAATCGCTGCAGGCGCTTTAAAAGCGACGGCGTACAGGGTAATGTAGATGTCAGCCCCATCCTTCTGAGGGTGACTTCACCGAACGCATTAACTCAGGGTCAGAAAATGTTTATGTCAGTTCTGTCTTTCACAACCGTCACCACCACCGCCTCTGGCGGCGGCGTGAGCGACTCTGTGACAGGCACCTGACACAACTGATTCTCACTCCCCGCCGAACCGGACGGGGAGCTGTTCTCCGTTCTTAAAACTGAATGGAGACACGTCATGGTTACATCTGAAAGTGCACTTTTAATTATCGACATGCAGCAGGGCCTTTTTAATGGTCCGGAGGCTCCCTTCGCCGCAAATTCGATCTTGTCGAACATCTCACTTCTCATTACTAAAGCCCGGGCTTCTGCCGTCCCCCTCTTTTTCGCACGCCATATCGGCCCGGATGATTCCCCTTTTAACGAGCAAAGCCCGCTGACGCGCCTGATCCCGGAATTGCAGGTTAACCCGCAGAGTGATGTCGTCTTCACCAAAAGATATCCCAGCTGTTTCAGGGATACTGGCCTGCAGCTTCAGCTGAGGCAAAAGGGCATTAAGCAACTGGTGATTGCGGGGATGAAAACGGAGTTCTGTATTGATACTACCTGTCGGGCAGCCCCGGAGCTGGGTTTTAACGTCGTACTGATTTCCGATGCGCACACCACAGTCGATAATCCCCACCTCTCTGCGGAGAAGATTATTGCGCATCACAACCAGACGCTGGCGGGCCCCTTTGTGACGCTGGCAACCGCAACTGACTGGCATTTCGGTTCTGCCGGTTAAGTCCGATTTTCTGACCCGGTTCCATGCAGTCTGCTTGACGAAGCTGTCTGCTTAACTTACAACTAAACCCGTCAGGGGAGTCTCGCCAGAGAGACTGAGAGGCTAATAGCGCACCGCGCGGCTTAGCGACCCTTAGAACCTGACCCAGTTGATACTGGCGTAGGAAGACGGGTATCTCATCAGATACTTGCCGCAGGGGCGCATTCGCAACGTTCCTGCCTTTTCCCTCTGTATCACGGGTCTTCGTTAACGGATAACGAGGCCAAATTGAAAAATCTCATCCTGAATCTTTCTTTTCCTGTCCGGTGGACACCATGAGCCGCTGGTCGGTGCTCGGCAGCGGCGTGGCCGGGCTTTGTGTCGCCACGCTGCTGCTGGAACGGAGAGAAACGGTCGAAGTTATTACTCAGCCTGACTGCCGTGCGGCCTCGCACTGGGCGGGCGGCATGCTCGCGCCCTGGTGTGAAGCAGAAAGCGCACCGCCACAGGTGATCGAATGGGGCCAGCACGCGGCCAGCTGGTGGGCGAAACGCGTTGATGGCGTGGAACAGCAGGGTACGCTGGTGGTTGCTCCGCCGCGTGACAGCCGCGAACTGACGCGCTTCGCCAGCATGACGCAGCAGCATCAGTGGGTCTCTCCCGGTGACATTGAACCCGCACTGGAAAACCGCTTTGCCCGCGGCCTGTTTTTCGCCGCAGAGGCGCATCTCGAACCGCGCCGCGCCTTGCAGCAACTGCGCGACAAACTGCAACAGGCTGGCGTCCCCGTTCACAGCGGTAAACCCGGCGGCAAAATCATCGACTGCCGTGGCATCCACGCCACCGATCGGCAGCCAGCCCTGCGCGCCGTGCGGGGCGAAATGGTGATCCTGCACACACCCGACGTACAACTCTCCCGTCCTGTCCGGCTGCTGCACCCGCGCTTTCCCTGCTATCTGGTGCCGCGTGCCGGAGGCCACTTCATGCTGGGTGCCACTATGGTGGAAAGCCACGACAGCAGCCCGATCAGCGCCCGGGCGATGATGGAATTGCTCAGCGCCGCTTACAGCCTGCATCCGGCACTGGCCGAAGCGCGGATCGTGGAGAGCGGCACCGGTCTGCGTCCTTCTTACCGGCAGAACCTGCCGGAAGTCCGCTACGAAAATGGGCGTTTCTCACTTAACGGCCTCTACCGCCACGGCTTTTTGCTGGCCCCGATCATGGCTGAAAAACTTATGCTGCAACTGACTCAGGAGATGACTCATGCGCGTTGAACTGAATGGACGCACGATTGAAACCAGCGCAACGACGCTGGCGGAGCTTATGGCGGAGCAGCAGATCGATCCGCGGACCGTCGCCACCGCGCTGAACGGGGAGTTTGTACCGCGTAGCCGCTATGCCAGCCAGCAACTTGAGGCGGGCAACCAGCTCGAAATCCTGTCACCGATGCAGGGAGGTTAACCATGTTCTATCAATTTACTCCGCAATCCCGATTTCTGCTCGGCACGGCCGGTTATCCGTCACCGGACATTCTGCATCAGGCGATCAACGCGTCAGGCGCGGAGATAATTACCGTCAGCCTGCGGCGGGAAGGCAGTGAAGGCGGCGCTTTCCGCACACTGCTGCAACAGCTCAACAAACGTATTCTGCCGAATACGGCGGGTTGCCACACGGTGAAAGAGGCGGTGACGACGGCGCAGATGGCGCGTGAACTGTTCGACACACCGTGGATCAAGCTGGAGGTGATTGGCCATGCCGACACGTTGCAGCCCGATCCTTTTGCGCTGGTTGAAGCCGCGCGGATTCTGTGCGCTGACGGCTTCCAGGTGTTTCCCTACACCACGGAAGATCTGATTGTCGGCGAAAAATTGCTGGAAGCGGGCTGTGAAGTGCTGATGCCCTGGGGCGCGCCGATCGGCTCCGGCCAGGGGCTGCGTAATATCGAGGGACTGCGCGCTATGCGTGCGTGGTTTAAAGATGTGCCGCTGATTATTGATGCGGGCATTGGCGCGCCTGGCCAGGCGGCTCAGGCGATGGAGATGGGTTTCGATGGCGTGCTGCTCAACACGGCGGTGGCAAAAGCGCGCGATCCGGTGCGCATGGCCGGTGCCTTTGCTGCTGCGATCCACGGCGGACACGAGGCGTTCCAGGCGGGATTGATGGAGCAGCGCGACATGGCGTCTGCCTCTACGCCCATTTTTGGTCTGGCACAATTCAGTTAAGGAGCAGCGATGGAGCGTTATCAGCGACAGACGATGTTGCCAGAGATTGGTGAAGCGGGGCAGCAGCGGCTGAGAAGGGCAAAGGTGCTGGTGGTGGGCGCGGGCGGGCTTAGTGCAACGCTGCTGCCGTTACTGGCAGGCGCGGGTGTGGGATTTATCCGTCTTTACGATGGCGATCGGGTTGAACTGCACAACCTCCACCGGCAGACGCTGTTTGGCATCGACGATGTGGGTCAGCAGAAAGTATTTTGCGCTCAGCGTGCGCTGGCGCAGCGCAATCCTGACTGTCGCGTTGAGGCGCATCCACACGCGCTAAGCGCCAGTCAACTGCCGCAGGCGCTGGAGGGAATCGATCTGGTGGTGGATGCGGCGGATAACTTCGCCATTACTTATCAGCTCTCCGATGTCTGTTATCCGGCAGGCCTGCCGCTGATCTGCGCCTCGGTGCTGGGACGCAAAGGCTATGTTGGCGGATTCTGTGGCGGTGCGCCTGGCTATCGCGCGCTGTTCCCGCAGCTGCCCACGGCCTCGGGTAACTGCAATACGGCAGGCGTAATGGGACCGGCGGTAGCGACGCTGGGCGCAATGCAGGCACAGATGGCGCTGAGCGTATTGTTAAAACTAACGCCATCGCCGCTCGGCTGCATGATCCACTGTGACTTTGTTGACTGGCATATCAGGCAGTTTCGTTTTGATGACGCACCTGAACCTGACGCGCCCGGCACGCCCTTTATCGATCGGGCCATGCTGATGGAGGATGATTGCATAGTGGAGTTGCGCAGCCTGGAAGAGGCACCGGTCAGTGTGGCCGAGCGGGTGGTGCGAATTCTGCCGCAGCAGATAGCGGCCTGGCAACCGCCGGTCAATCAGCGTGTGGTACTGGTGTGTGCCAGTGGCATGCGCGCAGCCCAGGCGGCTGATAACCTTGCCGCGCGGGGGATTGCGCGGCTTGCGCTGATGGCGGCAAACACGCTGTAACGTGCCGGTTTAGACTACCTCGACCAGCTGGAACGTCTCGAAGATCAGCTCCATTTCGCTGTGAAAATAGCCTTCACGCTCGAAGTAGCGCTGATGTTCCTGACGCCAGTGGTCGAGGCTCAGATCGCCTTCACCCTCCAGCATCGCCATCTCTGGCGTGACGCGATCAAAGCGCGTCAGGAACAAGCCGGTGGTGCGGATCACGCAGACGGGCTGCTGTTCGCCGTTGAGAACAATGCTGTAACCGCCCGGTTGAGGCAATGCTTCCTGATCCTGCCAGCTCCGCAACGACCCGCAGGTGGCCACTTTCTTACCGGCAATAATCAGCGTTGCGAGCTCGCTGGCTAATTCCGGGGAGTCACCAAATGCATCTGTGAAGGCACCCGGATATTTGTCCTGCAGTTGTTGCAGCGTCATCGTCATCAGCAAATCCTCAATGAATTAGGCGTGCGGGCCCGGCGTAACGTCAGGTTATCGCCATGCAGGCCAGCGGTGCCGTTAAGATGAACAACAGCAGCGGCTTTAATCCCACCGTCTGCTGCTGATAGCGGTACAGCTTACCCGGCCTCCACATGGGAAAACAGGCTTAATTATCAGGATATTGAGTTTGAGCGTGAGTGGGGTCGCAAAGGAGAGACTCAGTCTGGCGCGGCCGGCCACAGCCGCGCACTAATATTAACGAATCAGAAAGCTTGCCCAGTGCGCTATATCGTCACCGCTGCTGATTTCGGGCTGTACCAGACCGTTTACCATAAAGGTCGGTGAAACGTGAATGCCGTTCTGGCGGGCATATTTGCAGTGCCATTTAATGGCGTTCTGCAGGTCGGGCTGATCAAACGCGGCGCTGGCATCTACGCCGCTGACCTCTTTCAGGCGGGCGAGGATCTGATTCGGCGTGGCATCGCGGTTCGGACCGGTACAGTGATCGGTGAACTCAAACTCTTCACGGTGATCGGCCACCGCCTGCATCACCTTTTTCGCGGCCTCTTTACTTTCGCATGCGGCGGCAAGGATATAGCGCACTATCAGCCCGGAATAGAGGTGCCACGGCTGTGATTGCAGACGGATCTTCAGGGTGATGTTCTCTTCACCCGCGTGCGCCAGTAGCGCGTCGAATTTATTGAAGGCGCGCACCGAAAAAGGACAGGTGGGTTCCAGAAAGACTTCAAATATCTCAGGGCCGTGGCCCCATACCAGTACATCAGCGTGCTGACTCATCGACAACTCCTTGAACATTAACGAGACGGGAAACCTGTTTACCCTGGCAAATCCCTCTGACATCAGCCAGTTAAGAATCAGCTGCAATTGTTACAAAAAACAGCAATCAGCTGATGAGTCGCGTGTAATACGCGACAGGCAGGTCCATTAGTCGTTAGAATTGCCAACTTTGGCATTTTCAACTGCTGGCACGGCGTAGCCGCCCACGAACAGCTATAGTTGTCAGCAGTGTGCAATCTTTTGCAGGATGCAGCCATTTAAGCTGCTTCACTGCTGTTTGTTTGCCCGGAGCTGATAAGCGTTAGAAGAGGTTAATTTTGCATACCGATCTCACCTGGAAAACTCTCCATCACGTCATCAATCAGACGATCTCTGACATGCTTGACGAGCAGCAGACCATTGATGTGATATCACTGCGCGCCCGTCTGCATGAACTGGCTGAAAAAGAGGAGGATGAGGTCATGCTGCTCTGTTACTGGCAGGCGAGCAAAATTCTGATGCGATTACCCACGACCGTCACCGCCAGTCAGTTAATGACCGCGGCACGCCACGCTTTTCGTACCCCGCTGAATCACGATCTGCTTTAAAGGCTGCGTCCCACACAAATATCAGGATGGTGATCATTCAAGCTTCAACGGCGTGTTCCCTTATTTTTCTCCTGAACACTGTTTTCCCCAATCTCTGTTAAAATTGAACCTCTGCGCCACTTTGCAGGATGCATGTTCGGGAGAAACTATGTTGTGGATTTGGAATGCCCTGATTGTTCTGGTCACTGTTATCGGAATGGAGATAACGGCTGCACTGGCGCACAGATACATTATGCATGGCTGGGGTTGGGGCTGGCATCTGTCACATCATGAACCGCATAAAGGCTGGTTTGAGGTTAATGACCTCTATGCCGTAGTGTTCGCCGCTCTGTCGATTTTGCTCATTTATCTGGGCAGCACGGGTGTCTGGCCCTTGCAGTGGATCGGCGCGGGTATGACGCTCTACGGCCTGCTCTATTTTATTGTGCATGACGGCCTGGTGCATCAGCGCTGGCCATTCCGCTATGTTCCGCGCCGGGGTTATTTACGCAGGCTTTATATGGCGCACCGCATGCATCATGCGGTACGAGGCAAAGAGGGCTGTGTCTCGTTTGGCTTTCTTTACGCGCCGCCGCTGTCAAAACTGCAGGCGACGCTGCGAGAACGTCATGGCGTTAAACGGGGCGCTGCCAGAGATCAGCGGAGCGTGGAGCGTGACGCGCCACCCGGGAAGTAACCGCCTGACCCGATGCCGCCACCAGCAGTGCCAGTTTCTCTGGCGTGCTGGTGGACTGGCGTTGCTCCCACGCCTGTGAACCCGCCTGAACCACCTTCATACCGATTTTACGATAGACCTGCTGCGCGGTAGCAATCGCCCACGCTGAACGCAGCGGTAAACCCGGCAGGCCAGCCGACGCCGATCGATAATAGGGCTCCGCCGTTTCCACCAGCCGACGGGCGACGCGGCTTAATGCCTTGCGATTTTGCGGATCGGCGAGATTCTCTCGGGTCAGCCCCTCTTCAGCCAGCCACGCAGCGGGCAGATAGCAGCGTCCCGCTTCAGCATCTTCAACGATATCGCGCGCAATATTGGTCAGCTGAAACGCCAGACCGAGATCGCAGGCGCGATCCAGCGTGGCGTTGTCGCGTACGCCCATAATCTGCGCCATCATCAGGCCAACCACTCCCGCGACGTGGTAACAGTAACGCAGCGTATCATCCAGCGTCTGATAGCGTGTCTCATGCACGTCCATCGCAAAGCCCGCCAGATGATCAAAAGCATAAGCAGGCAGAATATCGTGCGCCATTGCCACCTCCTGAAAGGCCGCAAAGGCGGGCTCATGCATCTGGGATCCGGCATAGGCCTGACGCGTTTTCATCTCCAGCTGCGCCAGGCGCTGTTCGGCAGATTGCAGCGATGGCGTATCGTTGCTGAATCCCAGTACCTGATCGTCAATCACATCATCACAGTGACGGCACCAGGCGTAGAGCATCAGCACGCTGCGTCGGGTTTTGGCATCAAACAGTTTTGACGCGGTGGCAAAGCTTTTCGATCCCACCTCCATGGTGTCTACGGCATGATCGAGCAGTGACGGACTATTCAAGCCAGATCCTCCAGCATCAATCCTGCGGTAGCCTTGGCCGAGCCAATTACGCCTGGAATACCCGCGCCAGGATGGGTACCTGCACCGACCAGATAGAGATTATCAATATTTTTATCGCGGTTGTGAGGCCGGAACCAGGCGCTTTGCGTCAGGATCGGCTCCACCGAGAAGGCCGAGCCCTGATACGCATTCAGCTCATCGCGGAAATCAAACGGCGTGAAGATGCGATGCGTGACCAACTGGCTCCGCAGGCCCGGCATATAGTGCTGTTCCAGATAGTCAAAAATGCGATCGCGCAGGCGCGGACCTTCAACGGCCCAGTCGATATCGGCGGTGCCGAGGTGCGGAACTGGCGCCAGCACGTAGTAGCTGCCGCAGCCCTCCGGCGCCAGTGAGGGATCGGTCACGCAGGGCGCATGCAGATAGAGCGAGAAGTCCTCTGCCAGGCCATCTTTGTTAAAGATCTCATCAATCAACTCACGATAGCGCGGACCAAAGCAGACCGTGTGGTGCGCCAGCTGATCGTGATGATGATTCAGGCCAAAATAGATCACAAACAGCGAGTTGCTCATGCGTTTGTTCTGCAGTGACCGTCCCTGCGCCTGCGAAGCGGGATGCTGGCTCAGCAGTTCGCGGTAGGTGTGAACCACATCTGCGTTTGAGGCAACCGCGCGGGTTGGGAAGACCCGGCCATCTTTCAGGTGTACCGCGGTAATCCTGTTTTCCTGGGTCTCCAGCCGGGCAACGCTGGCATTGAGCTCCACTTCGCCGCCCAGATCTTCAAACAGTTTCACCATGCCCTGCACCAGCGCGCCCGTGCCACCGCGCGGGAACCAGACGCCCCATTCACGTTCCAGCGCATGAATCAGGGTATAGATTGAGGAAGTGGCAAACGGATTTCCGCCCACCAGCAGTGAGTGGAAAGAGAAGGCCTGACGCAGATGCTCATCTTCAATGTAGCTCGCCACTTTGCTGTAAACGCTGCGCCATGCCTGAAGTTTTGCCAGCTGAGGCGCGGCCCGCAGCATGTCGCGGAATGACAGAAACGGCACGGTGCCAAGCTTCAGATAGCCTTCAGCAAACACCGCTCGGGAATAGGCCAGAAAGCGACGATATCCTTCAACGTCACGCGGATTAAACGCGGCAATCTGCGCTTCCAGCGCGGGCTGATCGTTGTCATAACTGAACACCTTGCCGGACTCCCAGCAGAGGCGATAAAACGGCTTCACCGGCATCAGCTCGACATAGTCAGAGAGCTTTTTACCCGCGAGGGTGAACAGCTCTTCAATGGCGCTGGGATCGGTGATTACCGTGGGGCCGGCATCAAACGTGAAGCCCTGATCCTGATAGACATAAGCCCGGCCGCCAGGCTTGTCACGCTGCTCCAGCAGTCGGGTGGGAACGCCTGACGCCTGAAGGCGAATGGCCAGAGCCAGACCACCAAAGCCTGCGCCAATTACTGTAGTTCTATTCATTGCATCGCCTGTTGACGGTGAGGAGTCATAATAGCCTGTAACGCCGCCAGAACGGGGACCGGGGGCTTGCCGCTTAAGATGCGCAGCCGATCAGGCAAAGTGAGTTTTCCCGCATAAAAACGGGCGATCAGACCTTCGGGAAGGCCGTAAAAACGTTGCATAACCTGCCAGCGCTGGTCAGCCGGACCCGCCAGAAACAGCATACGGTTCAGCATGCGGAAGAAGCGCTGTTGCTGCCAGGCCTGACTGGCGAATTGCTGAATGGTGGCGTGCAGGGTCTCAGAGGTAAACGTCTGCATCTGCGCCAGCCGGTCAGCCAGAGCAACCGCCAGTGGCAGAGAATAGCCGGTAGTGGGATGGAATAACCCGGCACGCAAACCGCTGCAGGGCAAATCGCGGTTCTGCCAGAAGGCGGCCACGTCGCCAGTCAGCGTAATGGGTAACGCGCCTTGCTCTTCGCGTAGCAGCCGGTCTAATCGCCATCCCTGCTGCGCGGCATAGTCGCGGATATTCTGACGGGCGCGATCGCCTTCCAGCGTGGCGTTATCAATGTAGTGGGTATCTTCAATCAGCAGGGTGTCTGCAGAAAAGGGCAGGCTGTAGACAAAGCGATAGCCTGCCTGCTGATCTACCGTGGCATCCATGATGATCGGCGCGGTCAGGCCATGTGGCTCGCTGAGCTGCCACTCCTGTCCGACAAACGACTGGAAACCCATGCGCAGTGCGGCATCGGGCTGGTAGCCACGGCCATCAATCACTGCGTCACTCTCCAGCACCCGACCATCGTCCAGCGTAACCGCGCGTGAAGCGATGCCCGCAACCCGGGTATTCAGCAGCAGGTCCGGCGCAAACCTGTCGCGGATGACCTTCGCGAAGCGCTCCGCAGTCACGCAAAAATAGCCACTGTTCATACTGCGACTGCGTTGGGGAAAGCGGACCTCATAGCCAGGCCAGTGATGTACTACCAGCGGAGCGATCCAGCGATGCTGCGTTTCGGTGAGATCTTCCGCATGAAACGACCAGGTATGATTGGCACCCGGTTCACGTTCGGCGTCAATCAGCAGAATGCGCAGGGAGGGCCGCTGCTGTCTCAGGCGCAGGGCGATCAGCCCGTTGGCCAGTCCCGCACCTACCAGAATCAGATCATACCGCGGCATAGTTTCTCCTGGTGAGCACCGGCTGGCGGGTCAGCATCGCCTGTTCGACGATGTCCGCCGCCAGGGTGGTTCCGCCCGCCTGACGAAGTGCGCTACGCAGCGTTTTCATCTGCTGAACGTAGCTTTCATCAGCCAGTAAGGTCTGGAGCTGACGTGCCATGGAGTGGCTGGTGGTAAAGCGTGAGGCGCGACGTCCGATACCGTGCCAGACCACTCTGGCAGCCACACCCGGCTGATCAAAGGCCAGCGGGATCGTCAGCAGCGGCGTCAGGTGGTTAATCCCATCCAGCACCGTATTCATGCCGCCGTGCGTAATGACAAGATCGGCCTGCGCCAGTGCAGCCGCCTGGTCGGCAAAATCGACCACCTGAACATGGCTGGCCTGCGCCAGTTTCTCCGCCTGGAAAGGTGACAACCGACCGCAATGCGCCAGCAATAACTGAGCATCGATCTCCTGGCAGGCGCGGACGATGGTTTTAAACAGGCCGTAGCGATGTCCCTGCAGCGTGCCGAGTGAAGCAAAAATGCGCGGTCTGTCGCCATGCGGGAAGTAGCGAGGCTGCGACGCGGCGGGTGCCGGTTCAGTGGTACGCAGCGGGCCAACCGAATGGAAATGATCGGGCAGTGTCTGGCGGGGAAAATCCAGTTCCGGAATCAGCTGGCTGATCTGCGCCAGCGGTGAAAAACAGTGATGCAGTTTTTCCCGTGGTGCTAATCCCATCGCATGAGCGTTGCGGGCGATCACCCGATCGTGACGTCGCATCAGCCAGTCATAGATTTTTTCACTGGTGCGATAGCGTTCCCGTGCCTGATCGGTCCTGGCATAGTCAAACGGCATCACGGCCAGCGGGAAATCCGCTTCACGGTTAAGTGGCAGCGCACAGGCAACCGAAACATAAGGCAGGTTCAGCGCTTCTGCCGCCAGTGCACCGGCAGGCTCCATCTGATCGACAATCACGCCATCAATCGCCAGGGTGCTCAGCACCACGGGCAGTTCACGACAGAGCATATCGGTGCTGCGGGCCATCTCATTGATCAGTTTCAGCATTGAGGGGCCGAGAGGATGCGCCGCCAGTTGCAGGGTATGTGCCAGACTGCCCGCCGGATGCGAGGCTAAACCCAGCGGGAAAAAGCCGATACGGCTATCGGTGAGTAGCGCGCCAACGTCCGTCTGCTGGATGAAAGTGATCTGGTGTCCGCGTGCGATTAAGGCCTGGCTAAGGTGCTGAAGCGCCTGCACATGGCTATAGAAGGGCGGTGCAATGACCGCAAAGTGGCTCATGCAGCATCCTTAACTGACGGCAGCGAGTTTTTTCTCAAACCAGGCCTGAACAAAATGGTGTGTGGCATAACCGTCCTGGCAGGCCGATAACAGATGCTCGCTGGCGCAGCGCAGATGATCGCGCAGTCGCGTTTCAACCGCCTGTGGCCCCAGCAGATTCACCAGCGTTGATTTCCCGTCATCCTGATGAGCATCTTTACCGGTGTCGGCCATGCCGTCAGTGAGATCGTCCAGTAGCTGGAAAGCCTGACCAAGATTAAGCGAAAAACGGTGCAGCTGTTCGCGGGCTTCACCTGAGGCTTCAGCCACGATAGAGGCCATCTGCATGGAGGCGCAGAACAGGGTGCTGGTTTTATAGTGATTGGTCATCAGAATGGCGTCAGCGCTGCGTGGCTTGTCACCTTCGGAGAGATCCTTAAACTGCCCCTGCACCAGCCCCTGCATGCCGACTGCGTGGGATAATTCTGCCACAGCGTCGGCTCTGGCGGTTGCCGTTAAGCCTTCTGCCGCAGCGACCACGCCGAATGCCTTACTCAGCAGGGCCACCGCGGCCAGAATCGCGACATGTTCACCATACTGGCAATGAATGGTCGGACGTCCGCGACGCAGTTGCGCATCATCCATGCAGGGCATGTCATCCAGAATCAGTGATGCGGCATGCACCATCTCTACCGCGCAGGCGAGATCAAGCAGGCCGGCAGGCGTGGCGTTGCAGCCCAGATCGCGCGCTGCCAGCAACAACAGCAGTGGACGGATACGCTTTCCTGGTGCCAGCGCACCGTCGCGCATGGCAGCGCCCACTAAGTCACGTTCGCTTTCAACCGGTAAAAGCTGATCAAGCCGTTGCTCAATGTCGTTCAACAGGCTGGCTGCATCGCTGTGTATGAAATTGACGTGTTGTTCTGCACAGACCGTCATCATGGCTGTCCTTATCTACAGAGGAAGTCACAGCAGGTCGAATGATTCGATGCCATCTTCAATAATCGTCCCCGACTGCCATAGCATAGTTGGCAGGTTTTCAAAGAACGGCGGGTTAATCCATTACAACTAAGAGTAGTTCACGATAATAAAAATGTCGGAGAATTCAGCAGCCTTCCGCGTTTTGCGGCGATAGCCGGACGGGCATTATGCGTGATTTAACCCAGTAATGCGCGCAGCTGTTTCATCACGCTGGCGACATCCTCCGCAGATAATGCGCCATCTTTAGCAAAGCGCACAATGCCTGCCGGATCAATCACCACCACGGACGCGCTTTCCGGCTTAAGATGCCAGCTGTGCGCGGTTACGCCACTGCTGTCGATAATGAATTGCTGCCACGGTGCCGCTTTTTTACTGGAAGCGATGCTGCGCACCACAAAAATGGCACTGCCAGGCAGCGCATCGTCAGTATTCACGATGGTGGTGGTCTGAAAACGGTCACGCGGCAAGCTGGCCTGCTGAATGGCTTCGATTAATCGTGCACTCTGATCCTTCGCTGAGAGACGACCCGCCACATGAATCACCAGACGCACTTTTCCGGTCAGAGTCTGACTGTTCCAGCGCTGATAATTTATGTCGCCCTGATTCAGCACCATTTCGCCTTTATCGGCAACGAAGACAGGTGGTACAGGCTGACCAGGGGTCAGGGTGTGAGCGGTGGCAAAGCCGGAAAACAGCAGGGCAATCATCAATCCATAATGGCGCACGGGTTCCTCACTTCTTTCTCGGTTTGCGTCAGACGCGGTGAACGCTCTCATTAGCAGGCAGAAGATTAGTACCACATCTATGTTTCAGATCAATAAAAGCATTCAGGATTTGGCCTGAAAATGCAGGGGAGATTGTGTTTACAGGAGGTGGGAAATGAGTACAGCATTGATGACATTACCTGAATTTGCCCGTCATATCGGCATTGCCACCCCAACGCTGGCGCGCGCCTTTTGCTGCCGGGGATCGCTGGCGGGTGTGCCGCTGCCGCAGGCGCTGGATGATGCACCGCTGACGCAACGCCACTGGCTTCGCGATGATGTACGTCAGTTCGATCATGCCTATAAACGGGTTCAGGCGATGCAGCAACGTAGCACGCTTTAATCTGCGTTAAACAAGACGTGAGCGCGGGAAAGTTCCCGCGCTTTTTTATGCAAAATTATCGGGCTTTATCAGGAAGCAGACCAGATTGGCATCCCGATCGCCCACGATCTCGACGCTGGAATCCAGCCCGCTGACGGCATCACCGCGACTCAGTCGCTGATCGCCGACGCGAATAATCCCTTCAAGTACGGTAAGATAAGCGACAAAGCCCGGCATCGACGGCACGTCCAGCGTATGGTTGCGCTCCAGCAGCGTGTCGAAGATGTAGACTTCCTGGCGCAGTTCCAACGGCGCATCAGACTCTTCCGGCCCGGCCAGTTCGGTCCAGCCATTGGTCATAATGCCCTGATCGCGCTCCAGCACCTGGGTCATCGCTTCACCGCCCTGCTGTGAAGGCCGAATAACCGCCTGTAACAGCTCCGCTTCATATAACGGCACCGACTCTTCGTATTGAACGCCATCACCCGCGTTCACCACCATCACGCGTTTTGCAGAGAGCTGGGTACGTTCGCCGTTACTGTCCTGATGCTGCATCGAACCACGCCACAGGTAGGTGAAAACTTCTTCATCCTGATGCTGCTGCATCGGAATCCGGGCATCGAGTTTTAGCGACATCAGATCAACACTGACCAGCGGGCTTAACGCCTCGCCAGGACGCTGGCGACGGACGGTAAAAGGACCGTACTCAAACAGTTGTTCAGGATTAGCTCGCACAATGTTCATGATTTGCTCTCAAATAAAGTGACTCATAACAACGATCATAGACCTCAGGCGGAGAATGAGAAGCCGGGAGTTTTGCCCGGCTTCGTCAGTTATTTTGAATAACAGAGTTTAGGGTGTCTTGCCAGCTTACTTGCCCTGTTCGTCGCTCTCACCGAGGAAGAAATACCAGAGTGGAATCGACAACAGTCCGGTAAAGACCGTGGAGTAGAGCAGGATCATCATCGCCTGAGTTATATACATGGTCAGCGACCAGTGACTGAAGGGGATCTGATATTGATCAATCACTCCGCCAATCATCGCATTCGCCATCACCGTAATGACAATCAGCGCCAGCACCGTCACGCTGCGCAGAAAATAGCGCATCTCTTTGCGCTTCCCGGCAAAACGCGACTGGACGATGGCCAGCGGCGACTGCTTGTCCGGAGCGACATCCACGCGGACGACCGCGGCGCGCTGTGCGCTGCGCCAGCGCTGAATATCCAGCAGCACCAGCACCACCAGGCTGATTCCCATAACGGGCAGGGCATATCCCAGCGCCAGCATCACTATCAGGCTGGTGCCCTGCGCATAGCGCGGCAGCGCCAGCCAGGCGGATAACAGCGTCTGTGAGGGGTTGAGCTGCGGAACAGCCGGGCGACGAATCCACCACATGCGGTAGCCCAGCACAATCATTGTGCAGAGTCCAAAGCCAGACAGCGCCAGAATCAGCTGATTAGGCAGGCCAAACAGCACGCCCATATGCGCATCCACGCCCCAGCGGGTCAGTTTCGCCACCAGCGGGAAGCTGGCAAACTCAACGCGGTCGACCACGCTAAAATCAGTCGGATTAATTGAAACCGCATCGACCTGGCTTGGCCAGCTGCGGTCAATCTCCGAAACCGTCCACGCCTGTTCAGCGTTCTTAGGCTGGCGTAGTTCCAGTTTCGCTGAGTGCAGTCCTGCCTGACGCGCCGCTGCCAGCGCCTGATCCCAGCTGGCATTCGGCTGATTGAGAATCACAGGCGCAGCGGTTTTCGCTGGCATGGTCATTCCGGACATCGTCATCCCTTCCATTGCGCCGCGATGGTCAGCATGGGGATCGGCGGCTTCAGCGGGCGCGTTACCGTTTAGCGCGGTATTAACCTGCGGCGTTTTCCAGCCAAAGTCGCTGCGCATCTTTTCAATATTATTGCCCGCCCACTGTGACCAGGTCAGCCCGGTTACTGAAAAGAACACCAGTCCGATTGCCAGAAGCAGCCCCAGAGTGACATGCCAGTGACGGGTTGTCGCGAAGCCGCTCCGTCCTTTACTGCGGGTGCGCGGCGGCCGGGTGCCGGACCATAAGACAATCCCACCCAGCGCGGCGACCCACAGCCAGGAGGCTGCCAGTTCACTGTAGTTTCGGCCAAAATCACCCAGCAACAGGCCGCGATGCAGCTGATCCAGCCACATGCGCAGCGGCAACACACCGCTGGTGCCATACACCGTCATATCGCCTTTCACCTGCAGGGTGTAGGGATCAATAAACAGCGATCGTGATTCCGATGGGCCAAGCTGTGGCTCGGCAAACTGCACGCGGGTCGTATCCTGCGGGCCGGGTGCCGGACGCACAGCGTAAATGCGTGCTGATTCACCGGCACGGGCTCGCGCAGCGGCAATCTGGGCGGACAACGGTTGGGCCTCACCCTGGGCATCGGTGGTCAGGGCATCATGGTAGATAGCCTGTTCCAGTTGCGGTGTCAGAACGTAGAGCGTGCCGGTGAGTGCCGCGACAAAAATAAACGGCGCAATAAACAGGCCGATATAAAAATGCAGGCGGCGAAAGAGATTAAACACCGTGCCGCGCGGTGCAGGGGACATTTCCTGAGAAGAGGACATAGCATTCCACACTTTTCAAAAGACAAAGACGATCAGGTGACGTTGTCACGCAATCGGATTAGTAAGTAGTGAGTGTGACGCGATAAAGGGTGGCGCGCGCGGTCGATGAAGACGCAACAGCCGTCGCCATTGGGGTGGATTGATAGCCGCTGGCGGCGGGGCGCGGCTGATCAGGCACATCCACCAGATAAACGGGATAAAAACCCAGAGCATCAGCGGAACATGCACCAGTAGATCGCAGTAGCCACAGGCAAAGCCCGGGCCCATCATCATCCCGTGATCAGCCATCGACATCTCGCTGTGATGAACCATCATCGGCATCTCTGCGCTCATGATCGAAGCGCCTTGCATCCTGGAATGATGTTCAGCGAGATTCTTTGAGATCATCGGTGCAACAAACAACAGAAGCACGGCCAGTATCGCAATACCGGCGGTGAGTCGTTGTCTGAGTGAAGATCCCGGCATGATTTCAACGGTCGTATGAGGTCAGAATTCAGGGCGGCAGTGTAACGCGAAGGGAATAAAAGGGTTAAATAAAGTGGCATCTGTTCCGAAAAAATTCGCACTCTTTGAACATTTTCACTTTAATTTCAGCATCATTTAACTTAGTTGTTACTCGCGGTGCACATACAAATAACATTAATCATTCGCCTGCGGTTTAACCAAACCTGATGAAGGAATAAAAAAAATGAAAATTGTAATGCTGGATGGTGACACGCTGCCTGTACCCCTGCCGACCGATCAACAGCAGGCTGACTGGGAGATGCGCGCGCAGACTCCGGCTGATGACATTGTATCTTCTCTGGCGGGCGCAACGGTCGCTATTACCAATAAGGTGCCGTTGCGGGCTGACACACTGCAACAACTGCCTGAACTGCGTTTTATCTGTGTCGCAGCGACGGGCTATGACTGTATCGATCTTGATGCTTGTAGCGCACGCGGCATCGTGGTCAGTAATGTTCCAGGCTATTCGACTCAGAGCGTTTCAGAGGCGGTGATAGCCGCGATTTTTGCCCTGCGCCGTCAGCTGATGGCGTATGCCAGCAATACCCGCATCGACTGGCCCCAGGCTAAGCACTTCTGTGTGCATCATCAGCCGATAGGGGATATTGGCGGTGCCACGCTGGGCATCGCGGGTAAAGGCGACATCGGCCAGGCGGTCGGCAGGCTGGCCCAGGCGCTGGGAATGCAGGTGCAGTACGCCGAGCGAAAAGGCAGTGAAAGGGTGCGTGACGGTTATGTCAGCTTTGAGCAGATGCTGGCGACCAGCGACATCATTTCGCTGCACTGCCCGCTGAGTGACAGCACCCGCCAGATGATTGATCGCGAGGCGCTGGATAAAATGAAGCCACAGGCGCTGCTGATAAACACGGCTCGTGGCGGACTGATTAACGAAGCCGATCTTGCTGCCGCGTTAAAGCAAGGGCAGATTGGTGGTGCGGCGCTGGATGTGCTGAGCAGCGAGCCGCCCGCTCCGGATAATCCGCTGCTGGCGGATCTGCCAACGCTGCTGCTGACACCGCACATCGCCTGGGCAAGTCGCAGCGGCGTGGAGAATCTGGTGGCTGGCGTGATGGCCAATATCGCGGCCTTTATTCAGGGCGAGCCAATTAATGTGGTGAGCTGAGTCAGATGGAATAGTTTTTAATGCCCGACAGGGGTTGATATTCAGAGCAACCTCGTAGATTTCAGGAAAAGCCTTTTACGCGGTTTAGTCATCAGGGTATTAATTTCGTTATTTCCATCAGGACTTTAAACGTTCGTGCGCTACAGGAATTAGCGCCTTTTACTGGCTGAATCAGCCGATGTAAGCGCTTCAGGAACAGAAAGGATTCTGGCCAGTGAAAAAGAAGAACAGCACGCCTGTGCCTCATGATGCCACATTCCGGCAATTTCTGACTCAGCCGGATATTGCCCGGGATTTCATGGAGCTGCATTTGCCGCCAGAGCTGCGCATATGCTGTGATCTCAGCACGCTGAAACTGGAGTCGGGGGCATTTGTCGAGGATGACCTTCGGCAGTACTTTAGCGACGTGCTTTACAGTCTTAAAACAACCGCTGGCGATGGATATATCCATGTACTAATTGAGCATCAGTCTGTGCCAGACAAACATATGGCATTTCGGCTGATGCGCTATGCAGTGGCTGCCATGCAGCGCCATCTTGAAGCAGGGCATAAGCGGTTGCCGCTGATAATTCCCGTACTGTTTTACACTGGCAGACGCACTCCATATCCCTATTCGACCCGGTGGCTGGATTAGTTCGACGACCCGGCGCTGGCGGACAGGCTTTACAGCCGCAGTTTTCCGCTGGTCGATGTCACGGTGATTCCTGACGATGAGATCATGCAACATCGCAGCATGGCGGCTCTGACCCTGTTGCAGAAGCATATCCGGCAGCGTGATCTGGCTGAAATGATGGACCGGCTGGTAACCATTTTGCAGGCTGGCTATCACTCTTCATCACAGGTGATAACGCTGGTACACTACATTGTACAGGCGGGTGAAACATCGGACGCCAAAGCCTTTGTACGGGAGCTGGCACAGCGTGTGCCCCAACACGAGAACGCACTTATGACTATCGCACAACAGCTTGAGCAGATAGGGCTTGAAAAAGGTATTGAGCAGGGTATTGAACAGGGACGGACAGAAGGTAGTCGTGGAGCAAGCCTCACAATTGCCCACACCATGCTAGAGAGTGGCATGGATCGCAATACCGTTATGCAGATGACTGGTCTGAGTGAAGAGGACCTGGCACAGATTTCGCACTAATTAATTTTTTGAGTTCTGATTATCGCTGACGACTCAAATCGCCAGCGCACTACACGGAAAATGCAAAATCAGCTTCCCGAAATCATGGGAACCCCGTCGCATTTCATCACGGCGAGCCTGTGACTTGCGCGCTCAGCCTCAGAATATCGATCGCCCCAGCTTCTCGGTCAGCAATTCCAGCACTGCGGTACCAGCCAGAGAATTGCCCGCGCTATCCAGTCCAGGCGACCAGACGGCAATGCTCATCTCACCTGGGATAATGGCAATAATCCCGCCACCCACGCCCGATTTTGCGGGCATCCCGACCCGCCACGCGAATTCGCCAGCGCCGTCGTACATCCCGCTGGTGATCATCAGTGCGTTAATCTGCCGCGCCTGACGTGGAGTAATCATCTGGCTGCCATCCAGCGTTTTGCCCTGATTCGCCAGATAGATAAACGTGCGGGCCAGCTCAACGCAGTTCATCGACAGGGAACAGTAGTGGAAATAGGTCTGCATCACGCTGGTGACATCGTTATCGAAATTTCCAAACGACTTCATCAGCCAGGCGATCGCTGCATTGCGGGCCGAGTGTTCGAACTCAGAACGGGCAACGTGGCGATCATAATTGATATCGGACTGCTGACTCAGCTGGCGCACAATTTCCAGCATTCGCTGACGCGGGGCGGTCAGTCGGGTTTCCAGCAGATCGCAAATCACCAGCGCACCGGCATTAATAAACGGATTACGCGGCTTGCCCTGTTCCAGCTCCAGCTGAACCAATGAATTAAATGGCTGGCCAGAAGGCTCTTTGCCGACCCGCTGCCATATTTCGCTGTCCTCATAGCGTGTCAGTGCTACGGTCAGAGAAAGCGCCTTGGAGATCGACTGAATCGAAAAGCGCGTCTCAGCATCGCCCGCCTGAAAGAGGGTGCCATCACGCAGGCAAACCGCTATTGCCAGATGATCGGCAGCCACATCCGCCAGCGCAGGGATATAGTCAGCCACCTTTCCCTGATGGATCAGCGGACGCACCTGATCCAGGATCTCCTGCAGCAGAGCATTATTCAGTTCAGACACGCACATTCTCCCGTCGATTCCCGCCGACCGGTGATGCCAGGCATCCGCGATCCGCGAGTCATTTATTGTTAACGGCTCCGCCGCATTTTCAGCTAATGGGTTTTGACTGCGCTGCCAGCGGAGCCAGCAGCATCTGTAACAGGCTCAGCATTGCCAGCACGCTGAAGGGCAGCGTCCAGTTACCGCTCTGCTCATGGAGCACGCCAAAGAACAAAGGGCCGAGTGCCGCCAGCGCATACCCGACACACTGTGCCATGCCCGACAGCTGTGACGCCTGACGGTGATGAGTGGCTCGCAGATTAAACAGTGAGAGGCAGAGCACCAGTGATGCGCCTGCGCCCAGTCCGGCCAGTGTCAGCCAGATGACGGCCCACTGCGGATTGAACAATAGGCCCAGCATGCCGAGGAAAATGCCTGATGAAGCAATGAACGCGGTAAGCCGGGCATCTTTTACGCGCTTCAGCGCCACCATGCAGCCCAGGTTAGCGACGATCGCAATTGCCTGATACCAGAACAGCAGCCAGCCTGCGTGGGCCTGACTGAAGCCGTTATCCTGGGCAAACAGCGTAAACCAGTCAATCAGGGTATAAAACGCCAGCGATTGCAGCGCCATAAACAGGGCGATTTGCCAGCCGCCGGGCGTTCGCCACGGATGGCGATATGCAACGGGCGCGTCGGCGGACGCTGCGGTTGACCGCCGTTGACGTAACAGCGGCAGCCAGACGAGTAGCGCAATCAGCGCCGGTAGCGCCCAGACAACCAGCGAGAGTCGCCAGCCTGCCGCTGAAAGCTGGCTCAGCGGAACGGCAATGCCAGATGCCAGGCTGGCAGTAATCGACATGGTGGCGGCATAAAGGCCAATATATTTAGCGGTGTGGGCGGTGAAATCGCGTTTAATCAGTGGCGGCAGCAGCACGTTGGCGGCGGCAATGCCTGCGCTGAGCAGCAGCGTTCCGCTCCACAACGCCGCTTCATCAGGCAGCCAGCGCAACAGCGAACCGGCAGTGATCAGGCATAGCGCGCCCCATAAACTGCGCTCAAGCCCGACGCGATTTCCCAGCCAGGCGGCCAGTGGGGCGAGCAGGGCAAACAGCATCAGTGGAATAAAGTTAAACAGGCCCGCTTCACCGACACTCAGGCCAAAGGTCTGGCGGATATCCTGTAGTACCGGGCCGATGACAGTAATGGGCGCACGAAGATTAGCCGCGGTCAGCAGCAGGACGAACAAAAAAAATGTGGCGCTGGAATACGCAGCGAGAGGTTTAGCTGGGTGTTGTACAGGCATCATGGCAGGGATCATCACATGCAGCAGTGCTGCGGGGGCGTTGGTTGACGTTAACGCTTACGCATCAGAATTGATGTCTGGGCGCTACTTTACTGACCGGTTAGCAGCGTGTAAAGCCTTGTTATGCGATGAAATAGCGCAATTGAGATCTCACAGCAGCGATCGCCTTGTGACAGGATCAATGGAATTCAGGTTCAGGGAAATGACCGCAGTCGTTCTGGCTGGGATTGGAGCCTGGCTGGCAGGTCTGCTGGCGGGTTTCGGCCGCCGGAACCGGTTTTTCAGCGTGCCATGGGGCACTACAGGCACTGAGAAGAGAAACCAGAATCATCACACTGATAACGCGCATATCCGCTCCTTATTAACCGTCATGAACAAGGCCACGTCGGTGATCGGCGGTTTGCAGGTCAGGGACGTCTTACCTGAGTGTGGTATCTAAGGGGATAACGTCAATTAAAACAGAGCAAACATCAGCGCGACAGGAAAACTCATCGGCCAGGTGGCCCCCACCAGAAAGGCGCTCAGCAGTTTGATGCTCAGCTTATCTTTGGCGATGAAGAACGTGATCAGCGTAGCGATCAATGCAACAACGGCATAGAAAATTAGCATACCCTGGTACAGTGTCATTGATATCTCCGCAGCGTCATTAAGGTTTTCGCTGCGCATGATGCGGATTTTTGTGATCCAGATCAAGTGAATCAGGGTTTAGCATCTAAAGAAATCATGGGTAAGGGCAGTTGGTTCGCTCGCTGAACTTCATCGTAACAGCGGGCGATTTCAGGCTGAAACCAGGCGGGATAAACGCGGCTAAAACCTTGGCTGATGCCGTCAGCCAGACTCAACAACCTCTGGCGAAGGCTCCCGGATTAAGCGTTGCCATGACGTAAAAAAGCCCGCCAGCGAGGACGGGCCTGTTATCGGCAGTGCATCACTACAGGATATGCGCTTTAACTCTGGCGGTATAACGCCATCACGTCCTCCAGGTCCGGCGTACGTGGGTTGCCGCCGGTACAGACATCATCCAGCGCGGCCTGTGCCAGTGCAGGGATATCCGCTTCTTTTAAGCCCACTTCACGCAGTGAGCGGGGAATACCCACATCGCGACAGAGCTGACGCACCGCGGCGACCGCCGCTTCCCGCGCCTGATCCAGCGACAATGACTCAACCTGTTTCACACCCATTGCACGGGCAATGTCGCGATATTTTTCGCCAGTGCTTGAGGCATTCCACGCCATCACCTGCGGCAGCAAAATGGCATTGGCTACGCCGTGCGGGACATTGTAAAAGGCGCCCAGCGGGTGTGCCATGCCATGCACCAGACCAAGGCCGACATTAGAGAAACCCATACCGGCCACATATTGTCCCAGCGCCATCTGCTCAACCGCCTCAATATTTCCTGCCACCGATTCGCGCAGTGACTGGCTGATAATCTCAATGGCTTTGAGGTGTAGCATATCGGTCAGGGTCCAGGCTCCGCGCGTGATATAGCCTTCAATGGCATGAGTAAGGGCATCAATACCGGTCGCAGCCTTCAGCGACGCTGGCATGCTCGCCATCATCTCCGCATCAATGATCGCCACTTTCGGTATGTCATGGGGATCGACACAGACAAACTTACGGCGATTCTCTTCATCGGTAATGACGTAATTAATCGTCACTTCTGCGGCGGTGCCTGCCGTGGTCGGGATAGCGATGATCGGCACGCACGGATGACGGGTGGGGCTGACGCCTTCCAGGCTGCGGACATCTTCAAACTCAGGGTTATTAATAATAATGCCGATCGCCTTGCTGGTATCCTGTGGTGAGCCCCCGCCAATGGCGATCAGGTAGTCGGCACCTGACTCTCTGAACACCGCAACACCCTGCTGCACAACCCGAATGGTAGGATTCGGCACCACCTCATCATACACCGCCCAGTCAAGCTGATGTTGCGCCAGCAGATCGGTCACCCGCTTCAGCGCACCCGCCGCGACCAGCGCTTTGTCAGTGACGATCAGTGCTTTTCGCATCCCGCGACGTTGTACCTCTTCCGGCAAATGGCGCAAAGCACCAGCACCAAACCAGGCGGTTTCATTGAGAATCATACGTTGGGTCATTAAAACATCCTCTGTTAACAAATGAATTTTTACCATCCGTGATCCCCGGTTCATGTTCTGCGCAGAACCTCTCACTTTCAGGTAAAGACATTTGATAAAAATCAATCAATTAGTAAAAATCACTGCGCCTGTGTCAGCTGGTTTTCGTGCGGTATGTCTGAAATCAGGCTACAGACCTGTTGATGGATTTCTCACTGTCGTCAGTGATATGTAACACTGGGTCATCAGCAAACCCGCATGCCTATGAGGAAAGAAGACATGACCCGATTCGTAATGAATAAAAAGGATGATCTCGTCGACAGCGCGTTAGATGGCATGATTTACGCCAGCCCGTGGCGCAATCTGGTCCGGTTGCAGGTCGATCCGCGCATTCGCATCGTGATGCGTAATGACTGGCAAAAACAGCAGGTCGCGCTGATTTCCGGTGGTGGTTCAGGCCATGAACCGGCCCATGTCGGCTTTATCGGCAAAGGGATGCTGACGGCTGCCGTCTGTGGCGATGTTTTTGCTTCCCCCAGCGTTGACGCGGTTTACAACGCCATCATCAATATTACCGGTGAGGCGGGATGTCTGCTGATTGTGAAAAACTACACCGGGGATCGCCTCAACTTCGGTCTGGCGGCAGAAAAAGCGCGCAAAGCGGGATTCAGCGTCAATATGGTGATTGTCGGTGATGATGTTGCGTTGCCCGATAACCCTCAGCCACGCGGCGTCGCGGGCACGTTGCTGGTGCATAAAGTGGCGGGCTTCATTGCAGAGCGGGGTGATGACCTGACGGCGGTGACCGAGGCAGCAGAGGCAGCCAGTCGTGCTATCGCCACCATGGGCGTTGCGCTCTCAAGCTGCCATCTGCCGGATGAACAGACCGGCCAGCGGGTGCCAGACGGAAGCGTTGAAATGGGGCTGGGGATTCACGGCGAACCGGGTGTTGACGTCATGCAGACGCAAAACAGTCAGCAGATTGTGCAGCACCTGCTGGAGAAAGTGATGCCGGACAACGATCAGCCACGCGCGCTGTTAATCAATAATCTTGGCGGCATGTCCGCGCTGGAGATGAGTCTGGTCACGCGGGATCTGATTGAGTCGCCGCTCAGCCGGGGCAGTGATTATCTGATTGGCCCGGCTCCGCTGATGACCGCGCTGGACATGAAGGGCTTTTCCGTCACCTCCATGACGCTGACGCCGTTGTTCGAAGAGGCGATCTGTGCGCCGGTTGAGGTCACCGGCTGGGTTCAGGCGGTTAAAATCGCACCGCTGCAGCCGGTAAACGCGGCAAAAGAGGCAACAGCGCATCCGGCGCAACCCTCAGATAACCCGACCGTCGCTGCGTTTGTTAACAGCATCTGTGAAACCCTGATCGCCAGCGAAAGCGAGCTGAACAAACTGGATGCGCAGGTCGGTGATGGCGATACCGGTTCGACCTTTGCTGCTGGCGCACGCCAGATCCAGCGCGAATGTGCAGATAATCAGCTGCCGTTAAATGCCTTGCCCGATCTGCTCGCGGTGACGGGTGAGCGACTGGCGACGGTGATGGGCGGCTCCAGCGGCGTACTGATGGCGATCTTTTTCACCGCTGCTGCGCAGCAGCTGGCCGAAGGCGATGCGCTACCCGCGGCCCTGCAACAGGGTCTGGAGAAGATGAAGCAGTATGGCGGGGCACAACCCGGGGATCGCACGCTGATTGATGCGCTGCAACCGGCAATCGAGGTGCTGGTGGCGGGTAAATCGCTGGCAGAGGCGGCTGATGCGGCACAGCAGGGCAGTGATGCAACCGCCAGCATGGGGAAAGCAAAAGCGGGCCGATCATCTTATCTCAACAGTGCTAACCTCAACGGCGTGTCTGATCCGGGTGCCGTCGCTGTCGCCAGGGTCTTTGCGGCATTAAAAAAACTTTAGTGCTGTCACGACGCTAAACGCGCCTGGAGAAAGGCCAGTAACTGGCGGTTTACTTCGCTGCGCTGACGGTGCTGCGGGTAAACCGCATTCAGAGAGAGTGCGGGCGGCAGATAGTCGTCCAGCACGCTCACCAGCTCACCGCGTTGCAGGGCTGCCTCAACGATAAAGGCGGGTAACAATACCAGTCCTAAGCCTGCCAGTGCGGCATCACGCAGGACCTCGCCATTGTTACTCACCATCGGTCCCTGAACCGCCAGCCACTTGGGTTTACCATTGACCTGCAGTTCCCAGCCATTCTGACCTTCACGTCCGTAGCGCAGACAGGCATGTTGCAGCAAGGCTTCTGGCTGCTGCGGCACGCCTGCCCGTTCCAGATAGCGGGGGCTGCAGCAGATAACCCGCTTCAGCTCGCCGAGCGGGCGGGCAATCAGCGTGGAATCAGCCAGCGTACCGATGCGAATCGCCATATCAACGCCTTCGCCAATCACATCGGCATAGCGGTCAGCCAGCTCAATATGAAACTGCAATGACGGATGGTGGCTCAGAAACTCGGCAATCAGGGGGGAGAGGTGGCTCATGCCAAAGGACATCGGCAGATTGATTCGGAAGGTGCCGCGCAGCGCCTGCTGCTGCTCTGACACTGCCAGTTGCGCTTCCTGAATCTCATCCAGAATGCGCTGAGCATGTTGCGCGAACAGTAAACCTGCATCCGTTACAGACAGCTTACGGGTGTTACGGATCAACAGTCGTACCCCTAATGATGCCTCCAGCGCAGCCATACGGCGGCTGACATACTGTTTCGATAGCATCAGATGCTCAGCTGCTGCAGTAAAGTTGCCAGCATGCATTACCGCAACGTAAATCCGGAGATCTTCAATCTGCATAGTGTCCACTTATCGGTGACAGTGACGATGATTCAGGCGAAACTTCAGCCAGATGCGTTAACTTATATCGGGTAATGCGTCACAGGGCAACGCGTCAGCTCTCTCAGCCAGCGCGACGGAGATCATAGATTTGCCGTTTCCTTACCCCTGAACAGGCGGTCAGTCGGGTCAATCGCGTTAAAGCCGTTATAGTAATCAGGCAGTGACGCAATCCATACGGAACATAATCTCTTGAGTAATCTGATAAGGAGTGGCTGGTGAAAAAATTACTCTGCGCGACGGTGCTGGCCGTTTTGCCAATGACCACGCTGGCAGCGTCGGTATTTACGCTGCAATCACAAGACTTCAGCGATAATGCGCTACTGGATAAAAAGTTTGCCGGTGCGAATAAAAGTAATCCTTCCTGTACCGGTGAGAATATCTCTCCCGAATTGAACTGGTCTGCGATTCCGGCGGGCACCCGCAGTCTGGCTCTTCTGATGACCGATCCGGTCGGGGCCAAAGGGCTCGGTGTTACCCACATGGTGGCCTATAACATTCCCGCCAGCCGCTCGTCATTTGCGCAGGGGGCTCTGACAAAGGGCAAGGACTACACCGGCGGAAAAAATACCCCAGGGACGCTGCACTATTATGGCCCTTGCCCGCCTGCAGGCAGTGGTCTGCATCACTATAACTTTGTGCTGATCGCCACCGATTTGCCGGTGGGTCAGTTAAAAGCGGGGTTAACCCAGGCAGAGCTGGTTGCACAGCTAAAAGGCCATGCGCTGGGCGCGGCAAGTACCGTCGGCCGCTTTAGCAATGAATGACCTGCACGTTTGCAGAGGCAGCGCTGAATAGCCTGCCTCAGCGCGCAGCGGATCAGTCGCCACTGAACATCTCGCGGATGCGCGACGCAATGTGATGCGTGTGTGTCTCCAGCGCGAAGTGGCCGCTATCCAGCATCTCGACCACCGCCTGTGGATTATCCCGCTGCCAGGCCACTGCGCCCGGTGGAATAAAGAACGGATCGTGCTTGCCCCAGATCACCAGCGTTGGCACCTGCTGCTGGCGAAAGAACGCCTGAAATTCCGGATAACGTTTCAGATTACTGGCGTAATTGAGAAACAGGGCCTGTTGAATATCTTTGTTACCGGGGCGCTCCATCAGCAGAGTATCCAGGGTATAGGTTTCCGGGGCGATCTGCTGCGGATCGCTCACCCCATGCAGATACTGCCACTTCACCCCTTCCAGCGTCAGGATGGCGTCACGGATCACCTGACCATTTGCTTCGCTGGGATCGTCCCAGTAGGCGCGGACCGGCGCCCAGGCTTCTCCTAATCCCTCCAGATAGGCGTTACCGTTTTGTGATATCAGTCCGCTGACGCGATCGGGGTAAGCCAGTGCCAGTCGCAGACCGGCAGGTGCGCCATAGTCGAAAACATACATCGCATAATGTTCCAGCCCCAGTGCATCGACAAAGGCGGTCAGCGTCTGGCCCAGCGCGTCGAAGGTCCAGGAATAGTTGCGCTCAGCAGGCACTTCAGTGAAGCCAAAGCCCGGCATATCGGGTGCGATGAGATGAAATTTATCGGCCAGAAGCGGGATCAGATTGCGGAACTGATGTGAAGAGGTGGGAAAGCCATGCAACAGCAGCAGTACCGGCAGGGAAGGATCGCCCGCTTCGCGATAGAAAATATTGACGCCATCGGCCTGCTGGTAACGATAGGAAATGGATTGATCACGCATGCTGAACTCCTGTAACTGGTTAAATGATATTTATGGGGTTACCAAGAGTCATTATGCAGCCAGAATGTAACCTGTCAAATCAATTTATAATGGTTACAAAAGATGCGGTGTAACTATTCAAATAGTACTTTGTCGGTTACAGTGGCATCAGCAGAGTTAACAAGGGAGGCAATATCATGGCGGAAACGCAATCACACACCGCCCAGGGACCGTGGTTTCTGGCCGATCATCCGGCGCTGGATTTCATCAATACCCTGGCCATCGTGGAAGGCCAGCCGCACGACTTCTGGCAAACCGATCAGGATGTTGAAGCCTGGCTACACCAGGCCGGACTGGCACCAGACGCCCCGGCTCCGCAGCATGAACCGGGTGCGCTGTTGGAAGCAGCGCGTCACTTACGTCAGATCATTCGTGATAACGTGCAGCAGCACAAAGCGGGAGAGGGCGTTGATATTCAGGCGCTGAACGCCTGGCTGGGTGAAGCGACCAGCCATCTGCAAATGACCGGGGAGCCGGGTGCCTTAAAAATCAGGCGGGTCTATGCGGGCCAGAGTGTGATGCAGCGGCTGGGACAGGTTGCGGAACAGACCGCGATGTTGCTGGCGCAGGAGGATTTCAGCAGAGTCCGTGGCTGTGAACATCCCGCCTGTACACTGTGGTTTTACGATCGCACCAAAGCGCATCGCCGTCGCTGGTGCAGCATGGCGCTGTGTGGCAATCGGGCGAAAGTGGCGCGTTTCAGGGCAGTTAAATCAGCTGGGTAAACAGATCGGATGGCAGATAAAAAAACACCCTGCAGAGCAGGGTGTCAGAACAGTTATTTCGCGGTGGTCGCTGATGGCTTGTGCCGCTTGCGCAGCTTGTCGATCAGGCGATGCGCTTCCGCTTTGGTCGCTACCGCAGGGGATGAACCGGTCAGCGGTTGACGGGCTGTTTCACGTACCGTCAGAATGGTGAGCAGGCCAATCACGCCCGCGCCCATCATGTAGTAAGCCGGCATCATATTGTTTTTAGTGGTATCCACCAGCCACGCGGTAATCAGCGGTGTCGTACCCCCAAACAGCGATACCGACAGGTTGAAGCCGATGGCCAGCGCACTGTAACGGATATCGGTAGTAAACAGCGCAGGCAGCGTCGAAGGCATAGTGCCGCTGAAGCAGGTGTGCAGTACACCCAGAATCATCAGGCCGCCAAATACCGCCCACATATTACCGGACCCGATCAGCATAAAGCTTGGGATGGCGAGCAGGATCAGACCCACCGCACCAAAGGCAATCACCGGACGACGACCGATGCGGTCAGTCCAGCGACCCCACAGCAGCGTCAGCGGCATCATCACGAACATCGCCACCATCACCAGCAGCAGGCCACTTAACTCTGGCAGACCCAGCACGCCGGTCAGATAGCTCGGCATGTACGAGGTCAGCATGTAGTTAGAGACGTTAAACAGCAGCACCAGACCGATACATTTCATCATCGGTGCGCGGTATTTGCTCAGCATCTGCATCAGCGTCAGACGCGGCTTGCTTTGCTCCAGTGCTTCCTGTTTTTCCATGTGCTGCTGGAAAGCCGGAGTCTCTTCCAGCTTCAGTCGCACATAGAGACCAAACAGGCCCAGCGGCGCGGCGATAAAGAACGGCACGCGCCAGCCCCAGGACATCATCGCCTCATTCGACATCACGGTGGTCATCACCGTGACCAGGCTGGCACCCAGCAGGTAACCACCGATGGTGCCGAATTCCAGGAAGCTGCCCATAAAGCCCCGGCGTTTATCGGTAGAGTACTCCGCGATAAAGGTCGCTGCGCCACCATATTCACCACCGGTTGAGAAGCCCTGGATCAGACGTGCCACCAGCAGCAGAATCGGTGCCATGATGCCTATTGAAGAGTAAGCCGGGATCAGACCGATACAGAACGTACCAATCGACATCATGATCATCGTCATCGCCAGCACTTTCTGCCGTCCGATGCGGTCACCCAGCGGGCCAAATACCAGGCCGCCAATCGGACGGACCAGGAAGGCCGCGGCAAACGTACCAAAGGTGGCGATTAGCTGCACCGCGTTGTTGGCATCCGGGAAGAAGACTTTGCCGATGATCACGGCGAGATAGCTGTATACGCCAAAGTCGAACCATTCCATCGCATTACCTAACGCAGCTGCGCCAACTGCACGCTTCAGCATGTCGTTGTCGATTACGGTAATGTCGTCAACAGTCAGCTCTTTTGGCTTCCTGTTCCAGAAATGTTTCTTTGGGTGTTCAGACGATGAGTTTCTGGTGTCCATATTCTCCTCAGGTGCATCAATGAAGGAGTCTTATAGCTTTCGCAGCCGCAAACAATGTTCAGAAGAAACCGTGGAAATGAAAGCTATAAGAAGCCGAATAAGTTTTAAGTGAAGCGGCAGAAACCGCAGCCGGTAAACTCTAGACTACGATTGTAAGTTTTTGCAAGTTTTCAGCCGAAATAACTGCATTTACTGACAAACCCAGCATAGTGAACTTATTTACGCCTGCTTACGGGTCTGAACATTTGGTAATAACTTGCAGCTGGTGCTCTGGTTATATCTGGAACTGATTTTCCCGATACTGATGCGCTACTTAAACAGTTTCAGTTCGTCGATGCGATCCAGCGCCTGCAGTAATTGCTCCGTCCCGGTTGTCAGGCTGATGCGAATATAATCACGGCCCGCTGCGCCAAACCCGTTACCCGTTGCCACCAGCAGATGACATTGGGCCAGTAGCAGGGCGGCGAACTGCTCCCCGGTGAAACCAGCTGGCGCTGCCAGCCAGAGGAAAAAGGTGCCCTGACGGGCGCGAACCGGCCAGTGCATCGCTGCCAGCCTGGCTAAAATCACTCTGCGGCGCTGATGGTAATGCTCTGCCAGCAAGCTGAGTTGTTCAGCGGGCAGCGACAACGCGGTGATAGCGGCATCCTGCACCGCGCCATACACCGTGCTGTAGCTATGAGTATGAAGTTTTTTAAATGCCGCAATCATCGAGGCGTTTCCCACCGCAAATCCCACCCGCCAGCCTGCCATGAGTGCGCTTTTTGACAGCGTATAGATTTCCACGCCCCAGGCTTTGCCATCGGGCTGTGCCAGCAGACTCAGCGGCTGTTCGCCCGACTCACTGCCCAGCGTGGCATAGGCGAAGTCATGAATCAGCGGAACATGATGCTGGCGGGCGAAGGCCAGCGCGTCGTCGAACAGCGCGGGTGTCGCCAGTGCGCCGGTAGGGTTATGGGGATAATTGAGCAGCAGCAGACCGGCACGCGCCGCGATCTCGTCCGGCACCTGGGTGAAATCGGGCAGGAAATCATTGCGCGCCTCCAGCGGAATGCCATAAAAATCGGCACCTGCCTGACGGGCCGCTGAGCGGTAGAGCGGATAGCAGGGATCGGTAGAGATCAACACCTGCCCCGGATTGAGCAGGGCGCGGGGAAAACCGTTGACGCCAATGTGCGCGCCCTGGAACAGCGCCACTTCAGTTTCAGGATCGAGCGTGACGCCGTAGTGACGCTGGTAGAAGGCTGCGATAGCACCTCGCAGCGCGGGTTTGCCCCAGAACGAGGGATACTCATGGTTCTCCGGTTTCGCTGCCGCAGCCTGTAATGAAGCGATTACCGCGGGCGGCGTTGGCTGACGTGGACTGCCGGAAGAGAGATCGATCAGCGGTAACAGCGCATCATCCAGTTGTGCTGCCTGCTTTTCCAGCATGCTGAAGAGGTTCTCTTCGAGCCCTGCGACCATCTCTGAAGCTGCAAACTCCGCCATATCTCTCCCGCAATAAACAGTGTTAAGCGAAGAAGGATGACACAGCTGACATTAAAATCTTTAGCAGAAATAACGCTGTTCTTTGCAAGGATTCGAATATCCAGCATGTGACTATCGTTAGCATAAATAAGCCAAAGTCGGGGCTGGGTTTTGCCTGTTCCTCTCCGCGATGGCTGTGATTAAATCGATCGCTCTCACAATAATGAATCAGGGCAAACAATGCAGATCACATCCCGGGGAATTATTCTGGCACTGACCACCGCCAGCCTTTTTATTTCTGCCGCTCAGGCAGCCGACCAGAAGAAAATACGGATTGGATTTAATCCAGGGCCTTATAAAGAGCAGTTTGAAAAAGGCGTTGCGCCCTTATTAATCAGGCAGGGGTATACCCTGGAATATAAAGATTTCAGTGATGGGATTCAGGTTAATGATGCCGTTCACCGCGGGACGATTGACGCCAATATCATGCAGCACCCCGTCTATCTGAAGTCGGTTAATGAGCGGCTTGGCATTGATAATGTTGGCATTGTGCAGGTGCCGACCCCGCCAATGGGGCTCTACTCTGAGCGCGTGAAAACGCTGACTCAACCTGCACCGGGCAGCACGGTCTCTGTGCCCAACCAGCCCTCAAATGAGTATCGGGCGGCGCTGTTACTCCAGAGCATCGGCTGGCTCAAAATCAGCCCCGATAGCGATGCTGCCACTTTTTCGCAGAAAAATATCACGGAAAACCCCTACAAAATCGTGCTCAAAGAGATGGATAACGCTCAGCAGGTGCGTGCACTCCCCGACGTTGACTATGGAGTCATTCAGGGCAACTTCGCGGTATCCAGTGGCATGAAACTCAATTCGGCACTGAAACTGGAAGCGGCAACCAGCCAGTTTATTAACGTTGTGACGGTAGCCGGTAAAAATAAGCAGGCTCAGTTTGCCCGTGACATTATTGCCGGCTACCACTCAGCAGAATTTAAAAGCTATATCACCGGAAATGCGCAGTATGCGGGCTATCTGCTGCCAGATTATTTCAAATGAGTCAGGTAGCCATTGCGTTTCGCCATGTCAGCAAAACGTTTGCGCGTAACGGTGCAGAAGTGCAGGCGCTGAAGGAGATTAATCTGCGCATCAACCAGGGTGACATCTTTGGCGTCATCGGCACCAGTGGAGCCGGAAAAAGTACGCTGCTGCGCCTGATTAATCACCTGGAGACCCCCACAACCGGCTCGGTTGAGGTGCAGGGTGAAGCGTTACAAGGGATCAGCAAAAAGCGCTTAATTCAGGTCAAAAAGCAGATTGGCATGATCTTCCAGCACTTCAATCTGCTCAATGCCCGAACGGTGTTTCACAACGTCGCCATCCCACTGATTTTACAGGGCCGGGATAAAGATTTTATCGCCACCCGCGTGGCGGAGCTGCTGGCGTTTGTTAACCTCAGCGACAAAGCCCACAGCTATCCGGATGAACTCTCCGGCGGTCAAAAACAGCGCGTCGGAATTGCCCGCGCGCTGGCAACCAATCCCGCGATTCTGTTGTGTGATGAGGCGACCTCCGCGCTGGATCCCCAGACCACGGTACAGATTCTGCTGCTGTTACAGGAGATTAATCAGCGTTACGGCATCACCATTGTCCTGATCACTCATGAGATGTCGGTGGTACAGAAGATCTGCAACCGGATGGCGGTGATGGAGCAGGGCCGCATCGTTGAACAGGGCGATGTCCTGTCGCTGTTTGCTGAACCGCAACAGTCGGTGAGCGCCAGCTTTGTGCAGTCCGTTATTCACGATCGCCTGCCACAGCAGACCCTTGCGCTGTTAAGCCAGCATCCGGCTGTCGACGTGTTGCGGCTGGAGTTTGTCGGCAGCACGGCACAACAGCCGATCATCAATCGCCTGATCCGTGAACATGAGGTTGAAGTGAATATCCTGTTCGCCAGCATGACGGAAGTTCAGCGTACCATTGTGGGTTTCATGATTGTGCAGATCAAAGGCGAGCCCGCCCGACGCGAGGCGGCCATCCAGTTTCTCATCGCGACCGGAGTGAAAATCTGTGATATCAGAACTCTTTGAAACCGCCGTTACCGGCGATCAGTTCCTGACGGCGATGCAGGACACGCTGATCATGGTGGCGCTATCTCTGGGCTTTGGTTCGCTGCTGGGCCTGCCGCTTGGCATTGTGCTGGTGATCTGTCGTCCGGGTGGGATACAGCCGAATCGACTGGTACATCAGTTGCTGAACCCGATCGTGAATATCATCCGTTCACTGCCGTTTATTATTCTGCTGATCACTATTCTGCCGCTGACGCGCCTGCTGGTGAACACCACCATTGGTACGGCGGGGGCCATTGTGCCGCTGGTGATATTTATCGCGCCCTATATTTCACGGCTGGTGGAGAATGCGCTGCTGGAGGTGGATGAGGGCATTCTGGAGTCAGCCAATGCGATGGGTGCCACCACGCTGCAGACCATCTGGTATTTCATGATACCCGAAGCCGCCTCGTCGCTGGTGTTAGCCCTGACCACCGCCACTATCGGCCTGCTGGGTGCGACGGCGATGGCGGGCACGGTGGGGGGCGGCGGCATTGGCGACCTCGCCATCACTTACGGCTATCAGCGCTTTGATGCCTTTGCCACGATTTCGACTGCGCTGGTGCTGATTGTCATTGTCCAGCTACTGCAAACCCTGGGTACGCGTCTCTCGCGCCGTATCCGACGCGAGTAAGCCATGAAAAAGAATGATTTAGCCGTTATGCACTGGGGTACGTATCACGTCACCACCGATGGGGACACGCTGACGTCGGTCAGGCCGGTGGCGTGGGACCGTAATCCCTCTGCGATCGGGCAGTCGTTACCGGGCGCGGTGCAAAGCGAAACCCGGGTCAAAAATCCGGCCGTCAGGCTCGGTTATCTCCAGAACAGAAGCGCATCCCGCAACGGGCGCGGCAAAGAGCCGTTTGTGGAGGTGAGCTGGGATGTTGCGTTGCAGCTGGTGGCGGAGGAGCTGGGGCGGGTAAAAACAGAGCACGGCAATCAGGCGATCTACGCCGGCTCTTACGGCTGGTCGAGTGCCGGACGTTTCCATCATGCTCAGAGCCAGCTTCATCGTTTCTTTAACCACTATGGCGGCTACACCGCCAGCACCAACACCTATAGCATTGCGGCCGGTGAACGCACGCTGCCGCACATCATCGGCAACCTCGATGAGTTACAACGTCACCATACCCATTGGCCGGTTCTGGCAGAGCATTGCGAACTGTTTGTGGCTATCGGGGGTTTGCCGCTGCGCAATGCGCAGGTCAATGGCGGCGGGGCTAATGACCATGCGCTTTCTCATTGGTTAACCACGCTGCAGCAAAATGGCACCCGGTTTATCAACATCAGTCCGGTCAGAAACGATCTTGCTGGGGTGGCCGATGCGGAGTGGCTGGCGATACAGCCCGGCTCCGATACGGCGCTGTTACTGGCAATCGGGCAGGTGTTAATTACTGAATCTCTCTATGACGCGCCATTCACAGAACGTTACACGGTGGGCTTTGACCACTATGCCGCCTACCTGCTGGGTGAACACGACGGGATAGCTAAAACGCCAGAATGGGCCGCACCGCTGACCGGGCTGGCGGCCGCGAAGATCCGTGCGTTGGCACGGCAGATGGCGGCGCATAAAACGATGGTGAATATTGCCTGGTCGGTGCAGCGGGCGCGGCAGGGCGAGCAGGCTTTCTGGGCCACCGTTGCGACTAGCGCTCTGCTGGGTCAGATAGGCACGCCCGGCGGCGGGCTGGGCTTTGGTTACGCCTCAACCAATCTGGCCGGTGCCGCCCGGCGACAGTTTTCCGGGCCTCGTCTGCCCGCCGGTCATAATCCGGTTCAGGAGACGATTCCGGTGGCACGCATCGCCGACATGTTGCTCAATCCCGGAGGGCACTATGAGTTTGATGGGCAACAGCGGGTCTATCCCGACATCCGGCTGGTCTACTGGGCGGGCGGCAATGTCTTTCATCATCATCAGGATATCAACAAGCTGATACGCGCCTGGCAGCGGCCGGACACTGTAATTGTGCATGAGCAGTTCTGGACGGCGCAGGCAAAATTTGCCGACATCGTGCTGCCTGCGACCACGTCGCTGGAGCGTGAAGATATTGGCAGCGCCAGCAACGACGGTTTTATCATCGCCATGCCGCAGCATCTGCCGCCGTTTGCAGCTGCAAAATCGGATTACGCAATTTTTGCCGCTCTGTCGCAGCGGCTCGGTTTTGCTGACGCCTTTACGCAGGGGCGTGATGAGCGCCAGTGGCTTCAGTCACTCTATGAAGATTCCCGGCCACGCGCGGCAGCGCAGGGCATCGAACTGCCGCCCTTTGAGGCGTTCTGGTCACAGGGAGTGGTGGAGTATCCCGCGCCAGAGACGCCGCAGATCCTGCTAAAACCGTTTCGCGATAACCCGGAGTCAGCCCCGCTCAGCACGCCGTCGGGGAAAATCGAGCTTTTTTCTCAGCAGGTGGCCGATTTCGGGTATGACGAAGCGCCCGGATTTGCCTGCTGGTATGCGCCGGAATACCAGGCGCAACAGCAGGAAAAGCAGCAGTGGCCGTTGCATCTGCTCTCCAGCCAGCCACGGACCCGGTTGCATAGTCAGTACGATCATGGACGGGTCAGCCGGGCCACCAAAATTGCCGGGCGTGAGCCACTCTGGATGCATCCTGAAGATGCTGCTGCGCGCGGCATTGAGGAGAACAGCATCGTAAAAGTCTTTAACGGACGCGGCGCGCTGCTGGCGGGTGTGCATCTGACGCAGGATATCCTGCCGGGTGTCGTACAGATGTCGACCGGCGCCTGGTATGACCCGCTCGATCAGCAGGAGGGCCAGCTGCTGGATAAACACGGCAATCCCAATGTGCTGACCCAGGATAGCGGCAGTTCACGACTCGGCCAGGGGTGCAGTGCGCAGACCTGTTTTGTCGAGATTGCGCTTTATCAACAGCCTTTGCCTGAGATTACGGCATGGTTACCGCCGGCATTCGTGGCGTGGAGCGCAGAGTAATCTGCGGGTTTATAGCCCGCGGCATGGTGGGATATTCCCATCCGTCGCATATCTATAGCAGGATTAGTTGGTAGTTAACGCATAAATGAAATGGCAGTGTAAGGCGATTCCATGCCAACAGAGTGTCAATCATGAGCGCGTTAACCACAGCAGAATTGCCGGTAATTGATTTCGCATTATTGTCAGGTAATCAACAGCAGCAGCAACAGGTCCTGGAAAAATTAAGCCAGGCCGCGCGTGATGTCGGTTTCTTCTATTTAATCAATCACGGCATCGACCGTGAATTATTAGATGAGGTTCAGCACGTCGCGCGGAAATTTTTTGCCCTGCCACAGGCGGATAAATCCGCGGTGGCGATGGCTAACTCGCCGCATTTTCGTGGCTATAACCTGGCGGGCGTGGAAATAACCCGCAGCCAGCCCGACTATCGCGAGCAGTTTGATATTGGTGCGGAACGGGAAGCGCTGCCCGTTACCGCCGATTCACCCACCTGGCAACGGATGCAGGGGCCGAATCAGTGGCCTGAAGCCTTACCTGAACTGCAAACGGTGGTCACCCGCTGGCAGCAGCAGATGACAGCGGTGGCGCTGGAGCTGCTGCGCGCCTTTGCCGGGGCACTGAATCTGCCGCGCAACGCCTTCGATAACCTCTATGGCGACTATCCCAACGAACATATCAAACTGATCCGTTATCCGGGCCGCACGGAGGGCGAGTCACGCCAGGGTGTTGGCGCGCACAAAGATTCAGGCTTCCTGACGATGTTACTGCAGGACGATCAGCCGGGCTTACAGGTGGAAGTGACGCCGGATAACTGGATCGATGCCTCACCACTGCCGGGCGCGTTTGTGGTGAACATTGGCGAGCTGCTGGAGCTGGCGACCAACGGTTATCTTCGCGCAACGGTGCACCGTGTGGTGTCGCCACCGCAGAGCAGCGAGCGCTTATCCATCGCCTTTTTCCTTGGCGCGCAACTCGACGCCGTGGTGCCGATCTATCAACTGCCTCCTCAGCTGGCTGAACTGGCACAGGGACCGAGCAGCGATCCGCTTAATCCGCTGCTGCGCGAAGTGGGCTGGAACTACCTTAAAGGCCGGCTGCGTTCGCATCCGGAAGTTGCCCAGCGTTTCTACCCCGAACACAACACCCACTGATAACGATAAGAGATAAATGATGATGATTAAAAAGCGCTTTCTGGCCCTGGCCGGTCTTTCACTGCTGATTGCCCAGAGTTTACAGGCCGCGCCGCTGCGCGTAGCGGCCGATCCGCTGCCCCATGCGGAAATCCTGGAGTATGTCAAAACCCTGGATCCGAAACTGGATCTCAAAATTGTTGAGCTGAGCGGGGGCGTGAATGCCAATGAGCTGCTGGCCGCCGGGGATGTGGATGCCAACTACTTCCAGCATCTGCCTTACCTGAAAGATCAGGAGAAGGCGCTGGGGAAAACCTTTGCCGTGGCCGCCAGTGTTCACATCGAGCCGCTGGGTATCTATTCGCGGAAAGTGAAAAGTTTAGCGGCGCTACCTGAAGGGGCCAGCATTGCGGTACCGAACAATACCACTAACCTGAGCCGCGCACTCTGGCTGTTGCAGGACAAAGGGGTGATCAAACTCAACGCGCAGGGTGAAACGGGTTCGACGCTGGTGACGCCAAAAGATATCAGTGATAACCCGAAGAAAATTAAGATCGTTGAGATTGAGTCGCCGCAACTGCCACGCTCGCTGGATGATGTGGATGCCGCAATTATCAACGGCAACTACGCGCTTGAAGCAGGTCTGACCCCATCGAAAGATGCGCTGGGACTGGAGTCTGCAGCACATAATCCCTACGCCAACCTGCTGGTAACGACGCCAGAACTGGCGAAAGATCCCCGCGTATTACAGCTGGCGAAAGATCTGCGCTCGCCGCAGGTAGCGGAGTTTATCCGTAAAAATTATCAGGGCTCAGTGATTCCGGTTGCGGACCAGCAGCATGATTAAACTCAGTCATCTCAGCAAACAGTATCCTGGCGCATCTGCGCCAGCGTTAGACGACATCTCACTCACCATCGAAGAAGGGACCATCTTTGGCATCCTCGGTCGGAGCGGAGCGGGAAAAAGTACACTATTGCGCTGCCTCAATCGGCTGGAGAGTCCCACCAGCGGCCTGATTGAAATTGACGGGCAGGATCTCGCTGCGATGAGCCTGGCGCAACTGCGTCAGCAGCGACAGCAGATGGGGATGATCTTCCAGCACTTCAATCTGCTGCATTCGCGCAACGTGCAGGACAACGTCGACCTGGCGCTGGAGATTGCCGGTGTGCCTGCGGCTGAACGCCGCGAGCGGGTCGCATCGCTGCTGAAACTGGTGGGGCTGGCCTCCTTTGCGGCGGCCTGGCCGTCGCAGCTCTCCGGTGGACAGAAACAGCGCGTCGGCATCGCCCGCGCGCTGGCCGCCCGACCCCGTTATCTGTTGTGCGATGAGGCGACCAGCGCGCTGGATCCCGAAACCACCACTTCGATTCTCGATCTGCTGGCCGATATTCAGCAGCAGCTCAATATCACCATTGTATTGATCACCCATGAAATGGCGGTGGTGAAGCGGATTTGTGACGGGGCGGCGCTGCTTGAGAATGGCCAGCTGGTTGAGAGCGGCAGCCTGAGCCAGATCATGGGACGTGAAGAGGGACGCCTGCGCAAAATGCTGCTGAAGGATGGCGAAGCAGACCGGGCGTTTATCGAAAAATATCAGCGTGAGGCGTTAACCCGATGCGTAGCATGAGTAGTGAGCGGTTTCAGGAACTGCTGCTGAACGCCACTGGCGAAACACTGTATATGGTGTTGCTGGCGGCCCTTTTCACGGTCGCGATAGGGCTGCCGGTAGGCGTGCTGCTATTTCTGACCCGGCCAAAAGGCATTCTGCCCAATCGCGCGATTTCACTGCTGCTGAATACGCTGGTAAATACCGGACGCGCCTTGCCATTTGTGGTGCTGCTGATTGCGCTGATCCCCTTTACCCGTCTGCTGGTCGGCACCACGCTGGGCAGCACTGCCGCTATTGTGCCGATTACGCTGGGGGCATTTCCCTTTTTCGCCCGCATCGTGGAGAACGCGCTGGATGAGGTCGACCGCGGCCGTATAGAAGCGGTGGTATCAATGGGCGGTACCCTGTGGCATATCGTCAGCCGTGTGCTGCTGCCGGAAGCGCTTCCCGCGCTGGTGGCGGGCGTTACCCTGACGATTGTGATGTTGATTGGCTTCTCGGCGATGGCGGGTGTGGTTGGCGGTGGCGGGCTGGGCGATCTGGCGATTCGCTACGGTTATCAGCGCTTTGATAACCAAATCATGGCGGCCACCATTGTGGTGCTGCTGGCGCTGGTAATGCTGATTCAGAAACTCGGCGACCGGCTGGTGCGCTCGCTGGCTTATCGTCGATAAGGGGGAACGATGTTTCGCGTGATGTCGCCGAAAGGCTATCTGCAACGGCCAGGGCTGCGGGCCGGGGTGGGAGAAATTATCCGGCCGCTTGCCTCGCATATTCACATCTTCACCTCGCCGCGGGCCTGGCAGGCGGTGAATCCTGACATGAGCATAAGTCTGGAACGGGCGGGGATCCGCTGGCAGCTCGACACGCTGACCGGTGAGTGTACCGATGCGGCGATTGCTGCCCTGCAACAGCAGGTGCAGACGCACGGCGCTACCCTGATTCTGGCAGTCGGCGGCGGGCGGGTTCTGGACTGCGCCAAAGCGGTCAATGATGCGCTGCCGGATATCCGGCTGGTTAACTTCGCCACGCTGGCCGCCACCTGTGCCGCCTGGTCTCCGCTGGCGATTATCTATGATGAGCGCGGCGGCCATCTGCGCAGCCAGCCGCTTAATGCCATGCCGGAGCGGATTCTGGTGGACAGCGAGGTCATCGCCCGCAGCAAGGTACGCTATCTGCGGGCCGGAATCGTGGATGCGCTGGCCAAATGGTTTGAATTTGAGCCTTATCAGCGACAGACGCCGCACCAGCTGGCGCTGGATCTTAAAGTCGCAGCCGCCTGGCAGGCGGTGACGGTGCTGAAACGCTGGGGAGACACGGCAGTGGCCGATAACATCAGGCAGCAGGTCACCCCGGCGCTGGAGAAAGTGATTGAAGCCAACATTGTGCTGGCGGGGCTGGCTAACAGTATTCAGGATGCGATGGCAACCCCCGGTTTTGCCCACATCATCCACGATCGCCTGACTCACCAGCCGGAGCTGCATCACTGGCTGCATGGTGAAAAGGTCGGCTTTAGCTTGCTGGTACAATCCTGGATTGAACAGCAGGGTAAGCAGGTGGAGCCTGAACTGCTGGCGCTGCTGCGCCGTTTCCACTCGCCTCTGACGCTGCCTGCGGCGATTAACGCGGACAGGATGAGACAGATTGCGCAGCAGATCCATTTCCCCTCCGCCAGCCTGGCGCACCTTCCCTTTACGTTCGATCACCCTCTGCTGGAGCAGGCCTTGCTGGCGACTTCTGCGTTTAAACAGTAAGTGCGGTCAGCGAATCGATCAACGGTCGCCGCTTGCTAACCTACCAATAGTAACTTACCTTTAGTAGCTTAATGGCTAATCAGGTAAGGTGACGACGATGAATGCATTAATAGTGACTTCCCATCCCAATCAGGACGCTCACACCCACCGCGTGGCGGACCAGCTGGCGCAGGGCATTATCGCGACAGGCCATCATACGGCTGAAAAGGCCGATCTGGCGGCAGAAGGGTTTGATCCAGGTTTTTCGCTCAGCGATCACAGACATTTCAACGGTCTGGCACCGACGCCGCCCGATGTGCTGGCAGAACAGCAGCGGCTGGATCGTGCCGATGCGCTGGTGCTGGTCTATCCGGTCTACTGGTGGTCATTTCCGGCACAGCTTAAAGGCTGGATAGACCGCGTCTTCATCGCGGGCTGGGCCTTTGATGAGCAGGATGGCCATATCGTAAAACGCCTCGGCCATCTTCCCGTGCATCTGGTTGCGATTGGCGCGGCTGACACCCGAACCTTTCTGCGGCGCGGCTATTTCGCCAGCATGCGGAATCAGATTGATCACGGCATCTTTGACTATTGCGGTGCGCCGGTGGTGACCAGTGAACTGTTGCTGAGCGGCGATGAAGGTTATCCTGAGTCACACTATCAGCTGGCGCATCAACTGGGCCAGCGTCTGTTCGCCCATCAGGAAAAACATGACCGTTGAAAAAACACCCCGTAAGCGTCTGTCACGCGAAGCACGACGCAGGCAGTTGTCAGACGTCGCGTGGCAGATAATGCAAACCGAAGGCAGCGAGGCACTGACGCTGGCCAGAGTCGGCGACGCGGCGGGGGTCAGTAAACCGGTGGTTTATGACCACTTCACCACCCGTCATGGATTGCTGGCGGCGTTGTATGACGATTTTGATCGTCGCCAGACCGAAAAGATGGAAGCGGCGATGAATGCCGCACCGATGGTGATGCAACAAAAAGCGGAAGTGCTTGCGGCCTGTTATGTGGATTGTGTGATGACGGAGGGGCGTGAGATTCCGGAGTTGCTGTCAGCGCTCAGCACCTCACCGGAACTGGCTGCCGTCAAACGCCACTATCAGCTCGACTTTATCGCCCGCTGTCAGCGCTGGTTTGTCCCTCTGGCAGGCAGCAGCGGTATTCCGGAAGCAGGCATGTGGGGCTTGCTGGGGGGCGCGGATGCCATCGCAGGTGCGGTGGCACGCGGCGATGTCAGCAAACGGGAAGGAGAACAGGCGATCACTGCCATGGTCGTGGCGCTGGTGGCAGGCAGCCGTGCGTCGGAATCGGATTAGCATAAAAAAGGCGGCCCGCAGGCCGCCGAATCCTTCAACCACAACAGGCGTTGTGTAAGTAGTGGCAACGTACAATGATGATCGTTTTAGCCTTTCACCCCGCCTGCGGTTAAACCGCTCACCAGCCAGCGCTGCGCCAGCAGGAAAACCAGGGTGATCGGAATCGCGGAGAGCACCGCCGCGGCGGCGAAATCGCCCCACAGATAGTTCTGCGGATTGAGGTACTGCTGCATTCCGACCGCCAGGGTGTAGCTGTTTACATCGCGCAGCAGCAGCGAGGCGACCGGCACTTCAGTCACCGCGGCGATAAACGCCAGAATAAACACCACCGCCAGAATCGGCACCGACAGCGGCAGCAGCACCAGCCGGAACGCCTGCCACGGCGTTGCGCCATCCAGCGCGGCGGCCTCTTCCAGTGACCCGTCGATAGTTTCGAAATAGCCTTTGATAGTCCAGACATGCAGCGCGATACCGCCCAGATAGGCGAATATCACCCCACCGTGGGTATTCAGCCCGATAAAAGGCAGATACTGACCGAGACGATCAAACAGGGCATAGAGCGCCACCAGCGACAGCACCGCCGGGAACATCTGGAAAATCAGCATTCCTTTTAGCAGGCTGGAACGGCCGGTAAAGCGCATACGGGCAAAGGCATAGGCGCAGGTGGTAGAGAGCGCCACGATGCCCAGCGCACTGATTGCCGCAATCTTGATCGAGTTCCATAACCAGAGCAGCACCGGGAAGGGCGGCGGTGTCACCCGGCCATCCGCATGTTCCACGCTGAAACCCAGCGCCAGACGCCAGTGCTCCCACGAGATCTGCTCCGGGATCAGGCTGCCGGTGGCGAAGTTCCCGGCACGCAGCGAAATCGCAATCACCATCAGCAGGGGAAAGAGAATCGCCGCGATAAATAACAGCAGCAGCAGATGCGTGGTGAACAGACGCAGCCGTTGCGATTTCGGTTGTACCATAGCCATAACAACTCCTCTGAGCCTGGTCCATCAGGCTATTTTATTTGTCAGTCTGAACCCGGGCAGTGCTCACAATCCTCACCTCCCAGGTTCCGGTTGTTCCACGCTCTTCGCGTCCGGACTGCCTGCAACCATGACGCCTGTCGGGCCAGGCGCTTAGTCGAATTTCATCCGCGAGGCTTTCAGGTTAATCACCGCCAGCGCACCCACCAGCAGGAAGATCAGCGTGGCGATAGCGGCGGCCAGCCCAAAGTCCTGCCCGCCGCCGCCCTCAAAGGCGATACGCCAGGTGTAGTTCACCAGCAAATCGGTGTAACCGGCTGGCGTGGTGGTGCCGAGGCGATCCGGCCCGCCGTTGGTGAGTAATTGCACCAGCACAAAGTTATTAAAGTTAAAGGCAAAGCTGGCGATCATCAGCGGCATCAGTGGTTTCAGCAGCAGCGGCAAGGTAATCAGGAAGAAGTTCTGCAGCGGTCCTGCACCGTCCATCGCCGAGGCTTCATAGAGATCGTCCGGAATCGCCTTCAGCAGGCCCATGCAGAGGATCATCATGTAGGGGTAGCCGAGCCAGGTATTGACGATAATCAGCATGGTGCGCGCCAGCGTCGGGTCGCTGAACCAGGCCGGCTTCACGCCAAACAGCGCGCTGAGCATCACGTTGATTTCACCAAAGCTTTGGTTGAACAACCCCTTGAAAATCAGGATCGAGATAAACGCCGGAACGGCATAGGGCAGAATCAGCATCACCCGATAGACCGCTTTGCCGCGCAACGCCTCCCACTGCACCAGACAGGCCAGCACCATTCCCACCGCGACGGTCAGCACCACCGTGATCAGCGAGAAGAGTAGCGTCCAGCCAAATATCGCCAGGAACGGCTTCTGAATCCCTTCGTCAGTAAACACCCGCACGAAGTTTTTCCAGCCGGTATTCACGGTAAAGCCGGGACTTAAGGTTTCGTTCGCCCAACGGCCGTCGGCGTTAATCGCCTGGTAGAAACCAGTCTGCGGATTTGCACGATAGCGCGCGTTACTCTGCTGGTTGATCAGCTCATCCTGCGCATCCACCCGATAGAGCGGCTGGGTGCCGGAGAACTGGCGCAGCGAACTCATCCGCAACTGACGACCATCCGGCAGTTCAGCCCGGATCTGGCTCAGTGCCTGACGATGGGTCGTGATCGCTCTGAAGTTCGCCCGTTCACCTGACGGTGGTGCGGCAGGGGCCATTTTCAGCGTCTGTTCAGCGCCAAACTGAAACGGCGGCGAAACATAGTCTTTGCCATCATTCAGCACCAGCTGCCAGCGATCGCCGGCCGGGAACAGAGAAAAACTGACTGCTTCACCCGACTGGAAGGTGCGGCCCAGCAAAACCTGCTGCGCCCGTTCAAAGGTGAGCTGGTTGCTGCTGCTGTAGTTGGTAAAGGCAATGGCAATTGTGCAGGCAAGGGGAAACAGTACAAACAGCGCCATTCCCGCCACGCCGGGATAGACATAACGCCACGCATAGGCGCGACGGTTAGCAAAAATCCACAGTCCGGTCGCACTGAGGATCAGCGTCAGCAGCGCAAACAGATATTCGCCCTGCGCGTACATCAGCACCAGCAGATAGCCGACCAGCAGACAGCAGATCCCGATGAGAACGCTTTTCAACAGCACACTGCGCGTTTTCGGTTTTCCTGACATGATGCGGTTTTCCTTAACGGTCACTCAAGCCGGGTTGCCCCGGCTGCAAGGGGAGAATTACTTCTTCAGACGGGCCTGAGCATCTTTCAGTGCGGCGTCGACGCTCTGACGACCGCCAAGCGCGTTCAGGGTAGCGGTGCGCATCGCATACCAGAATGCCGCCATCTGCGGGATATTCGGCATGATGTCACCCTGACGGGCGTTGTTCATGGTGGCGGCGATACGCGAATCTTTTTCCAGCGTCTGCTGGAAAGATTTCAGCGCCACGGCACCCAGCGGCTTATCTTTGTTGACCGCATCCAGACCGGTGTCAGTCAGCAGATAATTCTCCAGGAACTCTTTCGCCAGCTCTTTGTTAGGACTGGCGGCGTTGATCCCGGCACTCAGCACGCCGACAAAAGCTTTCGACGGTTTACCGTTCAGGGTTGGCAATTCGGTGACGCCATAGTCTATGCCGCTTTTGTCGAGGTTGCCCCACGCCCACGGACCATTAATGGTCATGGCGGTTTCGCCTTTGTTAAAGGCGGCCTCAGCAATCGAATAATCGGTGTCCGCATTCAGGGTTTTGGCTTTAACCTGATCGACCAGGAACTGCATGCCCGCTTTAGCTCCGGCGTTATCGACGCCGACATCCTTCACGTCATAATGTCCGTCGGTGAGCTTGAAGGCGTAAGCCCCGCCTGCGGCCAGCAGCGGCCAGGTGAAGTAGGGCTCCTGCAGGTTAAACATGATGGCGCTTTTGGCTTTGGCGCGCAGTTGCTTGTCGAGACCGGCAATCTCTTCCCAGGTTTTTGGCGGGTTCGGCAGCAGCTTTTTGTTGTAGATCAGTGACAGCGACTCAACGGAAATCGGATAGCCAATCAGCTTGCCGTCGAAGCGCACCGCGTCCCAGGTGAACGGGAAAAGCTTCTCGCGGAAGCTGGCATCCGGCGTGATCTCAGCCAGCAGGCCGGACTGCGCATAGCCGCCGAAACGGTCATGTGCCCAGAAGATAATATCCGGGCCATCGCCGGTCGCCGCGACCTGCGGATACTTCTCTTCCATTTTGTCAGGATGTTCGACCGTGACTTTGATGCCGGTCTCCTGCTCAAATTTCTTACCCACTTCGGCAAGGCCGTTGTAGCCCTTGTCACCATTGATCCAGATGACCAGTTTACCTTCCTCAATTTTTGCCATCGCGCTGGCCGAAAAGAGCACGGCAGAGAGGGCAGAAAGGGCCAGAATTCTTGCTCCGGTTTTCATCGTCATAAATCCATCCTGTTAGCGGAAGTGGTGAATGCTGTACCGGCATCATTGTGCTTATCCGCCACGGCTTCTCATCCTCCTCTGCTCTACGCCCCTCGGCCTGCCGCTGTGATCGCGCTGGCAAAAAGCCCTTTAAGCGGGCGCTTACGCGGCAAAAATTCCTGCGGGTCTGCGTTAGCGATCACAAAAAAGCGCGGCAGCGTGCGGGCCGCGGCGTCAGCCCGCGTTTCTCCTCCTCCCGCCTCCTCCCCCAGCGGAATGCAGTGCGGTGGAGGATGTTACCGTCTGTTTCCTCTCGCATAGTGAGCCCCGGAACCCGTCTGCCGCTGGGCAGACACGACTATGCAGCTAAGAGGGAAGGGATCATGGCGAGCGTTGTGTTACGCAATGTCACGAAAGCCTGGGGCGATACGGTGGTGTCGAAAGATATCGATCTCACTATTCGTGAAGGGGAATTTGTTGTTTTCGTCGGCCCATCAGGCTGTGGCAAATCGACGCTGCTGCGCATGATTGCCGGACTGGAGACTATCACCAGCGGCGAGCTGTTAATCGGCGACCGGCGCATGAATGAAGTGCCACCCGCCGAACGCGGCATCGGCATGGTGTTTCAGTCCTATGCGCTCTATCCCCATCTGTCGGTGGCGGAGAACATGTCTTTTGGCCTCAAACTTGCCGGGGTGAAAAAAGCGGAGATCCAGCAGCGGGTTAATCAGGTGGCGGAGATTCTGCAACTGGCGCATCTGCTCGATCGCCGTCCTAAAGCCCTCTCTGGCGGGCAGCGTCAGCGCGTGGCGATTGGCCGCACGCTGGTGGCGGAACCGCGCGTCTTCCTGCTGGATGAACCACTGTCGAACCTTGACGCGGCGCTGCGCGTTCAGATGCGGATTGAGATCTCCCGTCTGCATAAGCGCCTGAAGCGCACCATGATTTACGTAACCCACGATCAGATCGAAGCGATGACGCTGGCCGACAAAATCGTGGTGCTGGATGCCGGACGTATTGCGCAGGTCGGTAAGCCGCTTGAGCTGTACCACTATCCCGCCAACCGCTTTGTCGCCGGATTTATCGGCTCACCAAAAATGAATTTCCTGCCGGTCAAAGTGACCGCCACCGCCATCGATCAGGTTCAGGTGCGGCTGCCGAATCAGCAGCTGGTCTGGCTGCCGGTTGACAGCGCCGGTGTGCAGGTCGGCAGCAACATGTCACTGGGTATTCGCCCGGAACATCTGCTCTCCAGCGATATCGCCGACGTCACCCTGGAAGGGGAAGTGCAGGTGGTGGAACAGCTGGGGCATGAAACACAGATCCACATCGAAATTCCCGCTATCCGTCAGAACCTGGTTTACCGCCAGGAGGACGTCGTGCTGGTAAAAGAGGGCGCCATCCTCGGTATTGGCCTGCCGCCCGAGCGTTGTCACCTGTTCCGCGAGGACGGGAGCGCGTGCCGCAGGCTGTATCAGGAGCCGGGTGTATAGCCCTGCCAAAAACAATAAAAGCAATGACCTCAGGAGATAGAAAATGTTAACTCTGCGCAAACTTCCCATCGCCGTTGCCGTCGCGGTGGGAACCCTCTCCGCCCCGACGATGGCGGTTGATTTTACCGGTTACGCCCGTTCCGGCATTGGCTGGACCGGCAGCGGTGGTGAACAGCAATGTTTCCAGGCCACCGGCGCCCAAAGTAAATACCGTCTGGGCAACGAATGTGAAACCTATGCCGAATTGAAATTAGGCCAGGAAGTGTGGAAAGAGGGCGACAAAAGCTTCTATTTCGACACCAACGTGGCTTACTCCGTGGCACAGCAGAATGACTGGGAAGCCACATCGCCCGCCTTCCGTGAAGCCAACGTAAAAGGTAAAAACCTGATCGACGCGCTGCCAGGATCTACCATCTGGGCCGGTAAGCGTTTCTATCAGCGTCATGACGTCCATATGATCGACTTCTACTACTGGGATATTTCCGGTCCGGGTGCCGGTCTGGAAGATGTCGATCTCGGCTTCGGTAAACTCTCTTTCGCCGCAACCCGTTCATCTGAAGCGGGCGGCTCTTACACCTTCTCCAGCGATCGTATCCGTGACTTCGCCACCAGCACTGCCAACGACGTGTTTGATGTGCGTCTGGCCGGTCTGGAAACCAACACCAACGGCGTGCTGGAGCTGGGTGTCGACTACGGTCGCGCTAATGCCCGTGACGACTACCGTCTGGAAGAGGGTGCCTCTAAAGATGGCTGGATGTTCACTGCTGAACATACCCAGAGCATGCTGAAGGGCTATAACAAATTCGTACTGCAGTATGCCACCGATGCGCTGACCTCTCAGGGCAAAGGCGTGCCGCAGGGCACCAGCCTCAATAACAATGGTGACATGTATCGCATCCTCGACCACGGTGCGATCTCGCTGGCGGAACGCTGGGATCTGATGTACGTCGCTATGTACCAGAACATCGATCTGGACAACAACCGCGGCACCGAGTGGTACACCGTGGGTGTGCGCCCGATGTACAAATGGACGCCGATTATGAGCACGTTGCTGGAACTGGGCTACGACAACGTCAAATCACAGCAGGCTAACGAGCGCAACGGCCAGTACAAAGTGACGCTGGCGCAGCAGTGGCAGGCGGGCGACAGCATCTGGTCACGTCCGGCTCTGCGTCTGTTCGCGACCTACGCCAAATGGGATGAAAAGTGGGGTTACAACAAAGATAACTCAGGCGATCTCACCACCTTCGCCTCTGCGGACACCAGCGGCAACGGCATCCTGACCAACAGCCGTGGTAAAGACGATGAAGTGACCTTCGGCGCGCAGATGGAAATCTGGTGGTAAGCCAGCACCTTTTCTGACAGGCGCGCCTGCGCCTGGTGGATCTCTTTGGTCGCGGTGTGCCATTGCCTGGTTCACGCCGCGACCTGCAATAAGGTAGACATAATGAAAATGAAAAAACTGGCTGCACTCTGCCTGAGTGCGGCGTTACTGACAGGACACGCGCTTCCCGCCCTGGCGGATGTCAATCTGGTGCCGCAGGATCTCTCGTCCGCACCGGTCGTGGCACCCGAGACACTGCAACGCCTGAGCTGGCAACCGCTGGCTGCTTCTCAGACACAGACCACAAAACTTGCTAACAGCGGACAGACGCTGAATGCGCCACACATTGCCGGTCCGGTCGCGGCCTACAGTCTGCCCGCCAATATCGGCGAACTGACGCTGACGCTGAGCAGTGAAGTGGCGAACGGTCAGGTTTTCGCACCGAACGTGCTGGTGCTGGATGAAAACCTGCGTCCTGCGGCCTGGTTCCCCAGCCGCTACTTTACCTATCAGAAGCCGGGCGTGATGGCGGCAGATCGGCTGGAAGGGGTGATGAAATTAACCCCGGCGCTGGGTCAGCAAAAAATCTACCTGCTGGTGTTTACCACCGACAGCGATCTGACACAAACCACCACGCTGCTTGACCCGGCCAAGGCCTACGCCCAGGGCACCGGTCATGCGGTACCGGATATTCCCGATCCCGTCGCCCGCCACAGCCGGGAAGGGACAATCAAGCTGAAGATGCAGACCAGTTCCGGCTCATCCATTCTGGTCGGGCCGCTGTTTGGTTCATCCGGCCCGAGCGCGGTGACCGTCGGCAATACCGCACCTGCGGCAGCGTACAGCGCAGCACCGGCGCCTGCACCCGCCGCAGCGCCCGCGCCAAAAGCCCGTGCGGAACCGATCATGAGCGACACCGAGAGTTACTTTAACCAGAAGATCAGACAGGCGGTGAACAGCGGCAATATCGATAAGGCGCTGAAACTGCTGGATGAAGCCGAGCGGCTGGGTTCCACCTCTGCACGGCAGACCTTTATCAGTAGTGTTAAAGGCAAGGGGTGAAGCTGCCCCGACAATACTGATGTTGTTCCATCTGGTGCGCTGCGGCGCACCTTTTTTTGTTGCAGAGATCCTGATTGCATGATTTTTTTGCGTGGTTTTACGCATTGCGTAAGTCATGCTGTGGGCAATAGCGTTTGATGAATATAGGCTAACTAAGCCGTTTCAGGGATGACTTTTCTGGAGGCTATATGCGAAGTTACACGACAACCCAGGCCCGAAAATATCTTGCTGAAATCATGGATATCGTGATGGCGGGTGAGCCTGTGATTATCACCCGCCGGGGCGGCTCTGCTGCTGTGCTTATCAGTCGCGAAGAGTTTGATGTCTGGCAGGAAATAAAACAGGGTGCCAATTTTTCAGTCGATACGGAAAAGCGTAATCAGAAACTTTTAATGAAGACTTAGTAACAAAACATTCGCTCTTATCGCGATCAATGCATTTGCATTGCCAATGCACTTGCATTACTGTTGCGCTATCTTGTTTTTTTCTAGTGAGAATCCGCAATGGGAACTCTGACTCATGCAAACATCTCTCTGCGTGCTTCATCAAAACTGACAGCGCGCAGCCAGACCACTATCCCTGCCGCAGTTCGTGATGCGATGAATCTGCAACCTGGTGAGAATATCGAATACGCTGTTCTGCCGGGCGGCAAAGTCCTTATTACCCGTCAGGAAACGGTGACTGATGATGATCCAGTGATCGCGAGCTTTCTGAGTTTTCTTGCTGCTGACATACGCAACACGCCTGCAAATATTAAAACGCTGGATCGAGGATTATTAACTCGCATTACATCGTTGACCGAAGGTATGGACGTTGATTTGGATGCTCCACTCATGGACGATGAGTAATTAAGTATGGAAGACAGCACGGTTATAAATGGATGGCACGTTTATGTTCATCCCTGTTTTGAATCGCAGCTGATTGCGCTGACCAATGAAGTGGAGTTACTCAGGGCTAAATATCCTGAAAGTTACCAGCGAAAAGCGACGACTAAGCTTTTAGCCGCTGTGTTTAAAGTTATCAATAGTGAGATTTGCGCCGATCCACATCAGGCAAAGTTTCGCCAGGGCGATACGCTGGGAGAACAAAATAAGCATTGGTTCCGTGCAAAGTTTTTGATGCAGTATCGTTTGTTCTTTAGATTCAGCGAGCAACATAAAACCATCATCCTTGCATGGATGAATGACGCTGAGACCAAACGTGCTTATGGCAGTAAGCGTGACGCCTATAAAGTATTTTCAGGAATGTTGCATAACGGCTATCCACCTGACGACTGGGCATTGCTGTTAAAGCAATCTCAGGATTGGGCGAAGATAAATTCTTAAGTTCATTAAATCCTGAATAGAATCCGGTTAGTGTTTTTCAGACGCTCGTGCTCAGGGCGATCTTATCACTGTTGAGAGGCGCTGATTACAGTAGCAGCGTGCGAGCCGTTGCCGGCCCGCACGCTGTAATAACTGAAAATTATGTAAAACAGGCTGCGTGAGACACGAGTCTGAGTCGCGCGTTAACCTTCAATTGCGCAGTAGTCGCTTCCGGCGTGCCGTCAGATCACGCAGCAGCATGTCAGTGGCAGGATCGCTGAACAGCGTTTCCAGCGTGGCACTGAGCTTGCGTCGCCAGTTCGGATATTCATCGCTGGTGCCCGGAATATTGACCGGCACCGCCATATCCAGCCAGTCCTCCGGTTGCAGTCCCAGCAGGGCGCTGTGACTGTCAGCCAGATAGCGCTGCATCGCCCGGTTTAATGCCTTGCTCATGCCGGTGCGAGGTGCATCGCGTCCGGCACGTTTCGGCAGGGCACCAACGCGATGCAGACTCTGCAGCAGCGCCTGCTTTGCCCGCAGCCGATCCTGATATAGCCCGGCCAGCACCACCTTGTCGGGATAGAGGCCGAGTTGTGCGCCGGTGGTCAAATCATCGCTCTGCCACCAGCCACGCAGCGTCGGAAGATCGTGAGTGGTCGCGACCGCCATTGCCTGCCGTGGCCATTCGGCAGGCGGACGAAAACTGTGGGCTGACTCCTGCTCAAAATAGAGCACCTTATAGGAGTAGACCCCGCCGTCCCGCAGCTTATCGACAATCGCTTCCGGCACCGTACCGAGATCTTCGCCAATGACCATGCAGCGATGACGCTGACTTTCCAGCGCCAGAATCGCCAGCAGATCGTCGATGGGATAGTGCACGTAGGCACCGTGCATCGCGCTATCACCGGCCGGAATCCACCACAGCCGCATTAGCGCCATCACATGGTCAATGCGCAGTGCGCCGCAGTGGCGCATGTTGGCGCGCAGCAGGGCGATCCACGGCTCCCAGGCGCGCTGACGCATCACCTGCGGATCCATGGGCGGCAATCCCCAGTCCTGGCCGCGCGGGCCGAGAATATCGGGCGGCGCACCGATGCTGGCATCCATGCAGTAGAGATCGCGCTCGCTCCAGGTCTCTGCGCCACCCTGCGCAACACCCACCGCCAGATCGCGGTAAAGTCCAATCGGCATCTGCTGCTGCTGGCAGATGTCCCAGCAGTCGGCAAACTGCTTCGCGGCCAGCCACTGCAGCCAGAGCCAGAAGCGCACCTGATCGGCGTGCTGTTGCAGGAAGGCCTGCACGGCCGGACTGCCGGGATCCTGCAACGCCTCCGGCCACACCGGCCAGCCCCAGCGATCACTATCCTGTGCTATCTGATCGGCGTGCAGCGCATCAAACAGCGCCTGATGCTGAAGACTCTCGCCTCCTTCACGTATAAATCCATTAAACGCCTGCACCTCGGGATCGCTGGCGTCACGCTGAGTAAAATGCGGCCACGCCAGTCTCAGCGCGTCAATTTTCAGCCGGGTCACCGCCGCATAATCCACCCAATCTGCTGCGCGAGCCTGTTCCAGTGCCTGTTCTGTTTCCGGAAGTTGCCACCAGGCCTGAGCGGCAGCGCTCTGCCGGAAGTCAGCGACTGCGCCCACATCGATGTAGAGCACATTAAGCCAGCGCCGGGACGAGGGGCTGTAAGGGCTGGCACTCTCCGGGCTGGAGGGAAACAGCGCATGGATAGGGTTAAGACCGATAAACGCGCCGCCGCGTGCGGCCACCTCCGGCAGCATCCGGCGCAGATCGCCAAAGTCGCCGATTCCCCAGTTTTCCGCCGAACGCAGGGTATAGAGCTGCACGCAGGCCCCCCATAATGACTCACCTGCCAGCAGGGCCGGGGGTTCATAACAGCGGGCCGGGGCAATTATTATCCGGCACGACCACTGCTGCGCGCCCTGTTGCAACGTCAGCTGATGATAGCCTTCCGGCAGCGGCGGCAGATGCAGCGGCTGAGCGGGCTGGCAGCGACCTGAGCGGATTTCACCCGCTTCACTGGTGAGATGCCAGTGGGCATCGTCAGCGAGCTGTGGCGACAGGCTCAGAAGATCGCCGCTGCGAAAAATCACCACCGGTGGCAGCGGCGTGCTCAGCGGATGGGAAGGCTGCATCACCGCCAGCAAACGCTGGCGGGTCAGGGTCGGGATCGCCTGTGGCTTGCCGTGAGCATTGATATACTCAGCGGCGATGCCCGCCCTGGAGAAATCGTCCATAACCGGATCTGTTTTCATGGCGTTCCTTAGCGTTTCGCTTGCCAGATGCGCTGCTGGTAATCGCGGATAGCGCGATCGGAGCTGAACATGCCACAGCGTGCGGTATTGAGGATGGTGGCACGTGTCCAGGCCTCCTGATCGCTCCACAGCGCTTCTACCTGCGCCTGTGCGTCAAGGTATGGCTGGAAGTCAGCCAGTACCAGATAGGGATCACCGCCTTCCGGGCCGAGACTCTGCAACATCGCATCAAAGGCGTGGCAGTCGCCCTGGCTGAAGGTGCCATCTTCCAGCGCCAGTAAGACCTGATTGAGCTGCGGATCTTTCTTGCGCCACTGCGCCGGGGCATAACCGTCTGCTTTTAACGCCACCACCTGTTCCACGGTATGCCCGAAGATAAAGATGTTCTCGCTGCCAACCTGCTCAGCGATCTCGACGTTCGCTCCATCCAGTGTGCCGATGGTCAGTGCGCCATTCAGCGCCAGTTTCATATTTCCGGTGCCGGACGCTTCTTTACCGGCGGTGGAGATCTGCTCGGAAAGGTCGGCGGCGGGAATCAGCCGCTCGGCGACGGAGACGTTGTAATCGGGAATAAACACGACTTTCAGACGGTCACCGATGCGGGGATCCTGATTGATCACCTCGGCCACTTTGTTGATGGCATAGATGATGTTTTTCGCCAGTGCATAGCCGGGCGCGGCTTTGGCACCAAACAGCACCACGCGCGGCGTCCGGTTAGCCTGCGGATCGGTGACCAGCGTCTGCCACAGCGCAATGATGTGCAGCAGGCTCAGATGCTGGCGTTTGTACTCATGCAGTCGTTTGATCTGTACGTCAAACAGCGCGGTGGGGTCAATCTCAATGCCGGTCCGCTGTTTTACCCAGTGCGCCAGCGCGACTTTGTTCTGCTGCTTGATGGCGCGATATTCCGCGCAGAAGGCGGCGTCATCCGCAAAGGCTTCCAGCCCCTGCAAGGCATCGAGATCGTTCAGCCAGGGTTTTTGCAATGTCCTGGTGATCAGGGCACTCAGCGCCGGGTTGCACTGATTGATCCAGCGGCGCGGCGTAATGCCGTTGGTCACGTTGTGGAATTTCTCCGGCCACATCTGGTGATATTCCGGGAAGAGATCCTGCACCACCAGTTTCGAGTGCAGCGCCGCCACACCGTTGACCGCGAACCCGCTGGTCACGCAGAGGTTCGCCATCCGCAGCTGGTTATTATGCACCAGCGCCAGTCTGGCCCACTTCGCTTCATCGTCTGGCCAGCGCGCGGTGACAGCCGTTTTTAGCTGCGCGTTCAGGGTATTGATGATCATCATATGGCGCGGCAGCAGGCTGCGCACCAGACGCACATCCCAGCACTCCAGCGCTTCCGGCATCAGGGTGTGATTGGTGTAGGCAAAAGTGTGCTGTGTGATCTGCCAGGCGCGATCCCAGCTCAGCTGATGCTCATCCAGCAGCAGACGCATCAGCTCCGGGATGGCCAGCGTCGGATGGGTGTCATTAAGCTGGATCACTTCATGATCGGCCAGGGTTTCGATGCTGCGTCCGGCCCGATGATGGCGACGCAGAATGTCAGCCAGCGCACAGGCGCACTGAAAATATTGCTGCATCAGACGCAGTTTTTTACCGTTCTGATGATTGTCATTGGGGTAGAGGACCTTGGTCAGTTTTTCAGCATCAATACCCCGTTGTTCAGCGCGCAGAAAGTCGCCGTCGTTGAAGCGATCAAGGTTAAACGGCTGAGCATGTTTCGCCTGCCATAGACGCAGTGGCTGGCTGATACCATTCTGATAACCCACCACCGGCAGATCCCAGGCTTCGCCGAGCAGTTCAAACGCCGGTTGCCACTGTGGCTGACCCGCAACCGTCACTACTTTACCGCCCAGTCCGACCCGCACGTTAAGCGCGGCGTTGTGGTTAAACCACGGATAGCGGTCGCGCTGCCAGTCATCGGGGCTTTCAATCTGCGCGCCCTGTTCGAAGCGCTGGCGGAACAGACCGTACTGATAGTTCAGACCGTAGCCCGTAGCGGGCTGACCCACATTCGCCATGGAATCCAGGAAACAGGCTGCCAGGCGACCCAGGCCGCCATTACCCAGCGCCGGATCTGTTTCGGTTTCCAGCACGTCAGTGAGTGAGATATCCCAGGCGGCCAGGGCCTCGTTGACCGCGTCATACCAGCCCAGGTTCAGCAGGTTGTTGCCGGTCAGGCGACCGATCAAAAACTCCATCGACAGATAGTTAACATGGCGCAGTTCTGTCGGGGCCGGGGGAGCAGGTTGCGCGGCCAGCATATCGGCCAGCGCACCGCTGAGTGCCTGCCACCACTGTATCGTGGTCATCTCCTGCGCATCGCGCAGGCCAAAACGCTGCCACTGACGGGTCAGGGCAGCATTGAACTGAATCGGGTTGAAATCGGGCTGTGTCATGGTTGATGTCCTGTAAAAACGGAAAATGGATCAATGTGGCGACAGTCTGCCCGCGCGGAAACCCTCGCTCATCCTCCTGCAAAGAATTAGCGGAGGAGGATGGGGAGGGTGGAGAGGATGAGGCTAATCCGAAATCGTTGAAGGAGTGTGATTGCGCACGCTTTTGTAAAGTTTAATTAATGGGTTTGCTTGCATTCATCTGACGAAATGCTGAACCTGTGTAAGGAATAATTACGAAGCGTAAAATAATGATGCGCTCGACAAATGGAGAAACGCGCGCCCATGTTAATACCCGCTAAACTCAGCCGCCCGGTGCGTCTTGAAGGCACTGTGATTCGGGAGAGATTGCTGCAAAAGCTCACCGCTGCCGGTAACTATCGGCTGGTGCTGGTCACCAGTCCGGCGGGCTACGGTAAAACCACACTGGTGTCGCAGTGGGCGGCAGGGAAAAGCGATCTGGGGTGGGTTTCTTTAGATGAGGGCGATAATCAGCCGGAGCGCTTTGCCGATTACCTGATCGCTGCACTGCAACAGGCCACTCACGGTGGCTGTCCGCGCAGTGAACTGCTGGCGCAGAAGCGGCAGTATGTGAATCTCAACGCCCTGTTTTCTCAGCTCTTTATCGAGCTGGTGGAGTGGCAGCAGCCGCTGTGGCTGATCGTTGATGACTACCATCTGATTACCAATCCGGTGATCCACGACGCGATGCGCTTTTTCCTGCGCCATCAGCCTGAAAATCTGACGCTGATTCTGATGTCACGCAACCTGCCGCAACTCGGTATCGCCAACCTGCGGGTGCGTGAGCAACTGATTGAGCTGGGCAGCCAGCAGCTGGCTTTTACCCACCAGGAGGCGCGACATTTTTTTGACTGCCGACTGGCGGCCCCGCTGGAAAGCGAAGAGAGCAGCCGACTCTGTGATGATGTAGCGGGCTGGGCTACGGCGCTGCAATTGATCGTACTGTCGGCGCGACAGGGTGCCAGTTCGGCTCAGCATTCCGCCCGGCGTCTCTCTGGCATTAATGCCAGCCACCTCTCCGATTATCTTGTTGAAGAAGTCCTGGATAACGTCGATCTGCCTACCCGCCATTTCTTACTGAAAACCGCGCTGCTGCGTTCAATGAACGATGAACTGATCACCTGTGTCACCCGCGAAGAGAACGGCCAGATGCGGCTGGAAGAGATTGAGCGTCAGGGTCTGTTTCTGCAGCGCATGGACGATTCCGCCTGCTGGTTCAGCTACCATCCGCTGTTTGGTAACTTCCTGCGTCAGCGCTGCCAGTGGGAACTGGCGGCGGAGCTGCCCGCGCTGCATCGGGCTGCGGCAGAGAGCTGGATGGCGCAGGGCTTTCCCGGCGAGGCGATTCATCATGCGCTCGCCTCTGGCGACGCCACTATGTTGCGGGACGTGCTGCTTAAGCACGCCTGGACGCTGTTTAATCAGAGCGAACTGCCGCTGCTGGAGAACTCTTTAAAAGCGCTGCCGTGGGAGATGATGCTGGAAAATCCAATGCTGGTGCTGCTGCAGGCGTGGCTGATGCAGAGTCAGCATCGCTTCTCCGAAGTCGACAGTCTGCTGGCGCGTTTTGAACAGGCCAGCCGCTGCGAGATCGATGCAGCACTGCGTGGTGAATTTAATGCGTTGCGCGCCCAGGTGGCGATTAACGATGGCAATACCGACGAAGCGGAGCGGCTGGCGAAAGTGGCGCTTGACACTCTGCCAGCGAGCCGTCACTACAGCCGCATTGTGGCAACCTCAGTGCATGGTGAAGTGATGCACTGCAAAGGCGAGCTGGATGATTCACTCAAGCTGATGCGGCAGACCGAACAGATGGCGCGGCGCGATGAAGTGTGGCACTACGCCCTCTGGAGCCTGATTCAGCAGAGCGAGATTCTGTTTGCTCAGGGCTTTTTGCAGGCAGCCTATGAGATCCAGAGCCGCGCCTTTGTGCTGGTCGACGAGCAGCACCTGGCTCAGTTCCCGCTGCATGAGTTTCTGCTGCGCATTCGCGCTCAGTTGCTGTGGGCCTGGGGACGACTGGAAGAGGCGGAGCAAGCGGCCCGGGAAGGCATCAAGGTACTGAACGGTTTCCAGCCGCAGCAGCAGATTCAGTGTCTGGGATTGCTGGTGCAGTGCTCACTGGCACGCGGCAATCTGGATAACGCCCGCAGCTACCTGAACCGGCTGGAAAACCTGCTGAACAATGGCAACTGGCACAGCGACTGGATAGCCAATGCCGACAAAGTCCGGGTCATTTACTGGCAGTTGACCGGCGACAGCCAGAACGCCCGTGACTGGATGCGGCAGACGCCTAAACCTGCCTTTGCCAATAACCATTTTCTGCAGGGACAATGGCGGAACATCGCCCGCGCGCAAATCCTGCTGGGTGATGTCAGCCAGGCGGAAGTGGTGCTGGAGGAGCTGAATGAGAATGCCCGTGCCCTGCGCCTGATGAGCGATTTAAACCGTAATCTGCTGCTGCTGAATCAGATCTACTGGCAGACCGACCGCAAAGCGGAGGCGCAGCGTGTCCTGATTGAGGCGCTGAAACTGGCGCGCAGCACCGGTTTTATCAGCCATTTTGTGATTGAAGGCGAGATGATGGCGCAGCAGTTGCGGCAATTGATTCAGCTGAATACCCTGAATGAGCTGGACAGCCACCGCGCCCGGCGCATCCTGCTGGAGATCAACAAATATCACCGTCACAAGTTCGCTCATTTCGATGAAGGCTTTGTCAGCCGGTTGCTTAACCATCCTGACGTGCCGGAGCTGATCCGAACCAGTCCGCTGACGCAGCGTGAATGGCAGGTGCTGGGATTGATCTATTCGGGCTACAGCAACGATCAAATCGCCGGTGAGCTGGCGGTGGCCTCCACCACCATCAAAACCCACATCCGTAATCTCTATCAGAAGCTGGGCGTCACCCATCGCAGCGAAGCGATGAATCAGGTGCAGTCGCTGCTGAAAATGATGGGATATGTCTGACGACAGGCGTATTCAGGGGCGGGCTTCAGCCCGCTCATGCTGAAAACAAATAGTCGATCACTGTGAGAAACACTTGCTATCCTCCCTGGCTGAATTTCCCCCATCACCAACCGTCCTTTTCCTCGTTGGCTGCCGCTTTGCTGGTGCGTGACACCCAGGGCTCTATCTGCCGGCGTCGATAGAGACATTCCTGAAACCACACGCCTTGCCCATCCAGCTTCGTGAAAGTGTCGAACCAGACCTGTTCGCACCCTTACACCTGCAGGGATGTTGTTACCGGCTGTCTCTGGAGTTAATTAACTTTCTCTATGCTGATGCTTTTAACTGGCAGCGCAGTGAGAAAAGAAGAACAGCGATAAAGCAGGTTATTACCTGTATACCTCCTAATGAGGTAACTGCGGGGAAAGCCAGCACAGAGGCCAGCCATGTCGTTACGGCGGCAGAACCCATGGACAGAAACCCGAGCAAAGCGGATGCCAGACCGGCCTGATGCCCAAATGGACCCATAGTGATAGCTGTACCCAGTGGATTGGCCAACCCCATACCCCAGAGGAACATAATCATCGACAGGGTATACCAGCCCAGTCCTGGCGCTGCCGGGCCAATCAGCAACAGGCCACCACCTGACAATGCTGTGAGAATCCCGACCAGGGTAATGTTTTGTGCGCCATAACGATGGGCAAGGCGTGGTGACGCCATACCTGCTGCAAAGACCACAAACACTGTTGAAGCAAAATAGAGGCCGGTCTGCAATGATGACAATCCGATACCGCCCATCAGGATGGCAGGTGCAGCACTAAATGACGCAAACAGACCACTCATTAACAGGCTTACAGACATTGCCGGAAGGATAAATTTTGCATTCAGCGCCAGCTTAACGTACGCAACCACGACGCCGGGAATGGAGTGCGGGGCACGTCGTTCGGCAGGATGCGTTTCGCCTAATGCACTGGCATAGAAAACGGCGACGGCAAAAGCCGCCAGGCCCACCGCAATGAAGATTGCCCGCCAGCCCAGCGTGGCGGCTAATACGCTGCCTATCAAGGGTGAGAAGCCGGGAGCTGTCGCTGTGGCGATCATGGTCAGGGACAGTGCCCGCGCTAATCTTTCGCCTGTAAACAAATCACGCGCAATGGCGCGAGACAGAACCGCTGCGGCGCATACGCCCAGCGCCTGTATCACCCGACCGGTGATCAGCATTTCCAGTGAACCGGCAAGCCCTCCCACAACGGTTCCCACCATGAATACGGAAAGGCCGCCCAGTACCAGTTTCTTGCGCCCGAAACGATCTGCAAGCGGACCGACAACCAGCTGCGCCAGAGCAAATGTGATAAAAAAGCTCGATAGCGTAAGGCCAAGTTCGCGTGATGACACGCCTAACTGCTCTCCGATATCCGGAAATGCGGGAAGGATAATGTTAGTAGAGAGTATGCCAATGGCTGAAAGTCCTGCCAGTAACGCGATAATTTTTCCTGTCAGCTGCTCTCCTTCGGTCTGTTCGGCTTCAGGAAGGATGACAGGAGTAGACTGTTCTGGCTTCATAAACCCTTACCGTAAGGCACTGAAACGACCACAGGTTTACGGGGAAACGGCGTTAGCAGATGAGATTCGCTCATGCTGTTGCCTCCCAGCGGCGAAACAATATGCGGGCATTGACGTTACCAGAACCGAAGCCGTCAGATAATGCTAGCGTTATGGCGCTAGCGCGTGACTTTAAGTCCACAAGATCAGTCGGGAGGAATCGCTCCGGGTCATGCCCTGCAACAGGGTCACTGACAATGCCGCAACCGGTCATGACTTTTTGCTTTTGACTTTCAAGAACCATGCGTTAAAACCTCTTCATTCACTTCTCTGGGTTAAAGGGCGTGAATCCCTTATTCAGGAATTCACACCCTTTGCTGCGTCAGCATCAGGTCAGGGCTTTTTTGTCAGCAGGCGTCGGTGTCTCAGGGCGAATTCTGAACCAGATCGCGTACATCGCAGGCAGGAACACCAGCGTAATAACGGTGCCGCCTAACGTGCCGCCAATCAGGGTATATGCCAGGGTTCCCCAGAAGACTGAGTGCGTAAGCGGAATAAATGCCAGTATGGCGGCCATTGCCGTCAGCAACACCGGACGGGCACGTTGTACCGTTGCCTCCACCACCGCATCAAACGGTGCAAGTCCTTCCTGTTCGTTATGGTGAATCTGACCGATCAGGATCAGGGTGTTACGCATCAGGATGCCCGACAGCGCAATCAGGCCAACCAGGGCATTAATGCCAAACGGCTGGTTAAACAGCAGTAACGTAGGCACCACACCAATCAGCCCCAGTGGGGCGGTAAGGAAAACCATCACCATCGCTGACATCGACCGTACCTGCAGAATGATAATCAGCAGCGTCACGGCGATCATTATCGGGAACAGCGGTGCCATCGCTTTCGTCGCTTTACCGGATTCCTCGATAGAGCCCGCCTGCTCAATACGGTATCCAGCCGGAAGTTTGTCGATTACCGGCTGCAGTTCTTTGAGCATGGCGGTGGAGACATCCGGTGGCTGCAGGTGCTCAGCGATATCGCCACGTACCGTAATTGTCGGGGTGCGATCGCGACGACGCAGAATCGGATCTTCCATGCGGACGCCGACTTCCCCTATCTGTGAAAGCGGAACACGCTGACCGGCGGAACCGACTAAGGTAAAGCCCGCTATTTTGGCCGGATCAAGCCGGATGTCGCCCGCCGCGCGTCCCATAACCTGCACAGAGCGGATGTCTTCACGCACCGATGTGATCGGAACGCCTGAAAGCAGGAACTGAAGCTGCTGTGCAACAGCATTTGAGGTCAGGCCCACGGCCTGCAGACGATCCTGATTGAGCGTGAAATGCAGCGTCGGCACCCGCGGGCCCCAGTCCGTATTGACGGTTCTCATCATCGGACTGGCCTGCATCACCGCCTCTACTTTGCCTGCAATAGCGCGCAGCGTGTTCGGATCCGGCCCCATAACGCGATAAGCCACCGGGTAGGGCGAGTAGGGACCAAACACCAGCTGTGTCACGCGGACGCGCGCTTCTGGTGCCAGTCCGTGAGCCGCCGCTTCGCGCAGCCGGAACTTCAGCGCCTCACGCGCCTCCTGGCTGTCCGTCAGCACCACAATTTTTGCAAACGAGGGGTCAGGGAGTTCGGGTGCCATGGCCAGATAAAAACGCGGTGACCCCTGGCCGATATAGGACGTGACGATTTTTGCCTCTTCCTGCTTATGAAGCCACGCTTCGATTTTTGCAGTCGTGGCGCTGGTCTCCTCGATTGAGGTGCCATAAGGCATCTGAACTTCTACCAGCACTTCCGGACGGTCTGAGGTAGGGAAAAACTGTTTTTTAACCAGCCCCATACCGAGAACAGCGACGGTAAAGATGGCAATAACCGATCCTGCTACCAGCCATTTTTTCGCGATAACGCGAGTCAGTACGCGCCGGAAACGATTGTAATGACGGGTGTTGTAGATGGCAGCATGCCCACCCTCGACCGTTTTGATTTTCGGCAGCATTTTCACGCCCAGATAAGGCGTAAAGACCACCGCGACCACCCATGAGGCGATCAGGGCGATGCCCACAATCCAGAACATGTTGCTTGTATATTCGCCGGCGGTGGACTGTGCAAACCCGTTGGGCATAAAGCCCACGGCCGTTACCAGCGTACCCGCCAGCATCGGCGCCGCCGTATGGCTCCAGGCATAGGCGGACGCTTTGATACGGTCGTAGCCTTCCTCCATTTTCACCACCATCATTTCTATGGCGATAATGGCGTCATCCACCAGCAAACCCAGCGCCAGGATCAGGGAACCCAGCGTGATGCGGTCAAAGTTCTTACCGGAAGCCTCCATCACGACAAAAACGACAGCCAGCGTCAGTGGCACGGCGGCGGCGACCACGACGCCCACCCGCCAGCCCATACTGACGAAGCAGACCACCATTACCACCAGCAGGGCGACAAAAAACTTGACCATGAACTCATCAACGGCGGAACTGATGTTGACAGACTGATCGGTAACCTTGGTCAGCGTCATGCCAAGTGGCATACCCTGATTGATTCTGGCCGTTTCCTCATCCAGCGCTTTACCGAGATCCAGACCGTTCCAGCCATCACGCATGATGATGCCCAGCAAAAGAGCCGGTTCGCCCTGGTTACGCACCTTAAAGGTCGCTGGATCTTCGTAACCTCGTTCAACCGTTGCCACGTCCGAGAGACGCAGCGTTCTGCCCTGGGCCACAACAGGCGTTTCGCGGATTTTCTCCAGTTTGTCGAAGGCACCATCAAGACGAATAAAGACCTGGGGTCCGCTGGTATCAATCGAACCGGCAGGGGTCAGAACGTTCTGACTGTTCAGTGCAGAAAAGATATCCTGCGGCGAGATACCGAGCGTGGCCAGCCGGTCATGAGAGAACGAGACAAAAATCCGCTCACTCTGCTCACCAATAATGTTGACCTTTTTTACGCCGGGCACATGCAGAAGCTGCTGGCGCAGCGATTCTGCATCCCGGGCCAGCACGCGCTGTGGCTCCCCCTTCGCCTTAAGCGCAAAGAGCGCAAAGGTAACGTCAGAGAACTCATCGTTAATCATCGGTCCGATCACGCCCGCCGGCAGGCTTTTAGCTTCATCACCCAGCTTTTTACGCGCCTGATAGAATTCCTCCTGCACTTCTGACGGCGGCGTGCTGTCCTGCAGTGACAGCATGGTAAAAGCCAGACCGGGACGGGTGTAGGTCTCACTGCGGTCATACCACTTGAGCTCCTGCAGACGCTTTTCAAGTGGCTCGGCAACCTGATCCTGCATTTCCCGGGCGGTTGCACCCGGCCAGGCAGAGATAATGGTCATCTGCTTGACAGTAAACGGCGGATCTTCAGCCCGTCCGAGTTCGAAGAACGACAGAATACCGGCGACAGTAATCAGAATAATGAGGAACAGGGTGATTGAACGCTCGCGAACCGCAAGCGCGGAGAGGTTGAAACGCCCGCTGCTCATGGCTGACTCCCGGCAGCAGTAGCGCTGTTGGGTGGCGCTATTCGCACTGCTTCACCGTCATGCAGCAGATGTGCCCCCAGCGCGACCACCTGATCGCCCGGCCGAAGGCCACCGGTTACGCTGGCTGCATCGTCCCCCAGGCCGAGCACCTGGACGGATTGCCATGACACTTTGGCCGGCTTGCCTGAAATAGCCCAGACGCCAGCACCTTTGCCCGGGTCATAAATCGCCGCCAGTGGTACCTGTAATACCTGACCGGACATTTTATCTTCTGCTATATGCAGCGTAACGGTGGAGCCGAGCGGCGCGCTGGCTAGCGCGCCTTCAAGCACATACCTTGCTTCAAAAGTCCGCGTTACAGGATCAGCCGCATCGGAAAGGAGACGCAGCCTGGCGGAAACAGACTGCTTTGCTGAACCGTACAGCGTGGCCTGCGCCTCGCTGCCAATTGCCGGCCGCAGCGTCTCGGGCAGTTGTACGATGGCTTCACGCTGGCCTGCTCTCGCCAGTCTGACGACTGGCTGGCCTGCCGCAACGACCTGTCCGGGTTCGGCTAATGTATCCATGACCACGCCGTCCGCATCCGCCAGCAGTACGGCGTAACCTGTTGCATTCCGGGCGACATTGGCCTGTGCCTGAGCAGCGCTGAGTTCGGCCCTGGCCGAATCTGCGGCGGCTTTTATCTGGTCGTAGGCCGATGCAGAAACAGCGCCTGCAGCGACCAGCCCGCGATAACGCGCCTCATCATCCGTTGCCTGTCTGGCGCGAGCCCGCGCAGCCGCAACGGCCTGTGCCTGTGCCTGCGCCTGGAGACTCAGGTCAACCGGATCCAGACGCATTAAGGGCTGACCACGCTTAACGGTCTGGCCGGTATCGACCAGACGCTCAAGAATTTTGCCCTGTACCCGGAAGCCAAGGTCGCTTTGGGTGCGTGCCACAACAACGCCGGTGAACGCGCGGGAGGCATCGGCAGCACTCACCACGGTAGCAGCTCTGACCAGGGGAGGCTGAGTACGCGGATCGTCGGCGCCGGACGGGTCGCCGCAGGCCACCAGGGCCAGCGGCAACAGGCAGAGAGCAAGGGTGGCAGGTTTGAGCCTGGGCATAGGTTACCTTATTCATTAAGCATGACAGTGAACGCATTTTCAGACTGGTGACTATTAATGTCAATAGTCACATTTCAGGGTCAAACACGTTTCTGCCTGAGGCTGATGACAGCGCCGCTGAGGAAGCCGTAAAGCAGAGGCTCAGGTATCTGGTCATTCGGGCAACCGCACCGCAAGGTAGCCAGATTGACAACTAGTGACTATTTGGTAATGTAGTCACAATTCTGGATTATCTCAGGGACTCTTTATGTTCTCCTTACGTACCCTCTCATTGATGGTCAGCTCCGGGCTGCTGGCCGGTTGCGCTGTTGGGCCAGATTATCACCGCCCTGATATGCCCCTGCCGGATCGGTATCAGTCTGCCATGCAGCAGAGAAGCGCAACCCGCCCGGCAAGCTTTGCCGTCTGGTGGGAAGGCTTCAATGACCCTCTGCTGAGTCGGCTGGTTTCGGATGCGCTGGCCCAGAATCTCGATATCGCTCAGGCATCTGCCCGCATGGCGCAGGCGCGTGCAGGTCTGGGCGCCGCAACGGCTGCGCTGCTGCCATCGGGTAATATCAGCGGACAGGCTTCACGGGCTTATCAGTCGGTTGAAACACCGCTGGGGCAGGTTCTCAGTTCGACGCCGGATTACAATCGCTACGGCAATGCTTATGAAACCAACCTTAATGCAGGCTGGGAGATTGACGTCTTCGGTGGCCTGAGGCGCGGCCGCCAGTCAGCTCTGGCTGATTATCAGGCTTCAGAGGCGGGCGTAGCCGCCACCCGTCTTGCGGTTGCTGCCCAGACTGCCGATATCTATATCACTTTGCGCGGATTACAGGCCCGCCTGGCAATTGCTGAGGCTCAGGTCAGAACCCGGCAGGAACTGCTGGAAAAAGTCCAGCTTCTGCACAGCAAAGGAGTGGCTCCCGAATATCAGGTCCGGCAGTCCGAAGGCGAACTGGCGCAGGTTCAGGCAACCGTGCCGGAGCTCCTTACAGGAATAGATGCTGCCATGAATGCACTGGACGTTATGCTCGGTACGCCAGCCGGTACGCATCGCACTGAGCTGACTTCAGCCGGGACCATTCCGCAGGCTCCGCTGATCACATCAACGGGTACGCCTGGCGACCTGCTGCGCCGGAGACCCGATATTATCGTGGCGGAGCGTCATCTCGCTGCCTCAAGTGCGCGTATCGGTGTCGCCATCAGCGAGTATTATCCGAAGTTCTCACTCAGTGCCTTACTCGGCAGCGCAACAGCTGTGTCGGGGGATAACCTCTTCTCCAGCGGTGCCAGCCAGTGGGCAGGCGTGCTGGGACTCCGCTGGCGGCTCTTTGATTTTGGCCGCATCAATGCTCAGATAGATCAGGCTAAGGGGCAGGAAGCGGAAGCGCTTGCTGCCTATCGTCTGTCTGTATTGCGTGCCACTGAAGATGTCGAAAATGCCTTCTCCGCGCTGGTCAACCGAGAAAATCAGACCGCAACCCTGGTCAAAGGTGAAGCATCCCTTGCCAGTGCCCGCCAGTCGTCTTTTGTCGCCTTCCGGCAGGGAACGGCAAGCCTGATAGACGTCCTTCACAATGATGAAACACTTTTACAGATTTCTGATGCCAGAGCACAGGCGCAGACAGAGTCTGCCCGCGCCGCTGTCGCGACATTCAGGGCACTGGGAGGCGGCTGGCAGCCGTCAGAAACCGATAAAAAGGCGCTTTAAGAGCAGTAAACTTCGATGTGCCTCACTACACACCGGGTCAAAGGCATCGCTGATCTTGCACCGTTGAAAACATGACGAAATGGAACTGATGGCGGGGGACGGATGAAAAGGATCGGTATTCTGGATGTGGATGCGTTAACTGAAAAACTGGTACGGGGGCTGTTTCGTGCCGAACCGGATTCACAGATATTTCTTTTTTGTGGAAACAACGAACGTGCGCGAAAACTTTCAGTAGATCTGCCCTGCTGGACGCTGGATAGTTACCAGGATGTCGTCGATGAAGTTGATGTCATTATTCTCGGCGGGGAATATCATTATCTGAAGAGAATAGCGCCTCAGATACAGTTACGCTGTCCGCAAACCCTGATTTCTCTTGTACCGGCTATTTCCACTCAGAAGCTGCGTGATTTATTCAGACATACTGACTGTGTCAGGCTGATGCTCGCCTTCGCCGCTGAAATTAACCAATCGAGTGTGCTCCTGACGCCTGCCGATAATGATATTCAGGCCCTGTTTAACCGGCTAGGCCAGCTAACCGTTTTTACCGATGAATCAGAATTTGATTTGGCTACGGCCAGCATGGGTATGAACAGCTGGTTCTACTTCCTCGCAGAAGGTTTGCAAAGCTGGTTTGTGCAGAAAGGGCTGACAGAGGATATAGCCCGACTGCTGGTACTCAACGGCTTCAGGGACTTCGTGGAATATGCAGACTATAAGAATTCTGCGGGTCTGGATGAGCTGGGTAAAGAAATTGCACTATCCGGCCTTTATAAACTTGAGGGACTTGAAGTTCTTGCGCAGATGCAGGTTCTTGAACCGTGGCATAACGCCTCTGATACGGTTTTATCGATGATAAAAGAAAATAAGCCACCCTGGAAATGAATCAGGACAACTCATCATCTCCGCTGGATGTATTACCTCTGACAGATATCCGCATGCGTCCAGGTAAATATCTGAGGGACAGCATGGCATCATTCAGGGGTGAATATCTTAATGGTGGTAAGCCTGTTAGAGATTTTCCGTCTGCCTGATGAACTTTGCCCTGTACAGGCTGTGTTCCGAATAACCTTCTCGCCGAATCCACCAGGTTAACGCTTTGCAGAGCAGAGAGTTCTTAATCGTGACTTTCAGTAATACCAACCGGCTCTTAAGCCTGTTTAACTATTTTTCTGCACCTGTTGCCAGTCTGGACAGAATACCCTGCTGAACTCTGAGAGCAGAAGTCAGTAGGGCAGTTTCCGTTGTGCCCGCGATATGGGGAGTGAGAAGCGCATGTTCTGATTCCTGTAATGGAGAATAAAAGGGCTCGCGCTCGACTTCGAAGGTGTCCAGAGCGACACCTGAAATCCATCCCGGATGTTGCTTCATAAAAGCTGCAAGGGCCGCCTCATCAATCAGTCCGCCTCGGGACATGTTGAGTAAATACGCCCCTTTTCTGATACAGGGAAGGACCGATGCGTTGAGCATATGATGAGTATCAGCGTTCAAAGGCAGGTGAAGAGAGATCACGTCATTCCCGCTGAGCAAAGCCAGCAGGTCATCAGCTCTCATGACGCCAAGCTCATCCGCATCTTTATCCGTGAAGCGGGAACTACCCAGAACGGTAACCGGGCATTGAAAAGGTTTCAGCAGTGCAATCAGCGCCCTGGATATAGCACCACTGCCTGCCAGCCCAACAGAGATATCACTTAACGAGCGCGCAGGAGGCCGTGCTGACTTACTCCAGTGGCCTCTTCGCATCTGATCCTGATGCCAGTTAGTCTGGCGCAGCAGGGCGAGCATCTGTAGCAAGGTGAATTCAGCAACAGCTGTTGCGTTTGCTCCAGGTGTATTAAAAACATCAATTCCAAGTTCTTCAGCAGCGCCGGTATCAATATGATTCAGGCCGACTCCTGCCTGACCAATAACCTTTAACCGTGAAGCAAGGTCTTCAGCGGTTAGTGCGCATAGTAACTCTTTCCTCAGAGGTACGTTTTTCCTGAGTTTAATCGCATCGAATCCCCCAAATTGCCGTGCAACCGCCAGAATCTCTCCCTCATCGTGGATATTAATACTCACGCTTTCAAAATGCCGGTGCGCCTGGTATGCGTGACAACCGTTTTGCGGCAGGTTGACGATAAGCGCGATCTCCGGAGAAATGTAACCTGCTATTTCTTTTATTGATAACTCATCAGGAAGAACATCCAGCAGCATAATTCTACGTTTCATTTTTTGATCCTTAATTTTGAAAAAGTATGCACTAATCTATAAGGGCCAGGCGTCCACTACTTCTCAGTGAGTGGTATGGGAAAGCGCCTTGCGGCGATCGATCCGCTTCTCACATACCGGTAAGCTTGAGAAATGGCCATTGCGCAATGCCGATAATCTGAATCTTCCCGTCACGATGGTGTGCAATAACATAGAAACGCGCGTCTGCTTTGCCCTGCGAGGGTTGGGAATTGCCAGCCTGCCGGATTTTGCTGTCCGTGATTTGGTTGCAAATGGCACTCTTGTGCCAGTACTCAATGAATTTGTTGAGTGGCAGGGTACTTTTCACATCCTGTGGCCTGCCAGTAAACACGTCTCACCAAAGATCCGTGCACTGGTCGATTTTTTCACGCAGCGGGTGCTGAAGCCGTAATTCTGAGTAAATGAGCTTAAATAATTTGATGCACTAAGCCTGGGATAAAACCCCATTAGCTAAGCAAACGAACCGCGCCTGGAGACTTGCCCGTTACACGCTTAAAAGCCCGGCTGAAAGCAGCCTGAGAGGAGTATCCTAACCGTTGCGATGCGGTGTCGACGGTAATGTTTTCTGACGACAGCCAGCGGACAGCGAGATGCATCTTTACTTCTGTTGCATACCGTAGCGGTGGGACGCCGATGGTGGTCTGAAACCTTTCGGCGAATGCGGAGCGGGATATATGCGATTCGGCGGCGAGTTCTGCCACGCTCCAGTCCCGACCCGGTTCGCGATGAATCGCCAGGATGGCCTGAGCCAGACGCGGATCGCGCAGTGCTGCAGCCAGGCCAGGGCTATTGCCGCAACCATCTTCCACCCATCCTCTGATAAACATCGCTCCAGCCACATCGGCAAGCCTGGCGAGAATACCTGCATAGCCCACGCGTCCGGAGCATATCTCACGCTTCATCGCATCAAGGATATGCATGAGTCCCGGCCACTGAATCCCCTTTGCATCGGCATGCATAATTTCAGGCAGCACATCCGCCAGCCGCTGCATGCTTCCCAGATCAATTTTCATACAACCAAAAAACAGCACAGCGCCTGGCGTTTCCTGGGTACTCGGGCAGGTATCAATGCCACTCACTTTTTCATCCAGTGGTGCCGTTTCAATATTGTCGATATCCAGCACGTCGGCGGCTGTTGCCGACAAAAGCTGATGCCGTTCGCCGTGGGGAAGAAATACAGCCTCTCCGGCCGAAAGCGTAAGAACTTCGCCGTTTGCACTATGAAGCACCATCTCCCCTACAGCGACGTAGTGCAGATAAGCATGACCGGGCCTGCTTGCGAAGTTCAGGCCAAACGTATCTCCCGTCTGGATACGCTGATATCGCACGCCGTATAGCCGCAGGCCGGAAAGCAACTCGCTGATGAGTTCTGATGACAGAGCGAAGGATGAAGTCATATGCCTTTCCGGGTTTTGGGTAAAAAAGTGAGGGTTTTAGAGCATAGATCATCCAGCTGCGCCTGAATAGACTTCTTCTCCTGAAACGACTTTCCAGGAGACTTAGAAATGACGGATGAAACTTCTATCAGGGTTCACAAAGAAAGAGTGCAAAGAGATGAGAAAATCCAGCCAGCCTGGCTTGCGGTTTTTTCGTTAACCATGGGTGTTTTTGGCCTGCTCACCGCAGAGTACCTGCCTGCCAGCTTATTAACGCCTATAGCCCGGGATTTGGGTGTGTCAGAGTCTCTAGCAGGACAGGCCGTAACAGTGACGGCAGTGATTGCGTTATTTGCCGGATTACTGATACCGCGATTAACGCGTGCGCTGGACCGGCGCCTCGTGTTGTTGAGCTTCACTGCCCTTATGATCTTCTCAAATCTGCTCGTGGCGCTCTCTTCAGGTATTGTCATGCTGCTGGCAATGCGCATCCTGCTGGGTATTGCGTTGGGTGGATTCTGGAGTATGGCAGCGGCGGTTGCGATGAGGCTAGTGCCGGAGAGGCTGGTACCGCGGGCGCTGTCGATCATTTTTAGTGGAATCGCTGTAGGTACTGTTGTTGCCGTACCGCTGGGAAGTTATCTGGGCGAGATGTCTGGCTGGCGTAGCGCGTTTATTGCCGCTGCTGCGGTTGGCGCAATCTCTTTCATTTTTCAGTGGCTGACCCTGCCCGGAATGCCGCCGGTAGTCAGGACCAGGACGGCATCCGTATTTTCTCTGCTCCAGAGGCCGGGCGTGAGCGTGGGCATGCTGGGGTGCGTGCTCGCACACACCGGCCAGTATGCGCTGTTTACCTATATACGGCCTGCGCTGGAAGGACTCGCACACATAGACGCAAAAGGGCTGGCGTTAATACTTCTGGTGTTTGGCATTGCTAACTTTATCGGGACACTGTCGGCAGGATGGCTGATGGAACGCAGCCTGCGTTTTACGCTGATTATTATGCCTGCTCTGGTGGGAGCAGCGGCACTGGGTATGATCACTCTGCCGTTATCAATCGCCGGGCTTACGGCGCTGGTCATGCTGTGGGGGCTGGCATTTGGTGGCATACCGGTGGCGTGGTCAGGTTGGGTCGCCCGGACTCTTCCCGATGAGGCCGAGAGCGCAGGGGGTATGGTGGTCGCCGCCGTCCAATCCTCCATTGCCGCGGGTGCAGCAATAGGTGGCCTGATATATGGCCTCAACGGGGTGACGGGGGTATTCATTACAGCTGCCTGTATCATGCTTACTGCCGCGCTGGTTATTGCATTCCGGGTCAGGGTCTCGCCATCAGCTGAAGGAACGCAAAGCATATAATTTCAGTGGCATTTTAATATGTTGGGACACCTCAATCGAACAGCTTAACATCCCCGGACCGCACAGCGTTCCGGGCCTGCTGGCTGAGTCTGTTGGCAAAGGGGCGGGTTAACTGCAGAAGCTGGTTAAAATGCGTTTTGAGCGAGGAACGGAAAATAAATAGCAGGCATCTCATTGACGGTTCTGTGGCTCCTAAGAGGATCTGAATTCATTATCATCAGGATTTAGCTTTGTCATACATGGAGTAAGTCTTATGAGTATAGGTATAAGGCCAGCACAACTTTCTGATGTTGATGGAATTTTCTCAGTCCGAACATCTGTTACGGAGAATCATCTGAGCCGCGAAGAAATGCGAAGAATGGGGATCACAGAAAGCGTCGTGGGCGATATGATCAAAAACGACCATTGTGCATGGGTTGCCTGTGATAATGACGAAATTATCGGTTTTTCAATGATTTTAAAGGATAAAGGCTGCCTTTATGGTCTTTTTGTTCTTCCTGAATACGAAAGCAGAGGTATAGGTCGCAGACTCACTATGCTTGCGGAACAGGAGTTATTCAGACATCACGAAATTGCCTGGCTGGAAACCGATGAAAACAGCCGTGCGGCAAAATTTTACATGCAACTCGGCTGGGGTAATAAAGCAAATCTGGATGGCACTTTCATCCGGTTAGAAAAGCAACGTGATAGTTGATCTTCTTCATCTCTCATCGAGTTCCGCTTTTGCACGCAGAAGACCTGCGCTCTGGAAGGGCCGCTATGAGCGAGAAGCGGACGCCCGGTGTCCGCTAATGTGAACTCGCCAGGTTACTTAAACCGTCTCCCTGCCTCATCAGTCACCTTTTCTCCATCCTCTTTGGTGAAAGAACCTTTCTGACCTTCAGGGAGAATATCCAGCACAATTTCTGAGGGACGGCAAAGTCGTGTCCCTAACGGTGACACTACTACCGGCCTGTTAATCAGGATCGGGTGCTGAAGCATAAAATCGATCAACTGCGCATCAGAAAATTTATCTTCATCCAGACCCAATCGCTCATAAGGCTCAACATTCTTACGCAGCAATGCACGTACAGAAATCCCCATTTCTGAAATCAGCCTGGTAAGCTCTTCTCGTGTCGGTGGCGTATCGAGATAATAAATAATTGTTGGTTCGTTGCCGCTGTTACGGATCATCTCCAGCGTGTTACGTGAGGTGCCACAGGCCGGGTTATGATAGATGGTAATATTGCGCATATCAGTATCTCATTACAAAGTGACAGAGAGCCGCCATACCAGCGCGGCCAGAGTAACGAACAGCACGGGCAGGGTCATAATTATGCCTGTCCGGAAGTAATATCCCCAGGTAATGCTCATGTTTTTCTGTGCCAGTACATGCAGCCACAGCAGGGTTGCCAGACTCCCGATTGGGGTAATTTTGGGACCTAAATCGCAGCCAATCACATTGGCGTAAATCATTGCTTCTCTGACGACGCCAGTCGCAGTACTCCCGTCCATGGACAGCGCACCAATCAGCACCGTCGGCATATTGTTCATCACCGACGACATGAAGGCAGTCAGGAAGCCGGTGCCGAACGTGGCAGCCCATAAACCGTTGTCTGCCAGCATATTGAGTACGGCAGAAAGATACTCAGTGAGTCCGGCATTACGCAGGCCATAGACGACCAGATACATACCCAGCGAGAAAATCACGATCTGCCAGGGCGCACCACGAAGCACTTTCCCGGTATTAATGGCCTGGCCCCTCTTTGCCACCACGAACAGCACCGCTGCGCCAACTGCTGCTATAGCGCTGACAGGGATCCCCAGCGGCTCAAGAACAAAGAAACCGACCAGCAGGAACAGCAGAACAATCCAGCCAGCCCTGAACGTCGCAGGATCCTTAATCGCACTGCCAGGAATCTTCAGCAGTGAGACGTCATATCTGGCAGGGATATCGCGGCGGAAGAAGAGATGCAGCATGACCAGCGTGGCAGCAATGGCTGCCAGATTCACAGGAACCATCACGGAGGCGTACTGTGTAAAGCCCAGGCCAAAGAAATCCGCCGAGACAATATTTACCAGGTTAGAGACAATCAGCGGCAGGCTGGCGGTATCAGCGATGAATCCTGCAGCCATGACAAATGCCAGTGTCGTTCCCTGGCTGAACCCCAGAGCGAGCAGCATCGCAATCACAATCGGTGTCAGTATCAGTGCTGCTCCATCGTTAGCAAACAGCGCAGCAACAGCAGCGCCAAGCAGTACTATCCACGTAAACAACAGGCGACCGCGCCCGTTACCCCAGCGGGAAACATGCAGTGCGGCCCATTCAAAGAAACCAGACTCATCGAGCAGCAGGCTGATGACGATTACCGCAATGAACGCCGCTGTTGCATTCCAGACGATATTCCAGACGACAGGGATATCTTCAAAGTGGATGACTCCCGTTCCCAGCGCCAGCACGGCTCCGATACTTGCGCTCCAGCCAATGCTGAGGCCTCTGGGCTGCCAGATGACCAGGACCAGCGTGAGTATAAAGATACTTCCTGCCAGAAACATGCTCAGACTCCTTTATATATGCTTATGTGTATGTGATTAAGCTTGTCAGCAAGAAGTACATGCGGATTTTTCCAGTCGTCCACGCACATCATCGCGCAGGCAGTGCCATGCCGTCGTTATCGTCTCGCCGGCCCATGCGGGCATGTGGGGTGAGAGACGGTAGTGAATCCATTTCCCTTCCCGACGGTCCAGTACCAGTTCAGCCTCACGCAGGATAGCCATGTGACGGGAAATTTTAGGCTGTGATTCAGTGGTAGCCGCACATATATCGCATACGCACAGTTCGCCCGATTCCCGGAGAAGCATGACAATTGCGAGCCGGGTTTCATCCGACAGGATCTTAAAAAGCTGAACAGGCTGTAGCATTTATTACTCCATTCCCTTTAGAATACATATATGTTAAATCATATGTGTTTATTTTGAAATCACCAGAGCCACCCGAAGGAGAAAAAATGGAGCACTTTCCTGCCCTGAACGCTGATTGCTTCGATCAGCATATTGCTGAACGTCTGCAGCTCCATGAGCCGCCACGCATTCTGATTCTGTATGGCTCGGTAAGAGAGCGTTCTTACAGTCGTTTTACAGCAGAGGAAGCAGGTCGCCTGCTGGAGGCGATGGGAGCGGAGGTCAGACTGTTTAACCCTTCAGGTTTACCCCTGCCGGACGACGCCCCGGATACGCACCCAAAAGTCACCGAGTTGCGCGGGTTGGTCAGGTGGTGTGACGGGATGGTGTGGAGTTCCCCGGAGCGGCATGGGGCAATGAGTGCCGTGATGAAGGCACAAATCGACTGGATTCCCTTAAGCGAAGGGGCCGTTCGCCCATCCCAGGGAAAAACTCTGGCGGTCATGCAGGTATGCGGCGGTTCGCAATCTTTCAATGCCGTGAACCAGATGCGAATTCTGGGACGCTGGATGCGGATGTTTACGATCCCCAACCAGTCTTCAGTGGCCAAAGCGTGGCAGGAATTTGATGAGAACGGGAGAATGAAACCCTCGTCCTGGTATGACCGTATCGTCGATGTCGCCGAAGAGTTGTTTAAAATCACCCTTATACTCAAGGGACAGACCGGTTACCTTGCCGATCGCTACAGTGAACGAAAAGAGAGCCATGAGGAGCTTTCATCCCGCGTTAATCAAGACAAAATATGACGTTCCTGTTTTCATGAATTCATGCTGTGTGAACTCAACAACGTCCGCTCCTGGCATAGAGTGGTCTGACATCGGATAATGCGCGCTATGAGCGAAAAGCGAACGTGATGAAATGAACGCTTACGACCTTATTCGATCAGGATTTTTCACTCATCTCTGGCCAGCGTATTGCCTGCAGCACAGCCCTGCCTCTGCCGACCCAGCGTGATCCAGACCATCAGCGCGCAAATCAGCGTGACAGCAGCCAGAACTCTAAAAAGAAACGTATACGCAGTGTCATAACTGTCCTGAAGCAATAATCGTGAAATACCGGGTAACATCGCAGCGGCCTGCTCAGTACTGCCGCCCCCCAGCCATGCGGCAGCCTGGTGAATGACCTCTGGCGCATACCCGTGAACGGTGTTTTTCAGATTCAAATCATTCATTTCTGTTAAAAATGCTGACGCCATCGCCAGAGCGATCCCTTCTCCGGCAACGCGAACGGTATTAAAGAGGCCTGCGGCCATGCCCGCTTTCTCCACAGATACAGCTGAAAGTGCCAGACCATCCATCAGTCCCCATGGAAGCGCAGCGCCGGTACCCGTCATAATCAGTGAAAGCACAAGAAAATTACTGCTGTTACCCGGTAGTGCGTATCCGAGGAAAAGCAGCCCGACTGATGCGATAATAAGTCCCGCAGCTGAAACGGTTCCCGGAGAAAACCACCTTGTCAGCAGTGCCGCAATGGACGGGAAAACCAGCATTGGAGATGTCAGCGCCATAAGATAAAAAGCGCTCCGGGACTCACTCATCCCGTCACCGCCCATAAAATGCAGCGGAATAATAATCAGCAGCACAACATAGCAATAGCATGTTGCTATCGGCAGTAGCAGAACGCCGGCAAAGCGCGGGCGCAGCAGCAGAGAGATATCCAGAACAGGATTTTCAACCCCCAGGCAACGCACTACAAACCCGCTGAAAAGCAGCATGGCGGAAATGAAAAGGGCGAGTGTGGGAAACGATAAAAACCCAAAGGCAGGTATAAGCATCACCGCTGATGTAAATAACATCAGGGCTGCAGTAAACATGATTAATCCTGTGCCGTCTGGTTTCTGATGTCCGCTCTCTTCTGATGCTGGCAGAAACGCAGCACCGGTCAAAAGTACAATGCCTGAAAGCAGAGCTAACATGGCATACAACCATCTCCAGCCCAAAGCATCCGTAATGAAACCCATCAACACAGGGCCGAACGCCAGGCCCACGCCAAACATAGTGCCAAGTATGCTGAAGGCCCGTGTCCTGTCCGGACCTTCATAGAGACGGGCCAGTGCGGCGCTGCCGCTGGCCAATATCAAGGCCGCCGCAAGACCCTGCAGTGACCTGAACAACCCAGCCATAAAGATATCCTGTGTCAGGCAGATCATAACGCTGCTCAGGCAAAACAGGGCTGAGCCTGCGGTAAAAATGCGCTTTCTGCCAGTAACATCCGCAGCAACACCGGCTGACAACAAAAAACTGCCGAAAGTCAGCATAAATCCATTCGTCAGCCATGACAGCGCGGCAGGCGAGCCGCCAAGAGCCTGTTGTATTGCCGGCGTGGAGATTACACCACCGGTAAAGCTTAACGGCAGCAATATAGCCGCCAGATAGACAGAAAAGGCTGCCATATTCCTGGCCATTGGACTGGGTGTTCTGGCTGAAGTTGCCATTGGGTGACCTTATGTTTCCGAAAAGCGGATGGGTTAACAAACTTCAGTAATGTTATTGCAGACATAAGAGTGAATAAATACACTGAAAATCTCTTCTTAACGGACATTAAGTTTATAATCAATGGACAGTCTGACCTCTCTTACTTCGTTTGTCCGGACAGCGGAGACGCTAAGTTTTGTACAGGCCGCAAGGCTGCTTGGGATTTCTGCCTCAGCGGTCGGGAAGAATGTCGCCAGACTTGAGCATAAACTGGGCGTACGTCTCTTAAACCGCAGCACCAGAAACGTGAGTCTGACAGCGGAAGGGGCTGCTTTATTAATCCGGTGCCAGCATATCCTTGAGCAATTACAGGAGGCGGAGTCAGAACTGACGAGCAGCTTAGCGCAGCCTGCCGGGAAGCTCAGGGTTTCACTTCCTGTCATTGGCTACAGGTTAATCCTTCCTCTTCTGCCGGACTTTTCCCGCCGTTATCCTCATGTAGAACTCGATCTCGATTTCAGCGACCGGCTGGTAAACATCATTGATGAAGGATTTGATGTAGGCATACGAAGCGGTGAACTGACGGACTCCCGACTGAAATCTAAAAAGGTTGGTGATTTTCGTTTTGTGCTCTGCGCCAGCCCTGCCTATTTGAATGAGTATGGCGTACCCGGCTCGCCAGCGGATTTAACGATGCACAGGTGCATTTCTTTTCGTTTTCCCTCAACCGGGCTGCTCCAGCCCTGGGAACTGCGCGGTATGTGCCCGGGTGCTGATTTGAGGACAGCCTCTGTTCTGACCGTAAATAATATAGAGGCTTCTGTTCGCCTGAGCCTGTCAGGTATGGGGATTTGCTATGTGCCCGGTTTTGTCGTTCGCGAATCTTTGAACACGGGGCAACTGAAAGAGGTATTGCCAGGTAGCTGTACCAGACAGGGGGTTTTCTCGGCACTCTGGCCAGCCAGCCGGTATCTCTCACCGAGAATACGCTGCTTTGTTGATTTTATTGGTGAGTCCGGCCTGTCTCTGTAATCTGTACCAGGCAGTTAATGCTTTCTGAAATCGTATGCACTTTTATGCTTATCTTAAAATCATGAACGTCCGCTCCTGGCACGAAGCGGACGCGCGCGTCAGGTCCGCTATGAGCGAAAAGCGGGCATTAAATGGTTAGACGTTAGCATCGACTTATACAGGTCTAACCCAATGCGGCAGCTTTATATTTATAATATGCTCTTCCTCAACGACAAACGCCAGGCTGTAACGAGCTCGGGTAATGGCCACGTACAGCTTGTTTCTAGATTCTTCCGTTTTATCTTTATCGAACACATTAAGGTCACCACTCAGATACTTGAGATGTTTCTCCGGTGAAATAATCAGTACGCGGTCAAAACCGAGACCTTTACAGGAGCCGAAGGTGTGACAGGTTAGATCTGGTGGCAAATAGCCTTTTCCCATGCGCGATGACCATCGCAAAATTTGAGGTTTGAACATATCGAGATAATCGTTCACCTGAGATGGTTTGATGAGAAAACCACCGCAGTGATGGAGCATCTCAGCAGGAACTACTCCCACATCTGATTGCGTTTGTTTATAAATACCGGGATGAATGGTATCCGAGAGATCGCAGATTTCCTGGATACATCTGCGATTCTTTGCCAGCGAGAACGGACTAAAATTGAGGTCTTTGAAGTATTGAATCTTTTGCTCAGGTGTTTCCGGTGCCTTATGGCCGAATGTGGTCGTGTAAATAGTTTGACGAAAATCGCCTACACAGCAAATAGAGTCGTGCATTGCCTTACTGAGTGCTTTGATAACGTCAAAATCCCATCCAACCAAATCCTGAACCTCATCGAAAAAGATCCTCTGATAAATCTCTTTCAATCTGTTAGCGGGGGCATTCTTTGTTGAAGCGGAGATTCTTGTTGCCAGCTTAGCCAGCAGTCCAGTGTAAGCTTTGGTTTTGCACGGCGTCAGATAATGAAGAGGATTCAGCGCCCCATTAATTTTCTCCCCTCTTTTGGGATACCATTTCCTCGTACTTGGTATCAGGTGAGGATTATGCTCGGTGAATATTGTAGAAGTGATCCGATCTGGAAACATGGCCGTTTGATAAGGTCTCACTAAGTCTTCCAGGTAAAATGAAAACAGGCCTTTCACAACAAAATCATCGCTATGTTTGCCGTACAATTCCACAAAGCGAGAACGGAGTTCTGCCTGGTTGTTCATGGTGTAGGTGACGACCAATACGCGTCCACCCGCCTTTAAGACTTCAATGGCATCCTCAATGACTTTTTGGGTTTTTCCTGATCCTGCACCGGCAATCCAGAATTCATTAGGCAAAGTTGAACACCTCATCGAGGAAAGGTGGATACCTGAAATTCAGGGTGCCATCGAACAGCTTGATAGCTGAATCGACCTTGCGGGCGCCCTTACCGTTTCCCTGGACGCTTCGGAACCAGTCGATCAGAAAGTCGCGTCGCTTATCTAAGTCGACTACTTTATCGTAGAGGTTAAACGTCTGTGTCGATAACACCTCTTTAGCGAAAGCGTCCAGCGTAACCAAGTCGGTGGCATTGGCATATATCATCGCAGGTTCAAGCGAAAACTCCTCATTTTTGGCAGAGGAAACAAGTTTGATATTGGGATAGGCCGCATAATCGACACGCACTTTCACGACGTTTTCATCATAGTCGCCATCGTTATCTCTGAGGACGTTTATCCGGGTACCAATTTCCATACCCACGGAGATGAACGTATTAAACCCGACTCCGCGCACGACGATGATATCAATACCATCCTGCTCTGGCAGGCGGTTGTGCTTGCGGTAGTAAATCTTCTTGAGTACTAACTCGTCAGACGGCCCCTCGACAAGGATGACTTTGTGGGACAGTGCCACGCGCAATGTGTCATAGCCCGGTAAGCGCTTTAAGGTTTTGACCACTGCAGGGGCAAGTTTATGCAGACGTTTGTATCCCGACTGAACCAAGCAGATTTTATCAATGCTCAGCTTGTTGAGCACATACGAGCTATGAGTGGTAAGGAAGAGTTGTTTGTCTCCCCGCTGATTTTCAATGTAGTGAACCAGCTTATTGAGGTTAGTGTGAGAAAGGTGATTTTCGGGCTCCTCCATCATCACCAAATCGATATCCTTCGACTTGTTCTGAATCGCGAGCTTGATCTGCACATTACTCTGCTCACCCTTGCCAATGAACTGGAAAGGGACACCATCTACTTCAAGTTGAAGGCTGGTCTGAATAGATCCCGCAGGTAAAGTGCTTGCGGCAATGGACAGCTTTTTTTCTGTGATCAAGTGGTCCGTATCCAGACCGGTGTTGACTGTCCTGACCTCACCTGAGTTGTTAAAAACCTGCTGATTCTCACGATAATTGAGGGTCAGCTTAACCAGTTCTTCTTTCTTTAAAGCGGTATTCAGTATGGTAGAGATATACTGATTCTTACCCAGTGTGGGGTGGATACGAGTTGGGTCGATGTATAACGCCCTGAATTTCTTAGCTACGGCTTTAATAGGATTCCATCCGAAATCCAGCCATTCCAGCTTGTAGAATTCGATCGGGATACTCGTAATGTGTGGATTTGTCAGTAAGTGGTCGGCGTAAACGTCCTTGAGTGTGTCATCAAAGCGCACCAGCACCGTCATCCCTTGAGCATCGGCTTTAAGGAAATTATTTGTACCCCGGTATTCAGGCACCCCTTCAAGGAATGCCTCTATCGCCAAGACAGGCAGGTGCGTGGCCGATTTATCAGAAGCCAAAAAAAGCTGCACTGCATCCTTATTAAAAATGTCTGGCGTAAACTCGTTGTTGAAGGGGCGGCCCCGATAGTTGTAATTCAGTACGATTTCCAGGGCTTCCAGAATAGTACTTTTACCGGCGTTGTTATCACCTACAAAGATATTTACATCATCGTTGAACTCAAAATGTTCATCTTTGAATTTCTTGAAATTGGTAAGCTTAATCGATTTAACGCGCACTCTAAGTCCCTCAAGATGCTGTCCAATAATACCTCTTAAAGACATTAACTCGCCGATATACCTGTGTCCACATGCAGGCTCGTTGTCCCCTTAAATCCTGCATGCACTGAAGTGGTCGACATAAATAGGCCAAGATATGAGAGCTGTTCTTGGACAACTTAAAGTCCGCTTCTGGCACAAAGCAGCCGTTCTGGCGGCGACTTATCTAAACAACATGGGGAACAGTTTATTCCCCATGTATGGCAGGAATATACCCGCCGCGTGTTCATCATGATTACGGTTGCTTGTTGTTACCCAGCACTTTGTTAATCGCTTCGGTCCCACATTGATCGTCGGATTCCGCGCCGCCGGTGCCCGCCATGCCGATAGCGCCGATCCACTGGCCGCGATATTGCACCGGCACGCCGCCGCCAAGCAGCAATAGCTCATTAACCGTATTCAGGTTGACGCTTTCCGGTGAGGATTGCGCCTTTATGGTCAGTTGTCTGGTTGGCGTTTTGGTGGAGAGCGCAGTAAACGCTTTACGCCATGCCGCCTGAGTGTTGTGCGGCCCCACGTTGTCATCCCGCATCAGCGTGACCAGATTTCCACCCCGATCTACCACGGCGACTACGCCTTGACGATTCATATTATGGCAGGCGGACAAGGCCTCCGTTGCCAGTTGATTACTCAGCGCCTGCGTCATGTCATAGACGGAGGCTGGCTCAGCAGCGAGCGCCACGGCAGGTCCGGTAGTCAGCATCAATGCCAGCAGTAAACGTTTCATTTATTTCAGCTCCCGCGATAGGTGGAATATCCGTACTGGCTCAGCAGCAACGGAATGTGATAGGTGGTCGTGGTATTGGTGATATGGAACTCCACCGGGATTTCGGGGAAGAAACTCTGCTGTTGATGTGCCGCAAAATAGTGACCGGTTTTAAAAATCACCCGATAGTCTCCCGCCTCAAAGGGCTTTGCTGGCCAAAGGGCATCAATCCGACCCTGCTGATTAGTATTGGCGGTATTCAGTACTTTCCAGCTTTCTCCCTGTTTCTGCTCAAGCATTACCTCAACCTCTGAGGCCGGCAGCCCGGTCTGCTGGTTCAGCACGTGAACGCTCAGCGGATTTTTACTGGCCGCGAAGGTGACCGCGGGGACGGCAAGCAGCGTGGAGAGGGCCAGGGCAGTGAGACTCTTTTTCATTTTTTAATACTCCGGTGTTAATCACCCCGCTGTTATACCTGTACTGTTGTTCGTTCTGCCTGTCAGAAAGATGACCATATTGTCATCTGGCGCTGAAACGCTGGGGCGGTCATAAATTTCATGGCAAACTGCGCCGATGAAACTATTACTGATTGAAGATAACCAGAAGGCGAGCGCCTGGGTGCGTAAGGGGCTGGAAGAAGCAGGCTATATCGTGGATTACGCTGCAGATGGACGGGATGGTCTGCATCTCGGGCTGTCACATCCCTACAGCCTGGTGATACTGGATATTATGCTGCCGGGAATGGATGGGTGGCAGGTGCTGAAAACCCTGCGTACCGCCAGTCAGATTCCGGTGATTTGCCTGACCGCCAGAGACTCGGTGGATGATCGGGTGAAAGGGCTGGAACTGGGGGCCAATGATTACCTGGTTAAGCCGTTCTCTTTTGCGGAGTTGCTTGCTCGGGTAAGAAATCAGCTCCGGCAGCAGCAGCCGCACAGTAGCGTACTACGGGTGGGCGATCTGGTGCTGGACTCAGCGCGCTTTCAGGTTCTGCGTGACGGTGTCACTCTTGCACTGACGCGCAAAGAGTTCATGCTGTTATGGCTGCTCGCCAGCCGTCACGGTGAGATTCTGCCGCGGACGCTACTGGCCAGCGAAATATGGGGCGTTAATTTCGACAGTGAAACCAATATCGTCGATGTTGCTATCCGCCGCCTGCGCCGTAAAGTCGACGACCCCTTTCCTAAAAAGCTCATCACTACGGTAAGGGGCATGGGATATTGCCTGTCAGAAAAAGGAGGCGAGGGTGACTAGCCCTTCTCTGACGCTGCGGCTGACGGCAATTTTTACGCTGATCATGGCGATGGCCTGTGGCGGCATCAGCCTGATTCTGTATAAAGCGTTACGCAGTGAACTGGTCTGGCGGGACGATCAAACGCTGATTAATCGGGCGGCGCAGTTAAGACAACTGCTTGAAGATGGTGCCCATCCCAGCTCGCTGCCGCTCTACTTCAATCGGATGGTCGATATCCATCAGGACATTCTCAGCATCCGCTCGCAGCATGAGCAAAACGTCAGTATTAATCATACCGGGATAACGTTGCCCGCGATCTCGCCCACGCCGGTCAGTACGCCACCCAGTGAGAAACAGCTGCACCGCTGGATCAATGCGGATAAGACGGAAGCGTCGGCGTTAAGCCTGCAGGCAAACTCCTCGCTCGGGCCGGTAACTATTACGCTTGCCCGGGTCGCGCGGGAGCGAGCACTGATGCTGGAGCGTTATCGCCAGCAAAGCATTCTGGTTTCACTGGCGGCATATTGCTGTGCGCCGCAGTCAGTCCGCTGTTGATTCGCAGAGGGCTAAGGGCGATCGGCCGGTTAAGTAAGATCGTGGCAGAAACGGCCAGTGACCGGTTAAATCAGCCCGTGCCACTTCAGGCTATCCCGCAGGAGCTGCTACCGATTGGCAATGCACTTAACGCTATGCGTCAGCGCTTATCCACGGACTTTATCCGTCTGACCCAGTTTGCCGACGATCTGGCCCACGAAATCCGCACGCCCATTAATGTGTTACTGGGCCAGAATCAGGTCGCGCTGGGTCATGAACGCTCAGCCGCTGAATATCAGACGCTGCTCGAAGGCAACATTGAAGAGCTTGAGAGTCTGTCGCGTCTCACTGAAAACATTCTCTTCCTGGCTCGCGCCACGCACCACAATATCAGACTCAATAAACAGGACTTCCTGCTGCAGGACGCGCTGGAATCGCTGATCGACTTTCTTGAACCGGTTGCGGAAGAGCAGGAGAAGGCCATTGAGCTGAGCGCCGAAGGCAGCCTCACCGCGGATAAAATGCTGTTCCAGCGTGCGATGAGTAACCTGCTGATCAACGCCATTCGTTATTCGCCAGAAAAAGGCACGATTCAGGTCAGTACCTGTCATCACGCTGACTACGTTGAGATTGAGGTGTTGAACGCGGGCGAAGCGCTGGAGGAGCCTGAAAAATTATTTGAACGCTTCTGGCGGGGCGATAACGTCCGTCATACGGTCGGAAGCGGGCTGGGACTGTCGCTGGTACGCGCCATCGCCGCTTTACATGGCGGAAGTGCTTACTACCGGCATAAGAACGGGCACACTATCTTTGGCCTGCGCCTGCCCCGAAAGTGAGTGTCTGTACGAAAAACCTCATCCGTGCTGCTTTAATGAAAGCAGAAGGGGATGGAAGCGAACTGCGGAAGTCATAAAGTCAGACGCAGCCACCCCCTTGCCTGTTGCACGTTACCTAACCGGCACGGTGGTCAGGTAGCGTCAATTACCAGAATATACCTTGTCACTTTCTCGGGTAAATCCCGGCACCACTGAGCATACTGGTGACATCCTGCAGGCCCCAGGTTCGCTGGAGTCTGCATCGGCACATGACGGTGAAGTGTTTAAAGGCTGGCCCCTTCAACCAGCACAAACGTCCCGTGCGCAGCCCCTGCACGCAACAGCCTGGCAGCCTGATACGCAGGGCTTTCATAAAAACCTTTGGCTTCGGCAAAAGATTCGAACTCAAATACCACATGCCGTTCATGCGCCTCTCCCTCCAGATTTTCATACTGCCCTGACCAGGCAACGATCTTCGGATTAAACGCCTGCATGGCTTCGCCTGCAGCTCTGGCATAGTCAGCGTATGCGACAGGGTCCGATACGGTCACGTGAGCGATTAAATAACCTTTGTTCATTTCTCTTTTCCTTCCTGACAGGGGGTAAAATCCAGCGTAAGGCAGCGCGACTGGCGTGCACCAAATCCGGAATGGGGGCTAAGTTTTCAAATCTTCCTTCGGGTCAACGGATTGAGTGGTGAGTAACAACCTTTTCACTGAGTGCTTCCCGATACCTTGGGTCATGTTTGTCGCGGAACCGACAGTGATCTGAATGATGCGGGGATCTGAGCCAGTGCTTATGTACACAACTCTGCATGGCAGTTCGCAACAGCGTTAAGCCTTTCAGAGAGACGATTCACCCTCATAACGTTCAGATCGCGTTCTGCAATATCCGCGGTGTGAAAGCAGTCTATTACCCATTAATATGGTGATAAATAACGTAAGAAATAACGCACTGTTACTCTGAAGGAGAACAATGAATGAAAAACCTTGAGGCGCTGATTATTTTTGCACGCGTGGCGGAAATGAAGAGTTTTACTCAGGCAGCTGAAAGCCTGGGAATTCAGAAAGGACGCGCCTCATTAGTGGTGCGCGAACTCGAAAGGGAGACAGGCGCGACGCTTCTGCATCGCACCACGCGAACAGTGCAGTTAACGGAAGATGGACGGGCTTTTTACTCACGCGCCCGCGATCTGTTATCGGAAGCCGAAGAATTACAGTCCATGTTCTCTAACGAGGGGATGTCACTGCGGGGCCGGATACGCGTTGATATGCCTGCCGTGCTGGCACAATGCGTGGTAATCCCCGCGCTGCCGCAGTTGCTGGAGGCACACCCTGAACTGGAGATCGAGCTTTCAAGTACCGATCGGCGCGTTGATTTAGTTCATGAAGGATTTGATTGTGTCATCCGTCTGGGGCCAATCGTTGATGACACGCTTATTGCTCGCCCGCTGGGGCAGCTGCGCATGATCAATGCAGCCAGTCCGGGCTATCTGGCGCGCTTCGGGGTACCGCAGACGATTGATGACCTTCTCAGTCAGGGCCACCAGATGGTTCATTACCAGCGGAGCTTTGGTTCGAAGCCAGATGGCTGGGAGTATCCGGCGGATGACGGCTATCAATTGCTGATGTTACCCGGCGCCATAAGGGTCAACAGCGTACCGGCCTATCATGAGGCGGGACTGGCCGGGCTGGGCTTGATCCAGGGCGGTTACTCAACACTGGCGCCCTATATTGAGCGCGGTGCGCTGGTTGAAGTCCTTCCCAATCTGCGTCCTGAGCCGCTTAGTGCCTCTTTTGTTGTCGCGCACCGACGAAATCTGTCGCGGCGTGTCAGAGCCTTTATGCACTGGACCGAAGAAATTTTAAAACCTTATTTTGACTGATAGCACAGTGATTCTTACGCCAGATAAAAGTACAACAACAGGGTATGTGGCAAACCAAACCAGAAGTACAAATTTAATCACCGCTATGCTAATATTTCCGCGCTTATTAAGGCGTCCTGCCATGCGTAGAATTTTTGGGAACGCAGTATGATCGATAAATATCAAATTCATCATGACGTCGATGTGCTGCTTTTCATACGCCACATCTGCAAACTCGTTTATACGGGACTTATTTTGCTGCTGCTTATTCCTCATATTGCCAGTGCCGAAATAAAAGATGGCAAAGCCAATGATATCGTCAGTGGTATTATCAGCTTCACCCAGTGGACGGGCTTAAAACAACCGCCTCAATTATGTATTTTTTCTTCAGCCCGGCATCTCTCCTTGCCGGACAATGCCTCCTCTGCGGCAGCCACATTCACCGTTGTTTATCTTGCCAGCGCAGGCGACCTGCCGTCGCACAGATGCGACGCCGTCTATTTCGGCGATCAGACGTCACAACAGCAGGTGGACCTGATTCAGCAGTTTAAGGGCAGAGCCGTCCTTACCCTCGCGGAGAACAATGCGGATTGCACGCGGGGCGCCGCGTTTTGCCTGATTTTTCATCCGGGCCACACGCTTTTTTCCGTTAACCTTGATTCGCTTGCCAGAAGCGGTGTCAGGGTGAGTCCGGACGTGCTTTTGCTGTCCCGCGAGAGAAGCGAATAAAATGAAATTCGATAAATTAAGAAATGACAAATCATCGATACGCAATAAACTGCGAAAAATAAGCACCATCAACGCTGCGGTGATATTACTGTTGTGCTGGCTGTTGCTCTCTTCGACGTCGCTGCTATTCATTAAAAATTACGAGAAGCGAAACCTTGAATTAATCGGCGCAACCCTCAGCACCACGCTAACCGCTGCGACCGTTTTTTCCGACAGTTACGATGCGCACAATAAAATTGCACGGCTCGGCAATGAAGGGATGTACGCGTCTGCGAAACTGGTCACTAAAGATCAAATTGTTCTGGTCAACTGGCATGCTCAGCAGGAGCAGACGGGCTGGTATTCGCGGTTATTACGTGAGTGGATTTATCTTAAACCGCTTAACGTCAGTATCATTCACTCTGACGTTGCTGTCGGTACATTAACGCTGGAAGGCACCGTGACCGGCGCGGTGAGTTTCATTCGATACTCCTTCATGATTCTGACCAGCGGTATGCTATGTGTACTGATTATCTCCCTTTTGCTGAGTGAATTTCTGCATCGGGGTATGCTCGCTACACTGCGCAACATTACCAGCTCGATTCACTATGTGATTCATTCCGGTGATTTTTCCTTGCGTATACCGGAGAGCACGACGAGTGAGTTTCAGCTATTTTCAGATGATCTCAATTCGTTGCTGAGGGAAATGCAATCGCTAAAGGCTTCGCTTATCCGAGATAATCGCTCGCTGGCAGCCAAAGCGCTGGAGGACCCGTTAACCGGTCTTGCAAACCGCAGCGCCTTTGCTGCTCACCTTTCCCGGCTTCTCGACCAGCAATATGCTGAGGAGCGTTTTGCCTTACTGTTTCTTGATGGCGATCGCTTTAAAAGTATCAATGATAACTGGGGCCATGCCGCCGGGGATGAGGTATTAAAAGCGATAGCAGCACGCCTGCTATCACTGGCATCTGAACAGGATTTAGTCGCCCGTTTAGGTGGGGATGAATTTGCCATGCTGGTGAGCAGTCAGGTCAGTGAGGAGCAATTACAGCAACTCATGCAGGACATCCATGACCTCATCATGGAAAAAATCATCCTTGCAGAAGGTACGCCGATAAATACCTCGGTTACCATTGGCTACGCCTGGTCACAACACGGCGATACGGTTGAGTCTATTCTCGAACGCGCTGACATGAATATGTACAAAAATAAGCGAACAAATAAGGCTTAAAGATGAAAAAAAATATTTCCCTGATGCTGCTTATTTTAGCGCTGGTCGGTTGTCAGTCTAAAGAACGTTTTAGTGAGGCGCAGATCGCAGCGATGCAGCGTGCGGGATTCACTCAAAATAGGGAAGGCTGGGGATTAGGCTTATCAGATAAGATCCTGTTTGGTGTAAACGAATCAGAACTTACACCCTCCAGCAAAAGAAATATTCAGGGGATGGCAAAAAACCTGGCGTCGACCGGTATTAAGCATGTGCGAATTGACGGGCACACCGATAATTACGGCAAACCAGATTATAACCAACAGCTGTCGCTAAAAAGAGCTAACGCAGTCGCGGCACAGTGGGCGGAAGGGGCTGCTATACCGCGCGAAAATATTATCACACGTGGATTAGGCATGAGTGCACCCGTTACCAGCAACATTAGCGCGCAGGGACGCGCGCAAAATCGGCGTGTGGCAATTGTGATTACTGCGCCGTGATAATGAGTTAACAGTGGGCAGTGCTGCGCGCTCAGGCCGGTATGACTCAATGTCCTGCCTGGCGGCTTTATCCGGTTACCGATGATGCGTGAAGAGCCGCTGGAAAAGATGAAACGGAGGGGAAAATGCACGGCGGAACCCGCCGTGCAGCGTTGCTATCAGCGATAAAACGCCGGTCTTGCTGGCATAGTGACCGGCACAATTTCACCGGAAGTCTGGGCCGCGACGCAGGCATCAGCGGCCACCGCGGCGGCGTAACCATCCCAGGCGGAGGGACCGGTCATCTCACCGCTGATGACGTTGTTGATAAATGCCTGTAACTCCACGTCATACGCATCGATAAAGCGCTTTTTCCAGTCAGTCAGAATGGTGGTGGAGAGCTTAGCCGCACTGCGCAGCTGCACAGAGACCGGCTCCGGCAGACGAGCAATGCCGCTTTCACCCACCACTTCACACTGAATATCGTAACCATATTCACAGTTCACGAAGATTTCGACATCAATGCGCGCCCCTTTGGTGGTCTCAAGCAGCACGATTTGCGGATCGCGCAGATGTGACGACGCCTTACGGGTTTTACGCGGGAAGATCACCTGCACGCTGGCATAATCATCATCCAGCAGCCAGCGCAGCACATCGAGTTCGTGGATCAGCGTATCGGTGATCGCCATGTCGGTGGTGTAGCTCTCGCCCACTTCCGGGTTACGGTGTGCGCAGTGCAGCATCAAAGGCTCGCCAATTTCGCCGCTGTCGATCACCGCTTTTAGCGCGCGATAGCCGCTGTCATAAGGGCGCATAAACCCGACCTGCACCAGCTGACGTCCTGCCTTAATTTCTGCTTCCACAATGTTCATGCAGCCCTGCGCGGTAACCGCCAGCGGTTTTTCGCAGAACACCGCTTTACCCGCCTCTATGCAGGCCAGCACAAAGGCTTCATGCGTCGGGCCCCAGGAGGTCACCAGCACCGCATTGACCTGCGGATCGTTAATCAGATCAATCGCATTGTCATAAATGCGCGCTTCCGGCGTCAGCTCATTGACGATTTGCTGGCAGTTTTCACGGTTGATATCGTTTAGCGCCACTACGCGCGCGTTCTGTAACACGGTGCTGCAACGGCGGATGTGTTCGCGACCGATTGCGCCGGTGCCGATGACGCCAATATTAATAGTCATGATAATTCCTTAAGCTGAGTGGTTTAACAGCTGGATGCTGTCGCGAATTTCGCGGGCAATGTCCGCTTCCTGCCAGCTGTTCATCACTGAGGAGAACGGCTCAAAGGCGTAAAGGCCGGTGTAACCCATCTTCTCCAGTCGCTCGACCTGCTGCTTACTGCGCAAGCGGTCTTCCGCGCTGAGCATGATGCGCTCTTCGTCGGTTAGCTGATTAACCGGGCGCGGGTCGGTGACGCCGGAAAGGTGAACCAGACCGATCTGCTGAATATCGATCTCCTGTTCGAAGGTCTGTTCCGCATCTTCAAACAGATGATGATGGAAGGTATCGATCAGCAAGCTGAATGGCACACCCGCTTCATGGATCAGCGTCTGAGCCTGAGTCGCCGAACGCAGCGAGCTTTGCGGAAAGCCCAGCGGTTCCACCAGCCCCTGAATACCTGCCTCAGCGAACAGCGGGGCCAGGGTTTTCAGCGCGCTTACGGTGTCGGCAGCGCTAATCGGCGTGCCGTCATTAAGCGGGCAGAGCACCAGCGATTCAGCGCCGACCGCCTGCGCATCACTTAACAGCTGGCGGGTGCGTTGCAGCACCTCTTCATTCAGCTGATTAAAGGGATAAAGCGCATTGATGGTCACAATCCGGATGCCTGACTCACGCGCCAGGGCTTTTACCTCGTCGCCGCTGAGATCGTCGGTGACGCGGCCACTGGGCATATCATTACGCAGTTCGACATTATGGATACCGAGCTGGCTGACCAGTTTAAAAAACTGCGGAAGGGTGAGGCTGGGCGCAATTTTACGGTTGATGCAAAAGCGCGCGTTGGGAATATTCAGGCTCATAACAATTTCCTTGAATGTAGGGGTACAGTGTTAATAGCAATCGGGTAGTCAGCGTAATGCTGCGGGCCGTGAGTTATTCAATACGGACGTTTCAGGCACTATTTTTTGCCGTTGCCGTTATAAAGCGCATAGAAATAGTGCTCGACCTGCTCAAGACTTCTTCCCCGGGTCTCGGGAATAAACTTCACAACAAAAACAGAACCGCCGATGCCGATAGCCGCGAATATAAAGAAGGCTCCGGCCAGACCAAATGCGGCTAATAACAGCGGGAAGGCCATGGAGATGGCGAAATTGGCGATCCACAGTGAGAAGACAGCGCCACCCATACAGATGCCACGCATCCGGGCGGGGAAGATTTCCGACAGCAGCAGCCAGGTAACGGGTGACAATGCGCCCTGCTGGAAGCAGAGAAACATCAGCATTCCCGCCAGCACCAGATAAGCCCGCAGCAGGTTGACCGTGCCGTTGAGGTATTCCGGCATCAACCAGCAGACCAGCCCGATAAAGAACAGGCAGCAGGTGCAGCCCATCTGTCCGATTAACACCAGCGGACGGCGTCCCACTTTGCCGATTAGCCAGATACCCGCCAGCGTCATCACCACGGAGATCACGCCATTGGCGATGGTGGCGAACAGCGCGGCATCGTTGCTCAGTCCGGCGGCGGTCAGCATGGTGGGGGCGTAATACATAATGGTATTCACCCCGGTCAGCTGCTGGATGGCGGCAATACCCACGCCCAGCAGGAAGATTTTCATCAGCCAGGGTGTGGCGAGATCGCGCAGGCGGCCTTTGCCACGCTGACGGTTCTCTTCAATGGTTTCCTCAATCTCTTCCAGCTCCCACTCGACATCTTCGGCGGCACGGGTTTTTTCCAGGACCTCGCGCGCTGCCTGACTGCGGCCTTTCATTACGTGCCAGCGCGGGGTTTCAGGCATAAAAATCATGCCGATCCAGAGCAGAACAGCAGGGACAATCGACAGCGCCAGCATCCAGCGCCAGGTATTTTCGCCGCCCCAGATATCGTTAAAGGTGGCGTTGGAGATGTACGCCAGCAGCTGACCGCTGACGATCATCAGCTCCTGCAGGGTGACCAGCTGGCCACGTTTATTGGCGGGGGCGATTTCTGCGATGTAGACCGGCACGGTCGCGGCAGCACCCCCCACGGCAAAGCCCAGGAACAGGCGAGAAGCGATCATCCAGGTGACATCAGGCGCCAGCGCCGAGCCGACAGCGCCAAAAGCGAAGATAAGCGCCAGCGCAATGATAATGCGTCGTCTGCCGAGGCCATCCGCCAGATGACCGGCTGCCAGCGCGCCGAAGGCTGCACCAAACAGCAGGGAGCTGGTGACCAGCCCGGTAGTAAATGGGGTGAGATGCAAATCGCCGCGCATAAACAGTAATGCGCCTGAGACTACACCGGTGTCATAACCAAACAGCAATCCACCCAGGGTGGCGACCAGCGCAATAATCTTCACAAAAGGCTCGGTGCGGGTAGTGCTATTTGGACCGGATGCCGGGTTCGACGAGATATAAAGTTCTTTTTCCATGAATACTCCTGGTAATAACGGCAAAGACAAAACGTCAGAACATGAAGAAGACATCACCCTACTGATATTTTTATTTCGGGTTAAATTATATTTGAAACTTAGTTTTCATTATGTGAGCTCAACCCTTCCGCCATTTTTATTTTGATGGGATTCCATCAAGGCGAAAATAAAAACATTAAATTTAAGCGGGTTATAGAGGAGGTTGATAAGTTACCGGCGGTTCAGGCAGGGCGGAACAACGGGAAATCAGCGTCTGGAAAGAGTAAATGATCGCGGTCAGGATGAAACATCCCAACCGCGATAAACAGATAGCAGGGCGGGTTAGCGGATTTCCAGCGCGGTGAGCGCTGATAACAGCGCATCGACCTTAGGCAGGAACTGTTTACGGCGTGGCCACACCACGCTCAGCGTCAGCCCCTCTGGCTGCAACTGCGGCAAAATTATCTCCAGGTCGCCCTGTTTCACGGCATGCTGAATCAGCCACGAGGGCATTTGTGCCACACCCAGCCCGGCGATGACAGCCTGCAGCTGGGCATCAACGTCGCCCAGTGCCAGCCGGTACGGCACCTCGCGCCAGTGCGGCTGACCATCTTCGGTGGTGAACAGCCAGGGTTTGGTGCTGCCATCTACACGCTCATAAAGGATGGCGCGGTGGTTCAGCAGCGCCGCCTCATCTTCAGGTCGTCCTTCACGTGCCAGATAAGCGGGTGAGGCACAGAACTGCATCTGCTCGCGGCCCATATTGCGCCAGCCCAGCGAAGCAGGCAGGTCGGGCGCGCCGCCGATCCGTACCGCCACATCCACGCCCTCTTCAAACAGGTCAACAAAGCGGTCAGAAAAACTCAGGCTCAGAGCCAGTTCCGGGTGTTGCTGACAAAAGGGCATCAGCAGCGGCATCACATTGAGGCGGCCATAGGTGGTGGGCACCGCCAGGCGCAGGCGACCGGAAGGAATGGTTCGCTGTGCCGCCAGCACCGCTTCGGCTTCGGCCAGATCCTCCAGAATGCGCAGGCAGGTCTGGTAATAGGCGCTGCCCGCGTCGGTGAGGTGCAGGCTCCGTGTGGTGCGCTCCAGCAGTCGCGAACCTAATCGCGTCTCCAGGCGGCTGACGCTTTTACTGATCGCCGATCCGGTCACGTGCAGACGCTCCGCAGCGGCGGTAAAACTGCCACACTCTACGCTGGCAACAAACGGCAGAATATCTTTGAGGCGATGATCGTGCATCGATTAATGAACTCAGGTTGAGAATGCTGTGAATAAATGCCAGAGATAAGAACTGAATTCTCTATTAGGCTTAGCATTACGCAAAATGAGGAGAAATCAAATGAAAAAGCATGCTTTGATTGTGGGCATCAGTGGCGTTATTGGTCGCGGACTGGCAGATAAATTACAGAAGGAAGGCTGGCAGGTCAGCGGTCTGTCACGCGGACGTGGCGCGGTACCTGAAGGTGTCACCAGCCTGACGGCCGATCTGACCGATGCGGATGCCGTCCGGGACGCGCTGAAAACAGAGAAACCGGATGCGCTGTTCTTTAGCGTCTGGGCGCGTCAGGAAAATGAAAAAGAGAATATCCGCGTTAACGGCGGCATGGTGCGGAATGTGATTGAAGCACTCGGCGACCGCTTACAGGGTTCGCACGTGGCACTGGTAACCGGACTGAAGCACTACCTGGGGCCGTTTGAAGCTTACGGCAAAGGCGCTGTGCCTGTCACGCCGTTCCGTGAAGAGCAGGGCCGTCAGCCGGTCGATAACTTCTACTATGCGCAGGAAGATGAAGTGTTCGCTGGTGCAGAGAAGTATGACTACCGCTGGAGTGTGCATCGCCCACACACCATCATCGGTTATGCCGTAGGCAATGCGATGAATATGGGGCAGACACTGGCGGTCTACGCAACGCTGTGTAAAGAGAAAGGCTGGCCGTTTATCTTCCCTGGCTCACCTGAGCAGTGGAACGGTGTCGTTGATATGACCGATGCGGGCCTGCTGGCTGAGCAGCTGCACTGGGCGGCGACCTCACCTAATGCCGCTAATCAGGATTTCAATGCGGTAAACGGCGATGTGTTCCGCTGGAACTGGATGTGGCCAAAACTGGCTGACTATTTCGGCATTGAAGCAGCAGAATACCCGGCGCAGATGATGCCGCTGGAAGATCGCATGCAGGAAGCCGCCAGTGCGTGGCAGGCGATTGCAGAGCAGCATCAGTTGCGTGAATCGGATGTCACCAGACTGGCTTCCTGGTGGCATACCGATGCCGACCTGGGACGTCCGATGGAAGCCTTTACCGATATGAGTAAGAGCCGCAAAGCGGGCTTCACCGGCTATCGCAGCACGCTTGACTCCTTTACTCAGCTGTTTGATAAGCTGAAAGCGGAAAAAGTGATCCCGCAATAACCCAGCAGGCGCCGCATCAGGCGCCTGTTTTGTTTCAGGCTGCTAGCTATACTCTGGCACTCAATCAGTAAATGGAGGATTGGATTCTATGGCGACATGTTTCATTATCGGCGCAGCGGGCAAAGTGGGCCAAAAGCTGACCCGTCAGCTGAGCAGTAAAGGCCATACAGTAACGGCGCTGCATCGCAAACCGGAACAGGCAGAGACGCTGCAGGCCGCAGGTGCTGAACCAGTGGCTGGCGATATTCAGCAACTGAGCGTGACGGCACTGGCAGATCTGATGACCGGTCACGATGTGGCTGTCTTCACGGCGGGTGCGGGCGGTGCCGGGATCGAGCTGACCAATGCCATTGACGGAGAAGGGCTGAAGCTGGCGGTTGCCGCAGCAGAGCAGGCGGGGGTATCACGCTTTATGCTGGTTTCCGCTTTCCCGGATGCGGGCCGCGGTAAAACTCCCTCAGAGGGATTTGAGAATTACATGCGGGTGAAGCGTCTGGCGGATGCGGAGCTGGTAGCGAGTAAGCTGGAGTGGGTGATCCTGCGACCGGGTACGCTGACCGATGAAGCCGGTACCGGTCGGGTTCATGCCGATCTGGCGATTCCGTATGGTGAGATCCCGCGCGAAGATGTGGCGGCGACACTGGTCGGCCTGATCGAAAATCCGGCGATTAAGTATCAGATCATCGAACTCACCAAAGGTGATGTGCAGATTGATGTGGCGTTGCAGCGGCTGCAGCGAGGCTAAGAAAGGCTCGTTATCACAGCCAATACGCCTGAATGCGTAACAAATTAAAGCCCCGGAGTCGGGGCTTTTTGATTTGTTAACGCAGGATTTTACTAACGCATGTGCTACTTAACGCATTTCGCGCAGTGCGCGCGCTCAATGTGCTGGAAGAAGTCGTTACCTTTGTCATCGACCAGGATAAAGGCAGGGAAGTTCTCCACCTCGATTTTCCAGATCGCTTCCATTCCCAGCTCGGGATACTCCACGCATTCCAGACTTTTAATGCTCTGCTGCGCCAGCACCGCTGCCGGTCCACCAATGCTGCCGAGATAGAAGCCGCCATGTTTATGACAGGCATCCGTCACCTGCTGGCTGCGATTGCCCTTGGCCAGCATGATCTTACTTCCGCCGTGTGCCTGAAGCAGATCCACGTAGGAATCCATACGACCGGCAGTGGTCGGGCCGAGTGAACCAGAAGCATAACCTTCAGGCGTCTTCGCCGGGCCAGCGTAATAGACCGGATGATCTTTGATGTACTGTGGTAATCCTTCGCCGTTATCGATGCGCTCTTTGAGTTTTGCATGTGCAATATCGCGCGCCACGATAATAGTGCCGGTCAGTGACAGGCGGGTTGAAACCGGATAAGAGGACAGTTGCGCCAGAATCTCTTCCATTGGGCGGTTGAGATCAACCTGCAACGCTTCACCTTCGCCCTGCTGGCGCAGTGCTTCCGGGATCAGGCGGCCTGGGTTGGCTTCCAGTTTCTCAATCCAGATACCTTCACGGTTAATCTTCGCTTTGATGTTACGGTCAGCCGAGCAGGAGACGCCCATACCGATCGGGCAGGAGGCGCCGTGACGTGGCAGACGCACCACGCGGATATCGTGCGCAAAATATTTGCCGCCAAACTGCGCACCCAGACCGAGCTGTTGCGCCGCTTCCAGCAGTTCCTGCTCCAGCTGAACGTCGCGGAACGCCTGACCGTGCTCGTTGCCTTCAGTGGGCAGCCCGTCGTAATAGTGAGTTGAGGCGAGCTTCACGGTTTTCAGGGTGCTTTCTGCCGAGGTGCCGCCGATGACAAACGCAATATGGTAGGGCGGACAGGCTGCGGTGCCGAGGGTACGCATCTTATCTACCAGGTAATTTTTCAGCTTGCCCGGGCTCAGCAGCGCTTTGGTTTCCTGATAGAGATAGGTTTTATTGGCGGAACCGCCACCTTTGGCGATACAGAGGAACTTGTACTCATCGCCATCCACGCTGTAGAGGTCGATCTGCGCTGGCAGGTTAGTGCCGGTATTCACCTCTTTATACATATCCAGAGCGGCATTCTGCGAATAGCGCAGGTTATCTTCGATATAGGTGTTGTAGATACCCTGTGACAGCGCAGCTTCATCACCGCCGCCGGTCCAGACGCGCTGGCCCTTTTTGCCCATGATGATCGCGGTGCCGGTATCCTGACAGGTTGGCAGCACGCCTTTGGCGGCAATTTCAGAGTTTCTTAAAAACTGCAGGGCGACATATTTATCATTGTCGCTGGCTTCCGGGTCATCAAGGATGGAGGCGACCTGCTGCTGGTGGGCCGGACGCAGCATAAAAGAGGCGTCATGGAACGCCTGCTGGCTGAGTAACGTCAGCGCCTGCGGATCGACTTTAAGGATCTCCTGACCCTCAAACTCGGAGACGGAGACATGCTCACGACTCAGCAGATAGTATTCGGTATCTTCGTGGGACAGCGGGAAAGGGTTCTGATAGACAAAAGGCTTGTTCGACATTTTTTCTCACTTAATGACCGGCTGAACCTCCGCGGACAGGCTGCGGGGCGCAACATCATAGGCGAATTAATTGTTTATTATGCTTCCCCACCGCGGGTGCGGTGAGGAAGTGCAGGAATGGTATCTTATAACGCGTTGATCTGCATGTTGTATCCGTCAGAACAACCACACCATCCACGGATAGGCAATCAGCATCATGGAGCCTAAGAAGATGGCACCGAAGATGGTTCCCAGACGCCAGTAGTCTTTGGTAGGCAGATAACCGCTGCCGTAGTAAATCGGGCTTGGGCCGGTGCCGTATGGCGTGATGATGCCCATCACACCCAGAGAGGTACACAACATCAGGCAGAAGACCGGCATATTGATACCCGGAATGGAGGCTGCAATGGTCAGCATGGCCGGTAACAGCGCGGTGGTGTGTGCGGTGGTACTGGCAAACAGGTAGTGCAGCAGGAAGAAGGCGATTAACAGCACCACGGCCGAAACCTGCGGGTCATAACCCTGCAGCAGCATGCCACCCTCTTTACCTAACCAGGTAATAAAGCCGACGCGGGCCAGACCATCGGCCAGTGCCACCAGGGTGGCGAACCAGGCAAAGGTGTTCCAGGCCGGTTTATTACTGGTGATGTCATTCCAGGTCAGTACGCCGGTCCACAGCATCAGTACTACCACCAGCAGCGCAGCCATGGCAGGTTCGATCCACGAGGTGGCGAAAATCCACATCAGCAGGGCGCAGACCACAAACACCAGCAGCAGGATTTCATTGCGGGTCAGTCTGCCCAGTTTTTCCAGTTCAGCGATGGCCCATTTCGGCACTTCATCATTGATTTTAACTTCAGGTGGGTAGAACCAGTAAGCCAGCAGCGGCATGGTCAGAATCAACAGCACACCCAGCGGCAGGAAGGCCAGGAACCACATGCCCCATGAGATATCAAAACCGACGATGCTTTTTACCAGTGCCAGTGCCAGCAGGTTGGGTGCCAGCGCAGAGAGGAACATGGAGCTGGTAATACAGGCCGCGGTAATCGCTACCCACATCAGATAGGAACCGATTTTTCGGGCGCTCGGGTCGTTAGGTTTAGAGCCGTAAAGCGGCGGCAGGTTGGCAATTATCGGGTAGATGGTACCGCCACTGCGCGCGGTGTTTGACGGCGTAAAGGGCGCAAGAAGCAGGTCAGCAAAGGTAATGGCATAACCCAGCGTCAGACTGCGGCGACCCAGATACTTCACCAGAATCAGGGCCAGGCGGCGACCAAACTGCGTTTTGTCATAACCTGCGGCGAACATAAAGGCACCGAAGATCAGCCAGACCGTGGAGTTGCCGAACCCACTGACCGCCCATTTGAACGACTCACTGGCGACTTTGAATTTCGGGTTAGCCAGTTCAGCCGGGCTGAAGAGCAGAAACTGGCTGAACAGCGCGATGACTACCACGCCGGTCAGGCCGATCACCGCGCCTGGCAGGGGTTCAAAGATCAATCCGACAATCACGCCGACGAAGATGGCGAAGAAGTGCCAGGCGTAGGGTTCGAGTCCGGCTGGTGTGGGCACCAGCAACAGCAACACGGCAACGAGCACCGGCAGAGCAAGCATGATAGCTTTCTTTTTACCCGGCGCCGCAGGTGCGACTTTTGGGGGTTCAGTTACAGCTGAGAGTGGTTTCATAGTATTTTATCTGCAAGTTAAGAAGAATGCGATTTGCGCCCCGGACCTTCACTGATGACTTTCTTTCTTATTCTTAATAGTGTGAATAAACCGCGATGCACTGATTTTTTAATCGACTGCTTAGCTATTGAGCTGCATTTTTAAATCCATGTAAATATGATGCGATTTTTGCAAATATAGATTTTGATCCAGATCAAAGAAATTAATTCATTATTCCCCATTTTTAACATTTATTTTTTATTTATATTTACGGCATCGACATTTTGACGGTTCTGTGAAGCTGGTCGACAAATCACCAGCTCACGCAAACTGAATGCCTTGCTTTAACCACATGATGATAAACGATTTATTTTTTATGTAAACGAATGGTTGATTTTTGGTTACCCATGGTTAACAATTAATATAACTTCACTTTATGCATTCGGCAAATAAAAACTCTAAATCATTTAAAAGTTAAAAAAGTAAATTTATCGCTTATGAAAGCAAAGAAAAGGGTATATTAGTCTCATGACATCGGACCACTTAATTAAGCGATAATTTGCGTCCGCTAAAAAATTTCCAGACTTTTAAATCTTGGAGTTTATCGCAATGAAATCTCTCACCCCCATCCTTAATCCATTGACTCTGCCTAACGGCGCTGTGTTGAAAAACCGACTGGTAATGGCACCGATGACCACCTGTACCGGCTTTTATGACGGTACGGTCACCAGTGAGCTGGTCGAGTACTATCGCGCACGTGCAGGCAGCATCGGAACCGTGATCGTTGAATGCTGCTTCATTGACAACCGTGGCCCGGCATTTCCGGGTGCCATTGCTATCGACAGCGACAACAAAATCCCTGGTCTGAAACGCATCGCGGACGCGATTAAATCTGAAGGCTCTACGGCCATTTTGCAGATCTATCACGGCGGCCGTATGGTAGAGCCGGAGCTGATTGGCGGCAAAACGCCGGTTGCGCCAAGCGCCATCGCGGCGCCGCGTGAAGGGGCAACCAAACCCCTGGCGCTGAGCGCCGAAGAAGTCGAAACCATGATCACCAAATTTGGTGATGCGGTGAACCGCGCCATCAAGGCCGGTTTCGATGGCGTCGAAATTCATGGTGCTAACACCTACCTGATTCAGCAGTTCTATTCGCCGAACTCTAACCAGCGCGATGACAAGTGGGGCGGCAGCCGCGATAACCGCGCACGCTTCCCGCTGGAAGTGCTGGAAATCACCCACAAGATGGCTGAGCGCTTCGCCCATAACTCTTTCATCATCGGCTATCGCTTCTCGCCGGAAGAGATCGAAGTGCCCGGCATTCGCTTTGACGACACGCTCTATCTGCTGGAAAAACTGGCGGCGCGCGGACTCGATTACGTCCATTTCTCGGTAGGCCAGCTGCTGCGTCCGTCAATTGTTGATACCCAGGATCCGACGCCGCTGATTGAGAAATTCGTCGCGATGCGTTCGCCTGTGCTGGCAAAAGTGCCGGTGATTGGCGTTGGCGGCGTCGTCAATAAAGCCGATGCCGAGCTGGCGCTGGAGAAAGGCTACGATCTGGTGGCGATTGGTAAAGCCTGCATCGCTTACCCGAACTGGGCTGACCGCATCATTAATAACGAACACCTCGATCTCTACATCGACAGCAACAAACGTGAAGAGCTGCAGATCCCGGAACCGCTGTGGCGCTTCTCCCTGGTCGATGCGATGATCCGCGACATGAGTGAATCGGGCCGTAAATACAAAGCGGGCGTCTATCAGGAAAAAGTCGAAGCCGAAGCGCTGAAACTGAAAATCAACGTCACGCTGGATACTGACCGTATCACCGACATCTCGCTGGTGCCGGATGACACCCTGGATGTGGACTTCACCACTACCTTTGAAAGCCTGCGTAGCCGCATCCTGGTGGCCAACAGCCCACACGTCGATGCAATTACCGGTGCGACTACCCAGAGTGAGGCGCTGAAAAAAGCGGTTTCACGCGCGCTGACCACCTCCAGCAAAGAGCATGTGATTGAAGAGGGCGGCAACCCTAACGCACCGCAGAATTACGATGTGGTGATTGTGGGCAGCGGCGGCGCCGGTCTTGCGGCGGCGATTCAGGCGCACGATGAAGGGGCGCGCGTGGTCATCATCGAGAAGATGCCGACCATCGGCGGTAACACCATTAAAGCCTCAGTGGGCATGAACGCCGCGGAAACTCGTTTCCAGAAACTCAAAGGCATCGAAGACAGCAAAGAGCTGTTCTACGAGGAGACGCTGAAAGGCGGTCAGTTTAAAAATAATCCGGTGCTGCTGCGTGAGTTTGTAGAGCTGGCTCCGGAGGCGATTGAGTGGCTGGCGAATCACGGCATTGAGCTTAACGACATCACCATTACCGGCGGGATGAGCATCGATCGTACCCACCGTCCGGCGGATCGTTCAGCGGTGGGTGGCTTCCTGATCAGCGGTCTGGTTAAAAACATCAACAGCCGCAACATCGAAGTCCTGCTTGAAACCTCAGTCTCAGAAATCCTCTATGAGAACGGCGCGGTAGCGGGTGTGAGAGTGGTCGATGAGTACAACGACAGCCGCATCCTGAACGCGAAAAGCGTGATTGTGGCGACCGGCGGATTCAGTGCGAACCGTGAACTGGTAGTGAAATATCGCCCTGAACTCGATGGCTTTGTCACCACCAACCACAAAGGCGCCACCGGCAGCGGTATTGCCATGCTGGAAAAAATTGGTGCCGGTACCGTGGATATGGGCGAAATCCAGATTCACCCAACGGTTGAACAGACCACCTCTTATCTGGTCTCTGAATCCATTCGTGGCGGCGGTGCTATCCTGGTCAGTCAGGCGGGTGAGCGCTTCTACAACGAAATGGAAACCCGCGATAAAGTCTCGGCGCAGATTATCGCCTTGCCAGAGAAGAGTGCCTGGATTGTGTTTGACGAGCAGGTGCGGATGAATAACAAAGCGGCTGACGAATATATCGCCAAAGGCTTTGTGGTCAGCGCGCCAACCGTGGCGGAACTGGCGGTGAAACTCAACATGAGTGAGCATCATACGCTGGAAGCCACGCTGGCCCGTTACAACAACTTCGTTATCATGCAGAAAGATGAAGACTTCGGTCGCCAGACCGCGCTGCGTCATCCTCTGAGTGAAGCGCCGTTCTACGCGATTCGTGTTGCACCGGGCGTACACCACACCATGGGCGGCGTCACCATTGACACTACCACCGCGGTGCTGGACAGCCAGAAACAGGTGATTAACGGCGCCTGGGCCTGTGGCGAAGTGGTTGGCGGCATTCACGGCGCGAACCGCATCGGTGGTAACGCAGTCGCCGATATCATTATCTTCGGCATTCTGGCCGGTGGTAACGCCGCCGCTTACGCCCGACGTTAAGAGTCGTCTCCGGCATCCGCGCTCTGCGGATGCCGTTCTTTTCTCTTTAAAGCAGAGTCGCCTATGTTAACTGATGCGCGTGTCTATGCTTACTCCGCTGTCTTAATGGGTTCACCCATCCTGCTCAAACTCTTCGACGATAATCAGACCCTGGCCGGACAGGTCTTCCGCCTGATTAAACAGCAGGAGAATCTCTTCACGGTTAACCGCGCGGCGTCGGAAGTGATGGCGATTAATCACGCGGCAGGGCAGCATCCGGTGGTCGTCAGTCAGCCGGTGTTTGACCTGATCGCCTGCGCGCATGCGGTGAGCCTGCTGCCCGACAGCCTGTTTAATCTGGCTATCGGCCCGCTGGTGAAGTGCTGGAAAATCGGCTTTCAGGGTCACCGTGTTCCATCAGAGACAGAACTTCAGGCGCGCATGGCGCTGACGAATCCGCATGACGTTATTCTTGATGACGCAAGCCGCAGTGTCATGCTGGCGCGACCTGGGATGGAGATTGACCTGGGCGCCATCGCCAAAGGCTATATCGCCGATGTTGTGCAGGCTTTTTTGCGCCAGCAGCAGGTCAGCAGTGCGCTGATTAATCTGGGCGGAAATGTGCAGACGGTGGGTGCGCCGCCAGAAGAGGCGGGCTGGGCAATCGGCCTGAAAAAACCTTTTGGTGAGGCCGATGAGCTGATCGGGGTGATCGGCGTGAATAATCGCTCGGTGGTGACATCCGGTATCTATGAGCGTTATTTCGAGCTGGATGGCGTCTGTTATCACCATATCCTCGACCCGCGTAGCGGTTATCCGCTGGATAACGACCTGCTGAGCGTCACCGTGATCTCTGAACGTTCACTGGATGGCGACATCTACACCACACTGCTTTACGGCCTCGGCGTTGAACAGGGCATTGACTGCCTGGAGGAGCAACCGGGCGTTGAAGCGATATTTGTGACCCGTGACAGGCAGGTGATCTGCTCGTCACAACGTCACTTTTCTTTTCAGTTACTGGACACCGATTACCGGCTGGTTCACTGACAATATTGTTTGAGCAAAGTGTGATACTCCGGCTGCAGGCGATAGCGATAAACCGGACGGCCCGTGACCCCATAATGAATGCTGGTGAACAGAATATTAATCTGCGCCAGCCAGATCAGGTACTTGCGGCAGGAGACGCGAGAGATATTCACCTCGGTTGCCAGTTCGTCGGTGGAGAATTCGGTACCCGGATGGGCGTCGATCCACAGACACAGCGTGCGCAGCGTCTGCGGTGTTAATCCTTTCGGCAGTCGCTTCTGCTCGCTGGCCCCCGGCGGATTGCCATGCAACAGCTGATCAACGTCCGACTGCTGATAGAACTGATGATTATCCATCAGCGATTTTTTCTGTCGCCAGCCAGTCAGTGCCTCTTCAAAGCGGGCAAACTGGAAAGGCTTGATCAGATAATCCACCACACCGTAGTTGAGTGAGGTTTTGATGGTGGCGGCATCTGCTGCTGACGAGATAATAATCACGTCAACCGGACGTCCTGCGCTGCGCAGTTCCGGCAACAGGTCGAGACCGTTCTCCTGCTGCATATAGATATCCAGCAGGATCAGATCAACCTGAGGTTCGGCCTGCGCCAGCCGCTCTTTGGCCTGCTGTAAGGTTGAGGCGGTGCCGCAGCAGGTAAAGCCTGGGATCTGCCCGATATAACAGCGATTCAGCTCGGCTACCATGGCGTCATCATCGACAACTAACACATTGATCATTGGGTAATCATTCCTCTCTCCCACGGAAGTTGTACTAAGAATTGGGTGAATACACCCGGTTCCGACTCGACACTGACACTGCCGCCCAGGCTTTCGGTCTGCTGCTTAACCAGAAACAATCCGACACCGCGATCTTCGCCTTTTGACGAGACGCCACGCTCAAAAATGGCGCTGAGCTGCGTACCGTCGATGCCGGGTCCGTCATCACTCACTTCACAGGCTAACCAGCCATTCTGATAATGCAGCATGAGGTGGATCTCCCCTTCGGTTTCCGGGTCCAGCGCCTCAAGCGCATTTTCAATTAAATTGCCCAGCACCGTAATCAGTACCGCGCTCTGCTCTTCGCTGCCGCAGTCGGGCAGAAAACTCGCCTCATCGATAATCAGCTGATGGCCTTCATCGGTCACCCGGTTGATTTTGCTGAGCAGGAAACCCGCAATGATGGGCGATTTGATCTTTTGCAGCAGCGAACCAATCTCCGTCTGATAGGCGTTGGCGGTTTTCAGGATGTACTCTTCCATCTGCGCATAGTTTTTCATATGCAGCAGGCCCAGAATGACATGCAGCTTGTTCATGAACTCATGGGAACGTTCACGTAACGCGTCTACATAGTTTACCATGCCGTCCAGACGCTGCATCAGCTGGCTGATCTCGGTCTTGTCCCTGAAGGTGGTCACCGCGCCGATAATGCGGTCACGACTGCGAACCGGCACGGTATTGCTGATCAGGATGCGATTACCCAGCGTCAGCTCCTGATCGTGCCAGGCTTTGCCCGCATGCAGCGCATCCTGCTGATGGCGGTGCATTACGCTCTCTTCAGCAATCAGATCGCCGCTTAATGGCATCTTGCGGGTGGTCTCATGCAGCAGCTGCTGCGCCGCGTGGTTAATCAGGCTGACGCGTGACTCATCATCTACCGCAATCACACCCTCTTTAATAGAATTCAGGATCGCCTGACGCTGCTCGAACAGGCTGGAAATTTCGTGCGGCTCCAGCCCGAGCAATATGCTCTTCAGGCGCCTGACCAGAATAAGAATCCCCAGCAGGCCAACCAGGCCGCCAAATAAGACAGTCCAGACGATGTTCCAGCGGCTTTTGGCAATCTGCGCCGCCACATCATTCAGCGCGATGCCGATCGCCACCACACCAATCTGCTGATGCTCTGCGTTATAGACCGGGGTAAATACCCGCAGTGCCTCTACCAGCACGCCGTGATTTACCGCCACATTTTCCCGCCCGCTGAGGGCCGGATAGATATCGTTGCCGACAAAATGTTTGCCAATCACCGCCGCGTTCGGGTGTGAAAAGCGAATGCCACGCATATCCGTCACCACCACAAACAGCAGGCCGTTGCGTTTGCGCGCAGCTTCAGCCAGTGGCTGAATCTGGCTGCTGCCATCCGGTAACAGTAACCCACGCTGCACTTCAGGGCTGTCTGCCAGAGTGCGTGCCACTGCCATCGCCTTATCTTTAAGATGCGACTGAGCAAAGTTATCGATCTGCACAAAATAGAGCAGATGGACAGCGAGCAGCACGGTGACGATAACCGCGGTCATCATCAGGGTGGTCAGGGTACTGAGTTTCATGGGTCGTTTAGTCACGGCATGTCGGTTCTGTGGTTGGCTTGTCATTGGCGTTCAGCACGGGTGGGAGATCGCCCGGAAACATACGCTAACTGACCGCATCAGTACAGTTTTAGCGGTCTGCGCGCGGGCAATCGCCGGAGAACAATATTTGTGTTAGGGGATTGTATAATTCAATGGACACCCTTAATGTGTGGTTAAAATATGTGAGCAATTCGGTAAGCCTTTTGTAATTAAATTAAGGCTAAATTGCTATTTTTAATTTTATAACTATTTTCACATTAACTCACAAATAACATTATTTTAAACTTTAAGGACTTTTTTTAACCAGTACCGTCTGAGCTGTAGATTAAAATGATGAATTCAAAGAAAGTTATCCCCACTCTTTCCCTCGCGGCCTTGTTAGTTTCTTCAGCACTGCATGCTGAAACTTCACCAGAAAAAACCGACGTCCTGTTAATTGGTGGCGGCATCATGAGCGCCTCAATGGGCACCATGCTGGAAGAGCTGCAGCCTGGCTGGAAACAGATCATGGTTGAGAAGCTGGATGGTGTGGCACTGGAATCCTCTAACGGCTGGAACAACGCCGGTACCGGTCACTCTGCCAATATGGAGCTGAACTATACGCCAGAGCGTAAAGACGGCTCGATCGACGTGACGAAAGCGCTGGAAATCAACGAAGCCTTCATGGTTTCACGCCAGTTCTGGAGTTCGCAGGTCAAAGAGGGTGTGATGCACGATCCGCGCTCTTTCATCAACTCAACGCCACACATGAGCTTCGTCTGGGGCGACAACGTCGATTTCCTGACTAAACGCTATGCGGCGTTACAGAAAACCGCGCTGTTCCAGGGCATGAAGTTCTCTACCGATCACAAGCAGATCGAGCAGTGGGCACCGCTGGTGATGGAAGGTCGTGATCCCCAGCAGAAAGTGGCCGCAACCTGGACGCCAGTCGGCACCGACGTAAACTACGGTGAAATTACCCGTCAGCTAATCGGCAGCCTGAAGAAGAATGACAACTTCCGTCTGGAAACCTCGTCTGAAGTCACCGATTTCAAACGTAACGGTGATAACTCATGGCACGTCACCATTAAAGATGCCAAAAACGGCAACGAGCGTGCAGTTGACGCGAAATATGTCTTTATTGGTGCTGGCGGCGGCGCGCTGAAATTACTGCAGAAAACCGGCATCCCGGAAGCGGAAAACTATGCAGGCTTCCCGGTGGGTGGTTCATTCCTGGTAACCGAAAACAAGGCGATTGCCGATCGTCACCTGGCGAAAGTCTACGGTCAGGCGTCTACCGGTGCACCACCGATGTCCGTTCCGCATCTGGATACCCGTTATCTGGATGGCAAACGCGTCGTACTGTTTGGACCGTTTGCGACCTTCTCAACCAAGTTCCTGAAAAATGGTTCACTGTTTGACCTGCTGAGCACCACCACTACTCATAACATCGTGCCAATGACCGATGTGGGTATGGATAACTTCGACCTGGTGAAATACCTGGTTGGCCAGGTGATGCTGACAGAAGAAGATCGCTTTGAAGCGCTGAAAGAGTACTACCCGGACGCGAAGAAAGAGGACTGGAAACTGATTCAGGCCGGTCAGCGCGTACAGATCATCAAGAAAGATGCTGACAAAGGTGGCGTGCTGAAACTGGGTACAGAAATTGTGACCGATCAGCAGAAAACCGTGGCGGCACTGCTGGGTGCTTCTCCTGGTGCATCGACCGCTGCGCCTATCGCGTTAAGCGTGATGCAGAAACTGTTCCCGGAAGAGTTTAAGTCAGCGGAATGGCAGGCCAAAATCCACAAGATGATCCCAGGCTACGGTCAGAAACTGAATGACAATGTGCCGATGCTCCAGCAGGTATGGAATGACACCGCTGCAACTCTGCAGCTGACCACGCCGCCGGTTATCAACATGGATGGCAAAGCAGCCGAGGCGCCAGCAGCACAGCCAGAGCAGGCAGCGCCTTCAGCGAAGCACGACATGGCGCTGTAACAGCGACCTGACGTAAAAAAAGCCCGCACAGGTTATCCTGCGCGGGCTTTTTTATTGCTGCGTTTTCTGCCCGTTACTCCGGCTGGTTACCGCGCCAGTTGCCCCAGGGATCTTCTGCGGGTGCTTGATCCGCCTCTTCAGACGGTGCTTCGCGGGAGGCCGGTTTCTCTTTTAACGAGGCGAGATAAAGCGCTTCGACTTCAGCCCGCGCCCAGGGCGTGCGCCGCAAAAACTTCAGGCTTGATTTAACACTCGGATCGCTTTTAAAGCAGTTAATGTTGATCCGTTTTCCCAGCTCCGCCCAGCCATACTGCGCGACTAAACTGTTTATCTGCATCTCCAGCGTTACGCCATGCAGAGGATCTTTTGAGGTTTGTGCGTTCATCATCTATCCGCCTGATTCATTCAATGCCGCACATCCTGACAATCGTAAAGCCGTTGTGCAAGGCGTGAAGGTGAAAAAGGGCATGCCGTGGCGCGTTAAGCGCAGATTTATGTGTCTGAGTTAACGTGACAGGCAGAAGAGTGCGCAGGCGTGCGGCGATTGTGCTAATCATAAGCGACTGATGATGCTCAAAAAGGATCCCCTGCCATGTCTGTGCCCGTCGATAATCTGCTCAGCTCCGCCAGCCGTAAACGTGCTCTGATTGCCGGTTCGGTAGGTAATTTCATTGAATGGTATGAGTTTGCCGTCTATGGCTTTCTTGCCACCGTGATAGCGCAGAACTTTTTCCGGCTGGAAGGGGAGTCAGCGCTGACCGGGCTTCTGCTGACCTATGCGTCATTTGCCATCGCCTTTTTCTTCCGTCCACTCGGAGCAATCATTTTCGGCCGGATGGGTGATCGCATCGGGCGCAAACCCACGCTGATTTTTGTGTTAATCATGATGACGCTGGCGACGGCGGCTATCGGCCTGGTGCCCACCTATGCCCAGTTGGGCATCCTGGCGCCGCTGATCGTGACCGGTCTGCGTATTCTGCAGGGCCTGTTCGCGGGGGGTGAGTATGGCGGGGCGGTATCGCTGATGACCGAGTTTGCACCGCGCGGTAAGCGGGGCCTTTATGGGGCGTGGCAATCTTTTACTGTGGCGCTGGGATTACTGGCTGGCGCGGGCATCGTAGCGCTGCTCTCACTGCTGCTGTCGCCGGAGCAGATGCTGAGCTGGGGCTGGCGCATCCCGTTCTTCATTGCCCTGCCGCTGGGTGTCATCGCGCTCTGGCTGCGGGTTCAGATGGAGGAGACCCCGGCGTTTATTCAGCAGCAGGCAAAACCCGTTGTAAAAGTTGACGCCAGCCTTGGCGATACGCTGAAAACGATCCTGCTCGGTATCTGTCGGCTGATGGTCTGGTCGGCGGCCGGTTACACCTGGCTGGTGATTATGCCGACGTACCTGCAGGCATCGCTGCACACCGGTTTTAACCAGGCGTTGCTGATTGCGGTGATATCGAACCTGGGCTTTGCTGCCACCATCATCCCGGCCGGCATGCTGAGTGACAGGATTGGCCGCCGTGCGGTGATGGTGACAGCGGCGGTATTGCTGCTGGTGCTCTCTCTGCCGCTGCTTAACATACTTCAGGCAGAGAGCACCGGGCTGCTGCTGAAAGCGCTGGTGGTGTTTATCGCGGGCGGAGTAGTCGGGTTGCTGGCCGGACCGGGGCCTGCAATGCTGGCAGAGATGTTCCCGACGCGGGTGCGTTATACCGGACTGGGTCTGGCCTATTCGCTTTCTAACGCGGTGTTTTCTGGCTGTGCCGGATTGATCATCACCGGGTTGATTAAACAGACCGGTAATCCCGATATCCCCGCCTGGTATGTGATGGCGACTGCGCTGGTCAGTATTGTTGCGTTGATGACCCTGAACAAAGATGATCATCTGCGGCTACTGGATGAGCCACCGTCGCGCTAAGTGTCGGCAAGCAAGCTGAGCGGGAAATTCAGGCTGCATAAGTGTTATGCAGCCTTTTTTACTGACAGGTCTGCCGGGAAGGGCAACAAACAAGCCTGCTTATCAGAAATGCAGCTGTAATATCACTGGCGTAACGTGCCGCTCTGTTCAGGCCGATGTAACAGGGTTTTATTCCGTAAGCGATTCAGCCGGATCAACGTCACTGACCTTCTCGCGTCATCAACACCGCCAACAGGTCTGAAGCCAAAGAGGATGCTGGAGAGAAGGATTCAGACAAGGTCATTCACTTTGCGATGATGGCAAACTGAAAACCTGATCACGGCAATTAACTTTATGAGCATGGTTGTCGGCAATAATGATGACAGCAGCCATAATCATACCGAGAAGAATGATAACTATTTTACGCAGGAGCATAAGGGTTAATTCCTGTGAAATTAAACTATTCTTATCTGTAATATGTTATTCACTTTTATCAGTGACTTAACGTGAGTGTTGATTAATTATGGCTGAAGTAAAATCTTTATATATTGATCGCGATGCGGTTTTCCAGACTCTGCTGAAATAAAGGCGTCATGCAAATTATAAAATAAACGAAATCTAAATGAGGGAATAAAAGCTGTTAATTTATCTTGTGTCTGTTTGACTGAAAAGGGTTGAACCTGTATGGCTTCAGGCTGTGAAGAGGAAAAGCTGAATAACGGCCCACAGTTGAACACTGCGGGCAGCACGCTGGACCCGGTCGGGACTCATCCGACAACCGGATCCCGCTGGTGGCGGTCACATCACTAACTTTAAACAGATTACAGACTGAGAACGGTGTCGTCAGATTTCTGTTTCTCCGGCTGAGTGATGAAATCCTGTGCCAGATCGGCGACGATGGCTGCAACGGTTCGCACCGATTTGATCATCGAGATGCCGGTGCCTGTCGAAACGACGCCTTTGTCAAAATTGCCCAGTCGCATCGCCTGCCATAAAGAGTGGTAGCCATTCATTGCAGTGAACAGCGTTTCACGGTCAGCGCCGTGCGCATCAAGTTCTGCCAGCCTGGGGCTGAGCGGCGTTGGCAATGTCCGGTAATAAGCGGGCAGGGTGCGGAAAAGTAGCAAATCTTCTGCGCTCGATGAAACAATCAGCTGCTTAACCTTCTCATCCGCCGGGTTCTCCTGCGCGGTTAAAAACAGGCTGCCTATCCAGACGCCTTCTGCACCTAACGCCATGGCTGCACGCACGCCACGCACATCCCCAATGCCGCCTGCCGCCAGCACCGGAATTTTCACACTGTCAGCGATCATGGGCACGATGCTGAACGTTCCGATAATGCGTGATGGCACGGTGCCGCCTTCATCAAATCCCGTGGCGACAATGATATCGGCGCCAAGCTTTTCAGCCTGCTGAGAATTCGCTACGTCAGGCGTCAGCGCACGATAAAGGATTTTGATGCGATGTTGTTTCAGAAATTCGAATATTTCGGCATCAAGCACTTCATTAACTAAAACGACCTCTACCTTCTCTTCAACAAACATTTCAGCTGTTGGCCGCCAGAAACTCATATCCGGCCCATTGATCAGGGTTGCCCCAAAAGGTTTATCGGTCAGCTGTTTGGTTTTTCTGATTTGCTCACGCATGCGCTCCAGCGCCATGAAACGAGAGTCCGGCAATGTATCCTGCCCGGCGTTGGGGCCAATTATGCCTAATCCGCCTGCGTTTGATACTGCGGCAACAAACGTTGCATTGGTTAGAAAGTACATGGGTGCCTGAATAATGGGATAGCGAATATTCAGAATTTCTGTCACAAGGTTTTTCATCGCTTTTTCCTTATCCGGATACGGTGTAGCCAGACTTATTCGTTAGAAATAAGAATTTTTTACGGGCCGTTTTATTTTTATTCTCTTAGCCAAAACAGGGAGTTTAATAGTTGAAAATAAGAAGTAAATGGTCAGAATTGGGTACATGTTTGCCAGATATGGAAAGATAATGGATCTCAACGCGACAAAACTCTTTATTGCAGTCGTTCAGGCAGGCAGCTTTTCAGCGGCAAGCGAGAGAACGGCTATCCCCATCTCAACGCTGGTGCGGAAAGTGAATGAGCTGGAGCAGGCACTGGGTGTGCAGTTGCTTGAACGATCAAAGAAAGGGGTCAGGCCGACTTACAAAGGACAACAGTTCTTTGAGCAATCGCGACCTGGTCTGGAAATGCTGGAAGAGGCCACCAAAACGGTCAGGTCTGCGCACAAACTGGCGGGCAAGCTGCGAATATCGGTGCCGCCTGACTTCACCATCTGGTGGGAATTGCTGCATGCGTTTCAGCAACGCTATCCTGATATCAAAGTGTTTTGCCACTCAGGGGAAAGAGTGGTGGATCTGTTTGAAGATGGCATTGACGTGGCACTCAGGCTGGGCGAGTTGCATACCGAAGATGTGATTGCGAAACCGGTTATGAATGTCGAGGCATGGTTTGTTGCCACACCTGAACTGGCTGAACGCTTTGGACATCCGCAGACGCTGGCGGCGCTGGCGACGTGTCCGATAGCCAGCTGGGAAGGGCTTAACAGTGGTTCCTTTGAGTGGGTATCCGGAGACGAGAAGGTAAAGTTTGAGCCGTTTTTTTCCTCTAACAACACGCAGGGCCTGCGCCACTATGCACTGAGCGGTGCCGGGGTATCGCTGTTGTTTGATTTTTTAGTTAAACCTGATGTGGAGAGTGGAAAGCTGATGCGACTGCTGCCCGATTATCCGACTCACTCGATGCCTTTACATCTGGTTTATGTCCGGCACAAACATCCTTCAGCCATCACACTCGCGTATCTGGATTTTTGTGCTGAATGGGTAAGTCAATACAAGATCGGCTAGGGGCTACACAAAAGGGGCAGAGGCGGAGGTGTCCGGCAAACCAGCGCACAGGCGCTTTGGCCTCACCGATGAATGAAAGGGATAAACACAGAAAAAGAAAAGGCGCCCTGAGGCGCCTCTGATAGTGACCCTGACGCCACTATTTACACCAGCTGCTGTGCCGTGGTTTCCACCAATGTCAGCAACACTTTGATATCTTCCAGCGTCACTGTCGGATTCAGCAGGGTCATCTTCAGGCAGGTCACGCCATCGAACTCGGTTACACCAACGTTGGCGCGGCCCGATTCCAGCAGGGCATCACCGATACGCTGATTCAGCAACGCAATATCCGCACTGCTGAAGTGCGCCAGATGCGCCGGACGATAGCGGAACAGCACGCTGGCCAGCTGCGGTTTCATCACCAGCTCCAGCGCAGGCTGCTCATCAACGTACTGTGCAACCTGCTGTGCCAGCGTCACACCGTGATCGATGATTTCGGCATACTGTTTCTGACCCAGCGCTTCCAGGCCCATCCACAGTTTCAGTGCATCGAAACGGCGGGTGGTCTGAAGGGATTTGGATACCAGATTCGGCACACCCTGCGCTTCATCAAACTCAGAGTTCAGATAGGCCGCCTGGTAGCGCATCAGCTCATAGTGGCGCGCTTCCTTCAGCAGGAAAGCACCACAGCTGATGGTCTGGAAGAACTGCTTGTGGAAGTCCAGGGTAATGGAATCGACCAGCTCAATGCCATCCAGATAGTCACGATACTTTTCTGAGAGCAGCAGCGCGCCGCCCCAGGCCGCATCGACGTGCACCCAGATGTTCTCTTCGGCCGCCAGCGCCGCGATTTCGCGCAGGGGATCGATCGCACCAGCATCGGTAGTACCCGCCGTGGCAACAATCGCCAGAATGTTTTCACCGTTGGCTTTGGAGGCTGCCAGTTTGTGGCGCAGGTCATCCATATCCATGCGGGCAAAGCGATCGCATTTCACCTGCGTCACGGATTGATAGCCCAGACCCAGCAGCGCCATATTCTTCTGAACCGAGAAGTGCGCATTCTCTGAACAGAAGACTTTAATCTTCTTCAGATCGCCGGTTAAACCATCCTGCTGAACAGAATGACCCTGACGGGCAAACCAGGCGTCACGCGCCAGCATCAGACCCATCAGGTTGCTCTGGGTGCCGCCGCTGGTAAAGACACCTGCGTCGCCGGACTGATAACCGACCTGGATGCGCAGCCACTCGATCAGCTTCATCTCAATCAGGGTGGCTGAAGGTGCCTGGTCCCACGAATCCATACTCTGGTTGGTGGCATTAATCAGGACTTCCGCGGCCTGGCTGATAACCAGGCTCGGGCAGTGCAGATGCGCCACACACTGCGGGTGATGAACCGACAGGCTGTCTTTGAGGAAGTACTCAATGGCGCGTTCAATCGCGGCCTGGTTGCCCAGGCCCAGAGGATTGAAGTCCAGCTTAATGCGCTCGCGCAGCTCTGCGACGGTTTTTCCCTGATACATCTCAGGTTGTTCCAGCCACTTCACGACGGCCGCGCTACTCTGGGCAATCGCCTGCTGGTAGGCCTCGGTACTTTGTGCTGAGGCCGCCAGAATCGGGTTTAACCGGGACATTGCATTCACTCCACTCAAACTGGTTTCACGCCAGCTGACAGCAGGGCGTTTTCAAATTTATCCATAAACACGTCCAGTTCTGCATCTGTGATCAGCAGGGAAGGCAGCAGACGTAATACGCTGCCGTGACGTCCGCCACGCTCCAGAATCAGGCCGTTCTCAAAACATTTTTTCTGTACCAGCGCGGAGAGCTCGCCGTCTGCCGGGAAGCTGCCCATGTGATCAGCGGCTTCGTCAGGTTTCACCAGCTCAATGCCGATCATCAGTCCCAGACCACGCACGTTGCCGATTACCGGGTAGCGCTGCTGCAGCTCGCCCAGTTTGCCTTTCAGCCATTCGCCCTGTGCAGCAACTTTGTCAGCGATGTTGTTATCTTTCAGCAGTTTCAGCGTAGTCAGGCCGGTCGCCATTGCGAGCTGGTTGCCACGGAAGGTGCCGGTGTGGTGGCCAGGAGACCAGGCGTCGAACTCTTTCTTAATGCCCAGTACCGCCAGTGGCAGACCGCCGCCGACCGCTTTTGACATCACGATGATGTCCGGCTCAATACCGGCGTGCTCAAAGGCGAAGAATTTACCGGTACGGGCAATGCCCGCCTGCACTTCGTCGATGATCAGCAGAATGCCATGCTCTTTGGTCACTTTACGGATGCGCTGCAGCCACTCAGCCGGAGCCGGGTTAACACCGCCTTCGCCCTGAACTGCTTCCAGAATGACGGCTGCCGGTTTACGAACGCCGCTCTCAACGTCGTTGATCAGGTTTTCGAAGTAGTAGGTCAGCGCTTTCACGCCCGCTTCACCGCCAATGCCCAGCGGGCAGCGGTAGAGGTGCGGATAAGGCATGAACTGCACTTCCGGCATCAAGCCGTCGACGGCTTCTTTCGGTGACAGGTTGCCGGTGACCGACAGCGCGCCGTGGGTCATGCCGTGATACGCACCAGAGAAGCTGATGATGCCGGAACGACCGGTGTGTTTTTTCGCCAGTTTCAGCGCCGCTTCAACGGCATCCGCGCCCGACGGGCCGGTAAACTGCAGGCAGTACTCTTTGCCCTGACCCGGTAATAACGAGAGCAGATACTCAGAGAACGCATCTTTTAACGGCGTGGTTAAATCAAGAGTATGTAACGGCAAGCCGCTGGTAATGACATTTTGAATGCTCTGCAGAACGTCTGGATGGTTATGACCCAATGCCAGCGTTCCGGCACCTGCAAGACAGTCGAGATACTGATTATTCTCGACGTCTGTGATCCAGACACCCTGTGCTTTCGCAATCGCGAACGGCAATTTGCGAGGATAACTTCGAACGTTTGATTCAAATTCAGCCTGACGGGCTAAATAGGTTTCATTGGTTGCGTTTAAGTTCTGTGCATTCAAACTATCAATACGGACTTTATCCGTCATCATATCTCTCCTACAACCGGGACGGGCGTAGCGTCGCAGTTGAATAAATGTATTTAAATTGGGGTATGTGTTTTAAGCGCGGCCAATATAGGTGTTTTTAAGGTCCGACTCAACGTTTAATTTTATCGGCAGATAACAGATTCTTTGCTATAGGAATCAATCGTTTGGTGAGTTTGTGAACGTATACATTATTGCCGCTTCGCTAGTCCGTTGTTAATAAGTGGCGTAAAAACACCAGCTTACCCGGCGCGGAGCGTGCTAAGTCAATGATAATAATCTGTGTAAATAGCTGTTTCCGGGGCAAAACGCTATCAAAAAGGGGCCTTTTCAGATGGAAAAAGCATAAGTCAGTTTGACTGAAGAAGCTGCATTTATAGCGGGTTAAAAGCGCAGACCAATTAAAATAATAAACCTTTTATTAACATTTAATTAAAATCTGGCGTTGTTAAAGCCTTTATAACGCGTCAGATCCACGTTACGACAGGAGATGATCAATAAACTGCGTTAAGTCAGCCATCCCTTCGCTTGCCTTTTTCTCCGACGGATTGATGGTCAGCAAATCGGCATAGCCGTTAAGCATCGCACTGATTTGCCGGGCGGTGCGCGGTATATCGGCACAACGCAGCGTTCCATCTGTGACGCCGTCACGAATTATCTCCTCCACCAGCGCCTGCCACGCTGCCGTCATTTGTTCTGCCAGCGCGGCATAGGCTTCGTGATGCGCAGCCATCTGCCAGAATGAAGCATAAAGTTGCCAGGTTGCATCCGGTGCGCTCGGCAAATGACTTTCGAACAGATTAAACAGCCACTGCTTTGTTAAGGATGCTGCCTCTGTAGAGAGCCGAAGCAGCCGCCGGACGGGACGGCGGCAACAAATGGGAGGAATACACAGCCATTGCCGGACTAGAAGCCATCGCTGCGTCAGGGGCGGGTTAATAATCCAGTTCACATAGCGAAAATGCCCTAAAGCTTTATCAGACGGGACATAGCCCGGCTTATATTCTTTAAATGACTAATGTCTCGTGCTGTATTGATTGTGCTCAATTTATATCCATCATTCCTGTGTAAACCTGCAGTATCTCATCATGGGAGATGCCTGCCGTCGCATAGCTTTTGCTGACGCGTTTATCACAGGAAAAAAGGGATTTGACATGGAACAGCAATATACCAACGTACTGACCCCGGAATTAGCTGCCTTACTGGCGCGTCCGCCATTTTCGACGGAGAAAAAGGCCGGGATGCCTGAAGGTGCCCGTCAGACAGTTGAAGAGCAGGAGGCATTTCTGCTTGAACATCCGGTGGTGGCGATTTACCGGATCGCGGTTGACGGGGCGCTGACACACCGCGGCGGGGTGGTACGTGCAGCCTGGAATGGCTCTGAAATAGCGCCTGAGGACGGACAGAAGGTCAGCGTTGCGCTGGAAGGTGATGAGGTGGTTTATCCTGACGGCACCACTGCCCGGATTGTCACCGGCAGCGGTGCGAAATTCCAGAAAGGCGGTAAAAGTATCGCGCTGGTCGGCAGCCGGCTGAGTAACGGTGATGTGATTATCAGCACCCCGCAGGCGGGATGTACGCTGAATGAGCTGAAAGGTCTGCCGATGGATGCTGATTTTTTACCGGCAGAGGGCTGAGCCGATGACCCGAAGAGGCTGTATCATTCACGGTAAAAACGTCGGTCTGCACGGGGATAAGACTTCCACAGGGGCGCAGTGTATCGCGACCCGCCCCGGTATGTCGGTCATGGGGTTGCTGAAACTCTATATCGGTGACAAAACCACCCCCTGCCCGAAGTGCGGGGAAGTGGGGGTCATTGTGAGCGGCGATCACCGGCACTCAAACAGCGCCGCTGTCGCGGTGGATGGCTCGGAGATCCGTTGCGGGTGCCCGCAGGGAACCAATTTTCTGATTGCCCCTGCTACGATACCGCAGCTTTCGGCGGCAAAAGCCCGGATGGCCCCGGTAGTCGCTCCGGAGCCGGAACAACATACGCAGGCGGCGAAGAAAAAGAAACGGGAGATCACGCTGACGATAGGCGTGTTCTACGACGGTACCGGCAACAATGCCGTTAACACGCAGAACATGCTGAAGGCCTATACCGCAGGTCATTACAACCTGAACGATCCGGAAGCCGAGTCCATTCTGGCAAAATGCGCCCGTGAAAATTTTGGCGTGTCGGGCAGCGGTGCAACCAGCTATACCGGGTACTACACCAATATTCACTGGCTGAGCACACTGTATAAACAGGATATATCTGTAGATAAAGGAGCCACCCAGTCCGCCGTTTATATTGACGGTATCGGCACCGATGCGGGAAAACCTGACAGCAAGCTGGACCAGGGGTTTGGTATATCCGATACCGGGGTTGTTGCCAAAACGGATAAAGCAGTGGCCCAGTTGGGTGATGTACTGAATCAGAGTATCAGGGACATCAGAAGGCAGATAACAGACAGTGAGCTTGTAATCAAATCCCTCCAGTTTGACATCTTTGGCTTCAGCCGTGGTGCGGCAGCAGCCCGCCATTTTGCCAACCGCGTCCAGTCAGAAGACCCAGCCATTATCAGCGCCATCCGGCAGGGCGTGACGGGTACTGCATTTAGTGGTTCTCCTTCCGGTAAAACCCGTTTCATCGGTGTTTTCGATACCGTTGCTGCCATAGGTACGCCGGTTAACGGTCTGAATCCGCACAGCGCGGATACCGGTGACGTGAAGCTCACCCTGCGTCCCGGCGTGGCAGAGAAGGTTTTTCATATCACCGCTGCGAACGAGTGCCGCTTTAACTTTGCGCTTAACAGCGTGAAACCGGCCTGGCCGGAGCTGGCGCTGCCCGGCGTGCATTCCGATATCGGCGGCGGTTATCTGCCCGTCACGAAGGAAGACCTGTTTCTGACCCGCCCGGCAACGGAGACGGTGCCGTACAGCCAGCCCGGTGAAAAGACGCAGGCTTACCGGCAGGCAGTAGCACAGTTGCAGACCCTGGATAAATCACCCTGTCTGGCCCCGCTGCTGCGGACAAATGAAATATCGGCAGAAACATGGCATGACGACAGGCTTCCTCCGGACCGGTACGGCCAGATGCAGAAGCGCAGCTTTGCGGCGCTGACCATGCGCGGACGGACCGTCAGAAACGACTGGTCCCGCGTGGTGCTGAGGGTGATGCTTGAGGCTGCACAGGAGGCCGGGGTGGTGTTTGACCCCATTCTGAGTAAAGACAAAGAGCTCGTCATTCCGGATGAGCTTGCGCCCCTCTGGGATAAAGCACTGGCGATGGGCAAGGCTGCCCGCAGCGGCCAGAAGGCTCCGGCGTTCAGCCAGGATGAGCTGGACGTGATTGCGGAGAAGTATATTCACTGTTCGGCCAACTGGAATGCCATCGTGGTCAATACTGACGGCCTTATTCACGGCGGCGCATCACCCTCTGAGCTGATTGGCTTTATCAACCGCCCGGATGAGCAGTGGAAACGCTCTGTCTACAGCATGGACGGGAAGAAGGTATGAGGCTGAAAACACTTTTTCCCCTGCTGATGTTGGTGATGGTCAGCGGCTGCCGGGCTGGAGAGGCACAGGCGCCGGAAGACACCGGCGAAATGCCCTACGGTGAAGTTGATTTTGCATTTTTCACTCCGCGGGCCTTACCGGCGGTTGTGACAAAAGCGCTGATTATCGACAACGAGAAAGTTGTATCTACTTACAGAACGCTGGACAGCATTCAGGAAAATCCTGACAGCGTGGGAAGCTGGAGCAGCAGGGTAAGCAGGCATGCTCAGTTCAACAAAGCCCGGCATCCTCCCGCACAGATGCTCTTCTGCTGGGATTCGGTTATAGATAAAAAGACCTACGAGACGCGCATCACCTTTTCATCGGCCCTGCGGGAGAAAATGTCGGTGCCAACCGGAAAGGACTGGCGTGGGGATACGGCCTGGTATGACACGCTGCTGTTTGGGCTGGCACCAGAAGGTAAAGTCCGCATCTGGCTTCAGAACAGTGCACCGGTCGCCAATCTGCCGGTCGAACCGGTAAAAATCACCACGCTGTCCGGGGATAAACTGGATGCCTGCAAAGACGTGCCTTCGCGCATTGACTTTAACTACAGCATTCCGGATGGTTATGATCAGGACATAAAGGATTTTATCAAAGGGAAAGCCTATCCCTACGGCAACTGGTAGCGATTGCTTCTGATACCCGCCTGACGACACATGCAGGCCGGGTTTTGGAGTTTATGTGTTGTCTGTCTGGAGGGCAATCATCATGCTGGTTTTTACCGACCTGAGCCGTACACCTGAACTGGCGGAGGTGGCTGAGCGGCTGGGTATTATTGACGGCCAGCCCTTTCTCATCGGGGAGGACGGGGTATTTGACCATGAAATGAATGCCTTTTTACGGTCCCTGGTTGATCCATCAAGCCCGGGGCGTAATACCTGGCGTACCTATGCCTATCAAGCGTTCAGCCAGGATGAGCTGGACGTGATTGCGGAGAAGTATATTCACTGTTCGGCCAACTGGAATGCCATCGTGGTGAATACGGACGGCCTTATTCACGGCGGCGCATCACCCTCTGAGCTGATTGGCTTTATCAACCGCCCGGATGAGCAGTGGAAACGCTCGGTCTACAGCATGGACGGGAAGAAGGTATGAGGCTGAAAACACTTTTTCCCCTGCTGATGCTGGTGATGGTCAGCGGCTGCCGGGCTGGAGAGGCACAGACGCCGGAAGATACCGGCGAAATGCCCTACGGTGAGGTTGATTTTGCATTTTTCACTCCGCGGGCCTTACCGGCGGTTGTGACAAAAGCGCTGATTATCGACAACGAGAAAGTTGTATCCACTTACAGAACGCTGGACAGCACTCCAGGGGATCCGGATACAACTCAGATATGGAATAACCGGGTCAGGATGCATGCTCAGTTTAATAAAGCCCGGCATCCACCGGCGCTGATGCTGTTCTGCTGGGATTCGGTTATCGATAAAAAGACCTACGAGACGCGCATCACCTTCTCACCGGCCCTTCGGGGAAAAATGTCGGTGCCAACCGGCAGGGACAGAAGAGGTAATATGGCCTGGTATGACACATTACTGTTAGGGCTGGCACCAGAGGGTAAAGTCCGTATCTGGCTTCAGAACAGCGCAGGAGGTGATAACCTGCCAGTCAAACCGGTAAAAATCACCACGCTGTCCGGGGATAAACTGGATGCTTGCAAAGGGATCACGGAGCATCCCAACGGGTATGTTTATTACGGTGAAACGCCAGCATTTATCAAAGAGAAAACCTATCCCTACGGCAGATGGTGACACCGACAGATGAAATCTGCCGGATAATATGCGCCGGAGCGGTGTGCTCCGTCTCTCCGATCGGGAAGCCTGGGGTTATCTGGCCATCGGTAGCGTGGCAGCGCTGCTATTTGCTGTCACCATTGCGGTAATGTCGAACCGTGGCGGGACCAATGCGGGTCACATCTATTCGGTGATGACCTATATGTGGATGTTTGCCATGAGCCTGGATGATGGCCCACAGCTGCTGGAAAAATATTCTCAGCTGAAAGACATAGGTCGCCGGGTGAATACCGGCACACACTGATTTGGCCGATTCAGCCGCTGCCTTCTTTTCGGCGTTGTCTCAGTTGAGGGCTGAAGCAGCCGCCGGACCAGCCGGCGGCACGGAGATGAAGAATAACGAGCCGACTCGGGACCGAAAGCGATCACGGCTCAGGGGAGGGGCTAATAATCCAGCTCACCTGGCGCAAATGCTCTGAATGCGTTATCAGATGGCGTATAGCCCAGCACTTCTCGCGTCTGTGTCAGATCAAAGCGCTTAAAGCGGTTATCGGAAATGCCGTAGCCAATAAAGAAGGTGATCTTCTCTGCCTCGACAGCGCCAGTCAGCAATCTGACGGCATCTTCCGGACTCAGCCATGCGCTGTAATCCCTCGCATTATGCAGGCTGTTATCCAGTGCAGGTTCAAACGCCCCGATTCTCAGCGCCACACAGCTCAACCCGTGCTGACTGGCATAGAAGGCGCAAAGTGCTTCACCATAACATTTGGTGACGCCATACAGATTCGCGGGAGAGACGGCCATGCCGGGATGTATCTGGACATCCGCCGGGTAGCCCTCAATGGTCTGCGCACTGCTGGCAAAGACCAGACGACGACAGCGGTGCTCAGCTGCTGCCTTGAGTATCCAGGTCGTAGAGAGAATATTGGCGGGCAGCAGATCGTCGAAACTGGCCTGCGCATCCGGGATACCGGCGAGGTGGATGACGGTATCGACAGGCTCTTCAGCCAGTAATTTCTCCGCTGCACCAGGTTGTGACAGATCCGCCACAATAAAACGATGGGGTGCGGGTATCGCGTAATCCGGCTCACGTAAATCGGTCAGGATAAAACGGTAGTTGTTCTGGCTGTCCGCAAAGAAAGTGCGCCCGATGCGCCCGCTGGCACCGGTAAGAAGGATAACTCTGCTCGTCATCTGCTGATCCTGTTATGCAAAAGAAGCGCTGAGAGGTCAGTTAAACAGAGATTCACGACTCAGGCCTGCGTAGCTTCCCGGATTGTGATCTTAAACAGGTCGCTATGCGCCAGAGTGGCACGGATAAATGCCCACGTTCACGCAGCCTTCACTGTGCGCCAGATCACATAAATGGGTTGCTATGCGCAGCCTGACTTTTTATAGTCTGCCCGCTTCAACCGGACGGGAACACGCTCTGCTTTCTCTCTCAGCCTCACTTCAGTTTTTTCAGTTCTGGCCATTGGGAATCAATTTTGTTAAGAAAAAATCATAAAACCGACGATGCCGGTTTTGTCCGCTGGGCATTACTGGCCCTCGCGCTGGGCGGCTTTGGCATCGGTACCGGTGAGTTCATCATGATGGGCCTGCTGCCAGATGTTTCACGCTCCCTTGCGATTACCGAGCCGCAGGCGGGCAACGCCATTGCCAGTTACGCGATGGGCGTGGTGGTCGGTGCGCCGTTTATTGCGGTGCTGGCGGCGCGAATGGCACGTAAATCGCTGCTGCTGATCCTGATGGCGCTGTTCAGCATCGGTAATGTTGCCAGCGCGATGGCCGACAGCTATCACGGCCTGCTCGTGGCGCGTTTTCTGACCGGGCTGCCTCACGGCGCCTACTTTGGTGTGGCATCGCTGGTAGCCGCCTCGCTGGTGCCGATTGAACGTCGTGGCCGCGCGCTGGCGTCACTGATGCTGGGACTGACGGTGGCGACCCTGATTGGTGTGCCGCTGGGCTCTTGGATAGGGCAGTTATTTAGCTGGCACGTGGTGTTCACCTTTGTGGGCGCAATTGGACTGCTGACCTGCCTGCTGATTGGCCGCTATGTTCCTTACACGCCTGGCGATGTGGATGCGCATCCGCTGCGGGAACTGGGCGCGCTGAAAAACGCGCAGGTGCTGCTGACCCTGCTGGTAGGGGCGGTAGGATTTGGCGGGATGTTCGCTATCTTCAGTTATATCGCGCCGACGCTGATTAACATTGCTGGCATCTCCCCCTCGCTGATCCCCTGGGCGATGGTGGCGTTTGGGCTGGGAATGATCATCGGTAATCTGGTGGGTGGCCGTCTGGCTGATGGCCCGGTGCTGAATATTATTGGCTGGACGCTGTTATGGAACGTGCTGGTGATGCTGGCCTTCCCGATGCTGGTTCAGCATGTGGCAACTGGCCTGCTGGCTACGTTCCTGATCGGCACCTGCTCAGTGCTGCTGCCGTCATTGCAGATTCGCCTGATGGATGTCGCCAATGAGTCGCAAACCCTGGCGGCTGCGATGAATCACTCGGCGTTGAACATTGCCAATGCGATGGGCGCGTATCTTGGGGGCCTGACGGTGTCGCTGGGCTATGGCTGGATCTCCACCGCGTGGGTGGGTGTTGCGCTGGGCGTGGCCGGTCTGATGGTCTTTGTGCTCACGGCGCGTCATGCTGCCCGTCAGCAGACTCAACTGGCCTGATATGAGTAAAGCAGGGCGCAGCGATACTGTTTATCGCTGCGCTTTATTAGTACAGGGCCGCCGTATTATCTTTCAGCAATGATTAACCGCATTATTATTGACTCTCTGACCGTTCAGCGAAAATTATCATTCTGTCAGCCCTGATATTTCAAAATGCTCGGAAAATCAACAAGGGCGCTCCGGACGTCTGGATGTTAAAAGTAAATTAAAATAATGTTTGCTAATGTCGGCGAGGCGTGGCTTAATAGCGTCATCGGTTTGGAACACAGACCTTATCAAAGCAGTTTTAGTAAAGCAGTCCTCAGTGCAAGCGATATCACAAGATACCCTTATTCATGAGTCTCCTCCTAAAAGCCTGGTAAGTTACCTTCTGAAAGACAGGCCATCTTCGCCACTTTGTGGCTCATAAATTAAGGAATTATCGATGTCTAATAAAATGACTGGTTTAGTAAAATGGTTTGACGCTGGTAAAGGTTTCGGTTTTATCTCTCCTCAGGATGGCAGCAAAGATGTATTCGTACATTTCTCTGCAATTCAGAGCAACGATTATAAAACTCTGGACGAAGGTCAGCAGGTCGAATTCACTATTGAAAACGGCGCTAAAGGTCCTTCAGCGGCAAACGTTGTCCCTATGTAAGCCTTAATTATCAATAGTGCTTATCAACGCGTGATGGCAATAGCCTCAGCAGATAAGCCTGATATTGATAATTAATTAAAACCCGCCTTGTGCGGGTTTTTTGCGTTTATGATTTGCCTGATGCTTACGCGATGTTTTTTGCCCGCGCCAGATATCGGCGCAGGCCAGTAAAAAAATGTTCAGCGCACGCTGGCGACCAGCCACTGCTGCAATTCTGTCAGCTCCGCGCGTTGCTCCGGGAAATCCGCAATAAGCTGATTCAGCACCGGTTCAAGGGCATCGGGCCGATAGGTCACACCCTGCAACCGCTGCCCCAGCGCTTCCAGCGGCGCAGGGTTGAGGCTGTCGCTGAAAATCTGACAGCGGCTGATCACGCCGCGTTCTACATCGAAATGAATCTCCACACCGCCCCAGACAAAACGCTGGTCCAGCAGATGCGAGAAATCGGGTGCCTGACCGAAATTCCACTCCCAGCTACTCTGCTTTGCGAACTGCTCTCTGAAACCCGGTAGATCGGGCAGGGCGTCGGGAGAGATCCTCTCTGGCTCACAGCGCTCACCGTAATAGTTGAAAAATGCGTCCGTCACCGCGGAGCAGATCGCCTGATAGCTGATACCCGGCGTTAACTCCGCCAGATTGGTCACTCTGGCGCGCACTGAGGTTATCCCTTTCGCCTGCAATTTCTTCACATCCGGATTGAGGTAATCCGCCAGGCGGGAGAGGTCGGCATCCATCAGAATAGTGCCGTGATGGAAACCGCGATCCGGCGTTTCACGGTAGGCTGAACCGGATATTTTGCGCAGCCCGTCAGCGGTGTTCACCACTAAGTCATTACGGCCAGAGGCCTCCGCGGGTACGCCTAGCGAAGTCAGTGCGCGCAGGATGATGTCAGTCGAGACGCTTTTATCATACTCCGGCTTGCCGGCCATAAAGGTAAAACAGCAATTGCCGAGATCGTGAAATACCGCGCCACCGCCGCTGCTGCGACGTGCCAGCCGGATGCCATCTTCCGCCATGCGTCGGGTATTGCACTCTTTCCACGGATTCTGTGCCCGCCCGATCACCACCGTTTCCGCATTACGCCACAAAAACAGCACCCGCTGGGTGGCCGGCATCTGGCGGAAAATGCACTCTTCTACCGCCAGGTTAAACCAGGGATCGTTGGATTCAGATAACAGTAAACGCAGCGTGGACATCGGTGACTCCCGTTCCTTAAGAGAAGAGGCCCATAAAGCAGGGCAGAAGGCAGAGTGTACCAGCCGGGAAACGGGACTACATGCCTCTTCATGCCGTGATGCTGCGGCAAAAAAAGATAAAATGCCGTCTGCAGAGTAATCGCGGCAGATTGGTGTACGACATTATGACAATATGGATAAGAGTGTGCTGATTCCCCTGCTTATTTTCCCTTTGAGAGAACAAAAATCGTATGAATGCTTCCGCTGGCATAGCGATGAAGATCACCGCTGCATTAAGTAGCACGCTGATGCTGGCCTGTGTAAAAGAACTCGATGGGGCGATACCGGTCGGCGAAGTGATATTTTTTCGCTCGCTGCTGGCACTGGTGCCGCTGTTAATCTGGTTGCGCTTGCAGGGCAGCGTGCTGGATGGCATTCGCACCCGCAATATTCGGGGGCATTTTGTGCGCGGTCTGGCCGGAACCGGTGGTCTCTATTTCAGTTATCTGTCGCTGCTCTACATTTCTCTGACCGACGCCACGGCTATCAACTATGCCGCGCCGCTGTTTACCGTGCTGCTGGCGGCGCTATTTCTGCGCGAAAAAGTGCGTCACCATCGCTGGGTCGCGGTCTTTACCGGTTTCAGTGGCATTCTGGTGATGTTCTCCGGGCATCTCACACTGACGCGACAGGCAACATTTTCCCTTTCTGCATCGGCGGGTATTCTGCTGGCGTTGATGGCAGCCTTCTGTACGGCCTGTGCGCTGGTGCAGATCCGCTTTCTTAACGGCAAAGAGAAGCCGGGCGCCATCGCTTTCTGGTTCGCTATCACCACGGCCTTAACGTCGCTGGTCACGCTGCCAGGCGGCTGGAAAGTGCCGCATGGCAATCAGCTGGCGTTACTGGTGGGATGTGGGCTGCTGGGCGGTATTACTCAGATTCTGATGACTCTGAGCCTGCGCTATGCCGAAGCGTCGTTGCTGGCCCCGTTCGACTACACCACCTTAATCTGGTCAGTGGCGGTGGGTTATCTGCTGCTCGGCAATCTGCCAACCTCCACCACGGTAATGGGTGCGATTCTGGTGGTGGCAGGCGGCCTTTACTCGGTGCTGTATGAGCGTTACCGCTTCCGTAAAGCGCGGGTAGTTAATGCCAGTCGTTGATCGGCCCGTCCGGCATCGCCTTATTATTTCCAGAGTGATAACGCAGAGTTAATAATTTGTGATCGCGGCGAAGGAACAGTCGGCTGCATTCGTTTACGTTGTGAGCAATCATAATGTAATCGATTACTTATTCGTGAGGTTCCCATGATTGCAACAGTGCAGGAGAGAGCAGGCCAGCAGGTGCAGCATAAGCTGCTGGTGCCGCGCCTCTCTCTGATGATGTTTATGCAGTTCTTTATCTGGGGCAGCTGGTCGGTGACGCTGGGGCTGGTAATGACCCGTCACAACATGCCGTTGCTGATTGGGGATGCGTTTTCGGCCGGGCCCATCGCCTCAATTCTCTCGCCGTTTGTGCTCGGCATGCTTGTGGATCGCTTTTTTCCCTCGCAGAAAGTAATGGCGGTAATGAACCTGGCGGGCGCAGCGATTCTCTGGTTCGTGCCTCAGGCGCTAATCGCGGAGAACGGGGCGCAGCTGATCGCACTGTTATTTGGCTATACGCTCTGCTTTATGCCGACGCTGGCGCTTTCAAATAACATCGCCTTTCACAGCCTCGCCAGCAGCGAGAAAAGCTTTCCCATTGTCAGAGTTTTCGGCACCATCGGCTGGATCGTGGCGGGGATCTTTATCGGTGTAACGGGCATTGCTGACAGCGTGGCAGTGTTCCAGCTGGCGGCGCTCTGTTCGGTACTGCTGGCGATCTACAGCCTGACGCTGCCCCATACGCCGGCTCCGGCCAAAGGATTGCCGTTAAAAGTTCGCGATCTCTTCTGCGCCGATGCCTTCGCACTGCTGCGACTGCGTCATTTCCTGGTCTTTGCGCTGTGTGCCACCCTAATCTCTATTCCGCTCGGCACCTACTACGCTTTTACCGCCTCCTGGCTGGCGGATGCCGGTATCCGGGAAGTGAGCACCCTGATGTCACTGGGTCAGATGTCTGAAATTGTTTTCATGCTGATCATTCCACTGCTGTTTCGCCGTCTTGGCGTAAAAGTCATGCTGCTGATTGGCATGACAGCGTGGTTTGTCCGCTATGCACTGTTTGCGCTGGGCATGAGTGATGAGACGCGCACGCTGATTTATCTGGGCATTCTGCTGCATGGCGTCTGCTATGACTTCTTCTTTGTGGTGGGATTCATCTACACCGATCGGATCGCCGGTGAAAAGGTCAAGGGGCAGGCGCAGAGCATGGTGGTGATGTTCACCTACGGCATCGGCATGCTGCTGGGATCGCAAATCTCCGGTGCGCTCTACAATCAGCTGGTGGCGGGTAACGCCAGCGCAGAGAGCTGGGCGATATTCTGGTGGATCCCTGCCGTGGCGGCTGCGGTGATTGCGATTATTTTCTTCTTCTCATTCAAATACCGTGATTAAGCGGTAACTGAAATCAGGAGTCACAGATGAAAACAGTTAAGGGACCCGGCATCTTCCTGTCTCAATTCATTACCACCCAGCCGCCTTTTAATTCACTGGCGGGGCTGGCGGAGTGGGCCGCCGGACTGGGATACCGGGCACTGCAGATCCCCTGCCACCAGCCCGCTATTTTCGACCTTAAGCAGGCAGCGGTCAGCCAGACTTACTGCGACGAGGTGCGGGGAACACTGGCCGGTTTCGGACTGGAGATCAGTGAGCTTTCAACGCATCTGGAAGGGCAACTGGTTGCCGTGAACCCCGCATACGATCTCGCTTTTGATAATTTTGCGCCTGCCGCGCTGCGAGGCGATCCCGCCCGGCGCACCGAATGGGCCATCGCTACGCTAAAGCGTGCGGCTGCTGCTTCTGAAAAACTCGGCCTGCGCGCACATGCCACCTTTTCCGGCTCGCTCGCCTGGCCCTGGTTCTATCCCTGGCCGCCGCACCATGAAGCCCTGTTTAATGAGGCGTTTGCTGAGCTGGCGCGCCGCTGGCTGCCGGTGCTGGATAGTTTTGACCATCACGGTGTGGATCTCTGCTATGAGATACATCCCGGCGAAGACCTGCATGACGGTGTCACGTTTGAGCGCTTTTTGTCAGAGGTGAATCACCACCCGCGCTGCAATATCCTGTTCGATCCCAGCCATCTTCTTCTGCAACACATCGACTATCTGCAGTTCATCGACCTCTATCATCCGCGTATCAAAGCCTTTCACGTTAAGGATGCGGAGTACCAGTTAAATGGACGCAGCGGAGTGTATGGCGGTTATCAGCCATGGCTGGCGCGCGCCGGACGCTTTCGCTCGCCGGGCGATGGCCAGATCGACTTCAGCCGCATTTTTAGCAAACTGGCCCAGTACGACTATGACGGCTGGGCGGTGCTGGAGTGGGAGTGCTGTCTGAAGGATGGCGAGACCGGGGCGCGTGAAGGGGCGGAATTTATCCGCCGGCATATTATCCCGGTGGCTGACCGCGCTTTTGATGATTTTGCTTTAGCAGAGAACGCCCCTTCGGTGCGCCATCAGCTGGGTCTGGATCGCGACGTCTGAGGCGGCATGGATTCAAAGGTTTTCTGTGGGTGAGTTTTAAAACAGAGGGATCGCTATGTCTATTCAGAAAATCGCCCGGATGGCGGGTGTTTCGGTTGCCACCGTTTCCCGTGTGTTGAATAACAGCGACAGCGTAAAACCGGCTAACCGGCAGAAAGTCCTTGAGGCAATCGAAGAGAGCAACTATCAGCCTAACCTGCTGGCGCGCCAGCTGCGTACGGCGCGCAGCTCGATGATTCTGGTTCTGGTTTCCGATATCTCTAACCCATTCTGCGCAGAGGTGGTCAAAGGCATTGAGGAGCAGGCGGAGAGAAATGGCTATCGCATCCTGTTGTGTAACTCGGGCGCCGATATTGCCCGTTCGCGATCCAGCCTGCAACTGCTCTCCGGCAAGATGGTGGATGGCATTATCACCATGGATGCATTCACCAAGCTGCCGGAGCTGAGCCAGCTGATAGGCACGGCACCCTGGGTTCAGTGCGCCGAACATGATGATAATGGCCAGATCTCCTGCGTCGGGATTGATGATGACGTCGCTGCGCAGTCAGTGGTGCACTATCTGGCCGGACAGGGACGTCAGCGCATTGCGCTGATCAATCACGACCTCCGCTACCGATATGCCCGCCTGCGTCAGCAGGGCTACGCATATCAACTCAAAGAGCAACAACTGGCATGGCAGGCCATCGCTTACGCCAGTGAGTTAAGCTTCAGCGCCGGTAAAGCCGCGATGAATCAGCTGCTGGCGGGCGAGACACGACCGGACGCCGTGTTTGCGGTTTCCGATACGCTGGCAGCGGGTGCCATGGCGGCGATACAGCAGGCGGGTCTGCGGATACCTCAGGACATTGCCGTGGTGGGTTTTGACGGCAGCGAACTGGGCGACATGGTATCGCCGCCGCTGACGACTCTGGCTCAGCCCTCCCGGGAGATTGGCCGTCGTGCCTGTGAGCTGGTGCTGCAAAAAATCATCCGGCCAGACTCTCCGCCACAATGTGTGATCATGCAGGGTGAGCTGGTGGTACGAGCCAGTAGCTGAAGGATTAATCCGCAAAACCTGGCCCCGCTATAACCTCGCCATTATTGTCTACTAAAACGCGACAGTCATTGCCAGTTCACGCCATTGTGTGACTACCTGGTTTACTTATATGCTGTTTCCATCGAAGGGCATTCGCACTTCCCGAATCAACGAAGGGGCAGAATATGATTGAGCAAAGATTGTCAGAGCAACGCGGCGTGGGCGATCACGGCTGGCTGAATTCACGTCACACCTTCTCTTTTGCAAATTACTGGGATCCAAAGCAGGCGGGCTTCTCAGATCTGCTGGTGATCAACGATGACAGGGTAGCCAAAGGTCGCGGTTTTGGCGCCCATCCTCACAGCAACATGGAGATTATCTCCTATGTGCTGGAGGGCGCGCTGGAGCATAAAGATTCTATGGGCACCGGCTCTGTGATTGTTCCCGGGGATGTGCAGTTGATGAGTGCCGGTAGCGGTGTGACTCACAGTGAGTTCAACCACTCGGGCACCGAGGGTGTTCACTTTCTGCAAATCTGGGTGGTGCCGGCAGAGAAAAATAGCCCGCCAGGCTACCAGCAGGTCTCCGTCAGCGAAGCGGATAAACGCGGTAATCTGCGACTGATTATTTCGCCGGAAGGTGAAAACGGGGCATTGCGGGTGCGCCAGGATATTCGCATCTATGCGGGACTGTTCCAGGGGGATGAGCAGCAGACAATCACTCTGCCGGACGACCGCTATGCGTATATTCATGTGGCGCGCGGCAGTGTCAGGGTAAATGGCCTGCAATTTAATGCCGGAGACGGTGCGCGGGTTCGCAATGAGAAAACGCTGTCGTTCAGTCACGGTGAAGGAGCGGAGGTGTTGTTATTCGATCTGCGTCCCAACGAAGTGAATCATCCAACCCGTTAATGCGAAAACTGCGCGGCTTCCACCGCGCAGTTTTTTTGCATCACTGCGCGTTAAGAAACGCCAGCAGATCCTGATTCAGTTGATCCTGATGCGTCACCGCAAAACCGTGCGGCGCATTGTCATAAACCTTGAGTTCAGCACCCTCAATCATCTCCGCCGCCACTTTGCCGGTGGATTCAAACGGAACGATCTGGTCGTTGCTGCCATGAATCACCAGCGTCGGCACATTCACTTTCGCTACGTCAGCACGGAAATCGGTCTCAGCAAAAGCGGTGACGCAATCAACGGTGCTCTTCAGCGAAGCGAGCAGCGCGATGTTCAGCGTCTGCGTCATGACGCCATCAGAAACGGTCTGTCCGGCATTGGTACCATAAAACGGCGTAGCGAACTCTTTGATAAACTGCGCGCGATCCTTAAGCAGGCCATCACGAATCCCTTCAAACACCGACATATCGACACCCTGCGGGTAGTCTGCCGTTTTGCCAAAGATTGGCGTGACGGCACCCAGCAGCACCAGTGCCGCGACGCGATCGCTGCCATAGCTGCCGATATAGCGCGTGACGTCGCCGCCACCCATTGAGAAACCCACCAGCGTCACATTCTGCAGGTCAAGATGGGTGATCAAATCGTTGATGTCAGAAGCAAAGGTATCGTAGTTATTACCGGTCCAGGGCTGATCAGAACGACCAAATCCACGACGGTCAAAGGCGATAACCCGATAACCGTGCTCCGCCAGGAAGTTCATCTGGCTGTCCCACATATCGGCATCCAGCGGCCAGCCGTGGCTGAACAGAACCGGCTTACCGGTGCCCCAGTCTTTAAAGTAGATCTGTGTGCCGTCGGTCGTTTTAAAGGTGCTCATGGTATTGCCCTCTGTATGACGTGATGGATGAAAAGATGGTGTGCCAGTCACGCTGGCGCCACCAGATAGCGAACCTCGGGTGAATGTTCACCCTGATGAAAAGCGAAAACCCGTCGCTCTATCTTTTTGTCGTTGATGGTGTAGCGCTCTTTCTGACGCAGATGCTCGACCCAGGAGCCGACGACAAACGTCTCAACGAAAATGCCGGGCTGCAGAATATCTTCATACAGTGACCAGTTGATGGCGCCACCGCGACGCCTGACCCGACGCATATCCTGCATGCAGACGGTAAAGGCATGTGCATCATCAATAGTAATCCGGTATTCGTAATTCACCATCACCGGGCCGCGTTCGTGACGAATATCCAGTGCGGGCGCGTTAACGCCATCACCAATCATATCGAGATTGAGGTCGGGATCCTGGTCGAGCCGCCAGCGCCAGACGGTGCTGCTGGCCAGCACCATGCCCAGTGCGGCGATGCAGAGCGACAGCGGAATGCTGAAGTGCGAGGCGAGCTGGCCCCAGAGTGCGCTGCCAGCGGTCATGGAGCCGAAGAACACCGTCAGATAGACCGCCAGCGCGCGGGCTTTTACCCATTTCGCGGCGCTGCGCTGTGCGCCGAGATTCAGCGTCGAGAGCACGGCAATCCAGGCAAATCCGGTAAAAAATTCAAACGCATTCAGTAGCCAGAAGTGGCGTACAAAAGCCAGCGCCAGCATGGTCAGGGCGAAAACAAGACTGGCGAGTACCATCAGGCGATCGGAGCTCAGGTGACGACGCAGGCGCGGCAGCAGCACCGCGCCGGTAATCGCGCCAACACCGATACAGGCCAGCATGATGCCGTAGCCGCCAGGGCCAAGGCCGAGTTCACGACGCGCCACCAGCGGCAGTAATGCCCAGCCCGCGCTGCCAAACAGGAAGAAGGCAAAGGTTCGCACCAGCACATTACGCAACACCGGTGCCGCGTGAACGTAGCGCAGTCCGGCACGCACCGCCGGAAAGAAGTGCTCAGGCGGGAGGCGCTGCACGCTCGGCTCCGCCTTCCAGCGCCAGAGCACCCAGGTGACGCCCAGCACTGATAGCGCATTGAGCAGGAAGACCATCCAGGGACCCGTGAACGAGAGGATCAGGCCACCCAGCGCCGGGCCGATGGCACGACTGATATTAATACCGAGTGAGTTAAGGGCAATGGCCGCGCCCAGCTCCGGTTTCGACACCAGATCCGGCACCACCGCCTGAAAGGGCGGTGAACTCATGGCGGCACCGGCGCTCAGCAAGAAAGCTGCCACCAGCAGCACCTCGGGAGTGACATGGCCGGTCCAGGCGAGCACCGTCAGTCCACAGGCGGCGATAAAGGTCCATAGCTGGGAAAACAGCAGATATTTGCGGCGGTCAACGATATCCGCCATCACGCCTGATGGCAGCGCGAACAGGAACATCGGCAGGCTGCTGGCCGCCTGCACCAGCGCCACGGCCAGCGGATCGGCACTCAGCGTCAGCATGCTCCAGTTCACACCCACATCGTTCATCCATGAACCGATATTGGAGACGACGGTGGCGATCCACAGCATGCGGAACACCGGCCTGCGTAGCGGCTGTAACGGCGAAATCTCGCCAGTGGCCTGGACCTCAGGCTGCTCCTGCGCCAGCTGGTGGATATCATTAACCTGCGCCATGACGAACCCCCTGATGTTTCACCGCGCCGATTCGCCAGCCGCCAGGCCCGGTCAGCGCCAGCGTGGTAAAGATAATCAGCAGCAGCCAGCCGAACTGGCCTTCCGCCAGTGACCAGCCAGGGTGTACCACCAGCATCGCGACCAGCAGCACCGCGATGATCGGCAGGCAGGCAATCCGGGTACCCCAGCCGAGAATAATAAAGATCGGGCAGATGACTTCTGCCACTATCGCTGGCAGCAGGCTCATCATCGGTCCCAGACCAAACGGGTCTTCTATACGCGTCAGTTCTTCGCTGAAATGCAGAATTTTCGGCAGTCCATGCACCTGTAACAGCAGCAGGCTGCCGGTCAGGCGCAGGAAGAACAGCCCCGCGTTGATGCGGGGCGATTGAGTGATAGCGTTATTCATGATTAAAACGCGAAGCAGCTGCAGCCGAGCGCGCCCCAGAAGGCGTTATCTTCGGCAACCGGAACGCTGGAACCACGGGCGATCTCATGCGAGTGGCGATGAACACCGCAGGGGCCGCTGCAGTGGTGCACGGCGGGCATCATACCCGCACGGCTCTGCGCAACCGGCGGAGCGCTGCGATAGTGACCTGGCACATTCACCACCGGTGACCACTCAGGCAGAACCGGAATAGCGGGCGGCGCATCCGCGCTGAACGATCCGGCGGCATAGACAATATTGCCATCCACCACTGTCAGCACTGACTCAATGCCTTTAATTTCCTCTTCCGGCACGCTGAAGAAATCTTTGCTCAGCACGGCCAGATCCGCCAGAAGACCTACCTGAATCCGACCTTTTTTATTTTGTTCGCTGGAGAACCATGCGCTGCCCTGTGTCCAGAGCATCAGCGCCGTTTCACGGTCAAGGCGGGCATTGACGTCATACATCTGCATGCCGCCTACGGTGCGACCGGAAACCAGCCAGTAGAGCGCGGTCCAGGGGTTATAACTGGCGACGCGGGTTGCATCGGTGCCGAGTCCGACCGGGACGCCGGTTTCCAGCATTTTCTGAACCGGTGGGGTATGGCGGGTGGCTTCAATGCCGTAGCGTTCGGCAAAGTATTCGCCCTGGAATGCCATGCGATGCTGCACCGCAATGCCACCGCCCAGCTCTTTGATACGATCGATATTGCGCTGAGTGACGGTTTCCGCGTGGTCAAAGAACCAGTGCAGACCATTAAACGGGATATCGCGGTTGACCTTCTCAAAGACATCCAGAATCCGGCTGATCGACTCGTCATAGGTTGCATGCAGACGGAAAGGCCAGCGATGTTCCACCAGATGACGCACCACGCGCTCCAGTTCATCCTCCATGCCAGGCGCTAAGTCCGGACGTGGCTCCAGAAAATCTTCGAAGTCGGCGGCCGAGAACACCAGCATTTCGCCTGCGCCGTTGTGACGGAAATAGTCGCTGCCCTGGCCTGGCGTCAGCATATCCGTCCACTTCTCAAAATCTTCCAGTTCATGCCCCGGACGCTGAGTGAAGAGGTTGTAGGCGATACGCAGCGTCATCTGCTTTTTCTGATGCAGTTCAGCGATCACTTCGTAATCTTCGGGATAGTTCTGGAAGCCGCCGCCCGCATCAATGGCGCTGGTCAGACCCAGTCGATTCAGCTCGCGCATAAACTGACGGGTCGAGTTGATCTGCTGTTCCAGCGGCAGTTTCGGTCCTTTGGCCAGGGTGGCGTAGAGGATCATCGCATTGGGACGGGCGATCAGCAGGCCGGTGGGATTGCCGTTGCTGTCGCGCTGGATTTCGCCACCCGGCGGGTTCGGTGTCTCTTTGGTGTAGCCGACGACTTTCAGCGCTGCGCGGTTGAGCAGGGCGCGGTCATAAAGATGCAGCACGAAGACCGGCGTGTCGGGTGCCGCTTCGTTGATCTCATCCAGCGTCGGCATCCGTCGCTCGGCAAACTGGAACTCGGTCCAGCCGCCTACCACACGCACCCACTGCGGTGACGGCGTGCGCAGCGCCTGCTCTTTCAGCATTCGCAGCGCATCGGCAACCGACGGCACCCCTTCCCAGCGCAGCTCAAGGTTGTAGTTCAGACCACCACGTATCAGGTGCAGGTGGGAATCGTTCAGGCCCGGCACGGCGGTGTGACCTTTCAGATCGATCACTTTGGTGCCGTCGCAGTGATACTCCATCGCCTCTGCCAGTGTGCCTACCGCAACGAATTTGCCATCACGAATCGCAACCGCTTCTGCCACCGGATTGCTGCGGTCAACAGTATGAAATTTGCCATGGGTCAGTATCAGTTCTGCTTTACCCAGCGTAACCATAGATCCTCCTCAACGGGGTTGTCCGACGTAGTGCGGGACAGGAAGTGCCGCAGATAACAGGGCACGAATAAGCCGGATTATGGTGAGCGGGTTAATGCGTCGTCTAGTTATACAGAGGGATACCTATACCTTCGTATAGTTATACGCAGAGATAATAGTTTGCCTTCGCCCGTCGCCCTACACTGCGACCAGACAGACAGCCAGCAGCAGGACGTTAAACCTGCACTGACCGTCCTTTTGCTCCGCGCCAATTGGCGAAAATTCCGTTACATAACCTCTATGGGTGAACGCATGTCCAACGCTAAGCTTGAAGTCCTCACGCCACATAACAGCCAGATTATTTTCATCGACCAGCAACCGCAGATGGCCTTTGGCGTGCAGTCGATTGACCGCCAGGTGCTGAAAAACAACACCGTTGCGCTGGCGAAGGCGGCGAAAGTCTTCAATATCCCCACCATCATTACCACCGTCGAAACCGAAAGCTTCTCGGGCCACACCTATCCTGAACTGCTGGATGTGTTTCCGGGTCAGGACATTCTGGAGCGCAGCTCAATGAACTCCTGGGATGACCAGAAAGTGCGTGATGCGCTGGCCGCGAACGGCAAGAAAAAAGTGGTGGTGTCCGGTCTCTGGACGGAAGTGTGTAACAACAGCTTTGCGCTGTGCGCAATGCTGGAAGGGGATTACGAGATCTATATGGTGGCGGATGCGTCAGGCGGTACCACCAAAGAAGCGCACGACTACGCGATGCAGCGCATGATTCAGGCGGGTGTGGTGCCGGTCACCTGGCAGCAGGTCATGCTGGAGTGGCAGCGTGACTGGGCCAACCGTGACACTTACGATGCGGTGATGAACATCGCCAAAGAGCATTCAGGTGCCTATGGCATTGGTGTGGATTATGCCTACACCATGGTACACAAAGCGCCGTCACGTCAGAAAAGTGAACATCGTACTCTGGCACCGGTTCACGCACCGGTCCGCTAAGGGACGTCCTGCTGATCGGCTTACGTCTGCCGGTCAGCAGGCATAACAGGAGTCCGGTTATGAATCCTTTACTGCTTTCTCTGGCTGCAGGGGTATTGATTGGCCTGCTTTACGGCCTGCTAAAGGTGCGTTCACCGGCTCCGCCCGCGATTGCGCTGGTGGGGTTGCTGGGGATGTTGCTGGGTGGGGCGCTGGTGCACGCAGTCTTGCCCGCAGAGCATACGACCACCCTGCAGCGATCGGATGCGCCGTTTGTTACACCTGTTTCGCGGGTAAGCTGAACATGTTGAAATCCTACATTATTTCTCTCACGGTGGGGCTGCTTGCCGGGGTAATCTATGCCCTGATCAACGTGAACTCTCCGGCACCTCCGGTTATTGCTTTAGTGGGGCTGTTTGGCATGCTGGTGGGTGAGCAGTTGATTCCGCTGGGTACGCGTCTGTTCCGCCGTCAGCCGGTGACGCTGAAGTGGTTTCGCCATGAGTGTGTGCCAAAAATCAGTGGGACACCGCCACCCGATGGCGATGACCACCCTTAAGTCCTCGCGTGCCGTACGATGAGGCGTTTCAGAGGATAACTGCATGGCGCTGTCACAGCGTATTGTCATTGTGGACGATGAACGCGCGGTCCGCAGTGGACTTAGCAATCTGTTGCATTCAGACGGCTATTCGACCCGACTATTTGAGTCAGGTGAGGCGCTGCTGAGCGATGACGATGCGCTTTCAGAGGTGGGGATGCTGATCATTGATGTCGGACTCAAGGGCATGTCCGGCTTTGAGCTGTTCACTATTTTGAAACAGCGGGCAGGTCTGCCACCGGTGATTTTTATCTCAGCAGATCTGGAAGAGACCACCCTGTGGTATGCCATTGCCTTGGGTGCCGTGACTTTTTTGCGAAAGCCGATTGATGTTGATACGCTGCTGACACTGATCCGTTGCGAGTTATCTCAGGGAAAGGTGCGCTGATGAGCATGCTTTCGGTTAATTTTCAGGAGAGTGACGATGCAGGGAACGCGATTGAAGATTTCGACACGCTGACGCCGCTGGCGCAGGATGGCTGCCTGCTCTGGATGCTGGCGCGCCGTCACTCAGGTGAGTCGCTGATAATCGCCACCGGACAGAGTGACGACGTCACGTTTCAGGCGACGCAGCGGTTGAAAAATGAGCGCGCGCTGGCCGCTTATCTTTCGCCCCGCTGGGCCATCACCGCGACGGGCACCACCCGTTACCTCAACCGCTATGCGCTGATCTACCCCACGTTTCCGTTTCGCAGCCTGGCGAATAACCTCGCGACCCCTCCCGATAAAATCGCTGACTTCCTGCAGGTTGCATTGCAGCTTTGCTACACGCTCGGCCAGGCGCATCATCAGGGCATCGTGCATGGGGATATCAAGCCGGGCCATTTTTTTATCAGCGACGAGGGCCGGTTCCGGCTGGGCGGGTTTGGTCTCGCCTCGCTGGCGGCGCAGTCGGCGGAAAAAAACAGCCTGCGCGTCTCAGGCGGTACGCTGGCCTATATGTCACCTGAACATACCGGCCGCACGCCGCATCCGGTCAGTAGCCTCAGCGATCTCTACAGTCTGGGTGTCGTGCTGTATGAATATCTCACCGGTAAGTTGCCGTTTGGCTCACCGGATGCGGGGGAGGCGGAGTGGATTCATCATCACATCGCCAGCGCGCCCCGGCCAGCCGTACAGGTCAGAGAGGATGTGCCGCCGATGCTCTCTGTGATTCTGCTGCGTCTGCTGGCAAAGTCACCTGCTGACGGGTATCAGACCGTGCAGGGACTGATGGCTGATTTACGCCGCTGTCAGGCGACGCTGACCGCAGAAAACACCATTGCGCCATTCACGCCCGGTCTGCAGGAGCGGTTCAGCACCAGTTTCCGGCCCGAGACACTCTTCACGCAACATCCGCAGGCTCGGGTGCTGCTGACGACGCTGGATGCGGTCAACCGTACCGGCACGCAGAGCCTGGTGATGCTGAGCGGTGCGCCCGGCTCGGGTAAGTCCGCCATTATCGCTTCCGCCCTGAAAACCCTGCAGCACAGACAGATTCTGCTGGCAGCCAGCAAGGCCGATCAACATTCGCCTGCCGCACCTTATGCCGCAGTCGCCTCAGCGTTTCGCACGGTCACGCTTTATCTGCTGGGATTGTCAGCCCTGGAGCTAAGCAAATGGCGAGTGCGCCTGTTGCGCTTGCTGGGTGGCTATACCGATTTAGCCATTGAACTGGTGCCTGAACTAAAACAGCTGCTGAATATCCGGACAGTGCAGCCGGTGGTGCGCCATGCTCCGGACGCCCGCGAGCAGTTTAATCAGATGGCGTCCGCGCTTATCCAGGCCTTTGCCACGCCGGGCCGTCCGCTGGTGATGCTGATTGATGATGTTCACTGGGCAGACAATGCCACGCTGCAACTGCTGGAAAATCTGATTACCCGTAATGAGCATCTGCCTTTTATGCTGGTGCTCGCCTTCCGGGAGGGTGAGTCGATGCCCTGTCCGATGATTGCCGGGTTTCTGCTGCGCCTCAGAGCATCAGCGGCACGGGTCGTGGCGCTGACGCCGCAGCCGCTCAGCGTTAAAAGCATCACCCGCTGGCTGGCGGGAATGCTGCATACCCGTCCCGGTGGCAATCGTGAGCTGGCACAGATTATCTTTGAGAAAACCGGCGGTAATCCGCTCTCGATGCAGGAGTTCTTCCGTCAGGCGGTAGATGATGGGGTGATTGTCTATCGTCAGAACCCGCTGAAGTGGCATTACGACAGCCAGGCGCTGATTGCGCGTCAGTACACCGACAATGTGGCGACGCTGGTATTAAATCAGCTGGCGCGGATGCCGGAGGCTACACGCCAGCTGCTGGGTTCGCTGGCCTGCCTGGGGGCCAGCGGCGAGCTGTCTTTATTAAGTCATATCAACGCGACGTCCGTATCGCGGATTCAGCAGCAGCTTGAGCCTGCCGTCAGCGACCGTTTTATAACCCTGACTGGCGGGAACTACGCCTTTACCCACGACCGCGTGCATAACGCAGCGTTTTTACTGCTCGACCTCCGGCAGCAACACTCTCTTCATCAGCAGGCGGCGGCATGGCTGTCGGCCGCGGTGGTAAATGCCGATCACAGTGAGACGCTATTCCGCGCGGCTTATCACATCGGCATGATTGCTGAACTGCCACTTAGCGTCGCAGATCGTGAACGCTATTATCCCCTCTGTTTACGTGCTGCGCAGGGAGCGAAACGTGCCGGAGATTATCTCTCAGCGCTGCGCTATCTGCGCAGCGCCCAGCAACTCAGCCAGCGGATGGTGACCGGCAATGACTTTATGCTGGGCATTGATGAGGCGGAGTGCGAATTTCTGCACGGTAATCTGACGACCGCGCAAAAGCTCTGTACCCGACTGCTGAGTGAGCCAGGCACGCTCAGTGAAAAATCGATGGCAGCCTGTCTCTCTGCTGAAATTCATATGCGTCAGTCCGACAACCATCTGGCGCTGGAAACTGCGCTCGCCTGGCTGGCAGTATTTGGTGTGCATCTCAGGCGTGATCCGGACGACGCGGAGATTGACGCCGCCTGGCAGGCGATCAGGGCGCGGATTGGCGATTCCCCGCAAGCGGCTTTTTCCCGACTGCCACGCAACACCGATCAGGAAACTGAGTCGGTGCTGAACCTGATGGCCAGCACCATTTTTGTCTCCGCCTACGACTGCCCGCAGCTGCATCTGTTGCTGGTCTGCCGGATGCTGGAGATGACGCTGGATCACGGCGTGACCGGTGCTTCTGCGTTTGGTCTCGCCTGGTTCAGCGTGCTGATCAGCGAACGCTATCAGGCCTGGCATTTTGGCTATGCCTGTGGTCGGGTGGCCCGTGAGCTGGTGGAGCGGCATGACTTTACCCGCTATAAAGCCCGCACACTGCTGCCTCTGGATCAGCTGGGGATCTGGACGCAGCCGCTGGATGTGGCCGTAGAGAGTGCCCGTGATAGTTTTCGCGTCGCGGTGATGCACGGTGACCGTTCCTTTGCCTGCCTCTCGTTGCGTCATCAGATCATGAACACGCTGACACGCGGCGATCACCTGGAGTCGGTCATGACCTCCATTGAGCGCGGACTCGCTTTTACCCGCAAAACCTTTTATCCCGATGTTGAGAACGTGCTGGTCATGCAGAAGCAGCTGGTGATGCAACTGCGGAACAGCAACGGGTTCAGGGCAGGCGATCGCGATGGGGCTTTGCCGATGGTGGCGGGCAGCGAGCCGGGCGTGATCTCTGGCCCAAAAGCGATGGTGCTGTTCTGGGCGGGGTTGTATCGGGGAATGGCACATTTCTTTGCGGCAGAATACCGGGAGGCGCTGCGCTGTTTTGCAGAAATTCGTCCGCTGACCAGCGCAGTGCCCGCTTACATCTACCTGATGGATATGCATTTTTACAGCGCACTATCGCTAAGCCTGCAGCCCGGTGCGGCTGACAGCAACACGCTGCGCTGCGATCTGGACAAATTTGCGGGCTGGGCCGACCTCAATCCCGGACTCTTTGCTGATAAATATGCCCTGCTCAGGGCAGAGTGTGCCCGTCTTGCGGGCAACACGGGCGAGGCGCTGAAACAGTATGAAAATGCGATCTGTCTCTCCCGCCAGGGGGGATATCTGCACATTCATGCGCTGGCGAATCAGCTGGCTGGCCGCTACTGCAAAGCATTACAGCTAGATACCGCCGCCGATGCCTACGTTAAAGCGTCGATGAGAAGCTGGGAGAGCTGGGGCGCGCTGGCGATGGTGCGCCAGCTTGAGCAGCACTATCCGCATCTGACCACGCCGATGCAAAACAGTGCGGTGGCGACCATTCCCTTTACGCAGGATGCCTCGTTCTACGACCTGGAGAGTGTGCTGACCGCCGTGCGCGCCCTGACGGAGGAGATCAACCTTGATCGGTTGATTCATACCCTGATGCGCATCCTGCTGGAGCGGGCCGGTGCCCAGCGCTGTCGGCTTATCCGGATTCTGGATGGTACGCTTCCGGAAACCCAGGCCTGGGCAGAAAGCACGGCTGATGGCGTGCGGGTGCAGATTGTCAAAGAGCGCCCCGTCGCAACTGACCTGCCGCTATCGGTACTGGCCGCGGTGATCCGTACCGGTCAGGAGATACGTACTGGCAAGCCGGAAGAGTTCAGTCCGTTCAGTCAGGATCCTTACCTGGTGGCCTCGGGCGCTGCGGTGTTATGTGTTCCTATGTTCAGGCAGGCCAATATGGTTGGGGTGCTCTATCTGGAGAATCGCCTGATGCCCGATGCGTTCACGGCTGAGCACTCCCACATTGTTAAAACGTTGAGTGCTCAGGCGGCAGTTTCGCTGGAGACGGCGCGCCTCTACGCTGAGCTGCTGGAGGAGAACAACCATCGGCGACGGGTTGAGAAGCAGCTACGCGCCAGCAAAACCTCGCTGATGCTCGGCGAGAAGATCAGTCATACCGGCACCTGGCGCTGGGAAGTGGCAGAGGACATGATGATGGTGTCTGAAGAGTATGGCCGTATTCTGGGCCTGCCAGCCCATCAAAAAGGGTTGTCGATGGCAGATTTTCTGACCCGCGTTCATCCCGATGATTATGAATGCATCAGCGAACTGGTGACGCACAGCGTCAGTCAGGGACGTAGTATGCAGGCTGAGTTCCGTGTGCTCAGGCCGGATGGTGAATGCCGTTATATCAAAGGTATCGGAGAGCCGGTAGAAAACTTCCCCGAGGTGAAAGAGTACTTCGGCACCATTTCCGATATCACCTCGCAGCGCCAGGCAGAAGATGCCGCGCGCATGGCACAGGCGGATCTGGCCCGTGTAACCCGCGCCACCACAGTCGGGCAACTGACTGCCTCAATCGCCCACGAAATTAACCAGCCACTGATGTCGATCGTGGCCAATGCCGGTGCCAGCCTGCGCTGGTTAAAGCGTGAACCGGTGATGCTGGAGAATGCCAGCAGTAGTCTGGATGAAATTATCAAAGAGGGAAAACGTGCCGGAGAGATAATTCGTGGCCTGCAGGCGCTGACCCGCAATCATGAATCGAGCTTTGCCTCGGAAAACCTCCATCTGATCGCCCGCGATATCCTGGCGCTCTCCAGAGTGGAGCTGGAGCGACGCGGAATTTCGCTGGAGCTGAAACTGAGGGCCGGAAAGGCGGATATCTATTGCGACCGCGTTCAGATTCAGCAGGTGCTGCTGAATCTGGTAATCAATGCCATCGATGCCATGTCCGACGATTTACCGCGCGCGGCGCTTTTGCGGCTGACGTCAGAGAACCCGACGCCGGACACGCTGCGTTTTGAGGTGCTGGACAGCGGTTGCGGCTTACCTGATGGCGTGCGTGAACGGATTTTTGAGTCGTTCTACACCACGAAGAAAAGTGGCATGGGCATGGGATTAACCATCAGCAAAGGGATTATCAAAAAGCATTGTGGTGAGTTAGGCGCAGAGAACAGGGCGGAAGGCGGCAGCCGTTTCTGGTTCACTCTGCCACTGGGATAATCGTATTGAGGACAGGTGTCTGCCTGGCCTTAGCGGCGTCGGGTATGATCAATATTGAGCCGCTCTGCCGCCCGCACCAGATCTGTGAGCGACCGTGCCTTCATCTTTTCCATCACCCGCCGCTTGTGAACTTTTGCCGTGATCTCACTGACGCCCATTTCGGCGGCAATCTGCTTATTCAGCAGGCCGCTAATCGCCAGCAGCATGACCTCGCTTTCACGCGGTGTCAGGGTCTGATGTCGCTCCAGTATCTCCCTTCGCTCCTCGGAAGAGGCCATATTCTGCCCGGCGATCTGTAAGGCTTCTGCAACCGCCTGCAAAATACGATCGGGATCGACAGGTTTAGTCAGAAACTCATAAGCACCGGTTTTCATCGCCCGCACCGTGACCGGAATGGTCCCGAAGCCGGTTAAGAAGATAGTGGGAATGGCGTAGCCACGATCAATCAATGCCTGTGCGACATCAAATCCATCTGCACCAGGCAGATTAATATCCAGAATCAGGCAACAGGGAAGGGGAGTAAAAGCGTGAGCCAGGAAATCATCAGCCGAAGAAAAAGAGATAACCGTGTAATCGTCGGCAGTGAGCAGATTACGCAGTGCAGCAGTCACAGCAGCGTCGTCGTCAACGATATAAACGATGGGATTCATAGGGACCTCATTTCAGCCAGGTATTTACTGATAATTTAATTAAGCATGACGCGTAAAGAGGCCCTGATGAGAAAGTGTCGGGCAGGGTTAACAGGATATTACCATAACAGTTATCATTATCATCTTATAATTATCAGCTTGCTAAAATTAAGATAAATGGCTGATAGGTATGACTAAAATGTGAGCGTCAACTCTGGGGGGGAGCGCCACTGTTCTGGGCGTCAATGCTGATAACTGTCATTTGATCGACATAGCTATGCCATAAATTGTTCGCTCACTCACGGGCAGGAGAATAGTCCCGTTTAATAGCTAAAATAATCCATAAACCCGTTATCCAGATTAAATCGTTTCAGCCTGATATGTACTGGAATAAGTTAGTGGCGGTACGTAATTAATTTGGGAGTAGTCTGTTAACTCGCGGCGGACCTGATAATTAATTCACTGAGGGAAAAACGACGGATTGATAAGCGTGCCGATCATTACCCTGCGTCTTATAGCGAAATAAGCTAGTTGATTATATAGTTACAACATACATTGTGCTTTGTTATTAACCCTAAGCTTCACCATTGTGCGGCCAATGCTTATCAACGCGAAGCCTCTGTGCCAGTTTCTCACTATCAGCCGGGTAAAAGCTGACCCGTTTTTATCCGGTAAAAAGTCATTACATTTAAAAAAGCCTTGTCTGTCAGCAAGTAACCTTGATAAGCGTAGCGGTATTCATGGCGTGGCTGTTAATCCTCACTAAGCTTGTGAAGCAACCCTTTAAATAGAGGGAGATTTTCCATTCGGTAGCTCGTCGCAATGTCGTCATGAGGCTTATATGAGTCAAAATTACTGCACCATTATCTACAATGGTGAACGGTTAAAAGGGTTAGCTGATCAACCGCTAATCGATTTTCTGGATGCTCAAGGGAAAAAACTACCTCATGTCTGTTACCACCCGGCGTTGCCGCCGCTGCAAAGTTGTGATGTCTGCTGGGTAGATGCCAACGGCGAGCGGGTTCGCGGCTGCACGCTCCGCACTGAAGAGGGGCTGGAGGTGCAGAGTGAAGGCAGTGCGCTTAAGGCCGCGCAGCAGGAGGGAATGGATCGGCTGCTCAATCGTCATGAGCTTTACTGTACCGTCTGTGAACACAACACCGGTGACTGCACGCTGCATAATGCCGTGGCAGATATGCACATTCCGGTTCAGTACTATCCTCATGAGCCCAAGCCCTACGCAAAAGATCATTCCAATCCGTTTTACACCTACGATCCTGACCAGTGCATCTTATGCGGTCGCTGTGTCGAAGCGTGTCAGAATGTCGAGGTCAACGAAACACTTTCGATTGACTACACCCAGGCACATCCTCGCGTGCTCTGGGATGGCGGAACGGAAATCGCCGGTTCCAGCTGCGTCAGCTGCGGACATTGCGTCACAGTTTGCCCGTGCAATGCGCTGCTCGAAAAAACCATGCAGCCAGACGCAGGCCCCTTTACCGCGATGGATGAAGGGCTGAAGCGTCCGCTGATCGACTTTGTTAAAACGCTGGAAAACAGCATCGGCATGGAGCCGATTACCGGCGTTTCGAAAATCGATGTGGCGCTGCGCCAGTCGGAGATCAAACGCACCAAAACTGTTTGCACCTATTGCGGCGTGGGCTGTAGCTTTGAAATCTGGACCCGTGACCGCCACATCCTGAAAGTTCAGCCGGTTGCCGAAGCGCCGGCCAACGGCATCTCGACCTGCGTTAAAGGTAAATTCGGCTGGGACTTCGTCAACAGCCCGGAGCGCCTGACTACGCCATTGATCCGCGAGAATGGCCACTTCCGGCCTGCCAGCTGGGATGAAGCACTTCAGCGGGTTACCGAAGGATTACAGGGTATCGCTCAGAATTATGGAGGCGATGCGATTGGCTTTATCGGCTCCAGCAAGGCCAGCAATGAAGAAGCCTATCTGACCCAAAAAATCGCCCGTTTAATTTTTGGCACCAACAACGTTGATAACTCCTCGCGCTATTGTCAGAATCCGGCCACAGAAGGACTGTTCCGCACGGTGGGCTACGGCGGAGATGCCGGGACGATTGAGGATCTGCAACAGACCGATTTGATCGTGCTGGTCGGCAGCAACCTGGCCGAGAACCATCCGGTGATTGCTTCACACATCAAACAGAGCCACAAACATCGCGGTCAGAAACTGCTGGTCGTTGATCCGCGCCGTCATGAAATGGCGGAACGTGCTGACTGCTATCTGCGCATCCGACCGGGTACTGACCTGGTCTGGGCCTCGGCGATGGCAAAATATATGTTCGATCACGGTTATGCGGATGAGGCTTTTCTGGCCCAGCGGGTCAACCAGGTTGATGAGTACCGCGCGTCACTCGCTCCCTTTACGCTGGCCTTTGCCAGTGAGACATGTGGACTGAGTGAATCAGAACTGATTGAAGCAGCGGAAATGATCGGCCAGGCGGGCAGCGCCTGTGTGTTGTGGGCGATGGGAATTACCCAGCACAGCCACGGGGCAGACACCAGTACGGCGCTGTCGAACCTGCTGCTGGTCACCGGCAACTATGGCCGACCTGGCACCGGCGGTTATCCGATGCGCGGACACAACAACGTACAGGGCGCCAGCGACTTTGGCTGCCTCAGTAATCTCTATCCCGGCTATGAAAAAGTCACTGACCCAGCGGTGCGCGAAAAATGGGCGCGCGCCTGGGGCGTCTCACCTGAAGCGCTTTCCGATCAGCCTGGTGCTGATAATTTCAAAATGGTGCAGCAGGCCGGTGAAGGCAAAATTCGCGCGATGTATATCACCGGTGAAGAGACGGCGTTTGCGGATGCCGATGCCACTTCGGTGCATGCCGCCTTCAGCAAGCTGGAATTTATGGTGGTACAGGACATTTTCATGTCACGCACTGCCGAATTTGCCGATGTGGTGCTGCCCGGTGCGCCCAGCGTGGAGAAGGAGGGCACGTTTGTGAACACCGAGCGGCGGATCCAGCACTTTTCACCCGCCATGAAGCCGCTGGGTGATTGTCGGCCCGACTGGGAGATCTTTACCGATCTCGCCGCCCGTCTCGGTCATCCGTGGCATTACCCGAACCCAGGCGCGATTATGGCGGAAGCGGCAGGCATCGCAGAGATTTTCGCGGGTGTCAGCTATGAGCAACTGGTCGGCTGGCAGTCCCAGCTCTGGCCCGTCAGCGCCGCAGGCGAAAGTACGCCGCTTCTCTATACAGAACGATTTAATTTCCCGGATGGCAAAGCGCGACTCTATCCGCTGAGCTGGCAGCCGCCCGCGGAGCAGGAGGATTCACAGTATAATCTGCTGCTGAATAATGGCCGGATGCTGGAGCATTTCCAGTCGATGAATCAGACCGGGCAGGGTGGCTGCATGATGTCGCTGTCGCCAAATGCCTTTGTTGAGATCTCACCGGAGCTGGCCGCCGAGCGCGCGCTGAACGAAGGAGAGTGGGTACGCATTACCTCGCGGCGCGGATCGCTGGATGTGCCTGTTGTGATCACTGAGCGTGTGGCAGGCAACGTGCTGTTTATGCCAATTCATCATGGCAAAGATGGCGTCAACGCCCTGACCGGCGAACATCACGATCCCGACGTCAACACACCGGCTTATAAAGAGATTGCCGTAAATATGAAGCGCGTTGATCGCCGGTCGCAGCCTAATCCGGTGCCACTACACAACTTCCGTCACGGCAGTCGTACGCCGCTGGATCACCTGCCGATAGAGCAAAAATGGCAGCAGGCTGGCTATCGGGAACCGCCTGAACATGTCGAAAAACCGGAGAAATTCTAATGGCAGAACGGATGAAATATCAGGTCCCGCCGACACCTACCGAGCCGACCGCCCGGGAGGCGATGGATGAGCTAATCGAAAATCTTCACCAGCACGGTTTTCTGCGGCTGGCGAACGATCTGGTTAAATCAAACAGCGAGGTGGGGAAAATCCTGGTCTCAGGCCTTAATCAGCCGGGTACGCAGAACGCGCTACAGAATCTCTCGCTACTGATGATGACGCTGGGCAGCGTGCCGCCAGAACGGTTTAATCATCTGCTGTTGGCCGTTCGCGATGCCGCGATGGCCGTTAAACCAGCGCGCGATGAGGCCCGTCAGGATAAAGCCGCGCCGGGCATCCGCGGCATTATCCGGTTACTCAATGATGAGGATCTGTGGCGCGGACTTCGCCCCATCTTCGCGGCGCTTGAAGTCTTCTCACAACAGATTGACCGTGAAGAGCAGAAGCCGATTACCCGCTTCAGTGGCAAGCCCACACGGGAGTAGTTCAGCCTGCGATCGTTCAGGATTGCGTGGGGGTGTAGATCAGATGACCGGCTACACCGCCCGCGCCGCCATCTTTTGGATGATTGATACCATCGGAGACAGGGACATCGGTGAAATCAAACGGCGAAACCCCCTCAAGGCAGGCGACATTCACCCCGAACTGATCGGGCTGTGAGCGGCTCTGATGAAAGGTGTAAATGCCGCAAACGGAACAGAAGTAGTGGCCCACCTCTTTGCTGTTGAAACGATACTCTGTGAGCTGCGCTTCACCCCGGGTCAGCTCCACCTTTGTCGCAAATACCACCACCGCGCCGCGCATCCGGCAAAACGAGCAGTTGCAGCGGCGCACCGTATTAAATCCATCCTTCAGCGTCACCCGGTACGCCACGGCGCCACAGTGGCATTGTGCTGTCATTTCATTTTGCATCGTGATCTCCTGTGTAGTGAAACCAACCAGCTTTCAGCCTACGCCAAAGCCTGGGATTTGGCAGCATCGGTTGCGGATTTGTCGACCATTAGTACAGCCAGGGCAGGGTGCGTTCATCGGGTTCGTCTGCGACACGATTTATTTCATCACCCCGTATCAGACAGTAATAAGCGTTATCTCTTCCGCTTCAAACGCCTCAAGCAGTTCTTTATCGAGCTTCTCTTCCACGACGAGCGTTGAAATTTCACGGCATTTCGCCACGCTGAATCGCGCTACTGCGGGGATTTTATCCGCTGTCAGCCCGACAATGACCTGATTGCTTTGCGCCATGGCAACTTTCTTGAATTCGCAATCCGCATAGTTAAAACCGGTCAACCCGGCCTCCGGGCTCATGGCACAGCCGCCAATAAACGCCTGATTAAACAGAATCCTCTGGATCTGGTTGATCGCGGTTTGCCCGACCGCGCCGCCGGTGCTCTTCTGTATCTGCCCGCCCAGCATAATCACCTCCGCAGCAGGATGGTTGATCAGTAGCGCAGCAATATCGGGTGCATTGGTGACGACGGTGATATTCAAATCTGGTGATAGCGCCTGTGCCAGCGCCAGATTGGTTGTACCGGCATCAATAAAGATGCAGCTATTGGCTTTCACCAGGCTGGCACAGCGCTGCGCGATCAGGGCTTTTGCTGCGTGATCGTGAGCTTTCCGGCTGACAAAGCTGTCCGCCTCCTGAAGCTGTAACACCGCACCGCCATAGACCTTTTTACATAAACCCTCTTTACTGAGTTCATGGAGGTCGCGGCGGATAGTGTGCTCTGACACGGCCAATTGCCGTGCCAGGTCAGCGCAGACCACCCGTCCTTTGTCCTGCAATATCTCACGAATCAGCGCTTGTCGCTGCTGCGGGAAAGCTGCATAATCGAGCATATAAACCTCAAAATATTCACAATCGAGCTATAGTGAGCATAATCGTTCACTGCCGGGCAGGGAGTCAATAGCGATCTCTCGGTCCTGTCAGCTCTCCCCGACATCCCTGAAAGGAATGCAATGGCTAATAACGTCTCTTCCACGCTGGCAACACGCATCATCTTTTTTATAGCCGGATTTATAACCGCGACCTGGGCGGTGATTGTGCCCTTCGCCCGCGGCAATACCGGCGTTAATGAGGCGCAACTCGGCACCTTGCTGCTTTGTCTTGGCGTCGGCGCGCTGATTGCGATGCCGGTGACGGGCTGGCTGACCAGCCGCTTTGGCTGCCGCCGGGTGATTCTGGTCGCTGTCGCGCTGGTCATCATCAGTACGCCATGGCTATCGGTGCTGAGCAACCCGCTGTTGCTGGCGCTTGCGTTGCTGGTTTTTGGCGTCGGCATCGGAGTAACCGACTGCGCCATGAACATCCAGGCGATCCTGGTGGAGAAGCAGGCGGAAAAGCCAGTCATGTCAGGCTTTCACGGCATGTATAGCGTGGGCGGCATTGCCGGGGCGGGCTTTATGACGCTGCTGCTGGCGATGGGTTTTAGCGTGCTGACCGGCTGTTTGCTGGCGGTCGCGGCGGTGATTATCATGACGCTGGTCAGCGCATCGGGCTTACTGACCTACGCGAACCCCGCTGAAGGCCCGGTGTTTGCTGTTCCGCGCGGCAGCGTACTGATTATCGGCATCATCTGCTTTGCCGTCTTCCTGACCGAAGGCACCGTGCTGGACTGGAGTGCTGTCTATCTGACCGACGTCCGGGCCATTCCGGCATCACTGGGCGGACTGGGCTATACCTGCTTTGCCATTGCGATGACCGTGGCGCGTCTGACCGGGGATCGGATTATCTCATCGCTGGGACGTTTACCGGTTGTGCTGGGCGGCGCACTGATTGCCGCCGCTGGCATGGCGATGGTGACCTTTATCGCCTCCTGGCCGATGGCGTTGCTGGGCTACACCCTGGTCGGCGCAGGCTGCGCCAATATCGTGCCGGTAATGTTCTCCGCCGCCGGACGTCAGACGGTGATGCCGCAGGCGGTCGCCGTGCCTGCCATTACTACTCTGGGCTATCTGGGGGTCCTGAGCGGGCCAGCCGTGATTGGCTACGTGGCGCATTACACACATCTCGCTTTCTCGTTTTCACTGATTATGGCGCTGATGCTGGTTGTCGGTGCGGTCTCTCTGACCCTGGATCTGGGCCGTAGCCGCGCGGGGGAGAATGCATAAAATTACCCAATCCGCGCTCCTGACAGAATTTCATTGAACGGGGCGCGGAGTCATCTTCAGGAGGAACGGAAGCGGCGTGCCATTACTCTCCCAGCCTGACCAAGCGGCGGCCTGCCAGCACCGTCAGCGCCACGATGGTGATGCCCGCAGCCAGATGCATAGAAAAATCGATGGCGTGCAGATGGGTATCGTGGCACAACGACAGCAGCATCGATGAGGTAAACGCACTGCCGCAGCCGCTCAGCGCCAGACTGCGCGCCGGATAGAGGGATCGGGTGCGCTGCAGGGCGAACACGGACATCAGCATCATCGGGACACTGGCCGACAGCATAAACAGATAGCAGTGCATCCCTTCACCCAACCGGTTCGCGCTCGATGGCGGTGCTGAAGATGACATATTGATCAGATTCAGCACCAGCCACATCATCGCCATCAGCAGCGGCCAGCGCAGGCTGATGGGTTTTCTGCCTGCAATACTCAGCGTAAAGGCTGCCGCCAGCGTGCTGCCCGCGATGATAAGTGACAGCAGCAGGGCAACCAGCGCAAAAAACGCGCCAGGCTGCGACCAGTCAGTGAAACGGCTGTGAAAAGCCCAGCTGGTCAGCGCGCCACAGGGCAGGGCAAGCGCAATCCAGCCCGCGACGCGCCAGGCGGTGGGCCAGACGCGTTGCACCGGCTGGGCAGACGCGCTGAGCTGATTAATTAACTGGTCATGATTTCTCATGATGACCCCGTCCATATTTACGAAGGTTGACCATTGCGCGATGCAACAGAGATTTAACCGCAGAGAGTGACTGATTGGTTTCAGCTGCTGCCTGCGCCAGGCTCTGCTCGCGCAGATGCACGGATTCGACGATCTCCCGCTGGCGCAGCGGAAGGTTATCCAGATAACCGGAGAGGATATCCGTATCGGCTGAGGACTCTGCACTTGCAGCGGGTTGTCGTTGCAGCTCTTCCTCATCCTGTACTTCCTGGCGACGGCCGCGATGGCGCAGCGCATCAATGGCCCGGGCAGAGGCGATGGCAGCAACCCAGGGGAGTATCGGACGCTGCGGATCGTAAGTATGCCGCACCCGATGAATCGCCAGCAGCGTCTCCTGAATGACATCCTCAACCAGTCCCTCATCACGGATTTTTTTGCATACCAATGCCCGGATGGCCGGAACCATCGCTTTCAGTAACTGGTTATAGGCAGCTCTGTCACCCGCCTGCGCCCGGGCCATTAATGCTGGCCACTGCTGTGCGCGTTGATCAGTTTCTGGCATCGATCATCAGCAGTTCAGCACGCTGTCGCCGCGCCCTGACCACGCGCCAGGCAATTGTTTCATCAGTAATCTCAGGATTTATTTCCTTTTTCTGTTGCCTGATTCAGCGCTGAAATCACAATGCCAGGCGTCAGCACCTGTGGCAGCACCTCAGGTTTACCGCCGTCAGCCGGATAGACCACGTAGAGGGGTAATCCACCGCGCCCGAAATCGCTCAGCGCCTGTTCAACATCGGGATTGTATTTGGTGGAATCCGCGACCATATAAATGGTGTTGGTTCGCGCCATCGCCGCTTTTACCGCCTGCGTCGAAAGCGAAGTACGATCGTTAACCTGGCAGGTAATACACCATGATGCGGTAAAGTTCACCAGTATTGGCTTGCCCTGACCTTTGATGGCATCAACGTTCTGGGGCGACCACGCCACAGCGGCGGCAGCCTGTGAGGCGGTTGCCGTTTCAGCCGGAGCCTCGGCAAACCTGTTCAGGTTCAGTAACGGCACTACGACCAGCGCCAGGAAGAATGCGGTCGCCACGTGCAGCACCCAATGACGCTGTCCCATCATACGGCGTTTCTGCGCCATGCCATACAGCCAGGCGGCGAAACTAAACAGTAAACAGCAGGCCAGAATGGCAGCCAGCGCCGCCGATCCCGCCTGACGTTCAAGTACCCAGATCAGCCAGCCCACCGCGCCCAGCATGGGAAACGCCAGCCCCTGCTTTAATGTGATCATCCAGGCACCCGGCTTTGGCAAAATCCGCGCCAGCACCGGGAAGAATGAGATGAGAGTGAAGGGCGCAGCAAAGCCCAGCGCCAGTGAAATAAAGATCACCAGACTGATCAGCGGAGGCTGGGTAAGCGCATAGCCTACCGCGCTGGCCATAAAGGGCGCGCTGCAGGGCGTCGCGACAATGATGGCCAGCGCGCCAGTCAGTGCTGAACCGACTAAACCACCGCGATCGCCTCCCACTTCGCCAACCCGCTGTACCGATAATCCTACTTCAAACAGACCGAGCAGGTTCAGTGCCGACCCAAGCATCACCAGAATCAGCGCGGCGATGACCAGCGGCGATTGCAGCTGGAATCCCCAGCCCACCGATGCACCGCCCGCCCTGGCCAGCAACAGAACTGCGGTCAGAGCGACCATCGTCACGACTACGCCCAGCAGAAAGGCCAGGCCTTCGGCTCTGGCGTGGGAAGGTGATTCGTGATGGCGGATCAGGCTCAGTGCTTTCAGCGAGATCACCGGAAACACGCAGGGCATGAGGTTCAGAATAATGCCGCCCAGGAAGGCGGCTGCAATCGCAGTCAGCATGATGTACCTGCTCTGAAGATGAAGTTATGCCGGATTGGCCTGACGGTATTTTTTAACGGCATCCATCGCTTTCTGGATATGCGTATCAGGATTTTTATCGGTGAAGCTCAGCAGGATTTTGCCATCGGGCGCAATCACGTAAGAGGTACGGTCTGAGAGTTTCTGACCTTTCATCTCCATGGTGCTCTTATATTCTGCCGCCACTTTGGCACCGGGATCGGCTGCGACGGTGAATTTGTCACGGCATTCAAGCTGCGAGAATTTCGCAATCTGATCGGTATTGCCCGCCGTCACGCCAATGACGGTCGCACCCTGCTTTTTAAATTCATCGGTCGCTTCAGCAAAATCGTGTGCTTCCAGCGTACAGCCTGCACTGAAAGCAGCAGGGAAGAAGTAGAGGACAACCGGGCCTTTCTGCAGCGCCTGTTGCAATGAGAAGGTGGTCGATTTACCGGCCAGCGCGGCTTCCAGTTTAAAGTCCGGCGCTTTTTCACCGACCTGTAACGCTGCAAAAGCAGATGTTGCCGGAACACTCAGTGCCAGCAGTGTAGCGACGGTCAGGGTTTTCAGGGTGTTTTTCATTGGCTTTACTCTCTCCATTGACGAACAGACGGAGTTGTCTGACGTCCCTGATAACAGGTTCGTTTAAAAATGGAAAAAGTTGCGCGTTTGAAGATTTTTTTTAAATTATTTTTTAAATAGCGCTTCATCCGCCATCTTTTATCAGATCCCTCTTTTTGAGCTGAATCGAATAAAGCTAATGTCAGCAAACTTCACCTGATTCGCTGTAGTTATTCCTCTCTGGCCTGTAATCACTGTGATTTGGCCCACAATAATAGGTCTGAGTCGCTGCCTTTTCCCAACAGGTGAGCATCATCACGTTTATCTTCAGTCCCATTAAGTAAATTTCCCTTACGGAATGAAAAAACGATTCAGCCAATGGGGTGAAGGATGAAGATTAAACTGGCGTTAACGGTACTGGCAGTGCTGGTTTCAGGCTCTGCAGCGGCGAAAACCTGGGTGCTGACGAGTGCTGAACAAGGCACCGAGCAGGGAAACTGGAAGATTTCCAGCAGTGAGCTGAAGTCTCAGGGCAAACCGTTCAGCATCGAACAGAAAGTCCTGCATGGCGGCAAGCAGGAAGGCAGTAAAATTCTGACGATCCGCAGTGAGGATGGCCTGACGATTACGCTAAGCCCGACACGTGGCATGAACTTACTGCGTGTTGAAGGCTTTGGCACCCGTATGGGCTGGGATTCACCAGTTAAAGAGGTCGTCAATCCTGCCTACATCAATCTTGAGAGCCGCAACGGTCTGGGCTGGCTGGACGGTTTCAACGAGATGATGGTGCGCTGCGGCTACGAATGGACCGGCCATCCGGTCACCGATGAAGGCCGAATCTATACGCTGCACGGTAAAGCAGGGAATACGCCGGTTTCTCAGCTGGAAGTTGAAGTGGCAGATGCGGCACCACACGAAATCCGTATTCGCGGCCTGATTAAAGAGAGCACCTTTAAGAAAGCTGATTTGCAGACCATGACCGAACTGCGTTACGTGCCAGGCAGCAACAGTTTCAGCCTGCATGATGTGTTAACCAACCATGCCGACTATCCGCACGATTACCAGATCATCTATCACAGCAATTTCGGCAAACCTATTCTGGAAGAGGGCGCACGCTTCCTGGCGCCGATGTCCGGCATCAGCCCATTCAATGACTACGCGAAAGCCGGGTTAAAAGAGTGGCAGACCTATAAAGGTCCGACCAAAGACTTCGATGAGATGGTGTTCAACATCAAGCCGCTTTCAGACAGCAATCATCAGACCGTCGCTGCGGTGATAAATAAAGCGGGCAACAGCGGCGCATCCATTCAGTACGATACACGTCAGCTCCCGATGCTGACCTTATGGAAAAATACCGACACCCTGAAACAGGGCTACGTGACCGGTATCGAACCTGGTACCAGTTACGCCTATCCGGTCACCATTGAACGTGAACAAAAACGTGTGAAGCAGCTGCAACCGGGTGCCAGTACGGCATTTGATCTGACTTACACCTTGCTGCACAGCAGCGAGCAGGTTAATGACGTTGAGAAACGCATTAAGGGCATTCAGGGCGAAACGAAGATTGATGTGAGCGAGACGCCGATAGCGAAAGAGTAACGACCCTTTATAACCCCAGCTAAATTGTTGGGGTTTTTAGTTTACAGGTCAGCGTTCCGTCACGGGATGACAACACAAATGCGGGAAAGAGGCAAAGATCTGCGCAGGATACTGGCGATGCTATAAGGTCGCGGGGTTGGTCAACGCAAAGTTACACGCAGGTAAACATCCGGCAAACCTGTGGAAGGGTGTTAAGCCGAAAGTTGATAGAGAAGAGTAACTCTGAAATACTAACAGTTAATAACTGATAGTAATTCAGTGGGAGAGGAATCATGCCAACCAGCGTAGCACTCAGTCCTTATTTCGAAGCGTTCATCCGCGAACAGATTGAAAGCGGGCGATATAACAACACCAGTGAAGTGATCCGTGCGGGCCTCAGGGCACTGGAAGAACGGGAGCAGCAGATGAAACTTGATGCTCTGCAAACAGCGGTCAGCGCAGGTATAAACAGCGGCGAAAGCAAAAACGCGGAAGAGGTATTTGGTCGCCTGTCGCAAAAATATCGGCGGCAGGCCGAAGGTGGTAAAGGGTAATGAAGTACATGTGCGATATGTTATTTAACATAAGATAGATTATGCGCACTTAAGGTAAGGAGGTAACGTAGAGGCTAAAGCTCTAAGCTAACCTTATTCGGGCGCTTCAGACAACCTGCTGAAGCCCCTGTATGACGGCCTCTGGTGCGGGATTTTCGCGATCAATAAAGCCGTCGCCTCACCACCGCTGTATCTCTCACGGCGATACGACTTGACCATCTTGTCGATTCCAGTCATCACGCCCGCCTTATCGATCAGTTTGATATCCTGGCGGTCGCTGCACCTTGTTATCTCAACAGCCTGAATGAAGCGTCTATCCGGGATCTTTCACATCTCGCGTCAGCAAAATGGATTGCGCATAGCCGTTTATCGACGCCACTCAGCTGGCAGGTGATCACGCCCGAAGGCGAGTCTGTGCTGATGAGCGCATTTCAGCCTGCCATGATCACGGCTGACAGTGCCTCTTCTTTGCTCGCTTTTGCTTTAGCCGGTGCTGGCGTGGCGATTCTCCCCGCCTGGCTGGTACAGGATGAGATTGAAAAAGGTGGATTAGTACGGCTACTGCCCGATCATCAATTCCCCCGTCAGGGAATTTACGCGCTCTACCCTAATACTCGTCATGTGCCAGAAAAAGTACGCGCGTTTATAGATTTCCTGCATGAACGTTTGGCGCACTCCAGCAGAAAATAAGCGCATCCATCACATTATTCTGATGGGCTAAGCGTTAATTTATCTGAACTGATTTAAACCCCATAAACTTTATTTTAAGCAGCGCGGGAAGGTAAATATTTACTGTCTGGCTAATGACAATTGAGTTTAACGCAGGCGCATTACTTAATTCCCTGTCCTGATAAATCACTGCTGCGCGATAACCTGTAAAACTGGCGCTGGGGCTTGTCTTGTTATCCCATCCCCAGCGCCTGCGGCTTCAGGCCCGGACCTGCGCCATACCCTGGTATGGCTCAGTCATTTGATGCACAGTATTAAGTAAAAATTAACGCCGTATAAATAATTCGCACAGTCACTTAATAACATAAGATTTTAATCTGGATGATTGCGTTTTATTCGCTGGCAGGAAAACAGGTCGCATGTTATTAAATTTGAATGTCGCGCTTAAATTCATTTGCATCCGGGAATTAAAACATGAAAAAGAGCTTATCCCTCGCATTACTGTTTTCGCTCACAACAGTTAGTCACGCGGCACTGGCGCAGCAGACCCTGCGCTTTGGCGTTGACCCTACATTCCCGCCGTTTGAATTCAAGGCGGCTGATGGATCATTGCAGGGCTTTGATGTTGATCTGGGCAATGCCATCTGCGCTCAAGCAAAGGTGAAGTGCCAGTGGGTGCAAATGGGTTTTGATAGCAGCATCCCTGCCCTTCAGGCAAAGAAATTTGATGCCATCCTGTCAGCGATGTCGATGACCGATAAGCGTCGTCAGCAGGTGGCTTTCAGCGATATGTTGTACAACACGCCCAGTGCTTTACTGGCACCGGCTGCCAGCACGCTGACGACCGATGTTGCCTCATTGCGCGGTAAGACGATCGGTGTGGCACAGGGCACCATCCAGGAAACCTATGCCAAAACCAAATGGGAGCCGGAGGGCGTTAAAGTCATCTCCTATCCTAACCAGATGGAAGTTTATCCGGATCTGGTCGCCGGGCGTCTTGATGGCAGCCTGGCCAATGCGGTCTCTGCTGAACAGGGATTCCTGACCTCAGCCGAAGGCAAGCCGTACGCCATCAAAGGGACCCTGGTGGATAAAGTGATTTTTGGTGATGGCGTGGGTATCGCGCTACGCAAAGGAGATGAGGCAAACCTGAAGATGATTAATGCGGCACTGGCGGAGATTCATAAAAACGGGACTTATGACCAGCTCACCAAAAAATATTTTAAATTCAATGTTTATCCCTGAGCCGCTCAACGTGAAGAATCGCAGGAATATGAAGACTATGGCATTGCCCGAATACCACGTTCAGCGCGCGCGCTTTATGGCAGCGGCGCAGAGCAAAGGTGCTGAGACGACCTCTTATCCGCATCCTCTGCCTGGTCCTCTGGGAGAAGCTCTGTATACAGACGTGGCACGGATAGGACCGGCCAGCGCATCACGTCTGATGCTGGTCGTTTCCGGCACTCACGGCGTTGAAGGCTATTATGGTTCCGATTGCCAGATAGCCTGGCTCGAGACGCTGGATGAAAAAGCCTTGCCCGCTGATACCGCGCTGTTGCTGATTCATCTGCTCAATCCATGGGGCGCGGCGCATTTACGGCGCGTGAACGAAGACAATATTGATCTGAACCGTAACTTTATCGATTTCAGTCAGCCACCTCCTGCTAACCCGGATTATGCACAGTGGCACGGTTTTTATCATGGCGACCGTGCAAGCGCCGATCGGCAACTGGCCGACGCACTCGAGGGCGCAGGCTGGCAGGCGGTTAAACGTGTCACAGAAGCCGGACAGTATAGTTTTGCTGACGGCTTTTTTTTCGGCGGTGAGAAGCCCTGCTGGTCACACCTTACGATGGCGGCGATCGTTGACCAGCATCTCTCTGTAGCGAAAACCATCATCAGCTTTGACCTTCATACCGGGGCTGGCGCATGGGGGCATCCGATGCTGCTCTCTATTGCGGAGCAGCGTTATCCGGCGCATGACTGGGGCAAAGTCATTTACGGTGAGTGGCTGACCTTATTGTTTACTGGTGCCGGACGTGACAGTGTAACTGGAATTACAGCAACGGCAACCGGCTATCTGTCGCACTATCTGCTGACGTCGCTGGCTGACACCCGGATTTTGCCTCTGGTGGTGGAATGCGGGACTTACGAGGGTCAGGATATGCATCAGCTGGTGCGTGAAGATCACTGGCTGCACCTCTATGGCGACCCTGCCAGTGAGGGCGGCCATGTGATAAAGCAGCAACTGGTCGAGGGGTTCTGGCCAGAAGATGCGGACTGGCGTGCATTGGTGGCTTTCCGCACGCAGCAAATCTTTCTGCGCGGCTGGCGTGCCCTTGCAGACACGCCATGATGTCATAGTCTGCCGTAAAAGGTCATACGCGCGGTTTCTGACAACGCAATATCCGGCTGCGTATTGTAAGCCAGCACGGCCAGCATACGGGTGACCTCGCCTTCAGTTGGGGTCACACGGTGCAGGGAATTACGGCCACGAAACAGCACCAGATCCCCGGCATCTATCTCCAGCGCGTCAACGGTCTGGCGTTCTTCCAGCACTGCGTCGACACCGGCAAAGTTCATCTCACCGGCATCAGCATCCCGCAGATCTTTTACATACTGAAACACGCCGCCCGCCAGCGGTTTCTGTACCAGTAAGGTGATGGCAAATGAGGAGTTGTCGAAGTGCCAGCCCAGCTCCTGACCGTGTGATGCATAGTGCAGGTTGATCGAGGAAAGCGGGTCAGCATAGGGATAGAGCGCTTTTTCACCCAGTACATCGCACAGGAAATGTTTGAACAGCTCATCATTATAAAGCTGACGCAGCGGCGAGTCGGCAGCGATAACATCATCAGTGATGCAGCCTTTGGTGCTGATCACATCCCTGTTACGCGGATGCTCAGCACTGAAAGCGTCATCAGGTTTCATCAGATAGACATTGTGCATGCTGCGGGTGTGATAAGCCTGGTGACGTTGTGCATTGCCCTCTTCGATGATCGCCTCTAAAGCGTGTGGTTTTAAAAACTGCCGCAGTACCAGCGCGCCGGACTGGTTTAACTGCTCACGACAACGTTGACGCCAGCCATGATCGGCCAGTGGATGAAGATCGAGACGGACAAGGGAACCAGACATAGCAACAATTCTCATGATGAGCAGGTGTGATGTTACTCTACCGGTCGCCTGCAACGCTGCGTAACGATAAAAACTTAATGCCCTGATAAGGAAGAGTTAATGCCTGCCCAATTGCCAAGGTTGCCAAAGATCAGCGTCATACAGTCATTTAAAGTGGCTGCCGAACTGGGCAGCCTTGCAAAAGCGGCCGCTCAACTGGCCTTAACCCCCGCGGCAGTCAGTCAGCAGATTCGCCAGCTGGAGGAGCAACTCGGCAGCGCCCTGTTTTTACGTACGCAGAGCGGCGTGATGCTGACCGAAACCGGCAAAGAGTATCTGCGCTATGTCACTGAGGCGTTTGATATTCTGCATCTCGGTCAGCAAAACATCCGCCATGCGGCCAGCGCGCCAAAACTCACCGTTTACACATTACCGGCGCTGGCGTCCAAATGGCTGTTGCCCCAGCTGGCGAGCTGGCGCGACCATTGCCCGAATATCGATCTCTCGTTACACGGTACGCATTCTCAGGTCGATTTCACCGCGATGCCCGCCGATTTTGTGATCTGCTTTGGTGAGGATCGTTACCCGCAGTCAGATAAGCTGAAGTTGTTTCATGATGACGTACTGCCGGTGGCCAGTCCTGCTCTGTTACATCGCTTTACGCCGGAAACGATCTTAAGCCAGGCGCCGCTGATCCACCTCGACTGGGGTAATGAAGGCCGCTTTCTGCCGGACTGGCGAAGCTGGTTTCAGGCTAAAGGCATGGACGAACCTCTGCCGCAGCCCGCATTCAGCTTTAATCTGACCTCGCTGGCGATTGATGCGGCCGTCGCGGGAGCTGGTGTGCTGCTGGGGCAGCGACGCCTTATCGCGGCGGAACTGGCGCGGGGCGATCTGGTGGTAGTGGATGATCTTTGCCTGCCGCTGAGCAAACCCTATTACCTTGTCTGGCCGCAACGCACCCTGAGCCAGCCAGGCAGTGAGGCGATGATCAGCTGGTTAAGCCAACTGGGCGCGAGCGGCGGATAGCCCTTCGCCGTGATCGGACTCGCCTGCGCCCGCCAGTCTGGAACCATCAGCGGGCACAGGATCAGATTATCACTGCGCCACCAGGTGACCAGGTGTCATCATCCTTCCGCATTATCCTCAACAATCACCGCCACGCGTTGCCCTGCACGTACAGCGCTGCCTGGCTGCACGCTGACCTGCTGAACAATGCCGTCGCACGGCGCCAGAAGCGGGATTTCCATCTTCATCGACTCCAGCACCACCAGAATATCGCCTTCCCGCACCCGGCTGCCCGCCGTCGCCTGCACCTGCCATAAATTGCCTGAAACCGGGCTTTCAACCCCCTGCTCGCCTGGCTGCAGCGGCGCGTCGCCGCCTTCATCGGCCACACTTTCCTGACTGTCAAAATGGGCCTGTCCGCTGGCGATCCAGCGGTCACGTTCCGCATTGAACGCGGCTTGCTGGTGATCGCGAAACCGACCGATACTCTCCGCTTCACGGGCGAGGAAATCCTGATATTCCGCCAGCCGCAGCGTGCTGTGCTCGATGCGCAGCGGATAGCGACCGAGGGGAAAATCGCGGCGAATCTGCAACAGCTCACTGGCCGGGACCGGATAAAAACGGATTTGATCGAAAAAGCGCAGCAGCCAGGGTTTACCGCCAAAATCGGCGACTTCATGATACCGGTTCCACATCTGCAGCGTGCGGCCGACAAACTGATAGCCGCCTGGCCCCTCCATGCCATACACACACAGATAGGCACCGCCGATGCCAACCGAGTTTTCCGCCGTCCAGGTGCGGGCCGGGTTATATTTTGTCGTCACCAGCCGATGACGGGGATCCAGCGGCGTGGCGACCGGCGCGCCGAGGTAGACATCGCCCAGCCCCATCACCAGATAGCTGGCTTCAAAGACCGTGTTCCAGACAGCCTGCTCATCCGGCAGATCGTTTATACGGCGGATAAATTCCAGATTACTCGGGCACCACGGCGCATCCTGCCGCACGATGGTCATATATTTTTCGATGGCCTTCTGACAGGCCGGATCGTCCCAGGAGAGCGGCAGGTGCACCACGCGTGTGGGAACCTGAAGGTCATCACTCATGCAGACCTTCTCCCACTCACCGCGCACCCACATCAGCAGCACGTCGGGCGTCAGCGTCTCCGGCTGAAAGTGGATTTGCAGCGAGCGGATCCCCGGCGTGATATCAATAATGCCGTTGCGGGATTGCGCTTCCAGCGCCTGCATCAACGCATGAATGCGAAAACGTAACACCAGATCCAGTTCCGGCTCGCCAGCCTCCAGCAGCAGATGCGTATCGCCAGAGAGGCGCGCCACCAGGCGTTTATCCGCTGCGCTGCAGGTCATCACGATGGGCGAAATCAGCGGTGCAGGCTCCCAGTCTGTTTCCTGTGGCTGGAGCATGGTCAGCTCGGTGCGTCGGCCCTCTGCCAGTCGGCGGGCGGTAGGAATATCCACCGCGACAAACTGCACTTTGTCACCGGCTTTGAGCTGTCCCAGTTGCCAGAGGTCCGCCTCGATTACCGTCACCGGGCAGACGAACCCGCCAAGGCTCGGGCCATCCGGCCCCAGAATCACCGGCATATCACCGGTAAAATCGACCGCGCCGATCGCGTACGGGTTGTCATGGATGTTTGAGGGATGCAGCCCTGCTTCACCACCGCTATCGCGGGTCCAGATTGGCTTTGGCCCGATCAGGCGAACGCCGGTGCGGCTGGAGTTAAAATGCACTTCCCATGCTGTGGCAAAAAACGTCTCGATATACTCCGGCGCAAAAAACTCAGGCGCACCGTGCGGACCATAAATGACGCGCAGCGTGCGCACCGTAGCAAGCTCTGTGTGCAGTCCGACGGGCAGTTCCGTTCCGGTTGCGCTCGCAGAACGCGGAGCGAGATGCAGCACGTCACCGCTACGCAGTGCCCGTCCGGCATGTCCGCCAAACTGACCAAGGGTGAAGGTGCTTTTGCTGCCTAAATAGTCCGGCACCTGAATGCCGCCGCTCAGACAGAGATAACTTCTGACGCCTGCGCCACTTATCGCGCCCAGCTTCAGCGTTGCCCCGGCCGGAATGGTAAAAACAGAATTCATTGACTGTCCGACGCCATCCAGTGTGACAGTGAGCGGCGCGCCAGAGATCACCGCCTGAATCTCAGTGTTGAATTTCAGGGTGGGTCCATTCAGGGTGATTTCCAGCGCGGCGTCACCCTCCTCATTGCCCAGCAGACGGTTGCCCAGACGCAGTGCGCGATCGTCCATCGGCCCCGACGGCGGCACGCCCACCGCCCAGTATCCCAGACGTCCGGGATAGTCCTGAACGCTGGTCTGGGTTCCGGCACTCACCACTTCAACCGTTGCCGCCTGATAGGCGAGCTGCTCCAGGCAGCGGGTCCAGGGTTCGCCAGCCGTAAAAGGCGAGAAGGCCAGAATCTGCAACAGATAGAGGCGATTGGTTTCTACGCCATAGAAACGTGTCTCCGCCAGCGCCTGTGCCAGGGTGGCGATGGCTTCCTCGCGAGTGGGGCGCCAGGTGATAACTTTTGCCAGCATCGGGTCGAAGAATGGCGGGACTTCGCACCCCGCTTCCACCCAGCGGTCAATACGCAGGGTTTTACCGTCGGCTGCCGGAAAGAGGGCCTGGGTTAACAGCCCTGGCGAAGGCTGGAACTGACGCCCCGGATCTTCCGCATAAATTCGCGCCTGCACGGCATGGCCCTGAGGATTCAGCGCGGCGGCTAACGCATGAAGCGGAGGAAGATCGCCTGCTGCCAGCTCAATCATCCACTGCACCAGGTCAACGCCCCACACCTGCTCCGTGACGCCATGTTCAACCTGCAGCCGGGTATTCACTTCAAGAAAATAGAACTGCTGCGCCCCGCTGTCATAGACAAACTCAACCGTTCCGGCGCTGCGATAGTTCACCGCTTTTCCCAGCGCGATAGCCGCCGCGCATAAAGCCTCCGCCATACCTGCTGGCAGATTCGGCGCTGGCGTCTCTTCGACCACTTTCTGGTTACGCCGCTGTACCGAGCAGTCGCGTACGCCCAGCGCGATTACCTCGCCCTTGCCGTCACCGAAAATCTGCACTTCAAGATGACGGGCGCGTTCGATATATTTTTCGAGAAATACCCCGGCATCGCTGAAGTTGTTCTGGCCGAGGCGCTGGACCGTTTCAAACGCCTCTGACAGCGCATTCGCATCACGACAGACGCGCATACCGATGCCACCACCGCCCGCGGTGCTTTTGAGCATTACCGGATAGCCGACCCTCTCTGCGGCGCGGCGGGCTTCACTGATATCTGCCAGCAGTTCACTGCCTTCCAGCAACGGCACCCCTTCGGCTTCCGCCAGCGCGCGGGCCGTGTGTTTCAGGCCAAAAGTCCGCAACTGCTGCGGTGTGGGGCCGACAAAAATCAGACCAGCAGCCTCGCACGCCTCAGCAAAGGCGGCGTTTTCCGAAAGGAAACCGTAGCCAGGATGAATCGCTTTCGCTCCGCTCTGCTGCGCGGCGGCGATGATCTTTTCCGTTACCAGATAGGTTTGTGCGGCCGGGCCTTCGCCAAGACTTAGCGCCACATCCGCCTCGCGGATATGTAAACTGCTCAGATCGGCTTCGGAGTAAACGGCGACCCCTTTCACCTGCATGGCACTTAGCGTGCGCAGGATGCGACAGGCGATAGCACCGCGATTAGCAATCAGTAAGGTATCAAACATAAGCGAACTCTCAGGGATGCGGGTCGTCCCGCAAAATTCGATATTCCCTGGGGCCGTCCCCGGGGCTGACCGGCACGTAACAGGCGTGCGCCGGTGGTGTGTTGAGAGGTCTGACGCACAAGGCTGAGAAACTCAGTCCCGCTTGTCGCCATGGCAACGCTGACTCAGTTCCACACCAGCACTTCAGCGGGCGTCGGGTTCCAGCCGTTACAGGGGTTATTCAGCTGCGGGCAGTTGGAGATCAGCACCATCACATTGCATTCGGCTACCAGCTCAACGTATTTGCCGGGCGCCGATAGCCCATCCTCAAAGGTCAGACCGCCTTCCGGCGTGACCGGAACGTTCATGAAAAAGTTGATGTTGGCACCGATATCACGTTTGTGAAGGCGGCCATCGTGCAGGCAGGCGCAGAGAAAGTTATCCCGACAGCTGTGCATGTAGCGCTTATCCTGGGCATAGCGCACGGTGTTGCTCTCCTGCGAGCAGGCTCCGCCCAGGGTATCGTGACGACCGCAGGTGTCGGCGACGATAGTCAGCAGCGGATTGCCGAGATTCGAATAGAGCACGCTGCCGGTGGTCAGATAGACGTTTCCCTGACGACGCAGCGTGCGCTGAGGATCGTAGCGTTCCCGCGGGTTATCGCTGTTATAGAACAGGGTATCAATTGCCTGATTCCCTTCGAGGTCGAGCAGGCGCAGCGTCTGCCCTTTTTTCACTTCGAACAGCCACGGCTCGCCTGCCGGTATCACGTGGCGATAGACGGCATCTTCAGGACGACGATCAGAGTTGATAAGGGTCATCGCAGCCTCCTTACAGGGCAAAAAGTTGGGTGTTATGAAGCGCGCGCTGGTTTTCACCGCGCGTGACCATCGCTTCGCTGACGGCCTGCATATCGTCGGCCTGATACCAGCTCAGCTGAACCGGTCGCGGGAGATAGTCAGCGGCGGGATCCTGCGGATGTGGCAGCGCGGTCAGCACCATCAGCACGTCCATGGGTGCGTACAGTTCAGTGAAATCGCCGGCGCGGCTGTTGCCCGCGCTGAACCGGAAGCGGCCCTTCTCATCAACCGTGACCTTGCTGAAAAAATTGACGACCATCAGCAGATCTTCCAGACCCAGATCCCATTTGCCCATCTCAACCAGCAGGTTATCGGTGCCGTTGCGGTAGAAGCCGTTGCGCAGCTCCTGATAGCGTCCGGCTCCATACTTATCGTGCGTTTCCGCCGCGTTGAGTACGCCGCCAAACGGGTCGTGCCAGCCGCAGCTATCCGCCACGATCGCGGCCAGTACGCGTCCCATGTCGGAGTAGAAACAGTGCCCGGTGGTCAGGCGAGCCGTATGCTGGCCTTTCAGGGTATCCGGCAGATTCAGGCGTTCACTTTTCTCGTGGGGATTGAGCATCATCATGCTGACGTTAGCGCCACCCTCGATGTCGGTCAGGCGCAGGATCTGCCCTTTGCGCAAAATCAGCGAGGTGTGCCCTCCGCCAGGCAGCTGCTCTTCGCGCAGGCTCGGAGCTGAATGAAAAAGTGCGGTCATTGAGCGGTCTCCTTGAGGGGATAAATGTTGTTTTTACTGCCGGTTGCCAGCTGCGACAGCCGGGTTTCATTAAGCGGGATGTCGTAAGTGATACGCGCGCCCCAGGCATTGGGGGCCTGAGGATCGATGCGCACTTTGTCGAAAACCAGCAGCCGGGTGCCAAGATTGAAGCCTTCGGCAAGGTCGTGAGTGACCATAAACACCGTCATGCGGGTTTCGCTCCAGAGCTGGAGCAGCAGCGCATGCATATCTTTGCGGATGCCGGGGTCCAGCGCGCCGAAGGGCTCATCCAGCAGCAGTACGCGCGGCTGCATGACAAAAGCCTGCGCAATCGCCAGCCGCTGCTGCATCCCGCCCGAAAGCTGCGCCGGATATTTATCGAGCGAATGGCCCAGCCCGACTTTCTCCAGCATCTGTTTTGCCTGCTCACGGGCATGGCGTTTTCGGGTGCCAAACAGTCGGCCAGTAAACGGTGAAGCCGGAAGTTCGAGGCCAATGGCGACGTTATCCAGCACGTTGAGATGAGGGAAAACGGAGTAACGCTGAAACACCACGCCACGGCTGCGATCGGGTTCCGCGCGCAGCTGTTCACCATCCAGCGTGATTGTTCCCCGTGTCGGCCTTTCCTGCCCCAGCAGCAGGCGTAAAAACGTCGACTTACCACAGCCGGACGCGCCCACCAGCGAGCAGAATTCACCTTCTTTGACCTGCAGATTGATGCGTTCCAGCACCACGTGGTCGCCATACTCCTGCCAGATATTTTTGATATCGATAAAACTCATTCCCGGCCTCCTTCCGCCCAGGGGAAAAAGGCTTTGTGCAATTGACGCAGCGCGAGATCCATCAGCCACGCCAGCAGCGTTATCCAGATGACATAGGGAATGATCACATCCATCGCCATATAGCGACGAACCAGGAAAATGCGATAGCCCAGTCCGGCGGTTGCGGAAATGGCTTCGGCGGAGATCAGAAAGAGCCATGCGGATCCCAGCAACAGGCGCAGCGAGGTGATCAGCCGCGACAAGAGCTGCGGCAGCACAACCCGCAGCACCACCGTCCAGCTGTTCGCCCCCAGAGTTTGTGCTTTGATAAACAGCTCTGCGGGGATTTCCCGCGCCCGATGTTCAAGGTCGCGCGCCAGCATCGGCGTAATCCCGATAACAATCAGCATCACTTTTGACAGCTCATCCAGCCCGAAGACGATAAACAGCATCGGCAGGAGCGCCAGCGGTGGGATCATCGACACCACGGTCATAAAGGGTGACAGCGCCGCGCGACTCATCGGGAAGACGCCCGCAGCAACACCGATGCAGAGACCAATCAGTGAAGAGATCGCCAGGCCAGTCAGCAGACGGCTTAAGCTAATCCACGTATCCGCCCACAGCAGATATTCGCCGCTGCGCTTGTCCGGCGTGAAGGCCATCCGATCAATGGCGGCGATCATCTGTGACAGGCCGGGCAGCAGTTTGTCGTGTGGGTTGGCTTCAAGACGCACCGCCGAACTGATAAACCAGACGGCGATCAGCAGCACAAAAGGTAATAGCATCAGCGTCAGGCGCATTCCCTGCCGGGGATAGCGGTTGATGTGGCGCATGGCAAATACTCCTGAGATCGGTGATTACAGCTTGCCCGCAGCGGCCATCTTCAGATAGCTGTCGTCAAAGCGCAGTTTGATGTTCGCTGTATCACCGACGGTGATGTTGCCAGGGAAGCTCATACCGATGAAGTCAGCGCTTTGTGCACCCTCGCCCAGTAATCCCTTATCAAAGGAGAACGCGGCGACGCGCTGCATGGTTTTCGCCAGATCGGGGGAAGAAACAAATGTCTGGGTTTCGGCTGGAGTCCAGAACAGGTGGGTGGTTTTCAGCTGCGCCTTGTATCCGGCGAGGTCAGTACCGGAATCGGCAGCCATCGCGCTAAGCGCCTGCGCATCTCCGGCCTGCATTTTCGCCATCATCTCAAACCAGGCCCCGGTCAGTGCCTTACCCAGCGCGGGGTTATCTTTCAAGGTCTCTGTATTCACCACCATCATGTCAATCAGTTCGCCCGGCACGGCTGAAGAGCTGAATACTTCTGTGGTTTGCGGGGTCTTCTTGATCACTGAAAGCTGCGGATTCCAGGCAACCGCCGCCTGCACGCCACTGGTACCAAAGGCGGAGACGATATCGGCATCGGAGGTGTTCACGACCTTAACGTCTTTTTCCTGTAAACCGGCCTTCTCCAGACCGCGAACCAGCAGGTAGTGCGAAACCGACAGCGCAGGAAGATAGACAGACATCCCTTTCAGGTCGCTGAGTTTTTTATTTGCGCCTTTCAGCACCACACCGTCATTGCCATCGGAGAAGCTGCCGGTGATCAGCGCCGTGGAATCAATGCCGCCCGCCGCCGGAATGGTCAGGGCATCCATGTTGGTCATGGTGCAGCCGTCGAACTGACCCGCGGTGTACTGGTTGATCGACTCGATATAGTCATTGAGCTGGGTGATATGAATTTTGATGCCGTATTTGCTGGCCCATTTATCGATGATTTTCTCGTTGCTGATGGTGCCCCAGGGCATCCAGCCCGCATAGATAGTCCAGCAGATATTGAACTCTTTTTTGACCGCGGCGAAAGATGGCGCGCTGACCAGCAGCGTCAGCGACAGAATAAGCGTCAGGAGGGGTGATTTCTTCATGGTTGACCTCTGGTTGGCACAAAAAACGGGAGCAGCGCAAGACACCATTTGGTGCCGCTGTCTCCCGGGCTTTTGTCCCGCCGTGTAACCTCACAGAGGTCGCCAGCTCTCGGACCAGACATTCACCTGCGTGAACCGGAACCCTAGCCAGCTATTTGCTATCAATTGTGTCGAACGCTGCTTACTGTTCAGACTTCAGCAAATGGCGTGCCAGAAATTAACTTACGTAAAATCAGAGAAATAGAGAGAGCATAATCCAGAAGGCACCGGGATGGTGAGTCAGTAACGGGCGTTGCACATTATCAGTGCCGGACAGGCAAGAGATATCAGAACCCTCAGTCAGTCTCTTTTCGTACTCACATCTATGCCGGAATGCAGACCCGGACCGTGACGCCCATCACTTATCGCTATATAATCCAATGCATAACGTATTTTGAGGATAGTTAATGAAGCGCTTCTGGCAGGCATGCACACTCGGTTTACTGATACTCCTTCCGCTCTTTTCCCAGGCATCGCGCCAGATAACCGATCAGACAGGCCGCCAGGTCACGATTCCTGATCGTGTTGATCGTATTGTGGTGCTTCAGCATCAGACGCTGAACCTGCTGGTGCAGATGAACGCGACCGATAAAATCGTCGGTGTGATGGCGAACTGGAAGCAGCAACTTGGCGATAGCTATGCCCGCCTGGCTCCTGAGCTGAATCAGAAAGCGACACTGGGGGATCTGACGCATGTTGATCCCGAAAAACTGGTGGCGCTGCATCCGCAGGTGGTGTTTGTGACCAACTATGCGCCGCATGAGATGATCGACAGCATTACCGCGCTGGGCATTCCGGTGGTGGCTATCTCACTGCGTCATGACGAGCCGGGTGAAAAGGCAAAAATGAACCCCTCTATCCGCGACGAGGAAATGGCCTATGACAAAGGACTACGTGAAGGGATTACGCTTATCGGCGAGATCATCAATAAACCGGCAGAAGCAAAAGCGCTGATTACGGCCACCGATGAGGGCCGCAAAATCGTCAGCGACCGCCTGAAGGATGTTCCGGCGGAGAAACGCATTCGCGCCTATATGGCGAACCCGGAACTGACCACCTACGGCTCAGGAAAATATACCGGCCTGATGATGCTGCATGCGGGCGCGGTCAATGTCGCCGCAGCGACCGTAAAGGGATTTAAAACCGTGTCGATGGAGCAGGTCATCGCCTGGGATCCACAGGTGATTTTTGTGCAGGACCGTTATCCCTCCGTCGTGAATGAAATCAACAGTTCACCACAGTGGCAGGCTATCGACGCGGTAAAAAATCATCGCGTCTGGCTGATGCCGGACTACGCCAAAGCATGGGGTTATCCAATGCCGGAAGCGATGGGGATTGGCGAATTGTGGATGGCGAAAAAACTCTATCCGCAGAAATTTCAGGATGTGGACATGAATAAGCTGGCCAATAAGTGGTATCAGCGCTTCTATCGCACCGCTTATCAGGGAACAGAGTGATGCGCGTACTGGCGGCGGGCAGCCTGAAGGCGGTCTGGCCCGCGCTGATGGCGTACTTTCCTGAGCCAGTTGAAACCCGGTTTGGCCCCGCCGGTCTGCTTCGCGAACGGATTGAAGCCGGTGAACCCTGCGATCTCTTTGCTTCAGCCAGTGAGGAGCATCCGCAAAAATTGCTGAACGCTGGGCGAGCGCTGGCAGTCATACCGTTCACAACTAATAAACTCTGCATCACGGTTCGCAGCGATCGGCTACAGGCGGGAGACGACTGGTATCAGCTACTGACCCGCGACACACTGCGGATCGCAACCTCTACACCCACAGCCGATCCCTCTGGCGACTACGCGCAGGCCCTTTTCACCCGGATGGGCAAAGCCGGTGAAGCGGTGCGCCAGCGCGCAAAGGCACTGGTGGGTGGGCGCGACTCTGCACCCATTCCCGCAGGCAGGCTGGCGGCAGAATGGATTATCCTGGAGGATCAGGCGGATCTGTTTATCGGTTATGCCAGCCATCGGGCTGCCCTGAGCCAGATTGCCGGGCTGACAGTCGTTGATATCCCTGCGGCTTTCAATTCTGCTGCGCGCTACGCCTGTGCAGTCATTACCCCCGAGGCGCGTCGGCTGGCGGATTTTTTAGAATCGGAGCAGGCAAAAAAGGTACTGCGGGAAGCGGGATTTGGCGGGAAGTAAATGCCTTTTCTGTCGCGGATGACTTTGCGCCCTGCCAGCATCTCGCTTTAAGGGCGCGAAACACCGCTCATTAAAGCTTAGCGAAATCCACCTTAAGCTTGTGACTGATATGTTCAGCCTGCTCGGTGGCACTATCAGCGTCGCCAGTCAGGATAAAAGCGATCGCGAAGGCGAAATCAAACGCCGCGCCCAGATCCTGTCCACTCAGCAGATTGCCATCTTTCACTACCGAGGCATTAACGTAAATGCCATCGGTGACACCTTCTGATGACGTCCCAGAACTGACATAGCGACGCCCCCTTAAAAGACCCTGTGGCGCCAGCACTCTGGCCGCTGCGGAGCAGATTGGGCAGACCAGGCGGCCCGCCTCATCATGGCGGCGAATAAAATCTATCACTGCCGCATTTGCCGCCAGATTTTTGCTGCCGTCAGGACCACCCGGCACAATCACCGCATCAAACAGCCTGTCCCGATTCGCCTCCAGCAGCTCATCGGCGACAACCTTCACATGATGATAACTGTTCACTTCGCGATAGGGCTGACAGGCCAGGGTTGTAACCTGAACGCCCAGGCGTGAGAGGATGTCGAGAGTGATAATAGCCTCAGCTTCTTCAAAGCCTGGGGCAAGCAGCAGAGCAACATTCTTATCCATGAAAATTCCTTTTTAATTGGTGTGGATGAAGCAGAGAGCGTTTAATCCTGGTCTGTGCAGGCGCACCCTTTACTGATCCGAATCAAGTCTGAACAGGGTTTTTAAACGGCAGCGGGCGACACTACCGTGGTGCGTCATGAAGTAAGTGCGTTTAAAACTCTTCCGGCTCGCCCGGCAGTGGCTCGGTCAGTTCCTGCCCCTTTACACCGGCATAGGTAATCACCAGTTCGGCTGGCTCATCCAGTGTGTAACCGCGATGCGCACTGTTGACCGTCTCATTGAGGGCTTCACCCGCATGGAAGGTGCGCTGTTCGCCGCTCTCTTTATCCTCAACAATCAGGGTGCCGGAAAGAATAAACGCCGCATTCGGCATTGGATGGGTATGCCAGGGCAATGACGTATGGGCAGGTAGCGAGAGCCGCATAACGGTCAGCTCAGGTTCGCCGGTGGGATAGGCCTCAAGAACGTCACCGTTCCAGGCCTGGCTGCTGCGCATCACTTCAACCGCGTTAATTTCGTTATCTTGCTTCGACATGGTTAATCCCTGTTAATAATCAATAGAATGCCAGTAGTCACCGATAAGTAAGCTTAGAAGAAAACTGTGTTGATGCCCGCCTGCGTTTTAATAAGCCTGTTAACAGGAATTTTCCGCCAGCGAACAGAGGGATGAAAACCGGCCATTAGCGGACTGGCTGAATGACTGATTAATTAATGTTCAATATTTGCGTTGTGGTTATAAGATATATTCCTCAGTCAGTACGCAACCTGTGAGTTCTGTATTATCTTTGAAGCCATCAACCACCTGAGGGATTTCTGATAATGAAAGGTCTGTTTACGGCATTACTCGCCAGTTCTGTTCTACTATTATCCGCCTGCTCAAAAGATGACGATAACAAAGTTAAAGTTGCTATTAATACCGGGCCTGATGAAGCAATCTGGCAGGTGGTAAAGCAGGTGGCGAAAGATAAATACAAGCTGGATGTCGAAGTGCTTAACTTCAATGACTATGTGCTGCCAAATGAAGCGCTGAATAACAAAGAAGTCGATGCTAACGCCTTCCAGAGCCTGCCTTATCTGGAATCACAGTCTAAAGAGCGCGGCTATAAGTTTGCGGTAGTGGGTAAAACGTTCGTCTTCCCGATTGCTGCCTATTCGCACAAAATCAAGAACATCAGTGAGCTGCAGAATGGTGCCACTATCACCATCTCTAACGAAGCCACCACGCTGGGACGCAGCCTGCTGCTGCTGCAGGCGCAGGGTCTGATTAAACTTAAACCGGATGTGGGTTATTTACCGACCTCACTGGATATCATCGAAAATCCAAAAAATCTGAAGCTGGTTGAAGTGGACACCCCACAGCTGACCCGCACCTTAGACGATCCCAACGTGACCCTGTCGATCATTAATACTAATTTCTCGGCTCAGGCTGGATTATCAGCGCACCGCGATGGCTTATTTATGGAAAGTGCCTCATCGCCTTACGTCAATGCGCTGGTATCACGTGAGGATAATAAAGACAGCGATAAAATTCAGAAGCTGAAGTCTGCGCTGCAGTCACCGGAGGTGGCGGCCAAAGCCGAAGAAGTTTACAAGGGTGATGCGATTAAAGGCTGGTAATTCGCCTGATAATCGATCATTAACGATCCAAAAAGGCCGCACTCTGTTGCGGCCTTTTTTTATATCTGCACTTTTACAGGCACATCTGCCAGCACTTATACATCCGCGCCAGCCCGCAAGATCACAGGAACGGTTACGCGGCTGCGCCTTTTGGCTGAGCAGAGAGATGCCCTGCCCACAGACTGGCGACCCATTTCACCCCTTTAGACGTAAAACGTGCCTGAGAGAAAGCGTGCTGATTTTCGCCCGTGCCGGTATGCAGCGTAAAGTAGCCGGCCTGCATATGGTAGTGCTGCGGCGTCAGGGTGCCTTTTGCGCGATACATGATGTTGCGCTCCAGCAGAAACTGGCGAAACTCCGGTTCTTTCACTTTCAGCATTTTGCAGAGCTGCCGAAAGCCCAGCGAGTCATCAACCTCAACGAAGTTATCAAAGAACGCCGCCTTGGGTGCCGAGAGAGCCAGTTGCTGCTCCGCCGCCTGACGCTGTTCAAACTGCTCAGCCCAGGCGCGAGCGGCTTCAGCCGGATTGGTAAAGTCAGGCAGATGGGTCGTCTTCTCGCGGTCCTGCCAGCGATCCAGCACTTCTGCAGTGAAGCCTGGCGACAGGCGTGCCACGGCCAGCAGCGAGTCACGCTTGCACAGACGGTACTCCTGACGCACTTCCCCTTCCCGCTCATACTCATTCACGCTGAGCGGCTGGGAGAGACGCTGAGCCGTCTCCAGACTTTTGATTAACCGCTTCACTTCTCCGTGTGTAATACCGGTCATCTGAGCCAGTTCACGACTGCTCATTGTGACCGATTGTTCCAGAGATTTGAGGCTTTCAGTTGAAATCATCATGGGTTCACCCCTCGCTAACGCTACCAATACCCGGCGGGCAGTCGATTAATTATACAAACACCTGTTCAAATATCCAGTATTTTATTTAAGCAATAACGTAACTGGAAGCTGTTACGCAAACAACAGGGTGTGAGGCGGTTTGGCGGGCTGAAGAGTGCGTGCTGAATGCCTTGCAGGAGGCGTTGCGGGCTTTTGCGGCAGCATAAGCGGGTAATCCATCGCTAAGTTATTTACATATAATCACAATGATGGACACAGACTCTTTACATTACAGTATAGTGAAGGCTGTCAGCAGGTTACTGGCCTGCCGGGCTCACTATTTTGATTCGGGGTGCAGGGGCGAAATCTGGCCCGTTACCACTGAATGTCACCTTTTACTGGAGTAAGTCATGCAGCCGTTGAAAGTCGCCTTTATTAAAGCTAACTGGCACAGCGAAATCGTTTCTCAGGTTCTGACAGGATTCGAACAGGAACTGGAAAGCCGCGGTACCTCATATGAGATTAAGACATGGGATGTTCCGGGCGCTTTTGAAATGCCGCTGCTGGCGCAACGCCTGGCGCAGACCGGCAACTACGATGCGATTGTCTGTGCAGCACTGGTGGTGGATGGCGGCATCTATCGCCATGATTTCGTCGCGCAGGCTGTGGTAAGTGGTCTGATGCAGGCACAGCTGGCAACCAATGTGCCCGTCTTCTCGGTGTCACTCACGCCGCATAATTTCCAGCCATCGGCCGAGTTTATCGACTTCTATACTCAGCATTTCGTGAAAAAAGGTCAGGAAGCGGCGCGTGCCGTCTGCCAGATTCACGCCCTGGAACTCTGATACGACTGTAACGAATGCTGACAATGCGTTTGCCTGCGCTGTTAAGGAGAGAAAGTTGGAAAATACACGTCCGCCTCTACCGCCATTTACCCTGGCTGCACAGGCGATTGAAAAAGTCCGGCTGGCTGAGGATGGCTGGAACAGCCGGGATGCGGAGCGAGTCGCTCTGGCCTATTCAGCGGACAGTAAATGGCGCAATCGCGATACCTTTCTGACCGGCCGGGCAGAAATCATCGCCTTCCTGCAGCAAAAATGGCAGCGGGAGCAGCAGTATCGGCTGATTAAAGAGTTGTGGAGTTTTGACCAGAACCGGATTGCGGTGCGGTTCGCCTATGAATGGCATGACGAGCAACGGCAGTGGTATCGCTCATATGGCAACGAGAACTGGGCCTTTGATGAGCAGGGTTTAATGCAGCAGCGTTATGCCAGCATCAACGATCTGAAAATCAGTGAAGAACAGCGGCTGTTTCACTGGCCGCAGGGCCGACGCCCTGACGACCATCCTTCACTGAGCGAACTGGGCTTATAGCGCCTGCCCTTCCAGCGGAGAGCGCAGCTCTCCGCCGTCATCCACTCAGCCCTGCTCGTCCTTGTTCTCAACAAAGGTCGCTTTGTTGCGTGTGACCGTATAAGCCACTTTTTTAACATCTTCCGGTGACGTGGTCACTTCTACCGGTGCAATGGTCACCCGACCCATACCAAACAGAGTGGGGACATAGCCACCGACCTGGTGTTTTCCGGCCGGAACATGCAGCAGCATGCTTTCGCCGTTAGGTAATCTGCCGGCGTCTTTACCATCTACAGTCAGGAATACACTGGAGCCATCATCTGCGCGGGTCTTGATGTGTGAGACATCAATCTGCGTCGGGCCAGCAGCAAATTCATCTGGCGCATCGCTGGCGGCATGTTTTGCACAGCCAGTCAGTACAGCAGCAACCGTTACAACGGCGAGACTAAAACGATAACGCATTGGACACTCTTTCTCCTGATCATCAGAACCCGCTATTTTAGCGATTTAGCGGGAGGATGTAAGTGGGATAAGAGTCGGCATGCTCTTAAAAGAGGCTTAAAAGTACCGATTTCCCGGTATATTTGCGTAAAGAATATTTACTGAATAAATAAACAGTATTTTTATTGCCTGATCGCAGCGCTTTTAACCTGCTGATCAGCATAAATTTAATCGGAGAATAACAACGAATAAGCGTAGCGTCACAGGCACATAGCGCCGATTTGCCTTAACTCTGCCTCTGTTAATTGACTGTTATAAGGTTCATAGTGGTGGTTCATCCCCGGTTAATCCCGGCGGCCTTCCCCTCTACAGAGGGCACGATATGCATTCTTATACCACCGATACTGTTTGCGCCATAACCGGCACCCATCCCGCTAACCTGAAGAGCTGGATGAAGCAGGGATTACTGACGCCGCAGCAGTATCAGGAACGCTGGAGTGATCATCACCTCAGTGAAATCCAGACCCTGGTTGGCTTAACAGCCACTGGCGCGACGCTCGACGAAATCTGGCAAGGTCAGCAGGCTGCTTCGACGGTCACCACCTATGGCTGGGCGGCGCGCAAAGGCGACCTGCTCTGGCAACTGGAATTTGGCACACCGCTGTCGCTTTCACGCCAGATGCACACGATGTCCAGCCACTATAGCGGTGATGATTTCGTCATTAATCTGCTGCGGCCGCTGAGCGCCTGGCTTTACGCCGATCTCCGTCGGGGAGCGTCACGTCGCCTCAACCGTTTTGAGCAAACCGTGCAGCAGCAGGCGGATAAAGTCATGCGCGCCTCATCGCGTAATGAATCTTCTATTCCTCTGTTTCTGGAAGCGGTGAGCGTACTTGATAAAACCGAAATCTGGCTTGAAGCCATTCGTCTTACTGCGATGGGCTTTAATGTCGAGGTTGACTCGCGTGCAACCGGGCTGCCAGCCGTTAAAACCGACCTTCATCAGCATCATGTGATGTGGTGTGGTGCCGGCATCAGCCAGCAGATGCAGGACTATTTTGAACAGCAGACTCTGGATGGCCATCCGGTAATGCTCAGTGGACCTGATTGTAACCTGCAATTTGCCCAATCCAACGCCTCCAGCGCTGCCTGACAGCAGGCAGCGCCTTCTTTACCCCTGTTTTTCCGCGCCAGTAAATAATTTTTTTCGTTAAGAATCTCTTAAGGTGGTTCCGTATACTGGTGCCACAACCCTGACTCATTGACGAGACTAAGATGAAAAAGACCTTACTGACCTTCAGCCTTCTCCTGTTACCACTCACTTTTACTGCTGCTCACGCGGCCTCTGGCCTGACCGGTTGTGCAGCTAAAAAGCAGGAGATTGAGACCCAGCTCTCTTTTGCCCGCCAGCACAATAATACCCATCAGGTTGCCGGCCTTGAAAAAGCGCTGAGCGAAGTGAATCAGAACTGTACCGAAAGCAGTCTGCTAAAGCAGCGTCAGGAAAAAGTGGCAGAGAAAAAGTTGAAGGTACAGGAACGCGAACAGGAACTGGCTAAAGCGAAAGCTGAAGGCCGCAGCGCCAGCAAGATCCAGAAGCGCGAAGATAAACTGGCTGACGCTCGCCAGGAACTGAAAGAAGCCGAGCAGGCTCTGCATCAGTAAAACTCATTCTGGCCAGCCACTGCGCTGGCCCGTTATTCTCCTTTCCCCAGCCCTGACCCTCTCTCCTTTCTAAATACCTGATTAGGCTGCGCTATTAACGTCCAATCCATTACTTTATGTAATCCTTTGATTACTTATTCTCATGCACTTAATTGGTGCAGTAAAGTCAACATGGTTACGATCAATTATTTAACTTTTTGAACGCCCTCAAAGATCTGAAAGATAGTGATATTTCCTGTCCTATGCAGAAAATACGCACTCCACGCGCATCTTTATTCGTCTGTATGGGGCCAGCAATACTAATCTATTCACTTACCCTGCCCCAAAACAGGGCATTACTGCGTTGTGTCATGGCTGATGCCACATCTTATTTGTTTCAGGAGTGTTAGATTATGTCGGCGCAATGCAATGCGCTCTCCATCCACGGCTCCACACAATAAATAACTTCATTAAGAAAGGTTTTTTATGGATAAGTTATCTTATGCGTCTGAAAGCAGCACATCTGCCTGGTCCACCTATTTACAGCAAATCGACCGGGTTGCGCCCTATCTGGGCGATCTTTCACGTTGGATAGATACTTTGCGTCATCCAAAACGTGCGTTGATTGTTGATATTCCTCTCCAGATGGATGATGGCTCAATTCGCCATTTCGAAGGCTATCGCGTTCAGCACAACCTTTCGCGCGGCCCAGGAAAAGGCGGTATTCGCTACCATCCGGATGTAGACCTTAATGAAGTGATGGCGCTCTCCGCATGGATGACCATCAAATGCGCGGCGGTTAACCTGCCTTATGGCGGCGCTAAGGGCGGCATCCGCGTTGATCCGTTCAAACTGTCCGACGGTGAACTTGAGCGACTGACCCGCCGTTACACCAGCGAGATCGGCATCATCATCGGGCCGCAAAAAGATATTCCTGCGCCAGACGTCGGGACCAACAGCAAAGTGATGGCATGGATGATGGATACCTACTCCATGAACCACGGCACAACGATTACCGGCGTTGTCACGGGCAAACCGATTCATCTGGGCGGTTCACTGGGGCGTGAAAAAGCCACCGGTCGCGGCGTGTTTATTACCGGACGCGAAGTGGCACGCCGTGCAGGTATTGAAATTGAAGGCGCACGCGTTGCGGTCCAGGGCTTCGGTAACGTCGGCAGCGAAGCGGCACGCCTGTTTGATGAGGCGGGTGCTCGTGTGGTAGTGATTCAGGATCACACCGCGACGCTGTTTAATGCCGATGGCATCAATATGGCTGCCCTGACCGAATGGCAGATCGCCAATAAGCAGATTGCCGGTTTCCCTGGTGCGCAGAGCATTGATAAAGAGGCGTTCTGGACCACAGGGATGGATATTCTGATCCCGGCGGCACTGGAAGGTCAGATTACCCGCGAGCGTGCTGAAGTCCTGAGCTGCAAAATCGTGCTGGAAGGCGCAAACGGCCCGACCTATCCGGATGCCGATGACATGCTGGCCACCCGCGGCATTATTGTGGTGCCGGACGTGGTCTGTAATGCCGGTGGCGTGACCGTCAGCTACTTCGAGTGGGTTCAGGACATGGCCAGCTTCTTCTGGAGCGAAGATGAGATCAATCGTCGCTCAGACAAGATCATGACGGAAGCGATGGTACATGTCTGGGAAAAGTCGAAGGAGAAAGATTGCTCGCTGCGCACCGCGGCCTATATCGTGGCCTGTGAGCGTATTCTGATGGCGCGTAAAGATCGCGGTATCTACCCGGGTTAATGTCTGTGGCGCTGTTGCCTGCAGCAGCGCCTTTTCCCTGCCTACTTCATCAGCACCTGAAACTTCGGATTAAATTCATCGAAAATCGGTAAAGCGGCGGCGCCGAGAGCGGCTGTATCGCTGCCGGTCATGCCAATTTTTAGTCGCATATCATTAAGGTAACGTCCGCGCACCGACTGATAAAGCGGCGGCAATCGCTGCACCATCTGCTCCAGCAGCGGCGCAGGCATCATCCCGCCAATAATCACCGCCTCAGCATCAAACACCGACTCCAGAATATTGATCGCCTGACGCAACGGCGTCGTCACATTCTCAATCCATGCGGTAAAACGCGCGGGTTCAATCTGCAACAGATCTTCGGGCAGCGCCCGCATTGGATCGAGACCGCAGAATTCATAAGCGGCCTGCAGCGAGACGTAACGCTCGAGGCAGCCCTGATTTCCGCAGTAGCAGTCGCGACCGCCCGGCTCGACCACAATGTGTCCGATTTCGCCCGCATTATGAGCGTGGCCGGTATAGATATGACCATCGGTGAAGATCCCCGCGCCCAGGCCGGTGCCGATATAGAGATAGATAAAGGAGTTAAGGTGGCGCGCTGTGCCGTGAAAGCGTTCGCCGATGGCGGCGACCGTAGCATCATTTTCCAGCGTCACCGGCAGACCGCTAATGGTGGCGAGTTCAGCCTCGATATCGACCTGCTCCCAGCCGTTCAGCGTGGTCGGTCCCACTGATGAAATGCCCTCCACACCAAAAGGCCCTGGCATCACCACGCCAATCCCCAGCACTTTCTGCCACTGAGTACCCAGGAAGGCGCGCATCTCCTCCAGCACGCTGGCAATGCACGCCAGGGTGGCAGCAGGCTGGGGCTTTTGCACCAGAACGAGGCGGCGGAAACGCACTTCGCCGCTGAGATCGACCAGAACCAGCAGCAGCGTCTGGTGATCAAGATGGATGCCGATCGACCAGGCACTGGTGGGATTGAGCGTAACCGGAATTGAGGGCTGACCACGCCCGCTGCGGCGCGGCTGGCGGCTGGTCAGCAGTTCGGCCTGCTCCAGTTCCGCCACGATATTCGAGACGGTCTGCGGCGTCAGTGCCGTCATGCGGGCCAGTTCGGCACGGGTCAGTTCACCGTGCAGGCGAATGGCTTCAATCACCACACGTCGGTTATGCGCCCGCGCATGTTCAAGGTTGGTACCCGAGGTTTTCATGTTGTTTTCCATTTCAGCGGGACCCGACAGTATTGGTCTCCGAATGCATTCGGGCAAACAATATCTTTGATGCTGCACGCAATTCTCGCGCATCAGGATAGGCAATTTTGCCATAAAAGCGCAGTCTGAGTTTCAGCGTTGTTACGGCTTTGTTGCTATGCCCTCCGGCACTGTGGCACGCCGTTTGCTTAGATTCAGACAGGTCAGTTCACCCACTGACCAAAATTACGCCCCCGATTAAATCAATCAAATTGATTTAATTAACCGACAGCCTGTTGCTGCACAGTGGAGAAGACCATGTCACAGCGTTACACACCCCAACTAAAAGCCGGTTTTGCCGCCTTACTGATGTTAAGCGCAGGCAGCGCGGCGGCGGCCAGCCAGATCAATGCCCTGTTTATGACCCAGGCGGCTTACAGCGAAAATGATATCCGCGCGATGACGCAAAATTTTCAGAAGCAGCACCCGGATGTCAGCGTCAATCTGGAGTTTGTTCCTTATGAGGCGCTGCACGACAAGATTGTGGCGGCGCGTGGCGCGGGCGGCAATGGCTATGATGTGGTGCTGTTCGATGCCATCTGGCCAGCGGAATTCGCCCGTTTCGATCTGCTGCAGGATGTCAGCGCACGCATTACGCCAGAGGATAAAGAGAAGGTCTTCCCGGGCGCGATGAACACCGTGGTTTACAAAGGTAAAACGCTGGGTATGCCGTGGATCCTCGACACCAAATACCTTTACTACAACAAAGCGATGCTGGCTAAAGCGGGCATCACCACGCCGCCACAGACCTGGCAGCAGGTGCTGGATGACGCGAAGATCATCAAGGATAAAAAGATTGTCACCTGGCCGCTGGTCTGGAGCTGGTCCCAGGCTGAGGCGCTGGTGTGTGACTACACCACGCTTGTTTCAGGCTTTGGTGGTCAGTTCTATCAGAACGGCAAACTTAACTTCTCCAGCCCGGCTTCACTAAAGGCGCTTAACCTGATGAAAAGCTCGCTCGATGAGGGCCTGAGTAACCCGGCGTCGCGTGAATATCTGGAAGAGGATGTGCGTAAATCGTTTTCTAATGGCGATGCGGCTTTCGCGCTGAACTGGACCTACATGTACAACATGGCGAACGATCCGAAGCAGAGCAAAGTGGCGGGCGACGTTGGGATCATGCCTGCGCCCGGCGATGCGCCAGGAAAAGTGGGGGCGGTAAACGGCTCAATGGGGCTGGGGATCACCAAAGGCAGCACCCATGCCAACGAGGCGTGGCAGTACATTCAGTACATGACCTCACAGCCGGTACAGAATCAGTATGCGAAGCTCAGCCTGCCGATCTGGAAATCCTCTTATCAGGATGAAGCAGTGAAAAAGGATCAGGAGAGCCTGATTGCCGCGGCGGACAAATCGCTAAACGTGATGCTGTCACGTCCGGAGACCGCTGACTATTCCCGTCTGTCGAACCAGCTGCAACAGCAGTTACAGCAGGTGTTGCTGGGTAAAGCCCCGGCGCAGGACGCGATGGCGACGGTTGATAAAAGCGCCGCCCGGCTGCGTTAAGGAGTTATGATGCTGAGTTTGCGTCAACGCGAACAGCGTCAGGCATGGGTGCTGCTGGCACCCATGCTGCTGGTGATGCTGCTGTTAACCGCCTGGCCTCTGCTGCGTACCATCTGGCTCAGCTTTACCGATGCTGCGCTGATTGGCAGTGGTGAAACGCCTGCCTGGATTGGGCTGGAAAACTATCTCTATGCGCTTAGCGATCCCGACTTTCGGGCGTCGATCTGGCGCACACTCTATTTCACCCTTGTGTCTGTCACCGTTGAAGGGATTATCGGCGTGCTGGTGGCGCTGCTGCTGAATCAGAAATTCATCGGGCGCAACGTTTTGCGGGTGCTGGTGATTCTGCCGTGGGCGCTGCCGACCATCGTCAACGCCATGATGTGGCGGCTTAACTTCAACCCTGATTACGGCAGTATCAATGCCCTGCTCAGCCAGCTCGGTATCATTGACGGTTATCGCAGCTGGCTGGGATCGCCGGAGGCGGCGCTCAATGCGGTGATGTTTGCGGATATCTGGAAAAACTATCCGCTGGTCACCCTGCTGGTGCTGGCGGCGCTGCAGTCGATCCCCGAGGATCTGTTTGAAGCGGCACGACTGGACGGTGCCTCCGCCTGGCGGCGTTTCCGGGCGATTACCTTCCCGGCGATTGTTGCACCGCTCGGCGTCGCGCTGGTGTTACGCACCATCGATGCCTTTAAAATCTTCGACATCATCTACGTGATGACGCGCGGCGGCCCGGTGGACAGCACCAAAACCCTGAGCTTTTTCGTTTATCAGGAGTCGTTCAGCTATCTGCGTGCCGGCAGCGGTGCCGCCTACGCGATACTGATGACCCTGATGTGCGCCCTTCTGATCACGCTCTATCTGCTGATGTTATGGCATCAGCGCCGCCGGAGTACCGCTTATGAAAACTAAACTGCGACGGGTCCTGCGTTACGGGGCTGCGCTGCTGGTCGCCGTCAGCATTCTGGCCCCGATGGGCTGGCTGTTTCTGATGAGTGTCAGTTCTGCCAGCGATCTCTCCCGCGTGCCGCTGGAGTGGCTGCCGCGTCAGTGGGATTTCAGCCGCTATCAGGGGCTGATTTCGCTGGCACCGAATCAGCCCGGCAACGTTTTTCTGCACGCGCTGGGCAACAGTTTGCTGGTAGCGACGGTGGCCACAGCGATCTCGCTGCTGCTGGCGATACCCGCGGCGTTCAGCTTCTCACGCTACAGTGGTCGTGATGCCTGGCTTTCCGGCGCTCTGGCGATCTATATGGTGCCGCCCGTGGCGTTTGTGCTGCCGCTCTACTTTCTGCTGCAACAACTGGGGCTGCTCAACACCCGTCCCGGCCTGGTGATGGTCTACTGTTCGCTGATCCTGCCGTTTCTGACCTGGATGCTGAAGAACCAGTTCGACTCACTGCCACGTGATATCGAACAGGCAGCACGGCTTGATGGCCTGCGCTTCTGGCAGGTTCTGCTGCGCATTACGCTGCCGCTGGCAAAGCCGGTGCTGGGCGCTGCCGCGCTGTTCGGCTGGCTGCTCGCCTGGGATGAGTTTTTCTACGCGCTGCTGTTCACCAGCAATATTTCGGCACAGACCCTGCCGGTCGCCATTGCCGGTTTTACCGCAGGACGCGCGACCGATGACGGGCTGATCGCGGCAATCGGCATTCTGGCTTCGGTGCCGCCACTGTTTATTGCCATCTGGTTGCAGAAGACGCTGGTCAGCGGTCTCACCAGCGGCGGAAGTAAGGGATAATTATGGTCACTACCCTCACGCCCACCCTCTATGTGGTGGGCAATATAAATGTTGATTTAATCATGAGTACGCTCAGCGACTGGCCGCAGCGCGGCACGGAAGTGATGCTGCAGCACAGCGAGTTACGTCCCGGCGGGTCCGCAGGTAACTGTGCGCTGGCGCTGGAGGCGATGCAGGTGCCGCATCGGGCCATTGCCAATCAGGGCGACGATGGCTTCAGTCACTGGCTCGCCAGTCACTTTCCTCATAGCGCTGCATACTGGCCGCGCTATGCCTGTGAAACCTCGCTGACGGTAGGCGTGACCCATCCCGATAACGAACGCTCGTTTCTCAGCAATCACGGCCATATTACCGTGCTGACCGCGGACGATGTGCTGGCCCAGTTGCCGTCGCAGGCGACGCCGGGCGACATCGTCCTGCTGTGCGGCACCTTTCTCTGTCTGGAACTCTATGATCACTACCCGGCGCTGCTGGCCGCGCTGCAACAGCGTGGCTTCTGTGTCGCCGTGGATACCGGCTGGCCGCCTGCCGGCTGGAGCGATGCGCTTCGCTTACAGATTGGCAACTGGTTAGCGGACTGTGACTGGCTGCTGCTGAATGAGGTGGAAGCGCTGGGCTTATCGGGCGCAGAACTGCTGGATGAAAGCGGTAAACAGCTGGCAGCCCGGCTCAGTGGTCGCGGCGGCTGTGTGATTAAGTGTGGCGCAGAGGGCGCACGTCTCTGGTCTGCCGCCTCTGTGCAGTATGCTGCTGCCCAGCCGGTGACGGTGGTAGATACCATTGGAGCCGGTGACAGTTTTAATGCCGGTTTTCTTACTGCACTGCTCTATCACCAGCCATCGCACACGGCGCTGCGCTGGGGCATTGAAGTGGCATCACAGGCGATAAGCAGCTCTCCGCGCCGCTATCCCAGCTGGCAACAACTCCAACTATCAAATGAGGTGCGCTGAACATGGCCAGTGTTGAACTTGTACAGGTGGCGAAGCGCTACGGTAAACAGAGCGTGCTGCACCCGCTGGATTTAACCATTCCTGATGGCAGTTTCACTGTGCTGGTCGGCCCCTCCGGCTGCGGCAAATCAACCCTGCTGCGGCTGCTTGCCGGTCTGGATACCGTCTCTGACGGGGCGATCATGCTGGATAAAAAACAGATTAACGATCTCGATCCTGCTGACCGGGATATCGCCATGGTGTTTCAGAGCTATGCGCTCTATCCGCATCTCACCGTCGCGGAGAATCTGGCGTTTCACATGCAGGTGAAAAAGGTGAAGCGCGAGGAGCAAAAAAGCAAAATCGCCCGCATTGCCGGCATTCTCGGCATCGATCAGCTGCTGCAGCGTTATCCAAGAGCGTTGTCGGGTGGACAGCGGCAGCGCGTGGCGATGGGCCGCGCCATGGTGCGCAATCCGCAGGTGTTTCTGTTTGATGAGCCGCTTTCTAATCTTGATGCGCAGTTACGCATGGAGCTGCGGGCCGAGATCAAGTCGCTGCATCAGCGTTTCAAAACCACTATGGTCTATGTTACCCATGATCAGGTTGAGGCGATGACGCTGGCGGATCAGATTGTAGTGATGAAAGAAGGGGTCATTGTGCAACAGGGTGCACCGCTGGCGATTTATGACCGCCCGGTTAACACCTTCGTGGCGCGGTTTATCGGGTCACCGCCGATGAATCTGCTGGATGCCCGTTTCCAGACACGCGATGGGCTGCCTGGCGTCTGCTGTGGCGAGCAGTGGCTGCCGTTGCCGCGTCGCTGGCACAGTGCGGCACAGCAGCAGGCCGATCAGCCGGTCACGCTTGGCGTACGACCCCACGATCTGATTTTTGATGCCAGCGGGCAACCGGCGGCGGTCAATATTGTTGAGATCACCGGCGAATCGACCCTGTTACATCTGAACTGGCAGGGTTTCCCGCTGCATATGCAACTGACCGGCCGCAGCGATGCCGTGCCTGGCGGCACGCTGCCGGTGACCGTTAATCCGGATAAAATGCATTTGTTTGATGCCAGCAGCGGCATGCGGCTGACGGAACAGTGATAAAAATAAACCCGCCAGCGGTAATGTCAGTCAGTTAAGCGACAGGTGATAACGCAGTCTGGTGCCGGGCAGGGGCTGGCGGTCCTCGCGCCGCTTCGCGGTTCCTTCACTTCATTCGCCTGCCTGACGGACCGCCGGGGATGGCACATCCTGTGCCGC
>NZ_JAPCIM010000029.1:0-3002 GCF_025910055.1 Pantoea sp. JV6 | reverse complement strand
TGTCTCTCAAAAACGCCTCTGGCGTTGTAAGGTTAAGCCTCACGGGTCATTAGTACCGGTTAGCTCAACGCATCGCTGCGCTTACACACCCGGCCTATCAACGTCGTAGTCTTCAACGTCCCTTCAGGACTCTCAAGGAGTCAGGGAGAACTCATCTCGGGGCAAGTTTCGTGCTTAGATGCTTTCAGCACTTATCTTTTCCGCACTTAGCTACCGGGCAATGCCATTGGCATGACAACCCGAACACCAGTGGTGCGTTCACTCCGGTCCTCTCGTACTAGGAGCAACCCCCCTCAATTCTCCAGCGCCCACGGCAGATAGGGACCGAACTGTCTCACGACGTTCTAAACCCAGCTCGCGTACCACTTTAAACGGCGAACAGCCGTACCCTTGGGACCTACTTCAGCCCCAGGATGTGATGAGCCGACATCGAGGTGCCAAACACCGCCGTCGATATGAACTCTTGGGCGGTATCAGCCTGTTATCCCCGGAGTACCTTTTATCCGTTGAGCGATGGCCCTTCCATTCAGAACCACCGGATCACTATGACCTGCTTTCGCACCTGCTCGAGCCGTCACTCTCGCAGTCAAGCCAGCTTATGCCATTGCACTAACCTCACGATGTCCGACCGTGATTAGCTGACCTTCGTGCTCCTCCGTTACTCTTTAGGAGGAGACCGCCCCAGTCAAACTACCCACCAGACACTGTCCGCAGCCCGGATTACGGGCCTACGTTAGAACATCAAACATTAAAGGGTGGTATTTCAAGGTTGGCTCCACGCGAACTGGCGTCCGCGCTTCAAAGCCTCCCACCTATCCTACACATCAAGGCTCAATGTTCAGTGTCAAGCTGTAGTAAAGGTTCACGGGGTCTTTCCGTCTTGCCGCGGGTACACTGCATCTTCACAGCGAGTTCAATTTCACTGAGTCTCGGGTGGAGACAGCCTGGCCATCATTACGCCATTCGTGCAGGTCGGAACTTACCCGACAAGGAATTTCGCTACCTTAGGACCGTTATAGTTACGGCCGCCGTTTACCGGGGCTTCGATCAAGAGCTTCTCCTTACGGATAACCCCATCAATTAACCTTCCGGCACCGGGCAGGCGTCACACCGTATACGTCCACTTTCGTGTTTGCACAGTGCTGTGTTTTTAATAAACAGTTGCAGCCAGCTGGTATCTTCGACTGGCTTCGGCTCGGGGAGCAGGTCCCTCCACCTACGCGCCAGCGTGCCTTCTCCCGAAGTTACGGCACCATTTTGCCTAGTTCCTTCACCCGAGTTCTCTCAAGCGCCTTGGTATTCTCTACCTGACCACCTGTGTCGGTTTGGGGTACGATTCTGTGTTACCTGATGCTTAGAGGCTTTTCCTGGAAGCTGGGCATTTATCACTTCAGCACCGTAGTGCCTCGTCGTCACGCCTCAGCGTTAATAAGGGACCGGATTTACCTGGACCCTCCGCCTACACGCTTAAACCGGGACAACCGTCGCCCGGCTGATATAGCCTTCTCCGTCCCCCCTTCGCAGTAACACCGAGTACAGGAATATTAACCTGTTTCCCATCGACTACGCCTTTCGGCCTCGCCTTAGGGGTCGACTCACCCTGCTCCGATTAACGTTGAACAGGAACCCTTGGTCTTCCGGCGAGCGGGCTTTTCACCCGCTTTATCGTTACTTATGTCAGCATTCGCACTTCTGATACCTCCAGCATGCCTCACAGCACACCTTCGACGGCTTACAGAACGCTCCCCTACCCAACAACGCCTAAGCGTCGCTGCCGCAGCTTCGGTGCATGGTTTAGCCCCGTTACATCTTCCGCGCAGGCCGACTCGACCAGTGAGCTATTACGCTTTCTTTAAATGATGGCTGCTTCTAAGCCAACATCCTGGCTGTCTGTGCCTTCCCACATCGTTTCCCACTTAACCATGACTTTGGGACCTTAGCTGGCGGTCTGGGTTGTTTCCCTCTTCACGACGGACGTTAGCACCCGCCGTGTGTCTCCCGTGATAACATTCTTCGGTATTCGCAGTTTGCATCGGGTTGGTAAGCCGGGATGGCCCCCTAGCCGAAACAGTGCTCTACCCCCGAAGATGAGTTCACGAGGCGCTACCTAAATAGCTTTCGGGGAGAACCAGCTATCTCCCGGTTTGATTGGCCTTTCACCCCCAGCCACAGGTCATCCGCTAATTTTTCAACATTAGTCGGTTCGGTCCTCCAGTTAGTGTTACCCAACCTTCAACCTGCCCATGGCTAGATCACCGGGTTTCGGGTCTATACCCTGCAACTTAACGCCCAGTTAAGACTCGGTTTCCCTGCGGCTCCCCTATACGGTTAACCTTGCTACAGAATATAAGTCGCTGACCCATTATACAAAAGGTACGCAGTCACCCCCATAAAGAAGGCTCCCACTGCTTGTACGTACACGGTTTCAGGTTCTGTTTCACTCCCCTCGCCGGGGTTCTTTTCGCCTTTCCCTCACGGTACTGGTTCACTATCGGTCAGTCAGGAGTATTTAGCCTTGGAGGATGGTCCCCCCATATTCAGACAGGATACCACGTGTCCCGCCTTACTCATCGAGCTCACAGCATGTGTGCTTTTGTGTACGGGAGTATCACCCTGTACCCTGCGACTTTCCAGACGCTTCCACTAACACACAAACTGATTCAGGCTCTGGGCTGCTCCCCGTTCGCTCGCCGCTACTGGGGGAATCTCGGTTGATTTCTTTTCCTCGGGGTACTTAGATGTTTCAGTTCCCCCGGTTCGCCTTGCAGCACTATGTATTCATGCTGCAATGATGCACAGAGTGCACCGGGTTTCCCCATTCGGACATCGACGGCTGTAGCGGTTCATATCACCTTACCGTCGCTTTACGCAGATTAGCACGTCCTTCATCGCCTCTGACTGCCTGGGCATCCACCGTGTACGCTTAGTCGCTTAACCTCACAACCCACAGGCGTTTTACAACGCTGCGAATTGCAAGCATTTGAGAGACTCGAACGCATCGC
>NZ_JAPCIM010000028.1:0-4286 GCF_025910055.1 Pantoea sp. JV6 | reverse complement strand
AAGGACGGTGATACGATCAAACATAGTGATTTCCCGGACTAATGGTAATCGGTGAATTAACCCGGGTATTACCCGCGACCGGGCAATACCAGTGGGTCAGACAAGCGTCTTTTATTGTTGCAGCGGATCACATGAAGAGTTAAAAAGAGGTGCCATGATACTCATTGCTACGAGGCGGAATGCCAGCTAAAAGATGATTAATTGGCAGGATCAGTATTATTTCACGTTGATATTCAGTGTCGCCAGAATAATTTCTACGCAGCGTTTATTCGCTTCAAAGTGATAACTTTTATCATTCCTGTGCTGCCCTACCAGTTCAACGTAGCACCACAAGCCTGAACAGTTGAATATGTAACTCTGGTAAAAGGCGCGCATTTTCTCTTCGTCGCTGTAGAGTTCACCTGTACAGGTCGATATCGAACCCAGCGCAGCATTAATATCATTAGGAATGGGTTCCAACTCGTTTGCCGCCAGCGTGACGGAATGCTCATGCTCCCGGAAACGTAGCGTCGACTTTTCAAAAACATCCTCTGCGGAATGGCATACGGTACCGGAATAAAAGTAAAAATTAATGACCCCGTAATTCACACCACCTATCGTGTGATCGACGATAAGTCTGTTCTCAGCAATAACGCTGGCATGCCATGAAGACGGTATTTTAAAAGTGTTTTCCCCATCCAGGTTTACCGAGGTCAGCAACTCCGCCATGGCTAAGTTACTGCGGTGCAGCAGATTCCAGTTAACCACTGTAAAATAGATGTCATTGGCAAGCGAAGGATAGTCGCGTGCTGCGCAGGACGCTTTTAATAAGAGGTAGTTCCCACCGCCGCTGTCCCGATTGTAATCTTTTTGAACAGTGTATCGTGAGATCACATCGTCACCGGAAGCGTGCGTTTTTAGGGTCAATACATCTGCAAAAATACCGTTTTCCGAGGCCTTACCGACAAGACGGCGGTGCAGGATTTTTTCGCCCATCATGGCGAGTTTTTTAAACAGCCAATCAGACGCATTCATCTCCCACTGGCAGCGTTCATACGCGGCCCAAACTTCCAGATAGAGTGAGTCATCCGTAGTTAAGTAGCGTCCGATATTGGTTAAACCGACATCAGGGAAGGCAACCGGCTCCAGTTCCACAGGTTTGAGGCTTTTAGGCAGCACAACCCAGTAATGCAGCATTTCTTCTCTGGCCGATGTATAAAGGCATTTCCAGAAGCGTTGTTCGATTTCTTCTTTAGAGAAACCCGGCGTAAGGGGAAAAGTATAGTCCGTTTCAAAATTCATAGCCTGTTTCCCTTCTTAATTTAATTCGCTAGCCAGATGCCGTAATAAATGACTATAGAGCCAAGAGAAACCACGCATTTTGCAAAGATGAGCATGCCAGGCACTAACTTACTGGCAGCAGGTGAAATTCGGGCATAATTATCAGCATTATATTTTTTTTGAAAACCCACAATCCCACTAAATAAAGTGCAAATCATGATAATCATAAACTTTATGCCAAGAATAAATATAAAAGAAATGCCTATTTCTTCCATTAAATCTCCAGCAAGATCATTACTAAATCCGGGAATAGCTAACACTAATCCTTTGAGCGCAAAGGCAAGTACTACAATACCAACCAGCACACCTACAAACTTCTTACCAAATCCTGCCCATTCTTTTTTATTATAAAAATCCTTTCCGTTCCAGACATAATAAACCGTTACAATCCAGAAAAATAAAAATGCTATAAATTTCATGTTAGAATCAACCCTATCTTTATTTAACCGCCAACTAAAACCGTTGCGCAACCGTTGATGATAGCACCATCTGCACCACCATTGCTTCCAGATTTTTCTGTACTATCCCTTTCACCAAAAAACAGGTCGCGGAGGGGTTTTAATGCAATTTTTACATTAATTTCGCCTGTTATCCCCAGTATAAAAGCTAACCTACCTGAGAGCTTTACTGTAGCTGAGTAATCGGTTTCATCCGCATAGGCAGTTAAACCTCCTGCTGCACCTACTGCGCCTAAATGTACTCCGCCTTTAGCATCAGCTACTACAATACCGTACAGGCTAACTTTCCCCGTAACGCTCTCTTTCACTGCCGCTGCACCTGCGCCACCCTCAACGCTGAACCCATATCTTCCTTTATTGCCGGTATATACTTCTGCAACCGCTTTTGCATCAGCAGTGCCAAGCGTCACATCGCCGGTAGCGATGGCATACAATGTGTTCTCTGTTCCTATTGAGCCCGTCGCGCCATATTGCATACCCGCCGCTGCGGCTTTGCCATTAATGCCATAGATTCCGCTATCACCGGTGTAAAGTGAGCCAGTTGCATTGGCATCCGCTATTTTATTCCGCAACTCACCTTTCAAAAGGGCGTCACTTTTCATATTCGCTAATGTGAGATTTTCAAGCGAAAACCCAGTCGACACAGTGTCATAACTACCATCATTGGTGCTGTCTTTCAGGCTGGCATACGCCCCTAAGATTCGCGCATCGTAGTGCTCGCCATGCAACATCCCATCCTCACCAGCCTTCTTCGCCAGCGAGCCTCCCCAGTATTGCGGGGGCGCAGGTTTACATTTCGCGGGAGCCGTCGCCCCGCCTGCATGACACTGCGTCTTATCACCCTGACGGGCCAGCGCCATACCGTTAACGAATACGCTGCCGGAGCCGCTGATGATAATACCGCCACCGTGTTGCTTACACGAAAATTCATCACCTTTTCGGGCGGCGGGAAATCCACCAATGATAACGTCAGGACTGCCGCACTGAATGGGGCCATCGTGAGCCGCTTTATCCACAGAAGCTCTGGCCGCAGGCATACCCATACTGATGTTCCTTTCAATAAGCGATTAACTGTTAATATTGACGACCGCGCCTTTGATGTCGGTGATGTTCGTGCCGGTAATGCTTACCGTATCATTTGCCTTTAATTCAGCATCTTTACCGGTACCTAAGGTGGTCAGCTTATTGCCTTTAAACAGTGCCTGCAACTCGCTCTCAGCATGGATATTTCCCGTATTCACCTGGATTTGAATGGCGTCGGGGGTGATCAAGATGTAATTCTCTTTCACCTTTAATTTAATGCTGGTGTTGGCTTCAAGCAGCGCATTGCCGTCTTTATCCATGGTCAGCACCGTTTCGCCTTCGCCAACATTAATAACGTGCTGGATGCCCGTATTGCTCACCGCATGTTCACCCACGTCGGCCTGACGATTGCGCTTTATCGTGACCTTTTCGTCACGGCCTATGCTTTTCTGCCGATCCACACCGACATGGTGCGTCTCACAGCTTTCCACTTCCGTATCCATATTTTTTTCGGCGTGGATCCAAATCTGCTCATGCCCTGCTTTGTCTTCAAAACGCAACGCATTAGCAGTATCGCTGTTACCATCCTTCGACCGGCTCAAAAACCCCATCTGCGTCGCCGCCGCCGGCAGCGCCCACGGCGGCATACTCGCCTCGTTATAAACACGTCCTGTGATGATTGGACGATCCGGATCGCCGTTGATGAAGTCCACCACCACTTCGTCGTTCACTCGCGGAATCTGCACCCCGCCGAATCCCTGGCCCGCCCAGGCGCTGGAGACGCGCACCCAGCAGGAGCTGGTGTCGTCGCCCTTCGCCAGCCGGTCCCAGTGAAACTTCACCTTTACCCGGCCGTAGCGGTCGGTCCAGATCGACTCGCCTTTGGGTCCCACCACCTTCGCGGTCTGCGGGCCGTGCGTTTTCGGCCACGCAGTTTCCGGCGGCGTGCGGTACGTCACTGACGACGGCAGCACCGTGAACTGGATGTTGTGACGGCTGTCGCCGGTGTCGCCGCTGGCGTAGGAATTTTCAGCGAAGTCATAGGTCGCCGAGGTCACCAGATACTCGCCGTTGTCGCTGAAGTGCGGCGCGTTGATGATCGAGAAGGTAAAGCCCGGCGCGATGCCGGTAGCCGTGCCCGAACCGCTGACGCTGTGGTGCTCGGCCTGCCACACTTCCTGACGGATGCGCGCGTAGGACTCACCGTGGCTGTGGTCGACAAAATGGCCCGGCCAGTCGTAAACGTCCACCGAGCCCGGCACCGGCGACGCCGGATTCTGCCGCGCCTGCAGCATCCAGGCGTTCGGCTTGCGGAAGTCGTAGTCGTCGGTGCTGTAGATGCCCGGCGTCACGCTTTCCGCCAGCGACCACTGGCTGATGCCCTCTTCAGTGACCACGCCGCCCGACGGGGTGACGTGATAGGCAATGGTCTCATAGCCCGGAAACGCCTGATGCTGGTCCGGCGCGTCGCACAGCACCAGCGTG